>NZ_JZEY01000061.1:607500-1309546 GCF_000969445.1 Devosia chinhatensis | reverse complement strand
GGAGGGCTTCGAGCGCCTGGCTGAGGCTGCGCATGCCAGAAACCTCGGCATCATCCTGGACATCGTGCCCAATCATACCGCCTTCGTGCTCGAGAATGACTGGCTGTGCGACGTCCTTCGCCATGGCGAGCATAGTCGCTTCGCCCCTTATTTCGATATTGACTGGCGCGCCGGGCCCCTGGTCCTGCCGCTTCTGCCCGAACCCATCGGGATCATGCTGGACCGCGGCGATTTCAGCGCCAGCGACGGCTTCTGGGTCTTTGAGGGGGTCAAGGTGCCGCTGGCAGCAGAGGGGCCGCAGCAGGCAAATGGCCGGGACGACCTTCTTGCATTGCATGCGCAACAGCACTGGCGGCTCCATCACTGGGAGCTGGAGCGCGACGGCATCACGCATCGCCGCTTCTTCAATGTCACGGCCCTGATTGGCATGCGGGTCGAGGACCCCTCGGTGTTCACCGCCACCCACGCACTCATCGTCGATCTGGTGCGGTCCGGCCTCGTCGACGGGCTGCGTGTCGACCATATCGATGGGCTGGCCGATCCCAAGGCCTATCTCGAACGGCTGGCCGCTGTCGTGCCGGACATCCCGATCTGGGTGGAAAAGATCCTGGTCGGACGTGAAAACCTGGACCCGGAATGGAAAACGATCGGGACCACCGGTTATGAAGCGGCGCGCCTCATCGCGCAACTTCTTACAGACGTCGATGGCATGGAGACGCTCGACGCTCATTGGCGCGACTATACCGGCATCAGCAAGCCCTTCTCCGAAGCGCTGGCCATTGCCAAGCGCGACATAATGCACAACGAGCTGGCGGCCGAACTGCACCAGCTCGTCGGCCTCGCCGCTGCCGCACTCGCCGATGATCCCGCCGTCGAAGCCGGACCCGAGGGGCTGCGCGAGGCGATTACCGGGCTTCTTTCGGGCATGCGCCAATATCGCACCTATATCGACGCCAGCGGCGCATCAGCCGCCGATCGTCAGCTGATCGAAGCTGTCGTTGATCAGACAGGAGGCGGCTTGCGCTCGACCCGCATCCTCGAGCGGCTGGCTGAGCATCTGGTGACGCCGCGAACCCAGGCGGATCAAAAGCTCGCCACCCGCCTCCAGCAGGTGTCTGGTGCGCTTCTCGCCAAGGCCCAGGAAGATACGGCCGGTTTCCGCTGGACGCGCTATCTGGCGGCCAATGAAGTAGGCGCTGAGCCGGATGAGGCCACCATTCAAGACGATGAAGCCAACGCCTTCCTCGCAGGGCGGCGGACCAGCGAAATGACTCTGACATCGACGCATGACACCAAGCGATCCGAGGACAGCCGCATGCGGCTCGTCGCCATCAGCCATCAGCCCGAAGCCTTCAATCGCCTGGTGCGCAATGCGGACAGGTTGGCGCCCGCAGCTCTGTCGCCGCGCTGGCGCTGGTATATCGTTCAGTCGGTGCTGGCGCTCTGGGGCGAAGCGCCGGGAGAGCTCGAAGAGCGATTGCGCGAGCATAATCGCAAGGCGATGCGGGAAGCCAAGATCGACAGTTTCTGGACGCGGCCACACTCCGAGACAGAAGCGGCGGCAGATGCCTTTTCCGATGCCCTTTCTGCCCATTGGCGCAAAAATGCCCCGCAAGACCTCGACCGCATCATCGAGACCGGCGAAGCCCTGTCGCTGGCCCAGCTGGCGCTCAAATGCCTGCTGCCGGGCTTTCCCGACATCTATCGTGGCGGCGAAGGGGCCTTTTTCGCCCTGACCGATCCGGACAATCGCCGCCCCGTCGACTGGCAGGCGCTGGCCGGGCTGTCCGAAACCGATGGCTTTGCCGGACAGAAGGCCGCGTTGACGCGTATTCTGCTGGCTCTCCGGCGGGACGAGCCGGACTTCTTCACCAATGCCAGCGCCGAGATCGACCGGAGCCGGGGGCTTTGCCTGCGCCGAAAGGCGGGCGGGCGCACCCTGGTCATGACCTTTGGCACCGACATCGAGGGTATGTCGATCTGGCACAGCGGGGCGGGCGACGGAGCCCTCACTATCGCCTGGCTTTAGGCGCGGTGATCGGCAGCCGGATAGACGCCCAGAATGCGGAAATGGTCGGTGAAAAAGCCGAGTTCCTCGAAGGCGTGCTGCACGCTGATATCGTCGGGATGCCCCTCGATATCGGCGTAGAACTGGGTGGCGGTAAAGGCGCCGCCGACCATGTAGCTCTCGAGCTTGGTCATGTTGACGCCATTGGTAGCAAAGCCGCCCATGGCCTTGTAGAGCGCAGCCGGCACGTTGCGGACCCGGAAGACGAACGTGGTCTTGAGCTTGCCGTCGTGCTGGGCCGCGTTCTTTTCGGTTGGCGACAGCACGAGGAAACGGGTGGTGTTGTGGTCGGCATCCTCGATATTCTCGGCCAGAACCGTAAGACCATAGATCTCTCCCGCGAAGCGCGAGGCGATGGCCGCTACGGATTTCTCGCCCTTCTGGGCGACTTCACGGGCCGAGCCGGCAGTGTCGACCGCATTGATGGTGCGGAGGCCGTTATCGGCGATGAATCGCCGGCATTGTCCCAGGGCCACCGAAAGCGACTGCACCGCCTTGATGTCCTCAAAGGTCGCCCCGGGGACGCCCAACAGGGTCATTTCCACGCGCAGATAGGTCTCCCCGATGATGTAGAGGCCGCTTTCGGGAAGCAGGTGGTGAATGTCGGTAATGCGACCGTAAAGAGAGTTTTCCACCGGAACCACGGCGAAGTCGGCGCGGCCGGATTGCACGGCGGCCAGCGTCTCCTCGAAGGTGACGCAGCCCACGAATTCCTCGCCGGGAAAGACATTGGCTGCCGCAGCATGGCTGAAGGCGCCGGGTTCGCCCTGGAAGGCAATCTTCTTGGTCATGGGAAAGGTCCGTGGAGCTTTTGTCGGCGCGTTGTCGCGCCTGGACCGGCAGGAGTCAATCTGAGCGACCGGCATCCTCGGGTTCAAATCCTGCCCCCGCAGAGATTTTCTGCCCGCAAGGGCGGCTCGAAGTGTCGCACCTCGGCTTTGCCCTGTTGCACCCCGGGGGCTCTGATACTATCTTCCGCGCGCGCTCGGCCGACCGGTTGAGGCAGATTCTCCCTTTGGGGGCATTGGCATATGGGTCGGCAGCGCCAAATGTCCGCAGGGGATGGACCGGCAGAGAGACCAAATGGATTCGTTCGAGCTAAACAAGATTCTAGGCGCCGTCCTCGGCACGCTGATGTTCGTGATGGGTGTCGGCTTCCTCGCCGAAGCCATCTACCACCCGATCGAGGGCCGTGGTCCTGGCTATGACCTGCCCGAGCCCGAAGTGGTTGCCTCCGGCCCAGTGGAAGAAGTGCCGGCCGTGCCGCTCGGGGTGCTGCTGGCCAGCGCCAGCGTCGATCGCGGCGTCGCCGCCGTCCGCAAGTGCCAGTCCTGCCATAATTTCGGTGAAGGCGAGCCCAACAAGCAGGGCCCGAACCTGTACAACATCGTCGGCGGCCCCAAGGCCCACATGCCCGATTTCGCCTATTCGGATATCCTGCTTCAGCAGCAGGCCGAGGGTCAGGTCTGGTCCTACGAGAACCTCGACGCATTCCTTGAAAATCCACGCGGCTACGCACCGGGCACGAAGATGGCCTTTGCCGGCGTGCGCTCGCCTGAGGAACGCGCCGATATCCTGGCCTATCTGCAGACCCTGTCGTCCAGCCCCGTCCCCTTCCCCGAGCCCGAAGCCGTTCCGGCCGAGGAAGCGCCGGCAGCAGAAGGTGGCGTCGAGGGCGTCGATCCCAATGCCAGCCCGGACAACACCGTCCCGGCCGAGCTGACCACGCCCGAGGCGGGCGGCAGCGAAGCGGTCGAGACCACGGCTCCGGCCGGTGCCGTGGACACGCCCACGACCACTCAGACCGAATCGCCGATCCAGGGCACTCCGGTGCAGTCGACGACGCCGCAGGCGCCGCTGTCCGGCACACAGCCGGCTCCCGCTACCGGCACCCAGCCGGCACCGGCGACCGCTCCTGCCACCGGCCAGTAAGCCGCGGACGTTCCAGGCATTGCAAGGCCGCGCCGAAAGCGCGGCCTTTTTCTTGAGGGGACACAGATGCTGTTGCTGCACCTATCCGATGTCGACGAGGCCAGCTGGGCCCGCGCCTTCGCCGAAAAACTCGCACCCTATCCGGTGGTGCGCCGGGGCGACGATTTCGATCCTGCGGACGTGCGCTACATCTTCGTGTGGAAACCCGGCCCGGATGCCTTTAACGGCCTCACCAACCTTGCGGCGATCTTCTCGCTCGGTGCCGGTGTCGATGCCCTGCTGCGCCATCCGAGGCTTCCCGACGTGCCGGTCGTGCGCTTCGTGGACGCCGATCTCAGCCAGCGGATGAGCGATTACGTGGTGGCACACGTCACCATGCATCACCGCCAATACAGCCGCTTCCGTGCCGATCAGAAGGCGCATCGCTGGAGCCAGTTCTATCCGCCTTCCGCCCAGCAAACCAATGTCGGTATCATGGGCATGGGCGTGCTCGGCCAGGATGCCGTGCAGCGGCTGCGGCCCCTTGGTTTCGGGCTGCGCAGCTGGAGCCGTACGCCCCGGCCCATCGAGGGCGTGACCGGCTTTTCCGGAGACGCGGAATTCGACACCTTCCTTGCCAAGACCGATATCCTGGTCAATCTTCTGCCGCTCACCCCGCAGACGGCCGGCATCCTCAATGCGGAAACATTCGCAAAGCTGCGTCGGGGCGGGCTTGAAGGCGGGCCGGTGATCATCAATGCGGCGCGCGGTGGACACCAGAAGGAAGCCGACATCGTCAGGGCGCTGGCCGATGGCGTACTGGGTGCTGCGAGCCTCGACGTCTTCGAGGTCGAGCCTCTTCCAAAGGACAGCCCGCTCTGGGACATCGAGAACTGCTATATCACACCCCATGTGGCTGCCATTTCCAGCGAGGCCAGCGGGGTCGCCTATTTCTCGCGCATCCTCGTCGACCACGAGGCGGGCAAACCGCTGGTCAACGTCGTGGACCGCGGTCGCGGCTACTGACACGCAGATTTCACTGGCGGGATCGGGCAAACCCGGTCAAGCATAGGCTTCGAACCGACTATTCCCCGAGACTTGATGACCAATCCAACCGTCGCTCCCGCAAAGCTCAGCTTCTATGATCGCCTGAAGCTCGCCACCAAGCATCGATTTGCCGAACCGATCCTGGCGGCGCTGTGCTTCCTCGAAGCGATGATCCTACCGGTCTTCCCCGAGATCATGCTGGCCCCGATGATCATCGCGGACCGGATGCGGGCCTGGCGGCTGGCGCTGATCTGCACCATTGCGTCGGTCACAGGGGGCCTTGCCGGCTACGCCATCGGCTTCTACCTCTTCGACAGTATCGGCCGTCCGATCATCGATTTCTACGGTGCCGGCAACGGCTTTGAATCGCTGCGCCAGAGCTTTAATGAAAACGGCCCGCTGATGATCCTGATCGGCGCGCTGTCGCCCATTCCCTACAAGGTCATCACCATCACCTCGGGAGTGGCCGGCCTCGATATCTGGACCTTCGTGATCTATGGCATTATCGGGCGCGGCCTGCGCTATTTCGTCCCCTGCGGGCTGTTCTATTTCTTCGGGCCTGTCGCCGGCGAATTCATCGAAAAGCACAAGAAATGGGCCGGCTGGGGCATGATCATCCTTGTCGTCGTCGGGTTTGCGATGGCGCCCTTGCTCTTCCCCAAGAGCCACGGGCCGGCCACCGAAGCGGCCGTGGAACAGATGACGGCGGTCGACGAGGTCGTGCCACGCGAACTCTTGCCCAATCCTGCCGAATTGCTCGGCGGAGGGATCCCGGACGAGAATGCCGAGGCCGCTCCCGCCAACTGATCCGTCTCATTCGCCCGGGGCCTGCGCTCCGGGCGAAATTCCTTGCGGACCGGCTAGCCCTTGTAGCGATCCCGAATAAGCGCATGCAGCGCACGGATGCCCTGATCGGTAGCGCCCACCGGACGGCCGGGGCGCGCTTCGGGCGCCCAGCCGAAGATATCGAGGTGCAGCCAGATGCCTGCCCGGCGCACGAAGCGCTTGAGAAAGAGGGCTGCCGTCACCGAACCGGCAAAGCCGCCCGAGCCGGTATTGTTGATGTCTGCGACCTTGGAGGCGAGCTGGCTGTCGTAATTGGCCCAGAGCGGCATGGGCCAGAGCGGATCTTCCACGGCAAGACCGAGATCGGCCAGCTGCCCGGAAATGGCGGCGTCGGTGCAATAGACCGGCGGCAGGTCGGGACCCAGCGCCACGCGGGCAGCGCCGGTCAGCGTCGCCATGTCCACCAGCAGATCGGGAGCCTCTTCATCGGCGAGCGCCAGCGCATCGGCCAGGATCAGCCGCCCCTCGGCATCGGTATTGCCGATTTCCACGGTGAGGCCGAGGCGCGAGCGCAGCACGTCGCCGGGGCGGAAGGCATTGCCGGCAATGGCGTTCTCGACCACGGGCAGCAGCACGCGCAGGCGCACCTTGAGACCGGACGAGACGATCGCGTGGGCCAGCCCGAGCACATTGGCGGCGCCGCCCATATCCTTCTTCATCAGCAGCATGCCGGCGGCCGACTTGATGTCGAGCCCACCCGTATCGAAGGTGACGCCCTTGCCCACCAGCGTCACCTTGGGATGGCTTTCGTCGCCCCAGGTGAGGTCGATCAGTCGCGGTGCCTGAGCGCTGGCCCGGCCCACGGCATGGATCATGGGGAAGTTGGCGTTGAGCAGGTCGTCGCCGGCGATGACGCGGATGTCCATGCCGTTGCGACGAGCGAAATCCTGCGCCGCTTTCTCCATGGCCTCGGGACCGAGGTCATTGGCCGGGGTGTTGATGAGGTCGCGCGCGAGGGACGCCGCTTCGACCTGGCGATCGACTTCGTCTTCATCGGCGCCATCGGTCAAGGCGACGAGCGGCACGGGGCGCGCATCACGGTAACGGTCGAAACGATAGGCCCCGAGGCGGAAGGCGATGGTGGCAAGGGTCGGGTCATCCACATCCCCTTCCATCTTGTAGAAGCCTTCAGGCAGGCCGGCGGCAGCCCGGCCGGCAATGAAGGGCGAGCGCCCTGCCTCGGGCCCGACGCCGAAGAGCCAGGCGGCAACGGCGCCGTCCGCATCGGGCAGCGCCAAGAGGCGCCCGCTCTGGCCGGCAAAGCCATGCGCCTGTGCCCAGGCCTGCTGCTGCTGGCTCAGCCCCGCCCTGTCCAGCGCACCGTCAGCGACAAATTTGAGCGGCGTGGGGGCTGGGCTGGTCATGGCGAACTCCTTTTGCTGCTGCGCTTTTACCGAGGTGTCGCCTGGGCCGCAATCGGGCGCGCAAGGGCGCTTAACCCGGTGTTAGGGTTAATGATCTATTGCTCGCAGCATCGGGCAGGGTCGGACCATGTGCCTGCCGGTGGGAGTACACCGTGTCGCACCATCGCCGCTTTTCCAGGTATCTGCGCCCCGTGCTTCTGGGGGGCGTCGCCGCGTTGGCCCTTTCGGCCTGCGCGTCCAATCGTGGGCAGTTGGGCAACTCGGACTATGCGGCCCTTTCCGCCGGGCAGGCACAGGCCAGTCTGCCGGATCTCACCGAGCGTTACCGGCGCAATCCCAAGGACCGCGCCGTCGTCATTCCCTATGCCAATGCCCTGCGGGCGGCAGGACAACCCGACCAGGCCAGCGCCGCTCTCGAGCAGGCCATGCTGGCCTATCCGGGCGATCTGGCCATCTCCATCGCCTATGCCAAGGCGCTGACCGCCTCGGGCAAATTCGATCAGTCGCTTACCGTCATCGCCAATGTCATCCGGCCCGATGCGCCGGACTGGAACGCGCTTCTGGTTCAGGGCGCGACGCTTGACCAGATGGGCCAGCATGACCACGCCCGGCGCATCTACGCGCAGGCGGCGGTCATCGCCCCGGGCCAGGCCTCGATCGAGACCAATCTGGGCCTCTCCTATGCCATGACCAATGATCTGGCGCGGGCCGAACAGCATTTGCGGCGCGCCTTGCAAATGCGCGGCGCCTCGGCGCAGACCCGGCAGAACCTGGCTCTGGTCGTGGGGCTGCAGGGGCGGTTCAACGAAGCCCGCGCGTTCTATGCCGCTGACCTGCCGATTGCTCAGGTCGAAGCCAATATGGCCTATATCCGCGCGCTGCTCACCCAGCAGAACCGCTGGGACCTGATCGACAAGAGCTGAGGGCAGCCTCGCCAGTCCACATGGATCGCCGGGCGCGCCCGGCGATTTTTTTGCGTGCGACGATACCGGTCCGCTCAGCCGCCGATCGTTGTGGCGACCGATCCGGTGAAGACTTTGATCATGGCCGGCGACAGGATGACGATGAACAGGACCGGCAGGAAGAACAGGATCAGCGGCACAGTCAGCTTGGGCGGCAGCGCGGCGGCCTTTTTCTCCGCCTCCATCATGCGGGCCTCGCGGCCTTCCTCGGCCATAACCCGCAGCGCCTGGCCGACGGACGTGCCGTAGCGGTCGGCCTGGATCAGCGCCGTCATCACCGCCCGGACGCCGTCGAGGCCGGTGCGGCGTCCCAGATTGTCATAGGCGCGGGTGCGATCCTCGAGGAAGGACAGTTCGGCCATGGTCAGGGTCAGCTCTTCGGCAAGCTCGGCGCTTTGGGTGCCGATCTCCTTGGCGACGCGCTTGAAGGCGTGTTCCATGGACATGCCCGATTCCACGCAGAGCAGCAGCAGGTCGAGACAGTCGGGCCAGGCCCTGCGGATGGAATGCTGGCGTTTCTGCGTGCGGTTCTTGAGCAGCAGCACCGGCAGATAAGCACCCACCAGTCCCGCGCCAATGGCATAGACCAGGTTGAGATAAGCCGGCCGGTCCCCGGGAGCCAGAACCAGCAGATAAAGGGCGGCGAACAGGAAAATGCCGATGGGCGTGGCAAAGCGCTGGAACAGGTAGGTCGTCAAGGCGCCCTGCCCGCGCAGGCCGGCCATGGACAGCTGGTCGACGGTATTTTCGTCCTGGAAGGCCTTCTTGAGGTCGAAGCGTTCGACCGCGTTCTTCATGTAGGTCTTGGTCTCGGTGCCGCGCCGGATCGAGGCGCGGGCATCCTGTGGAGATGCGCCACGCAGCCGGGCCATTTCCTCGGCCCGCATCTTGTCGCGCTCGAGCGCCACGCGCTTGATGCGACCCTTCAGCTCCTGGCGCCCGATCATGGATGTGCCGAAGGTGAATACGACCGCCGCGGCCGAAATGGCGGCCAGAACGGCGATGAGGAAGTCTCCGCGGGTCAGGAGCTCGACGATATTCATGGATCGCAGCTCCCTTTAGATCTCGAACTTGACCATGCGGCTCATCACGAAGATGCCCGTGGCCAGCATGAGCACACCGACGCCCAGGCACACCTGGCCGATCGGGGTGGTGAACAGGGGCAGGAGATAGGCGGGCGAGACCAGCGACACCAGCACTGCCACGACAATGGGCAGCGAGCCGATAATGCCCGCCGACGCCTTGGCCTCGGAGGACATGGCCTTGACCTTTTCCTTCATCTTCTTGCGGTTGCGCAGCACCCGGGCCAGGTTCCCCAGGGCTTCGGACAGATTGCCGCCCGATTGCTGCTGGACGGAAATCACCACGACGAAGAAATTGACTTCCGGCAGCGGTACCCGGTCGAGCAGGATCTGCACCGCATCGGTCATGGAGAAGCCGAAGCTCTGCTGGTCGAGCACGCGGCCGAACTCGGACTTGACCGGCTCCTTGGTGTCCTTGGCCACGACGCGCATGCTGTCGTTGAGCGGCAGGCCGGTCTTGACGCCGCGCACGATCGCCTCGATGGCGTTGGGCAGTTCGTCGAGGAACTTGTCCTGGTATTTCCGCCGCTTGCGCATCACATACATGCGCGGCAGTAGATAGCCGCCGGCGACCGCAAAGATCGCGGCGAAATAGAACGGCACCTGCACCACAAACAGCACGACGAAGACGATGGCGCCGAAGATGACGCTGTTGCGAATGAAGGCCGCCGGGGTCACCTTCATGCCGGCCTGAAACAGCATGTCCGACACGGTCAGCCGCTTGCGCGTGTTCTCTGCCGCCTGGGACTTGAGCACTTCCTGAACGTTGCGGCGGCGGTTCTCGCGGGCGCGGCTGTCGTCGGCCTCGCGTCGGTTGACCCGGATATCGCCCTGAAACGCCTTGCGGCGCTGGTCGGCACGCTTGTTGCCGAGAGCCGAGGGCACGAGGGCCAGGCCGGCGGCCCCGACGGTGATCATGGCCAGAAGCGCAAGCAGCATCGTGTTCATGGAGCCTACCTCGCCAGGATTTCGTGCTGCTCGGTATTGGCCTTTTCGAGCGCCTCGACCAGATTGGCCTCTTCGTTGAAATAGCGGGCGCGCTCGTTGAATTGCGGCTTGGTGATGCCGGTGGAGCGATGCTTGCCGATCAGCATGCCATTGCTGTCCTCGCCCAAGATGTCATAGACGAAGATGTCCTGGGTCACGATGACGTCGCCTTCCATGCCCAGCACTTCGGTGATGTGGGTAATGCGGCGCGAACCGTCGCGCAGGCGCGCTGCCTGCACGATCACGTCGATGGACGAGACGATCATCTCGCGGATCGTGCGGCTGGGCAGCGCATAGCCGCCCATGGTGATCATCGACTCCAGGCGGGAAAGGGCTTCGCGCGGGCTGTTGGCGTGCAGCGTGCCCATCGAGCCGTCATGGCCGGTATTCATGGCCTGCAGAAGGTCGAAGCTTTCGGGTCCGCGCACTTCGCCCACGATGATGCGTTCGGGACGCATACGCAGGCAGTTCTTGATGAGATCGCGCATGGTGATCTCGCCCTCGCCCTCGAGATTGGGCGGGCGGGTTTCGAGGCGCACCACATGGGGCTGCTGCAATTGCAGTTCCGCGGAATCCTCGCAGGTGATGACGCGCTCATCCTTTTCAATGAAGGCGGTCAGGCAGTTGAGGAGCGTGGTCTTGCCGGAGCCGGTACCGCCCGAGATCAGCACATTGGCGCGCACCCGCCCCAGGATACGCAGCACTTCGGCGCCTTCGGGCGAAATGGAGTTGTATTTGACCAGCTGCTGGAGGGTCAGCTTGTCTTTCTTGAACTTGCGGATGGTCAGCGCGGCGCCGTCGATGGCCAGCGGCGGGGCGATGACGTTGACGCGGGAGCCGTCGGGCAGGCGCGCGTCGCAGATGGGCGAGCCTTCATCGACGCGGCGGCCGACCTGGCTGACGATGCGCTGACACACATTCATCAGGTGTGCATCGTCGCGGAAGCGCACATTGGTGAGCCGGACCTTGCCGCCCACTTCGATATAGCAGCGCTGGCTGCCATTCACCATGATGTCGGAGATGTCGTCCCGGGCCAGAAGCGGCTCGAGCGGGCCGTAGCCGAGCACGTCGTTGCAGATGTCCTCGAGCAGGTCTTCCTGCTCGGAAATCGACATGACGATGGATTTGAGCGCAATGATTTCCGAGACGATGTCGCGGATTTCCTCGCGCGCCGCCTGGCTCTCCATGGTGGCGAGCTGGCTGAGATCGATCGAGTCGATCAGGGCATTGAAGATGGCCGACTTGGTCTGGAAATATTCTTTGGCCCGCTGCGCGTCGGCGGGCGCCCGCACGTCGAGCACCTCGTCGGTGGTGCGCATGCGTGCGGCCATGGCGTCGCTGTCACTGGCGCGCCGCTGCTGCGGACTGGCGGTGACGGCGCTGGGCACCGGCGGGGGGCTGGCCATGGGGCGCGGCGCTTCGCTGACGCCCGGCGTATTGCCTCCGAATGTGGTGCGCTTGCCAAACATGACTATCGTCCTCGATACCGTTCCCGAGCCGTCAGGCGCGCTTTTTGAACAGGGTGGGCAGTTTGAGCAGGCCCGCGGCCTTGCCGCTGCCATGCGCGACCTGCCGCCCGGTGACCTGCATGCCGATGGCCCGGTACACGTCGTTGACCTTGTTGTTCGCCGAGACCTCGGCGATCATCTGGCCATTATTGGCCGCCGTGCCGAAAAGGGCCGCATCGAACCCGATCTGTCCCAGCAGCCGGCATTCCACCGAACTGGCAAATTCGGCGGCGGCGATTTCCGGTCGACGGGGGAGACCCTGCTTGTTGATGACCAGGCTCGTGGCGCTTTCGGCGGGTCGCATGGCCTTGATGGCATCCACCAGGTTCTTGGCGTTGCGCAGATTGGCCAGGTCCGGCTCGGCCACGATCACCACTTCGTCCACCGCCGACAGGGTCTGGCGCGTCCAGGCATTCCAGGCATGGGGAATGTCGAGGATAATCACCGGCATGGATTTCTGGCAGATTTCGATGATCTGCTCGAATTCTCGCTCCTCGAAATCCCAGGTGCGATCCAGCATGGCCGGAGCCGTCAGCAGGTTGATATGGTTGGCCGCCTTGCTCATCAGCCGGTCCAGCATGGTCTGGTCGACCTTCTGGTTGGCCAGCACCGCGTCGGCCAGGCCATGGGGCGGGTCCTGGTTGAAATTGAGGCCGGCCGTGCCGAAAGGCAGGTCCATGTCGATGATGAGGCAATCCTGGCGCAGGGCCGTGGCGATGGCCCAGGCCACGTTATGCGCCACGGTCGAGCCGCCCGATCCGCCCTTGGCCGATACGAAGCCTATGGTGCGTCCGATGGGCGCCGCCCCCTCGGAGACATAGAGATCTGCAATGGCCGAGACGATGTCGTGCGGGGTCGCCGGCAGCACTATATATTCTGAAATGCCTGAGCGGATCAGCTCGCGATAAAGCAGCACGTCATTGACATGGCCGAGCACGATGACACGCGTAGAGGCGTCGCAAACCTCGGCCAGCCGCTCGAGGGAGGCCGGAATGTCCTCGGGCGACAGCACGGTCTCGATGATGATCAGGTTGGGCGTGGGGTTTGACTTGTAGGTCTCCACCGCGCCGTCGATGCCGCCATTATGGGTGGTGAGCGCCACCTTGGACATGCGCCGGTCATGCATGGCGCTTTCGACCAGCTGGGCTGTCAGCGAGCTTTCGCAAAAGGCCTGGATGGTGATGCGCGGCACGAGCCGGGCGCCGTGAACGATCTCGCCGACGGGCTCATCGAGCTTGGCGGGCTGGTCGGGGGTGAGGAAACTCATTGGACTACTTGCTCCTGATCCGCGATCAATCCAGGACGAAACCGACCGAGCCGGAATAGCCCGAGCGGAATTCGCCGGTGGCCCCGACGCCGTACATATGCTCGAGCCGGCCGAGGAATATGGCTTCCGCATCGCTGCTGATGGTTTTGGTGTCGGTCGGCACGGGGATCGAATTGAGCGGGCTCGGCGTCACCATGTAGGGGGTGACCAGGATCACCAGTTCGGTCTGCTGGCTGCGATATTCGTTGGAGCGGAAGAGCGCCCCCAGGATCGGGATATTGGCAAGGCCGGGGATCTGGTCGGCGGCGCGGCTGGCGCGTTCACTGAGCAGGCCGCCAATGGCCAGCGTCGTTCCCGCCGGCAGTTCCACGGTGGTCGAGGCGCGGCGGGTGGCGAGCGTATCGCCGGCCACTGGCTCGGACACTTCGGTATCCATCATCAGCCCGATCGTGCCATTGCTTTTCACCGTCGGGGTGAAGTTGAGCTTGATACCGTAATCCTTGAAGTCATAAAGCGGCGCGCCGGTAGCCTGATCGGTGCCGATGCGGTAGCGGATTTCTCCACCCACCAGGAAATCGGCCTTGCTGCCGGACATTGCGGTCAGCGTCGGCTGCGCCAGCAGACGGGCCGCATTGCGGTTCTCAAGCGCTTTCAGCGTGGCATCGATCTGCAGGTTTCCCATGGGGAAATTGCCGGTGCCGGTAAATGAGGTCAGATTGCTGTTCTGCTGGCTGTTGAAGCCGAGCGAGACATTGCCGATCGTTGCCGTGCCCGACAGGTTGATGCCCAGCTGGCGGGCGACGTCGCGACGGATTTCCGAAACGGTGACCTGCAGCATGACCTGCTGGGCCCCCGAGACATCGATGACATTGGCCACGTTTTCCGGGTCGCCGGCGAATTGTATGGCGATGGCCTGGGCACGATCCTTGTCCTCGGAGGTCGGCACCGTACCGGTGAGCACCACCCGGTTGGTGTCCCCGCTCAGCGTCACCGATTCAACGCGGATGCGCGACCCGGGAATGACGCGCGCCAGGGCCGCCTCTAGGGCATTGCCCACCATGGAAGGCTGCTCGATGACGCGCAGATCCAGCACCTGGATGGTGCGGCCATTGTCGTCGAGAAAGAAGATGTTGGTATCGCCGCCGGTCACGCCCTGGATGATGGCGCGGGTGCGGGTGCGCATGATCGCCGCCGCCACGTTGGGCTGGGACACGATCACTTCGGCCACGCCTGCCGGCAGGTCGACGATCATCGACTTGTTGAGCTCGATATCCATCTTGCGCACCGCGCCATAGGCGTTGGCGGAAATGGCGATCTGCGCTTGTGCCTGGGCGTGGGCCTGGGGCACTGGCGACAGGGCTGCTACGAGCGCCACCGAGGCGGCCAGCATCAGCGTGCGCAAGCCGGGCATGAAAGCTTTTTCGGTATGCATCCTGTGGCCCCTATTGTGGCAGGACCTGCGGCATCTGCGATGCCGGCGGGCTCATGGAGGTGTCGGTCATGCCGGTATCGCCGGCGGAAACGAAAGTGGTGTTCTGCTGCTCGATCGGGGCGCCACCGGTGATGACGCTCTGCTCGCGGCCGAAGCGGATGATGCGCACGGCCTGATTGGCGGAATTGGCCTGATTGGGATCGACACGGTTGAAATCGGCAACGGAGCGCAGGGTCAGTGTCAGCTGGCCGCGGGTCGCGGCATTGATCAAGGTTTCTGCCTGGCCAGGGTCGAGTTCGAGCGTCGCAATGGTGCTGTTGTCGAAGGTGACCGGGGTTGGGCTTGCGCCATCGCCCTCGGTATTGCCGCCACTTGCGCCCATTTCGCCCAGGCGCTTGCCGATGGCGAGAACGCGCACGTCCGAAAGGATGACCTCCGAGCGCTGTCCCGTGGCATCGGCGGAGGTCAGCACCACATCGACATGATCGTTGGGCACGACGAAGCCGCCGGCGCTCGATGCTGCAGTCACGCCCACAGACACACCGCGCTTGCCCTGGCTCAGCACAGCCGAAAGATAGCCCTGGTCCGAACGGACCAGCTTGGCCTCGCGGATCGGTTCGCCGGGAAAAAATTCAAAGCGCGCGACGGCATCGGTGAGCTGGGCGGGTGCATCGGGCATGGCGGACACGGTCACGTATTCGGAGCGCAGCGCCCCTTCGGGCCAGTCCTGCCATTCCACCGAACTGGCGCTGAGCCGTTCGCCGATACCGATGGCGGCCTTCGCGACGAGCACTTGTGTCTTGGCCTCGGGCACGACCTGGGTGACCACCTGGGTGTCGCGAGGCGCGGGAGCGCCGCCACCACGGGTGACCAGAAAGGCCGCCAGTCCACCGGCGACCAAGGCCACCAACAACAGGATAATACGCGCCGGTCTCATGACCCACTCCGGTTGTATGCCGGGCAACATGCCCAATTCCACCGGCTGAACTATGAAAGCAAAGGGTCAAGTTTTAGTTAATCATCGCTTTGCGGGAAGAGTTAACAACCTATGAATACTCGCAATTTGGCAGTCACCGAAGTCTAGGGAGCATAAATGCGATCAGCCCGCCGGCTGGTAACGCGGACGGGCTGCGGGCTTGAGGCAGGCGGATCGGAGCTAGGCGGTAAGGCGCTCGAAGATGGCGGTGTTGGAATAGGTCAACAGGCCCGCAATGGCCATGGCGATGCCATAGGGCACGCCCTGCTTTGGGTCCTGCAGCCGGCTGAGCCAGGGCATGGTGGCGATGAACGAGCGCGCCGGCATCCGGCGCAGGATGAGGATCATCAAGGTCAGCACCCCACCCAGAAGCGCCGTATAGGCCAGATAGGGCAAGGTCAGCCCGAACCCCAACCACAGCGTCGTGGCTGCGGCGAGCTTGGCGTCCCCGCCGCCGATCCAGCGCAGGGCAAACATGCCGAACGAAACGACCAGCACGATGAAGGCACACAGGACATGCATGGCGAATTGCTGCAGCGGCAGTTCGACCACCAGCGCCATCACGACGAAGCCCAGAGCCAGAAGCAGCACCAGCTTGTTGGAAATGCGCATGGTCAGCAGGTCCGAGGAGGCCGCAAAGGCCATGGCCAGGGGAAAGAAGAACAGCGCGATGGTCGACATGGCAGCCTCGTCAGCAATAGGGCTCGAAGAGAGAATGACTTTTCCCAGTTAAGAAACGTCAAATAAAAAGGGGAAGGCGCGAACGCCTCCCCCAATTCTGTCGGCGATAGACCGGACCCTTACGGGGTGGCTGCCGGCGCTGCGGGCATATTGGCGCCCAGCACGTTGGCAATGCCATCGAACAGGGAGGCCAGATTTTCACCCAGGGCCGTCGCGGCCAGGATGATACCAACGGAGATGAGTGCGGCGATCAGGCCATACTCGATTGCGGTCGCGCCCGACTCGTCCTGCGCGAAACGTGCGAAAATGTTCATTCCCAGGCTCCTTTTTACACGTTCTCGAGTGACGCTTATGTCGGACACGCCACACAACGAACATGGCGAGAAGCTAGCCTTCACTCGTTGAAATAGCGTTAATTGAGAACATCTCGGAAAGGCAGCGCACACCCATATTTTTCTTAGTACTCAATGGGTTAAAAAGTTACATCGCATTCTATGCAATGCTGCGCGCGGTTCGTCCACTTGCCGAGCAGCCCCCTCTTTATTATAGGCTCCAAATGCAGGGCCGTTTTGAACATGGCTATATTTGACAGGCACTTGCGCGCTCGAAAAATACCGCATGTGACGACCTGTTTGCCAAGTATTTACCATTCGGGTGGATCGTAAGGGAGCGTTTCTGCACCTTTGGAAGTCCTGCCATGCTCCGTCTCTCCGCCCTGCTGCTCGTTGCCGGCCTTTTTGCGCCGCTGCCCGCCCTGGCGCAGGATGGCGCGCCCATCAGCGTCAATACCAATATGGCGCGGGTCCTGCGCATCAGCGCCCCGGCGGCCACGGTCATCGTCGGCAATCCCGGCATTGCCGACGTGACCATCCAGGACCCCACTACGCTGATCCTCACCGGCAAGAGCTACGGGCAGACCAATCTGATCGTGCTCGACAGCCGGGGCGAACCCATCGCCGATACGCTTATCGAGGTCGTGCAGATGCAGGCCGGCGTCACCACAGTCTATCAGGGCCAGGCGCGCACCACGCTCTCCTGCGCGCCGATCTGCCAGCCCGTCATCATGATGGGTGACGACAACGGCTTTTCGGGCCAGACCCTGGCATCCTCACAGCTGGTCCAGTCCACGGCCAATTGAGGCCTTAGCGGTCCGTTAACCGTGCCGCGCATCACCCTGGCCCGCCTGTCCCGTGCTAACGCGCGATTAGCCATCTCCGCCTAGTTTGGCCCGCATATGCAACGCTGCGCGGGTCATGAGAACATTGTTCGCCAAGATTGCCGGTCTGTTCCGCCGCCGCGCCCTCCTGCGCGACGAGAGCGGCGCCACGGCCATCGAATTTGGGCTGCTCTCGTTTCCCTTCTTCCTGATCGTCGCCGCCATCCTGCAGACTTCGGTGGTCTTCCTCGCCACCCAGGTGCTCGAAAGCGCCGTGCATGATGCGTCGCGCCAGATCCGTACCGGCCAGGCACAGCAAAGCGCGGCCACGCTGAGCGATTTCCGCCAGCAGGTCTGCGACCGTCTTTTCGGGCTCTTTCCCAATTGCACCGGCCTGCATCTGCGCGTTGTCGAGGTCACCAATTTCCAGTCGGCCACGGTGACGGTGCCGGTCGACCCTGCCTGTGCGCAGAATTGCCTCTGGACAAGTCCTGAGATCTGGACGCCCGGAGCCGGCAAGAGCGTGATCCTGGTCCAGGTCTATTACCGCTATCCGGTCCTGATCCAGTTGGGCCCGCTGGGCATGGCCAATCTGGCCGATGGCAATCGCCTCCTGGGCACGGCAACCGTCTTCCAGAACGAGCCGTTCACATGAGGGCCCTGTTTATCCTTGCGGCGCGGTTCTGGCGCGCCAGGGCCGGCGTTGCGGCCGTCGAATTTGCCCTTGTCGTGCCGATCATGCTGGCCGTCTATGTCGGCGCCATGGAGGCCAGCGCGCTGATCTCGATGGATCGCAAAGTCCAGTCGGTGGCCGGCGCTGTCGGCGACCTGGTGGCCCGGTCCGACAAGACGCTGACGACAAGCCAGATCCAGGATTATTTCCGGGCGGCAAGCGGCATCATGACGCCCTATTCGCCAGAGCCGGTGCTGCAGGTGGTTACGGCCGTCTCGGTGGATGCCGATGGCAATGCCATCGTCGCCTGGACCCGGCAGTTCACCAATGGCCAATACAGCGCTACCACGCCCCATCAAGTTGGCGAGCCCTTCCCGCTCCCCGCCGAGATGACCGCCATTTCCAGGAACCAGATGGTCATCGCCGCCGAAGCGTCCTATTCCTATCGCCCTCTCTTCGGCATCTTCTTCAACCAGGCCATCGATCTCTACCGCTCGAACTTTTTCCTGCCGCGGTTCGGGGGAACCATCACGCTCAACTGAGCCTGCGCTTGCCGGGCGCTGGCAGCCATGCCACAAGCCGGGCAGTCTTTCCCAGCCGGCGAGTGAGCTCATGCACGACACCATCATCCCCGTCTTCGATCTGGGCGGCGTCTTCGTCGACTGGAACCCGCTCTATCTGTTCCGCAAGCTCTTCGAGACAGAAGAAGAGGCCCTCTGGTTCCATCAGAACATCTGCACGGGCGACTGGAACCTCGAGTTCGACGCCGGCGAAATCTATGCCGAGGGCGTCGCCAAGCTGGTCACCCGCTTCCCCAAATATTGGCGCGAGATCAAGGCCTTCGACGAGCGCTGGACCGAGACCTTCGGCCCCATGATCCAGGGCACCATCGACATCCATAACGAGCTGATCGAGCAGGATATTCCCACCTTCGCCATCACCAATTTCTCCTGGGAGAAGTGGATGACGCGGCTGGGCGAATGGCCCTTCCTCGAAAAGTTCGACGGGGTGATCGTCTCGGGTCTCGAAGGTCTGGTGAAGCCGGACCCGCGCATCTACCGCGTCTTCTGCGAGCGCTACGGCATGTCCCCCGAATCCTGCGTCTTCATCGATGACAGCGAGCCCAATATCGTGGCTGCCCGCAAGTTCGGCATGCATGGCATCCACTTCAAGGACCCGGTGCATCTGCGCGCCGACCTCATCGCGCTTGGCCTGCCGCTCAAGGCCTGACGAGAGGATCATAGCTTCTCATGCGCCGCGTCGTCCCCGCGCGAGCGGGGACATTCACTGCGTCCTCCCGCGGTTGCGGGAGTGACCGAAGGTCCAGGGGGAGGTCCGCCACCCCCGTTCTCACAGGGTCGGCGTTAGCCGAACCGGCCGCCCTTCTGGATAACTTCGATTTTGTAACCATCGGGGTCAGTGGCGAAGAAGAACCTGGCAACGGGTACGTCGCCATTTTTGAAATCCACCAGTTTGCCCACCGTCAGGCCCTCGGCGCTGAACCGGGCATGCTCGGCATCGACATCGTCGACCACCACGGCCAGGTGGCCATAGCCGTCGCCCAGCGCATAGGGCTCTGTCCGCCCCTTGTTGATGGTCAGTTCGAGTTCGAACGACACGTCCTCCCCGGTCATGTACACCAGGGTAAAGCTGTCGAAATCCAGCCGCTCGGCAATTCTGAGCCCAAAGGCCTTTTCATAAAAGCCCACCGAGCGCGCTTCGTCGAGCACGCGGATCATCGAATGAACGAGCTTGGCCATAAGCGTCTCCGGTTGGCAGATGCCGACGTCTAGGGGCGACAGGGCGCACCCTGAGGTCAATGAGATCGGGGCGGGCTGCTAGCGCGTGCCGTACATGCGGTCGCCGGCATCGCCGAGACCGGGCACGATATAGCCCTTTTCGTTGAGGTGATCGTCGATCGAGGCTGTATAGACCGGCACGTCGGGATGGGCCTCTGTGAAGCGCTTGATGCCTTCGGGGGCAGCGAGCAGGCACAGGAAGCGGATATTGTTGGCGCCGCGTTCCTTGAGCTTTTCGATGGCGGCGGTGGCCGAATTGGCGGTGGCCAGCATCGGATCGACCACGATGATCAGCCGGTCCTCGAGACTGGACGGCGCCTTGAAGTAATATTCCACCGGCTCGAGCGTCTCGTGGTCGCGATACATGCCGATATGGGCGACGCGCGCAGCCGGTACCAGGTCGAGCATGCCGTCGAGCAGGCCGTTGCCGGCACGCAGGATGGACGCGAAGACCAGCTTCTTGCCCTTGATCGCCGGCGACTTCATCGGCGCCATGGGCGTATCGATATCGATCAGTTCAAGCTCGAGGTCGCGCGTCACCTCGTAGCACATCAGATGCGCGATTTCGCGCAGCAGGCGCCGGAACCCCGCAATGGAGGTCTCCTTGTTGCGCATGATGGTGAGCTTGTGCTGGATCAGGGGATGATCGAGAACCGTGACATGACCCGCAATTTCACTCATCTCGACCACCTCGGCACCAGAGTTTCAAAGGAAGGATTTGCCGTGACGGCCGGGCGCGAGCCCAAGCCAGGCGGCAATGGTTTCGCCAATATCGGCGAAGGTTGAGCGAATGCCAATCTCTGCGGGCGCCAGGGCTGGGGAAAAGACCAGGATCGGCACCTGTTCGCGCGTATGATCGGTGCCTTTCCAGGTCGGATCGTTGCCGTGATCGGCCGTCAGCACCAAAAGATCGTCGTGGCGCATGGCGGCGATGATCTCCGGGAGACGGGAATCGAAGCTCTCAAGTGCTGCCGCATAGCCGGGCACGTCGCGGCGATGACCGTATTCGCTGTCGAAATCGACGAAATTGGTCATGATGAAGGCGCCCTCGCCGGCCATCTCCATGGCTTCGAGCGTCCGGTCGAACAATTGAGGGATGCCTGTGCCCTTGAGTTTGTGCGTTACGCCAGAGCCGGCATAGATGTCGGAAATCTTACCGATGGCAAAGACCGAACGCCCCGCGTCGGCATTGCGGTCGAGCAGGGTCGGCTCTGGTGGCGTCATGGCATAGTCGCGGCGATTGCCGGTGCGCTTGAAACTCTCACGGGTCTCGCCGATAAACGGTCGCGCGATCACCCGGCCGATATTGAGCGGCTCGGTCAGCTCGAACGCGACCCGGCAGACCTCGTAGAGGCGGTCGAGCCCGAAATGGCTTTCATGGGCCGCGATCTGGAACACTGAATCCACCGAGGTGTAGCAGATCGGCTTGCCGGTGCGGATATGCTCATCGCCCAGTTCGGCAATGATGTCGGTGCCCGAGGCATGCTTGTCGCCGAGGATTCCCGGCAGGCCGGCTCGGGCCACCAATTGTGCGATCAGCTCGGGCGGAAAGGCCGGAACGCTCTGGGGAAAATAGCCCCAGTCGAAGGGCACCGGCACGCCGGCGATTTCCCAATGGCCCGATGGCGTGTCCTTGCCCTTGGAAATTTCGCGGCCGACGCCGAAGCGGCCGCCTTTGGGCCGGTCGGAAAGGCCGGGCGGCAGCGTGCCGGTCGAGAGCTTGACCGCGGCGCCGAGGCCCATCGCATCCATGTTGGGCAGGTGCAGCGGGCCCGACCGCAGGCCGGTGCGATCGGCCTTGCCGGTCGCTGCCCATTCGGCGATGTGGCCAAGCGTATTGGCGCCTTCGTCGCCATAGGCGGCCGCGTCGGGAGCACCGCCGATGCCCACGCTATCGAGCAGGCAGACAATGGCACGGGGCATGAAACTCTTCCTCGCTTGGTCCAGTGTTCAGTCTGTTGATCCTGGCCGTTGACCGGGCCATTCGTCTTTCGCGTCTTTCCCACCGTCCCTTTGGATTGCAGAGACAAGCCGGCTAAAAACGGTGAGAACGTGATCTCGCTATTCCGATCCGACCCGCCCGGCAATCAGCGGATGACCCGGTATGTCGCCCCCCAGGATATAGGCAGCGCGCAACCGCCGCTCCGCGTCTTCAGCGCTGGCCTCGTCCGCGGCATGGATACGGGCGATTGGGGTCCGGTTGTCGATGACGGCGCCGAGCCCGCGCAAGCGGTCGAAGCCGACGCGATAGTCGATGGTGTCGGTTGGGGTAGCGCGGCCTCCGCCCAGGGAGACCACGGCCATCCCCACGCCGCGCGTATCGATGGCCGACACCTTGCCCTGCCCGGTCGCAAAGACATCGCGGATGATGGGCGCCGCCACCAGATAATCGGTCATTCGCTCGACGAAATCGGCCGGTCCCCCCAAGGCATGCACCATGATGGAAAAGCGCTGGGTCGCCCGTCCGCTGTCGAGCGCCGAAACGGCCAGCAGCCGTCCGGCATCGAGCGTCAGCGCCTTGCCGGTCATCACGGCCAGCTCGGCGCAGAGCGACAGGGTGACTTCCCGCACCCGGTAATCCTGGTGCGCGCCGGTGAGGAAATCGACGGCATTGCGCACTTCGAGCCCATTGCCCGCAGCGCTGGCCAGCGGCTCGTTCATGTCGGTGATCAGCGCACCGGTCTTGAGCCCGGCGCCATTGGCGACGCTGACCAGGCTTTTCGCCAGCTCCTGCGACCTCTCAAGCGTCGGCATGAAGGCGCCCGAGCCGGTCTTGACGTCGAGGATCAGCGCATCCAGTCCCGCCGCCAGTTTCTTGGAGAGAATGGAGGCGGTGATAAGGGGGATGGATTCCACCGTCCCGGTCACGTCGCGGATGGCGTAGAGCATCTTGTCGGCCCGCGCGAGGTCGGCGGTCTGCCCGATAATGGCGCAGCCGGCTTCCCTCACCACCCTGCGGAAGAGGTCATTGTCCGGGCTGGTCTGGTAGCCGGGAATGGCGTCGAACTTGTCGAGCGTTCCTCCGGTATGACCAAGCCCGCGCCCCGAAATCATCGGCACATAGATGCCCATGGCGGCAAGGATTGGGGCCAGCATCAGGCTGACATTGTCGCCCACCCCGCCGGTGGAATGCTTGTCGGCGACCGGCCCGTCGAGATCGGACCAGTCGAGCACCGCCCCTGAATCGCGCATGGCCCTCGTCAGCGCCACCCGTTCGTCCATGTCCATGTCCTGGAAATAGACGGCCATGGCAAAGGCCGCTGCTTGCGCGTGCGACACACTTCCCCCAGCAAAGCCGGCGATGAACTGGGCAATGTCCGTGGCCGCCAGGGCCTCGCCGTTGCGCTTCCTGATGATGACTTCTTGGGGAAGGAAGACCATGCCCTAGACCCGGTAGAGCCGCACGGGCGGCCTGTCGGCGCGCGCCAGGACCTTCTTGGCCTCAAGGTCGAGCTGCACGGCCTTGACCCACCACCCAGCCTTTTCCCCACCGGGAAACAGGTCCTGTGGCAGCTTGGGCTTCACCGCAGCGATCAGCTCGCTTACCGCTATGCCGGGCGCTGCGTCCGGTACGCTCGCCAGAACAGCTTCTTTCATCGCCGCAAACTTGCGGGCATCGACCCTATAGGTCTTGCCGGGCTGGCCGACATTTTCAATTTCGATCCTGTCCCCCATGTCTCACGCCCCGTAGGGGATCCAGACATTTTTCACCTGCGTCACCCGGCTCAGGAAATAGTCGCCGGCAAAACGAGGATCGCTGAGGTCGTAGTCGAGGCCGCGGCTGGTCCAGGTCTGTTTGAGATTGCCCACCGATGCCTTCTCCACCATGGCCGAGCCTTCGGCCGAGCCCATGAAGAGGAGCCCATCGACGCCATCATGCTCGGCCAGGGTCTTTGCGAGAGCAAGGCTGTCGCCGGTGACGATATTGACCACGCCGGAGGGCATGTCGGATGTTTCGAGCACCTGATAGAAGTCGGTCATCGACAAGCCATGACGCGAAGATGGCACAAGGACCGCCGTATTGCCCATTGCGATTGTCGGCGCTAACAGGCTGATAGCGCCAAGCAGCGGAATGTTAGCTGGTGCGACTATCCCGACGACGCCCAGTGGCTCGATCATGGCTGCAGCGATGGCCCGCATCGGCGGGTTGTGCACGGCCCCATCGAACTTGTCGGCCCAGCCGGCGAAAGCAAACAGCCGCTCGACCGATTTTGCAACTTCCTCCGCCCCGTCTTCACCCGTCTGCGCCTTGATCCGGGCAGCGAATTCATCGCGGCGATAATCGAGATTTTCTGCAAGGAAATAAAGGACTTGCGCCCGGGAATGGGCCGCCGTATTCGCCCAGCCGGAGGCTGCACGCGCCGCTTCCACGGCATTGCGGATGTCCTTGCGATTGCCATCGCCGACTTCGCCGATCAGCTCGCCCCCGGACCCATGGACCGGGCGATTATAGCCAGCATCGGGCCGGGCCTGCTTGCCGCCGATATACATCTTGGCGGTCTGGTCCAGATGCCCGCCATCGAGCGGATTGGCAATTGCCGGGGCAACCTCCCTGAGCACCGCAGCGGCTTTTAAATCCTTTTCCCACAACGGCTTAAGGTAGGCCGCCATTCCCTCGCGGCCACCTTCGCGACCATAGCCGCTTTCCTTGTAACCGCCAAAACCGACTGCCGCATCAAACTGGTTGGTACCGTTGATCCACACCACGCCCGCCTTGAGCTTCGGCGCTATATCGAGGGCAAGATTGATGTTTTCGCTCCAGAGCGTCGCGGCCAGTCCGTAGCGGGTATTGTTGGCCAGAGCTACCGCCTCCTCGGGCGTGCGGAAGCTCATGGCGACCAGGACCGGACCAAAAATCTCTTCTGCCACCAAGGTGTTAGCCGGCGACACATTGGTCACCAGCGCAGGCTTGAGGAAGCACCCTTCGGCCGGGATCTGCCCATCGGGCTCATAGACGACCGCGCCTTCGGCGACGCCGCGCTTCATCAGATCCTTGATGCGCTCGACCTGTACCGGGGCGACCAAAGCTCCAATATCCACTGATTTATCAAGAGGATCGCCGACGCGGAGCTTGGCCATGCGTGCCTTGACCTTGGCGATGAACCGGTCCTCGATGCTCTCCTGAACCAAAAGCCGCGAGCCAGCGCAGCACACTTGTCCCTGGTTGAACCATATGGCCTCGACCAGCCCTTCGACGGCAGAGTCGAGATCGGCATCTTCAAACACGATGTAAGGCGACTTGCCGCCCAGTTCGAGGCTCAACCCCTTGCCCGAACCCGCCGTGGCGGCACGGATGATCTTGCCGACCTCGGTCGATCCGGTGAACGCGATTTTGTCGATATCAGAATGGTTTACGATCGCAGCGCCGGTATCTCCCTCGCCCGTCACGATATTGACCACGCCCTTGGGCAGGCCGACGCGCTCGCAGATTTCGGCGAATAGCAGGGCCGTCAATGACGTGAATTCGGCAGGCTTGAGCACCACGGTATTGCCTGCGGCCAGCGCCGGAGCAATCTTCCAGGCCAGCATGAGAAGCGGGAAATTCCATGGAATGATCTGGCCGCAGACACCGTAGGGCGCCATGCCGGGAAACTCGGTTTCGAGATGCGTCGCCCAGCCCGCATGGTGGTAAAAGTGCCGTGCTGCCAAGGGGATATCGGCATCGCGGCTCTCGCGGATCGGCTTGCCATTGTCCATGGTCTCCAGCACGGCAAAGAGACGGGCATGCTTTTGGATCATGCGGGCAATGGCATAGAGATATCTGCCGCGCTCATAGCCCCGCAGGCCACTCCAGCTCGCAAAGGCCGCCCGGGCCGCCCGAACAGCCGCATCGACATCGGCCGTGCTGCCGTCAGTAATCTCGGCGAGCTTGGCGCCGCTGGCCGGATTGGTCGACGCGAAGGTCTTGCCGGGACCGGTCCATGCCCCATCGATGAAATGACCGAAAGCCCGCCCCTTGCTATCGAGCCAGGCATTGGCCTGATCGGCAGCTTCAGGGGCCGGACCGTAGTCGAGGCTATCGAAGATTTGCGCGATATTGTTCATTGCATCTTCCCCAAGGAGATCCCCATTTGCGGGGTAGTGCCATGCTTTTGGCTTGTCCGGGCCCTGTGAGCAGAGCTCTCCGGGCGCTCTTCGTTCAAAACAGTCCCGCGGACTGTATTGTGGGCTGCGCCCAACACTCATCACACCATGGGCTGGCGATAATCTGCTGCGTAGTGACCGGTCAGGCCATGTTCAAGCTGGCGTTCGATGTCGGTCAGCAGGCTCGACGCACCGAAGCGGAAAAGGTGCGGCTGTAGCCAGTGATTGCCCAGCTCTTCCTTCATGAGCGCCATATATTTGAGCGCGTCACCAGCCGTGGCAATGCCGCCGGCGGGCTTGTAGCCGATTTCGATGCCGGTTTCCTCGGCGAACCAGCGGATCATGCGGATCATGGTCAGGCTGGTGACGAGATTGGCATTGACCTTTTCCTTGCCGGTCGAGGTCTTGATGAAGTCGGCCCCGGCCATCATGCAAACCAGGCTGGCCTTGGCGATATTGGTCTGGGTGGCCAATTCGCCGGTACCCAGGATCGTCTTGATATGGGCGTCGCCGCAGGCCTTCCGGAAGGATTTGACCTGGTCGTAAAGCGCCTGCCAGTCGCCGCGCAGCACCATGCCGCGCTCGATGACGATGTCGATTTCCTGGGCGCCATCCTTCACCGAGGCCTCGATCTCGGCAAGCTTGGTTTCCACGGGCGCCAATCCGTGCGGGAACGCGGTGGAAACAGCGGCGACCGGAATACCTGTCCCCTCCAGCGCCTTGACGGCGGTGTGGACGAATGTGTGGTATACGCAGACCGCGCCGGGCAGAATGCGCTTATCGGCGACACCCAGTTTATCGCGGATTTCGGCACGCAGTGGAGTTCTGGCCTTGGCGCATAACCGTTCGACCCGGCCATCGGTGTCGTCGGCATTGAGCGTCGTCAAGTCGATGAGGGTGATCGCCTTGAGCAGCCACGCAAGCTGGTAATCTTTCTTGACCGTCCGGCGCGCACCGATGGAGCCAGCGCGGCGCTCAAGCGCCGACCGGTTCATGCGGACCCGGCTTACCCAGTCGCGGTCGAGCGGGAAGCCCGGATTGCGCCGATGCGCGGGGTCCTGTGTCGTGTTGTCGACGATCTTGAGACTCATCGATCCTCCTCGGGATGCCACTTGGGGTTCATCCCTTGTCGCAGGCCATACGGCCTGAATTAGGGCGCCAGAAATTCCGGGCCGAACGAATGGGGCAGCAATTGCGCCAGCGTCTGCACCAGCGGCGTGCCGTCGATGCCGTGCGAAATCACCTCCACATCGGGATCGGCAAATTCGCGAATGCGCTGGCGGCAGCCGCCGCAGGGGGTTACCGGCATCGCGCCGGGCCCGGTGACATAGATGCGCTTGATGCGCTTGCCGCCGCCGGCCAGCATGGCGGCAATGGCGCTGGGCTCGGCGCAATTGCCCACCGGATAGGCGGCGTTCTCGACATTGCAGCCGGAATAGATGTTGCCGTCATCGGCAAGTATGGCCGCGCCCACCTGAAATTTCGAGTAAGGCGCGTAGGCGTGTTTGCGAACGGCTTCTGCGGCCTCGAACAAGGCCTTGTCGTGTTCTTTGGTGGTCATAAGCGTCATGGCGCCAGCCTCTCGGCTAGCGTTCCTTGGTGTAGGGAATGCCGGAAGCCTTGGGTGCCACGGCGCGGCCGATGAAGCCGGCGAGCAGGACCACTGTCAGGATATAGGGCAGAGCCTGAATAGCCTGGACAGGGACTTCGCCGATCAGCGGGAAGGACTGCCCTTGGATACGGAACTGGAAGGCATCGAGGAAGCCGAACATGAGGCAGACCAGCAATGCCGGACCCGGGCGCCACTTGGCAAAGATAAGGGCAGCGAGCGCGATATAGCCGCGACCAGCAGACATATTGTTGTTGAACCCGGCAGACTGGGCGATCGAGAGATAGGCGCCGCCGATGCCAACCAGGACCGCAGTGATGATCAGCGCCTGATAGCGCAGCAACGTGACCGAGATCCCGGCCGTGTCGATGGCCTTGGGATTTTCACCGACGGCACGCAGACGCAGTCCGAACCGGGTGCGAAACAGAACCCATGCAGTGACCGGTACGGCGACGAAGGCGAAGTAGGTGATGATGTTGTGGCCCGAGATCAGCTCCCAATAGATCTGGCCAAAGATCGGCACGTCGCGCAGTTCATTGGCGAATGGGAGCGTAATTGGGTTGAAGCGCTGGTCGCCGGAAAGCTGGGGCGTATAGCCACCGCGCTGGAACCAGGACTGGCCGAGGAACGTGGTCAGCCCGGCAGCAAGGAAGTTGAGGGCCACGCCCGAAATGGTCTGGTTGCCCTTGAAATTGATCGAGGCAAGGCCGTGAATGCCCGAAAACAGCAATGCTGCGCCCACACCGGCGAGCAAGCCGAGCCAGGCCGATCCGGTGACGGCCGACATGGCCGCAGCCGCGAAGGCGCCGGCCAGGAGCTTGCCTTCGAGGCCAATATCGACGATGCCGGCGCGCTCCGAATAGAGCCCGGCCAGACAGGCCAGGATGAGTGGCACGGCGAGACGCACCGTGGAATCGAGAATGAGGGTGATGTCGACGAGAGCTTGGTCCATCACTTGCCTCCTGGCGCCGGGTCAGGCTGGGTGAGTATTCGCGCCAGCGGTCCGCGCAACATGTCGCCCATCGCGCCGGTGAAGAGGATCACGAGAGCCTGGATGGTGACGATCATCTCGCGGGTGATGCCGGGCATCTGGAAGGCGAGTTCCTGGCCACCCTGATACAGAATGCCGAACAGGAGCGCCGAGAGCCCCACCCCTATCGGGTGGCCCCGGCCCATGAACGCCACGGCGATCCCCACGAAGCCCGCCCCGTTGACGAAATTGAGGATCAGCCGGCCCTGCACGCCACCGACATTGTTCACCGCGACCATTGCGGCAAAAGCGCCGGCCAGGGCCATGACGATCATGATCATCTTCTGGTTGGAAATGCCCGCGTAATTGGCGGCCACAGGATTGTTGCCGAGCGCTCGCACCGCATATCCGAACTTGGTGCGCCAGATCAGCCAATAGACGAAGACCAGCGCGGCGATGGCGAGGAAGAAGGTGAGATTGACGGGTGAATTGCGGAACAATTCGATGAAGGTGCGCAATTGCGGCACGCGCGTAATGGCCTCGAGCGGGGCACTTTCATCGGAATTGACACCGGCGGGCTTGAGGATGCGGCTGATGATATAGCCCATCATCGATGCGGCGATGAAGTTGAACAGAATGGTCGTGATGACGACGTGACTGCCGCGCTTGGCTTGCAGATAGCCCGGAATAAAAGCCCAGGCGGCCCCGAAAAGGGCGCCACACACAATCATCAGGGGGAAGACCAGCGCCCAATGCATGCCGTTGAGCGCCAGGCCGATCAGGATGACACCCAGGCCGCCCACATAGGCTTGCCCTTCGGGCCCGATATTGAAAAGCCCGGCATGGTAGGCCAGGGACACGGCCAGGCCGGCAAAGATGAAATCGGTGGTGTAGTAAAGCGTATAACCGAAGCCCGAACCATAGCCGAAGGCGCCATAGAGCATGATGCCCACGGCTTCGATCGGGTTCTGCCCCACGGCCAGAACGATCAGCCCACCAACAAGGAAGGCCAGCACGACATTGAGAACGGGCAGAAGGACAACGTCGGCCCAGCGCGGCAAGGCGGTCATCAATTGGTCTCCCTGCCGGAATTGTCCTTGGGACTCATCTGCACCATGGTTTGCTGGACGGGCGTTTCGTGTGCGGGCAGCGTGCCCGGCTCGGTGACCTTTCGGTCTGCGTGTGACCCGGTCATCAGCAGGCCCAGTTCGGTCTCGTCGGCGGTGGCCGGATCGGCCTCACCGACAATATGGCCGTCGAACATCACCAGGATACGGTCGGCGAGCGAGCGAATTTCATCGAGCTCCACCGAGACCAGCAGGATGGCCTTGCCGGCATCGCGCATCTTGATGATCTGATTGTGAATGAACTCAATGGCGCCAATATCGACGCCGCGCGTGGGCTGACCGACGATCAGCACATCCGGATCGCGTTCCATCTCGCGAGCCAGCACAATCTTTTGCTGGTTGCCGCCGGAGAAATTGGCCGTCTTGAGATCGAGGTTCGCCGGCCGCACGTCAAACTTTTTCATATACTCTTCGGCAGTGGCGCGAGCCTTGCCGATATCGAGGCCGGGCCCCTCGCCATATTTGTCCTGATAGCCGAGAATAGCGTTTTCCCATGCGGCAAAATTGGTGATCAGTCCCATGCGCAGCCGGTCTTCGGGCACATGGGCGAGCCCTGCGATACGGGCACGGGCCGCTCCGTCATCGCCGGCAAGAGAAAGGGGCTGGCCATTGACACGGATCGTGCCACCCAGCTGGTCGCGCATGCCGGCAATGGATTCAAGCAATTCGGACTGGCCATTGCCAGCCACGCCGGCAATGCCGACGATCTCACCGGCACGAACCTCGAAGCTGATGTTCTTGACGCGTGGCACCTTGAAATCGTCCGTGACGATGAGGTTTTCGACGTCGAGCAAAACTTTGCCGGGATTGGGCGGGCCTTTTTCGACACGCAGCAGGACGCGGCGGCCGACCATCAGTTCGGCCAATTGCTCGGGGCTGGTATCGCTTGTGCGCAGGGTCTCAACCATGGCCCCCTGGCGCATGACCGAGACTTCGTCGGTGATGGCCATGATCTCGCGCAGCTTGTGCGTGATCAGAATGATGGTCTTGCCCTCGGCCCGCAGCTTGCCCAGGATGCGGAACAGGTGATCGGCCTCGGCCGGCGTCAGCACGCCGGTCGGTTCATCCAAAATGAGGGTCTCGGCGCCGCGGTAAAGCGCCTTGAGGATTTCCACGCGCTGCTGCTGGCCGACCGAAAGGTTCTCGATGATGGCATCGGGATCGACCTCCAGCCCGTAGTCGCGCGCCAAAGCCTTGAGCTGGTCGCGCGCCTTGTTGAGCGTGGGGCGGAGGAAGGCGGAATCCTCGGCGCCGAGTACGACGTTTTCGAGGACGGTGAAATTGTCGACCAGCATGAAGTGCTGATGCACCATGCCGATGCCGAGCTGCAGGGCATTGCGGCTGTCGGTGATGGTCTGGGGCGTGCCGTTGACGCGGATTTCGCCGCTGTCGGCCGTGTAGAAGCCATAGAGGATGGACATCAGCGTCGATTTTCCGGCGCCGTTTTCGCCCACAATGCCATGCACCGTGCCGCGCTTGACGGCCAGATGGATGTCGCGATTGGCGTGAACCGCACCGAAATGCTTGTTGATGCCGACCAGTTCAATGGCGAGGGGAGCAGCAGCGGCCCCTTGGGGCCGCTGCGCGTTGTCCGGGTTCAGACTTTCCATGCTAAGTCCTGACCCCTTTCGGTCTTAGAGCGACGGGCACTGCTTGTCGGTGCGGAAATCGTGCACCGTTACGGCACCGGAAACGATGTCCGCGGTCGCCTTTTCCACAGCCGCGGTCATTTCGGGCGTGATGAGCTCGGCATTGTTGTCGTCAAATGCCGCGCCCACGCCGTCCTCGGCCAGGCCGAGCACCACAAGGCCGGGTGCCCATGTGCCGTCCTCGACGCCCTTCATGGCGTTATAGGTGGCCACGTCGACGCGCTTGGTCATCGAGGTGAGGACGGAGCCGGGATGGAGATGGTTCTGGTTGCTGTCCACGCCGATGGAGAACTTGCCGGCATCAGCGGCAGCCTGCAGGACGCCTGCACCAGCGCCACCGGCGACTTGGAAGATGACGTCCACGCCCTGGTCGAGCTGGGACTTCGCCACTTCGGTGGCCTTTACCGGATCGTTGAATGCTTCAAAGCCGGTGCCGACATAGGTCTCGAGGATTTCGATGTCCGGATTGACGGACTTGGCGCCCTGCGCATAGCCGCAGGCGAAGGCTTCGAGCAGGTCGAAGTTGAACGCGGGGACGACGCCGATCTTGCCGCTTTCCGACTGCATGGCAGCCAGGATGCCGACGAGATAGGAGCCTTCCTGTTCCTTGAACACGACGGACTGCACGTTAGGCAGATCGACGACGGTGTCGATGATGGTGAACTTGGTATCGGGGAATTCGGGAGCGACGGCGCGCAGCGCGGTTTCCCACGAGAAGCCCGGGAGCACGATGGGGTTGTTGCCGCGGGAGGCAAACTGGCGCACGGCCTGTTCGCGCATCGCGTCGCCCGAGATTTCGAGGTCCTGGTAATTGCCGCCTTCGGCCTTGAAGCGCTCGGCGCCGGTATAGGCTGCTTCGTTGAACGACTTGTCGAACTTGCCGCCGCCGTCATAGACCAGCGCGCCGTCGGCCATGGCCGCACCGGCCATGACGGCGCTCAGAGCAACGCCGCTGGCGATGGCCTTGGTAAAGGTCGAAATTTTCATTGATTGGTCTCCCTGTCTCGCACCCAGCACCGGGAACGGGTCCCGCAGCACAATCTGCGTGCGCTAACAGGGGATAAAATCGTGCAATGGCTTTGCCCGCAAGAGGGATGACGCGAAATTTTTCCATATGGTCAAATTTCGCGCGTAAAGCCCGCTATGCAGGCAGGCTGCCGCACACGGCTTGCGCAAACCGATTAGAAGCGAGCCAAAAGCGCTTGGAAAAGCTGGCCCAGATCAAGGCCTGAATCGGCGTAAAGGGTACCAAGGACAGCGATCGCGGCAATGGCATAGAGAGTGATTGTGTCGCGGAGCTGGGAGGTCATGGCTAAAATTTAAATCAACTTGTTGCGGGCACCTGCTGTGTACAGCACCGCTGGCGGCGGAAAGATGGCCGATCCAAGGCGCATTGTGGCCTGGTTAACAATTTGGAAATAAAGCGCTTTCAGATCGGATCGAGCACAACGATATCGACGCCCATAGCCTGGGCGAAGCGCTCGAAAAATCCATCGATGATGCGTTGTGCCGAATTGCCGATCAGCGCCTTGCCCAGCTTCATGATCTGACCCGACGCACCGCCCTGTGCGCTGAAGGACAATAATGTATCTGTGCCCTCGTCAACCAGAACGATGTCTGCAGCACCTTCGGCCAGGCCCATCAATCCACCTTTGCCGCGCCCGGACAGCGTATAGCTTTGAGCCGGGACGACTTTGGAAAGCGTCAATTGCCCTTTGAACGTGGGTTTGACCACACCCAGATTCACCTGGATTTCGAGATCGAGGCTATCGGGCCCGGCCCAGGCGATGTGGCTGCATCCTGGGATTGCGGCCTTGAGCATGGCCGGATCGTTGAGCGCCTGCCAGACTGCGTCGCGCGGGGCCGTGATGCGATAGCGTCCACCGAAATCCATTCAGCGCAACCTCTCGCCGAGCGCCCGGAACGGGTCGTTCTTGCGGACATGTTCGGGCATAAGCGCCTCACCTTTACCTGCGGCTTTTTCGCACCAATATGAGCTAAATAGTTGGCCGGAGACGCAGTTGCAATTGTCACGCGGCCCGCCAGACGCAATCTAGGGCCTTGAGGCGCCATGCCGATCTGGCCCGAATAAAGGGATACAGCGATGACTGACCAAACGACCCCGAGCGCAACCACCGCCACCGTCCCGACACTGGCGGAAAGGCCGTTGCAATATCTCGACAAGGCCGTCAACGCCATCCGCGACCTCGGCATCTGGCCCGAACAGCAGGGCGAGCAGCCCATTATCGGCCTGCTCAGCCAGATCACCGAACTCGACGAGACCCGGGTGATCCTGATCGGACGGACCTTGTCGCAAGCCAGCGCTTTCAACGAAGTTGTGCGCGAGCAGGTCGCCGCCATGAAGATCGGCGAACGCTACGAAGACATCACCAAGGGCTTCGATTCCATCCGTGACGACGCCAAGATGATGGTCGACCAGTTGCAGGACAACAAGATCGACGTGGTCGAGCGCGTGCAGAATGTCTGGATGAAGGTCAGCCGTGGCGACATTTCCACCCGCTTCAACAAGATTCGCGACACCTATCTCGAGGTGACGCGCGACACCAAGGACCAGATCGACCGCGAGCAGATCATCCTCGAGGCCTATCGCGACTTCCGCGGGGCGCTCAAGCAGGCCGAGGTGATGGCGCTCGAATTGCTGCAGGTCGCCGAAAAGCGGCTCGAGGAAAAAAAGAACATCCTGCAGAAGTCGGCGGAAGATCTTTCCGCTTACGCCGGCACGGTGCCGGCAGACCGGGCGCGGCTGGAACTGGCGCGCGACGAGCGTCTGCGGGAAATGCAGAACGAGGAAAAGCGCTACCAGATCGTCAAGGATCTCTCGGACAACCTCACTATTTCCTACAATACGTCCGAAGTGGTGATGGCGCGTCTCATGCAGACCACCAATGCCAAGGAGCGCGTCTATCAGCAGTCAATCTCGTTCTTTTCGACCAATGAAACCGTGCTGACCGCCCTGTCGGCGTCCTTCACCGGCATGTTTGGCCTACACGAATCCACCGAGACGCTGAACGCGATGAAGGAAGGCATGTCCAAGAGCCTCGAAACCCTCGCCGAGATCGGCGACAAGGTTCAGGAAGAGGCGATTAGAGCCGGCTATGGCCCCACCGTGCGCGCGGATGCGGTCAGGAAGCTCGTGGATTCAGTGGTCAATTTCCAGGAGAAAAGCCGCACCATCATCAACGAGATGCGGGTGGCATCGACCAAGAATTCCGCGGAAATCCGCGATGCGGTCGAGGACGGGAAGCGCCGGCTGGCGACCTTGGCGGCAGAGGGTAACGCTCTCCTGCTCGAAACCCGGTCATAGGACGCCGGTGACGAGAGCTCCGGCCTGATATGAGCGAAGTGATGGCAAAGCCCGCAGCACCGCTGGACGAGGTCATGATGGCGATGGACGTGGTCGACACGCTTCGCCACCGGCAAGACCTCGTCACGCGCGAGCTGAACGGTGCCGCCCGGGAACAACAGCTGATTGAACGGCTGCGGGCGCTTTATCACCAGCAGGGCATCGAGGTGCCGGACCACATCCTCAAGGAGGGCGTTTCGGCTCTGGCGGAAAGCCGGTTTGCCTATACGCCCCCTGCCCCGGGGCTGGGGACAACGATGGCGCGGCTTTATGTCAGCCGCAAAGCCTGGGGCCGGCCGGTCCTCGCTGGCCTTGCGGCGCTGATGGTGCTGGGTGTCGGCTATTTCGGAATATGGCAACCCTATCAGCGCGGACAAGCCGAGCAGGCCCAGGTTGCGCTGGCAGAGACATTGCCTGCCCAGATGGACGCGCTCTACCAGACGATCTACGAGGAAACCAAGGTGCAGCAGGCCGTGGTGCAGGCAGAGGCGTTGCGCACTCGCGGCAAGACCATGGCCGCGGAAGGCAATCGCCAGGGCGCCGAAGGTGTCATCGCCCGCCTGACCGACCTGCGCGACCTGCTGCGGCAACAATATGCCCTGCGCGTCGTCAACCGGCCCGACATGCAATCGGGGTTCTGGACCTTTCCTGAAATCAATACAGAAGCCACCAATTACTACATCGTGGTGGAAGCCATCGATCCCGACGGCGACGCGGTGACCTTGCCTATTCTCAACGAGGAAACCGGGCAGACCGACGAGGTGCAGATGTGGGGCCTGCGCGTGCCTGAAACGGTCTATAATGCCGTTGCCTCGGACAAGCAGGACGATGGCATCATCCAGGGCAATCTCGTGGGACGAAAGTCGGAAGGTTTTCTCGAGGTGGAATATCTGATGCCCGTCTCGGGTGGTGCGGTGACGCAATGGTGAGACCATGAGTATCCGTGGCCCCCAGGCCCTGGCCAGTCTCGAAGAGGCCATGCGCGACATACGCCGCGAGGAGGACGATCTTTCAAGACGCGTTGCCCGTTCGGCTGAACGCATCGCCAAGATCAAGGAAAGCGAGGCCGAGCTGTTCCGCCAGCTGGCCCAGCTTCGGCTTGATCCTGCCGTCCAGAGTGAGCTGGACGGTCGCATCACCGCAGCCGAGGCCAAGGCCCGCGACATGTTGAAGGAGCACGCCAGGGACGTGAGCAAGGCTGAAAGGGCCATGCGCGATCTCGATGCCAAACGCACGGTGCTGGTCGAGCGCCGCAACGCCGCCGGGGCCCTGCTCGAAGACCAGCAGCGCAAGCTGACGGCACTGACAGAGAGCCTCAGCCAGCAGCTGGCAACTGATCTCCAATTCCAGGAAAAAAAGCGCGAGACCGAGGAGCTCGACCGGATCGCCGAGCAGTCCAGGCGCAAGACAGAACAGGCCGAGCAGGATCGCACCGAAAAGGGTCGCCCCTATCGGGACGATCCGTTGTTCATGTATCTGTGGAATGCCGGCTACGGCACGAGCGAATATCGCGCCGGCAACCTCGTGCGCTATCTCGATGGGTTGGTGGCGACCATGGTGGGCTTTCACAAAGCCCGCCCCAACTACGCCATGCTCAACGACATTCCGCTACGGCTTCGCGAACATGCCGAGCGCCAGGAAGAGCTGGTGCAGGAGGCGGAAGCCGAACTGGCACAATTGCAGATCGACGCGGTGGACCGGGCCGGCGGCAAGCCGCTCCGCGATGCCATTGCGCTGACGCAGACAGAAATCGATGCCATGGACGGCGATATCCTCTCCATCGAGGACCAGCGTGACAAGGCCGCCACAGCCTTGCAGGCCCTGGCGGAGGGCAAGGACCCGGCCTTTGAAGCAGCGACTACCGAGCTGGCAACGGCGCTTGGTCGCGAGGACATTCAAACCTTGCTGGCAGCGGCGCGCATGACACGCACCGGGCAGGACGACACCATCATCGCCCAGATCGACGAAGCGCGAACACGGCTGCGCGAAGAAGACGCGGAAAGCCGCGAGGATCGTGAGCGCCTCAAGATCCTGGCAGCGCGGCGGCGCGAGCTGGAAGATATCCAGTGGGAATTCAAGAAGCAGCGCTTCGACGATCCCAATTCCAGCTTCAAGGAAGATCGTCTGGTCGGAGACCTGCTCGATCAGTTCCTGCGCGGCGGCATCTCTGCCGCGAGCTATTGGGACCAATGGCGGCGCAGCCAGAACTGGACCCCCGGAAACGAATGGGGTGCGGGATACAAGAGCACGCGCCAGACGCGCAGTGCCACCTCCAGCGGCAATCCCTTGCCGCCCGGCGGCGGCGGCGGGTTCAACTGGCCCGATGGTAGTTTTGGCGGTGGCAAGCCGCCACGGCCCCCAGGCGGCTTTGGGGGCGGCTGGGGCGGCGGATCCACATCCGGCGGCGGGGGTTTTTCGCGCCCGCGCACCGGATCAGCGGGCACCCGCAAACAGGGTGAGTTCAAAACCGGTGGTGGCTTCTAGTGACCGAATGGCCTCGTCAATCGGCCGGCGGTGTCGCCATGACTTCCCAGACATTGCCTTCGCTGTCTTCGAAATAGGCTGAGTAACCCCATTCCGACGCGGTGCCCGGTGTGATGACCGAGCCGCCGGCGACCAGCACGCGATCAAGGATCGCGTCCACTGCCTCCGCGCTTTCGGCCCTGTGACTGAGAACAAATCCCGGCGTTCCGGCGATCGCCTCGGGCTTGCCGGCTGTCTGAGCAATGTCGGCCCGGGGAAAGAGCACGAAGCTGAACTGGTCGTCAAAAAAGAAGGCGACATGGTCTTCGCCCGCGCCGATCTGATCGTCGCCTATATCAAACAGCGCGCGATAGAAGCCGAATGCCCGCTCGAGATCGTCAACGCCGATGGTGATGATGGAAATGTGCGGCTTCACGGCGCAACCTTTTCGGTGCCGGTGGAAAACAGGGCCTCGAATTGCCCGTCTTCGATGCGGGCGGCAGCAATCACCGCCTGCGTGCGGCTGTCGACATCGAGCTTTTGAAGGATGGCCGAGACATGAGCCTTGACCGTCGCTTCCGAGATGGAGAGCTCATAGGCGATCTGCTTGTTCATCAGGCCATCACTCAGCATCATGAGGACGCGCACCTGCTGGGGCGTCAGCGTTGCCAGCCGCTTCATCAGCGCACTGTGATCGTCTTCTCCGCCCAAGGTGGTGCCCGCGGGCACGAAGACCTCTCCGGACAAAACCGTTTCGATGGCACGGCGGATTTCCGTCGGGCCCACCGACTTGTGCAGGTAGCCCGCCGCACCCAGCTCGAAGGCGCGCCGGATGACCGTGTTGTCTTCCACCGCCGAAATGATCATGACGGGAATGTCGGGATATTGGGCCCGCAGCAGGAGCAGGCCGGAAAATCCGCGAACGCCGGGCATGTTGAGGTCGAGCAGGACAAGGTCGCAGTCCCGGTCGGCATCGAGCGCGGCGCTGAGGCCGCTGAGGTCGCCTGCTTCCTCGACGCTGACGGTCGTATCTCCGCCCGCCAGAGTTTGACGCAAGGCGGCCCGGAAGAGCGGATGGTCGTCTACGATGATGATGCGGCGGCGCGTCATGGGCAACTCAAGCTGTGATTCTTGTCCGTAATAACCCGCCCCCGGGCAGGGTTGTGCAGGTCAATTCTGCATATTGCGACAATGCTTAACGGCTTCTTTACCATGTTTTCCCAAGGATAGGCCTCATACCTTCGTGGTGTTTCACGAGGGGTCTGCATATCTGTGTGACAGGGTCCCGACATGCCGCGCGCCTCCTCCCAAACGGACTTTGCCGAACCGGCCCGCGAAGCGAGCGAATGGCAAGCCTTGCGCGGCGAATTGGTCGCGCTGCTCGACAAGGTGGAAAGCCATTATGGTCAGGCCGAGGTCATTACCGAGGTCCCGGCGGCCAATGGGCTGACCCAGCGTGTGCGCAGCCTGCGCGACCAGATGAACGGCACCGAAACCACGTCGCGGCGCCAAGAGGCCTTGCGCACCGTCAAGCGGGCTGTCGACCGGTTCAGCGATCGCGACCGCCCCGAATTTGCCGATGACGCCGACGATCTCACCCAGGCCATCGCCCAGATCCGCAGCCGCCAGGGCGCGCAGGTTTCGGCCATGCGCCGTATCGACATGCCCGAAATCCGTGAGCTGAGTGTGCTTGTGGGTGGCATGAGTGAGCGGCTTGAAAGCCTCGAAGAGGATTTGCGAAGCCAGAAGCACGGCGCCGGCAATGTCCGCGAAGTGGCCGGGCAGGTCGAGCAACTCACCCAGGTGGTCGAGCTTCTGGCGGGCGCCATCGGCGAGACCGGCCAGGTCAAGCGTCTCGAAGCGCAGATCGCCGCCTTGGGTGCGATGATCGAACATGCGCCCCGCGTGGACCTCGATGCGGTCAATGCCCGTCTCGACGACGTCTCGGGCACCGTCAGCAAGCTCGCCGAGCTGCAGGCGCAGCAAATGGAACGCGAGGTAGCGCGGGAAACCCGGCGCGGTGCGTCATCCCCCACGGACCCACTTGCCGCTCTGGCACCGTCGATGGAAGCCATCGAGGCCGGCATGCGCAACGTCTATGACCGGGTCGATGCACTGGAACGCAACGTTGCCGTGTCGTCGGCCGATTTCGAGAGCCTCACCGGCGAATTGGCGTCCTTTACGCGGGCGATGCAGGAAAAATCGGGCGAGCCCGATTTTCTGGTCGCGCGGATCGCAGCCCTGACGGACCGGATCGAGGAAATGGACGGCGGCAACGACGACGTCGCCGCGCTCAAGTCCGAGATTCATGCCCTGCGCGATGTGGTCAGTGCCGGGCTCGAGCCGCGTTTCCTGCGGCTCGAAAACCAGATCGAGGCCCTCAGCGACAAGATCGACACCAGCGCCGTCGAAAGCCAGCTCAAGGCGCTGATGGCCCGCATGGACGATGCCGGAACCCAGTTGGAGGGCCTCGCCCGTCTCTATGCAAGTGGCGAGGATAAGCAGGATTTCGAGGCCCTCGCCACCATGGTGGCGGAACGCACCGGCGAAGTGATCAGCCGAAAGGCCCCCGCCCCTGTCGCCATGTTCGGTCCGGAAAGCCTCAAGAGCATCGAAGACCGCCTGACAGGTCTCATCAAGTCGGCCGGCAAGACGCCCGATTACGACTCATTGGCCGACATGATCGCAACCAAGGCCTCGGCCGCTGTGGCCCAGTCCTCTGCACCCGCGACGGGGAGCGAAGATATCCAGGCCATGGAAAAGCGCATGTCGGCGCTGCTCAACACGGCTGGACGCGATACCGCCGAGCGTCTCGCCAGGCTCGAAGCCATGCTGTCCGGGCGGAGTGACGCCCCGCCGGCCGAACACAAGGCCGAACCGAAGGTCGAACTCAAGACAGAACCCAAGCCGGAACTTTCCGCTCCCGTCATGCCGGCCCCGGCAGAAACGAAGCTCGATCCTTTCGAGGAAGCAATCGAGCCGCGTCGGGACAGCCACGCCAAGCTCGATACGATCCTGGCCGGCCTCAGTCGCGACAAGAGCGATGCCATGCCCGCCAATCCGGCAGACGATGCGCCGCTGATCGATCCGGGCTTCCGTCAGGCCGGCGCGGCTCCAGCATCCAAGCGCGCCATGCCTTCCCGCGCAAAGAGCGAAGCCGCACCGAGCCCTGCAGCACATAGCTTTGATCCGTCGCAGGCGCAGATGCCGCCGCGACCGCTATCGAGCCTTGCCCCCCAGGACGTCGATCCGTTTGCCGAGGTCGCGCCCAAGCCCGAGCCCAAGGTGGAAGCAACGGCGCCCTCGAGCACGAGCACGAGCACCTTCGTCGCAGCCGCCCGGCGCGCCCAGCGCTTGCGACAGGAAAAGCCCGAAGCGGCCGCAGGCAATTCGATCATTGCCCGTGCCCTGGCGCGGGTCCGTCCGTCCAGAGACGAGGCAAGCGACCCGATCGAAACTCCAGCTGCGGCCGTTGTCGCGGAAAAGCCAGCCAAGCCGGAAAAGCAAAACAAGGCTGAAAAGCTTGCGGTCAAGCAAGGCAGGAAGGGCAAGGCGACTCCGGCCGCGCCCGATATCCAGGCAACCACCAGGCCTGGCGACGAGGGCGACAAGCAAAGCTTCCTCACCCGTCATCGCCGGCCGCTGCTGCTCGCCGCCACGCTTGTCGCCGTCTCCATGCTGGCGCTCAATCTGGTCCTTCAGCGGATGAACCCGCCGGCAGCGTCACAGAATGCCGCCGCTGCCAGCACCAGTGTGCCGGAGGCAGCGCCCGCCAATCCGGAACCGTCAGCGGACCAGTCCGACCTCGTGGGGCCGCGCATCATCGATTTTGCCGACGCCACAGCCACCGGCTCGATCAATCCTGGCGAGCCGATGAGCTTTTCGCGTGCCTCGACGCCGGCCATGTCCACTGCGATGCCGCCGAGTCTCACGGCCGAGAACGGCCGGATCGAATTGGCACCTGCCGCGCCCGAGCCCGCCCCCGAAATTACTGGGTCCATCCGCGAGCAGGCGGCAATCGACACGGCCGCGCCGATTCCCGAGCTCAATGCAGCCGCCGAAAGTTTTGACCTCCCGCCGGAGGCCATCGGACCGCTTGAACTGCGCGAGGCAGCCGCCAAGGGCAGCGCCTCGGCTCAGTTCGAGGTCGCTGCGATCTTCAGCGAAGGCCGCCAGGTCGAGCAGGATTTCGAGGCCGCCGCCATCTGGTATGAGCGGTCGGCGGCGCAGGGTTTTTCTCCGGCGCAATACCGGCTTGGTAATCTTTATGAGCTCGGCACCGGCGTCGAGCAGGACATGGAGCAGGCCCGTCTCTGGTATCAGCGCGCTGCCGAATCCGGCAATCGCATGGCGATGCACAACTTGGCCGCGCTCTATGCCGGCGGCCAGTTGGGCGAGCAGCAATTCGAACTGGCCGCAGAATGGTTCGAGAAGGCCGCAGCCATGGGCATGACCGACAGCCAGTTCAATCTGGGCATGCTCTATGCAAGGGGGCTCGGCGTCGAGCAGAGCTTCGAGAATTCGTTCAAGTGGTTCTCACTGGCTGCACGCAGTGGCGATAAGGATGCCGCCCAGGCGCGCGACGATATCGCCAAGTCGCTGTCGGCCGAGGCCGTCAGCCGCATCACCGAAACCCTGGGCGAGTGGAAGAACGCGCCGATCGTGCTGGCGGCCAATTATGCGCCGATCGGCACCTGGTCGAGCACCTTTGACCCAGGCGAAACGATCAAGGGCCGCGACATCGTGCTCAAGGTGCAGCAGACCCTGGCGCGTCTTGGCTTCGACATCGGGACGCCCGATGGCGTAGTGGGCCCGCGCACCGCCGAAGCGATCAAGACCTTCGAGCGCGAGACCGGCATGAGCGAAGTCGGCCAGATCAACCCACGCCTCTTGGCCGTGCTGGGCAGCCAGCCGGTCTGAGCGCAAACAAATTGACTAAGTCACGGCTCGGGCTTAGGTCCGGGCCGTACTTTTTTGCCAAAGCGTCGATGCTTTGACCTCTTGTTGACGGACCTTCCCTTAGGATGGCCGGCACTACGCATTGGAACGGATTCAAGGTCTTGCAGATCTATCTGCCGATCGCCGAGCTTTCCGTGAACCTCTTCTTTCTCGTGGGGATCGGAGGGGCAGTCGGCTTTTTGTCCGGTCTGTTCGGGGTCGGCGGCGGTTTTCTGCTGACGCCTCTTCTGATCTTTTCCGGCGTTCCGACAGCTGTCGCAGTTGCCTCAGTGACCGGCCAGGTCGTCGCGGCTTCGACATCGGGAGCCCTCAGTCATTACCGGCGGGGCGGGATTGACCTGCACCTGGCGCTCTACCTGGTGCTGTCAGGCATATTGGGTGCCTTCGGCGGCGTCGCCGCGTTCGCCCTTCTCCGCGAAGCCGGACAGCTCGATCTCGTGATTGCGCTCGGCTTTTTGCTGCTGCTCGGTTTTGTCGGCATCATGATGCTGCAGGAATCGGTGCGCTCGCTGCTCAAGCGCCGACAGGGCATTGTGGTGCGCGAGCGGCTCCCGCATCAGCACAACTGGATGCATGGCCTGCCGCTACGCGTACGCTTCAAGAAGAGCCGGCTCTATATCAGCGTCCTGCCGGTCCTGGTCATCGGGCTGTTCATCGGCTTCGTCGGCTCGCTGCTTGGTATTGGCGGCGGCTTCATCATGGTCCCGGCTCTGGTCTATCTGCTGCGCGTGCCCGGCAGCGTGGTCATCGGCACCTCGCTGGCCCAGGTGGTGGCGATGATGGCGGCGACCACCATTCTGCATGCCGTCCAGAGCCAGAGCGTCGATATCCTTCTTGCGTTCTGCCTCATGGTTGGCGGCGTTGCGGGCGCCCAGTTCGGCGCAGCGGCCGGCAAGCATCTGCGGGGCGAGCAATTGCGTGGCCTACTGGCGCTCCTGGTGCTGGCCGTCGCCATCCGTTTCGGACTCTCGCTGGTCCTGACGCCGAGCGACATTTACTCGATGGCCGTGACGAGTATTGCCCGATGATCCGGTTGCTCGCCCTGCTTACCCTGCTCCTTGCGCTGACGCTCCCGGCCGGTGCCGCACGGCTGATTTCGGGTCTTTCCAATGACACCGTGCAAATCACGTCGAGCTTCGACGGCGAGCGCATGACCTTTTACGGCACGATTGCGCCCGAAGCCGGAGCAACCGAGCGCGTGGTGGAAGGACCGTTCCAGGTGGTGATCGTGGTCCTGGGCCCCACCCAGGATCGCGTGGCGCGGCGCATGACCAATAATTTCGGGGTCTGGCTCAATACCGAACAGGTCGCCTTCAGCCGCTTTCCGAGTTATTTTCACGTGCTGTCGAGCCGACGCCTCATCGACATTGCCGATATCTCGATCCTCAACGCCAATCATATCCTGCCAGAATCATACGCCATGGCGCCCAATCCGGCCGGCTTCATGCGCACGCTCAATTTTGGGCGCGAACTGATCCGCCTGATGTCGCAGGAAGGTCTGTTCGGCGTTCAGGAGAACGGCGTTCAATTCATGTCCGATACCTTCTATTCGGCACAGCTCACCCTGCCCAGCAGCGCACCGCCAGGGCCCTATATCGCCCAGACCTATGTGTTCAAGGACGGCCAGCTGATCAGCCGGAAATCGGAAGGCTTCGCAGTGCGCAAGATCGGGTTCGAGCGCTTTTTGGCGCAGTCTGCGACCCAATATCCGCTTCTCTACGGCATTTCCTGCGTGATCCTTGCGCTGTTCACAGGCTGGCTTGGCGGCATCCTGTTCCGCCGCTGACCGAGCCTCCTTTGAGGCTACCCCCCGACCAGGCGCCTGACCGGCACCGGATAGGTCCGGTCGCGGCCCAGCATGGTTACTTCCAGCGCTGGCCAGTGAAACAGGCCGACGAAAGCGGGCGAAAGGATGTTGATCGCCCCGGTCGAGCTGCCATAGGCCGGCAGGATCATCAGCCGGTTGTCATGCACGAAGCAGGATTTGCGCACCGAGCGACCCTGCATGGCGACACGGGCCGCCGGGTGCAAGTGCCCGGCGATCAAGCCCGTCCTACCCTTGCAGGGCTCGTGCGTGAAATGCAGCCCATCGAGTTCCAGCTCAGGCCGGCAATCGCCGCCAATGGCGTGGGGCGCCGGATCGTGATTGCCAGAGAGCCATATGCACGAGACATTGTCCACGATGGCGTCGATGCGCATCCGGTCCGCCGGCGTCAGCAAGGCGCTGGCATCCGCCCGGTGGAAGGTATCGCCCAGCGAAAGAAGCGTTCTGGCGCCCGTTCGCCGCAGATCGCTTTCCAGCCGTGTCAGCGTCATGGCGGTATCGTAGGGCGGCAGCATCTGACCACGCCGCGCGAAGCTCGCCATCTTTTCAAAATGCAGATCCGCAACCAGCAGCGTTTCCCGCGCACGCCAGTAAAGGGCGCCAGATGGCAGGGGTTCGAAATTATGGCCGGCAAAACGCAGCACGGAAACGTCCGGATCAGGATCAGCGAAGGCAGCGATGGTCATATTGTGGTCGTATCGATTTCTGGAAGGCCCACTCATGCCGGAGCGGGCCGAGCAGGCTCAGTGCTCGCCGACGGCTTCCCGCAGAAGCTCCTCGGCGGCCTCAGCCATAGCTGATTCCCGTCCCTCCCCGAAAATGGGTTCCTTGCCGATATCGAGCATAACGGGCACTGCCAGTGGTGAAATCTGCGTGAGCGGCATGTGGACGATGTGATGGCGGATGCGCGCCAGCATCTGGCCAAGGCGTTCGATATCGAGCAGACCCCGTGCCGCGTCGCGTCGGGTGGCCTGGATCAGGATATGGTCGGGCTCGTGCTGGTAGAGCACATCGTAGATGAGATCGGAAGACATGGTGATCTGGCGCCCGGTTTTTTCCTTACCCGGATGGCGGCGTTCGATCAGCCCGGCAATGATCGCACAATTGCGGAAGGTGCGCTTCATCAACGCCGATTCATCGAGCCAGGATTCGAGGTCGTCGCCCAGCATGTCCTCGTCGAACAGCTCGTCAAGGCTGAGCCGTCCTGTCCGGATGAGGGCGGAGAGGTCGCCCAAGCCCCAGATGGCCAGGGCGTATTCCGAGGCCACAAAGCCCAGCGGGCGGGCGCGCATGCGTTCGAGCCGCCGGGTCAGCAGCATGCCCAGGGTCTGGTGCGCCAGCCGCCCCTCGAATGGATAGCACACAAGATAATTCTGCGTGCCGCGCGGGAAAGTCTCGACCAGTAGGCTGTCGCGGCGCGGCAGCACGGAAAAGCCCTGTTGAAGGCGCAGCCAGTCCGCGACCTGGTCAGGCAGCTTGGGCCAGTCGGCGGGACTGTCCATGATGCGCCGGACGCGTTCGGCGAGGTAGGTGGAGAGCGGGAACCGACCACCCATATAGGAGGGTATCTTGGGGTCCTTGGCAAAGCCGCGCGAGACGAAGGCCTCGTTGTCCTTCATGCCCTCGAAGGCGACGATTTCGCCACCGAAGATGAAGGTGTCACCCGGGGACAGGGTGGAGAAAAAGTATTCCTCCATTTCCCCCAGCACCCGGCCGCCCGCACCGATGGGACCGGTGGTGCGGCCGCGCTTTTGGTCCTTGCTGCGCACCAGCCGCACGCGCACCATCGGTTCCTCGATGATGGTGCCGATATTGAGCCGATATTGCTGGGCCACCTGTGGATTGGAAATGCGCCACAAGCCATCTTCGGTCAGGCGCAGCCGCGCGTAGCGTTCATAGGCCTGAAGCGCATAGCCACCCGTGGCCACGAAGTCGAGTACGCGGTCGAATTGCTTGCGCGGCAGGTCGCGATAGGGCCAGGCGCCGGTGACTTCGCCATAAAGATCGTCAGCTCGAAAGGGTTCGGCACAGGCCATGCCCAAAATGTGCTGCGCCAGGACATCATAGCCACCGGGCTGGGGATCTTCGCTGTCCTGATGGCCCTCGGCCACGGCCTCGACAGCCGCCTCGCACTCAAGCACCTCGAAGCGGTTGGACGGCACGAGCAGCGCCCGCGAGGGATCGTCGAGCCGGTGGTTTGCGCGACCGATCCGCTGCAGCATGCGGGATGAACCCTTCGGCGCACCCACCTGAATGACGAGATCGACATCGCCCCAGTCGATGCCCAGATCGAGAGTGGACGTACAAACGACCGCCTTGAGCTGGCCATTCGCCATGGCGGCCTCCACCTTTCGGCGCTGTTCCACGGAAAGCGACCCGTGATGGAGTGCGATGGGCAGCATGTCCTCGTTGATGTCCCAGAGCCCTTGGAACAGCATCTCGGCCTGACTGCGCGTATTGACGAAAAGCAGCGTGGTCTTGTGGCGCTGGATGACCTTGTAAAGTTCGGCGCGGGCATAGGCAGCCGAATGACCGGCCCAGGGCAGGCGTTCTTCGGTCTTGAGGATAGCCAATTCCGGTGGAGCACCACCCACCATGTGCAAGAGGTCCGTGCGCCGCTCCGGATGCGGCTGGGCGATCCAGTCGCGCAGCAGATCCGGCCGGGCCACCGTTGCCGACAGCGCCGTTACGCGCAGCGCGGGGGCGAGGCTGGCAAGCCGGGCAAGACCCAGCGCCAAGAGGTCGCCGCGCTTCGAGGTGACGAGGGCATGCAATTCATCCAGCACCACGCGGCGCAGGGTGCCGAACAATTGGTCGGCATGCGGATGCGAGATGAGGAGGGCCAGCTGCTCAGGCGTGGTCAGCAAGACATGGGGCGGGCGGCTGCGCTGGCGTGCACGCTTGGCGGCCGAAGTGTCCCCGGTTCTGGCTTCGACGCGAATGGGCAAGCCCATTTCCACGACCGGTGTTGAGAGATTGCGCTGCACGTCCACCGCCAGCGCCTTGAGCGGTGAGATATAGAGGGTGTGCAATCCATCGAACTGCCCGTCGACGAGATCGGTCAAGGTCGGCAGGAAGCCGGCCAGGGTCTTGCCGGCGCCGGTGGGTGCAATCAATAACTGACTGGCACCGGCCTGGTAGGAAGCGAGCACATCGAGCTGATGCTGGCGCGGGGACCAGGCGCGCTCTGCAAACCAATTGGCGATGACCGGCGGCAGAACAGGCGTCATGCCGGCACCCGGTGCTCACGCAGATAATGTGACCAGCTTTCTGACACCGAGCACCTAATACAAATCACCCAACAGCCTATATGATGGGCTTGACCCTGCCAAATGGAGCCGGCCATGACAGAAGAATATCGACCGCATAACCGTTCCGCATTGGAGCGAATGATGGGCGGCCGCCCAGCGTCGGTGATCATCAAGCTGGTCCTTTTGTCGCTTCTGGTCGGATTTGTGATGTCGGTCTTTGGCTTTGATGCCGTTGATCTGGTGCGCGGAGCGGTGGATATGGTGCGAGAAGCGCTCCGTGACGGGGCGGGCGTGTTCAGGCAAATGGGCGCCTATATTCTGGCCGGCGCCGCGATTGTTCTGCCCATCTGGCTTTTGCTGCGCCTGACGCGGGGACGCTGACATGGCCGAAACGATCCATTTGACCCCGGCGCAGGCCCTGTCGCGCCTTGTGCCGCATATTCTTGAAATGGAAAGTGCCGCCGACGGCCGGCGGATCGCCATCGGGCTGGCCGGCGGGCCGGGATCGGGCAAGTCCACCCTCGCGGTGGAACTGGTCGCCATGCTCAATGCGGTCAAGCCGGGCAGCGCCGCCTATGTTCCCATGGACGGCTTTCACATGCGGCATGCCAAGATCGAGGCCATGGGGCAGACCGACTACAAGGGCGCTCCCCACACATTCGAGGGCGCAGCCTTCGTCACCTTTCTCAACCGGCTCAAGCACGCCAATGATGCCGTCAGCGGCCCGGGTTATAGCCGCAAGATCGAGGATGTGGTGGACGATGCCTTCACCGTTGTGCCGGACGTAAAGGTGCTGGTGGTGGAAGGCAATTATCTGCTGCTAACGGAAGGGCCCTGGGCCGGCGTCAAGGCGCTGCTTAACTATGCCGTGTTCATCCATGTGCCGCGCGATACGGTGCGTGACCGACTGATGAAGCGACACGGGGAGGAAGGGCTTTTCTCGGCGGAACGCAACAAAGCCCATATCGAGCGCAACGACCTGCCGAACTACGATCTCGTCGAGGCCTCGCGCGACCGGGCCGACGTGATCTTTGACATGGTGGTGGACCGTTGAAGGCCTTGAGAAGTAGCCCTTAGCAGTCGCTTTCCCCGCAGCGATCTTGTGGCTAGGCTGATTTTCTCGCCCGATCTTGCCGAGTCGCTTCTTCATGTCCGTCCGCCCGCAGCACCCGTTCAGCGTCCGCAGCCGGGACGTTTGGACCATCGCCCTGCCCGCTTCGATCGCCTTTATCACCGAGCCCATGGTGGGGCTGGTGGATATTACGGTCGTTGGCAGGCTGGGTGACGCCGCACTGCTCGGGGGCCTGGTGCTGGGCGCTCTCGTCTTCGATATTCTGTTCTCACTCGCCTACTTCCTGCGTATCGGCACGGCGGGGCTCGTGGCGCAATCGGTCGGCGCCAGGGACCCGCGCGATGGACTGATCCATGTCAGCCGTTCGCTGGTGCTGGGTGTAACCATCGGATTGGTCATGGCCCTGCTGGCCTCGCCTATCTTATGGTTGGCGGTGCGATTGCTGGCACCGGACGCTGCGGTCGAGACCGCGCTGACCGACTATTTCCACTGGCGTATCTGGTCCGCACCGTTTTCGCTGATCAATTATGCCCTTCTCGGCTGGTTCTATGGCCGCGCTGCGGCCAAGACCGGCATGGCGCTGCAATTGCTGCTGCATCTGGTCAATATCGTCTTGTCCATTTGGTTCGTGCATGGACTGGGGCTCGGCGTGGCCGGAGCGGCGCTCTCGACGTTGATCGCTCAGGTGGTGGCCGCCAGCGCAGGACTGCTGATCCTGGCACGCCATTATGGCGGCCCGGCCGCACTCGCAGCCCGCATTGCGCCCGGCGAAATGCGCGATGCGGCGGGCATTCGGCGCATGTTCGGGCTCAGTCGCGATCTGATGATCCGGTCCATGGCCCTGATGGGCGCCTATGCCTGGTTTGCCGCACAGGGTTCGCGCATGGGCGAGGTCCCGCTGGCTGCCAATGCGATCTTGCTCAATCTGCTCATGGTCGTCGGCTTCTTCCTCGACGGTATTGCGCAGGCAGCCGAGCAATTGACCGGCAAATCTGTGGGGGCGAACTGGCGCCCCGCCTTCGACCGCGCCTATCGTCTGTCCATAATCTGGGGCCTCGTGATTGCCCTGGGCCTGGGGATCGCCTGGTACCTTTCGGGCCCCTATATCATTGGCTTCATGACCACCAATGAGGACGTCCGGGCCTATGCGCTGGCCTATATGCCGGTGGCAGCGCTCTGCGCCCTAACCTTCATGCCGGCCTTTGTCTATGATGGCATTCTGATCGGCACGACGCAGAATGTGCTCATGCGCAATGGCATGATTGCTTCGCTTGTGATCTTCCTTGCCGCTGCCTTTTTCCTTCAGCCGCTCTGGGGCAATTGGGGCCTTTGGGCCGCCCTTCATTGCTGGTTTCTGGCGCGCGGCCTGATCTATTGGGCTGCCCTCGAGCGCCGCAAGGCGTCGCTCTTTAGCCCGCAGGCCATTGACTAGGTCAGCTCGGCGCGGCCTGCAGCCCAATCCTCGGTTTTGGTGCCCACCAGTTCGGAAATGTTCTTTTTGCCGGCAGCGCGCACCCCGGCGACAAGGCCACGCTTGATGCGCTCGAGAAGGTCGAGACCGCCAAAGACCAGCGCGGAATAAAGCTGGATGGCATTGGCGCCGGCCTCGAACTTTGCGAGGGCGGTCTGTGGCGAATGAACACCACCCACACCCACGATCGGCATGGCACCGACCCGCTGTCGCATCTGCGCCAGCCGACGGGTCGAGAGATCGAAGAGCGGCTTTCCCGAGAGGCCGCCGGTCTGGTCGGCATTCTCCATGTCGGTGACCGGTTCGCGGCTGATCGTGGTGTTGGAGACGATCAGGCCATCAAGATCAGTATCGAGGATCACCCGGGCGATTGTGTCCATGCCGGCCTCGTCGAGATCGGGCGCGATCTTGAGAAGAACAGGCACACGTGTTTTCGCCTTGGCGCGGGCCGAGAGTACCTCGCCCAGGAGACGCCGGAGCGCATCGTCGGCCTGAAGGTTGCGCAAGCCCGGCGTGTTGGGCGAGGAAATGTTGACTGTGAGATAATCTGCGAGATCGGCAAAGCGGGTGACGCCAAGCACGTAATCGGCCACGAAATCGGCGCTGTCCTTGTTGGCTCCAATATTGACGCCGAGCGCTGCAGGCACCCGCAGGCCTCTGAGCCGCTCGAACGCGGCATCGTGCCCTTCATTGTTGAAGCCCATGCGATTGATGACGCCTTCAGCAGCACTGATCCGGAAGAGGCGCGGCTTGTCGTTGCCCGCTTGCGGACGGGGCGTGACAGTGCCGATCTCGGTCATGCCGAAGCCCATCAGGGCTAGTTGGAGCGGCACTTCGGCATTCTTGTCGAAGCCGGCGGCCATGCCGACCGGATTGGACAGATCGATTCCGCACAGCCGCGTCGCCAGCTCGGCCGGGTCCTTGTGCGCCTGCTGCGGCGCGAGCCCGAGGCGCAGTGCCGCTATGGTGGCGCCATGGGCGGTTTCGGGGTCCATGCGCAACAGCGCGTCCCGCGTCAGCGTTGCAAGACCGGCATTGCGCAGCAGCGGAGACAATGCGGAAAAGATCATTCTACAGCCTCCGGCAGTGTGCAATTGCCCTCGTCATCGACGCTGACCGATGCCTCCCATTCTACTGCCCCCATCTCGAGGGGGCCGCCATGGAGATGAGGGAAGAGCTGGCCGCCCCGCGACGGTTCCCAGAGGAGATGCTCAGCCAGATCACTGGTGCGAACAGCCAGGATGACAAGGTCGGACTGCCCCTTGAAGTGCAGGCGCAAGGTCTCGCCGAGCTGCGCGGCCGTGGAGAAATGCATATAGCCATCGGCGGCATCGACGGCCATCCCGTCATATCGGCCGGAATGCCGGGCGGCGGCCAGCGAGACTGGAGTGGCAATCTTGTAGATCAAGCGCGTATTTGTGTTGGACATGGCACACCTGCACGGAACAGTGCCGGGGTAAAACGTAAACGTCGTCTTTACAAGGCCAGCAGCGGACAATACCCTAGGACTGTATTCCCGGTATAAGATATCTTTCCTTTCAGGATTGCCAGATGCTTTCACACAGGGCCATTTGGGATGGCATCGACGCCTTGGCGCGTCGCCATGGCCATTCGGTCTCGGCTCTGGCCCGTCTGGCCGGATTGGACGCGACCGCCTTCAATGTCTCAAAGCGTGTCAGCAAGGATGGACGCGAGCGCTGGCCCTCGACCGAGAGCATTGCCAAGATTCTCGAAGCGACCGGCGAGAGCTTCGACTCCTTCCTCGCCGGCACAGGCGCCTTCCTGCAACAGGGCGGCTTTGCCGAGCCCCCGCAGCGGACGGTGCCGCTTCTTGGCTTGGCCCAGGCTGGCGCAGGCGGCTTTTTTGACAGCGCAGGCTTTCCCGTAGGACAGGGTTGGGACGAAATCGTTTTGCCCACCCCGACCGATAGCGGCATCTATGCGCTTGAAGTCACCGGCGACAGCATGGAGCCGCTTTATCGCGAGGGAGACCGTATCGTGGTTTCCCCCACCGAGCAGGTGCGCCGAGGAGATCGGGTGGTGGTCAAGACACGCGACGGCGAGGTGATGGCCAAGATCCTGGCGCGGCAAAGCGCCCGGCAGATCGAACTGCATTCGCTCAACCCGGCCTATGCGCCCCGCGTGCTGGAGCTGGGCGAGGTTGAATGGGTGGCCCGCATCATCTGGGCGAGCCAATAGCTCAAGCCGTCGCCGCAGCCTTCGGATCGGCTGAAGGGAAGGTTATGATCGTCAGCGCGCCGTTCTCGCTACGGAAATCAAGCTTGCCGTCGAGATTACGCACGAAGCTCGAAAGCACCCGGAACCCCAGCCTGTCGCTTGCGCTCGGATCAAAACCCGCAGGGAAACCCGGGCCATCGTCGCGTACCGTAACGCAGATCATGTCGCCCTGATCTTCCAGCAGGATGGAGAAGCGCCCCTGGCGGTCCATATAGGCATGCTTGATCGAATTGGTCGCCAGTTCGCTGACCAGAAGCGAAAGGGTGATCAGGCGATTGACGTCGAGCCGGCCGATATTGGTCCGGACATCGATCGCGATATCCTCCCGGCCTGCACTTTCGAATACGTCGCGCAGCAAATCCTCGAGATAGGCGCCAAGGGGAAGGTCGTTATTGGTCGGATCGTACAGGCGACGATGAATCCGCGCCATCGACTCGAGCCGGCTGGCGGCATCCTCGAACACCGACTTGACCTCTGGACTATGTGCGGCGCGGCGCTTGTGCATCGAGAGCAGGGCGCCGATAAACGACATATTGTTGGCTGTGCGGTGCTGCAATTCCTCAAATAGAGTGTGCTGGCGCTCGAGGAGATGGGCGGTCCGTGCCTGCTCCTGCTTGAGACGGCGCAGCGAGGAATGCATCAGATGAATGATCAGGATATCGGCCGACAGGATGGCGACGAAGAACACCACGGCAATGGTGCTTTGATAGTCGAGCGAAAATGAATTGAACGGCGGGATGAACCAGTACCAGGCTGCAACGACCGAGAGCATGGCGGCCACGATGCCCGGGCCAGTGCCGCAGAAAAACGCGGTCAGCAGAACGGCGGGAAAGAAGGTGAGATACGGAAAGCCAGTCGGCAAGGCGTCGTTGACGAGAAAGCGCACCAGAAGAGCCAGGGCGACCGCGGCAATAGCCACGAGGTAGGCCAAGACTGGCCTTTTCCGAAAATTCTCCGCTGTGGTGAGCAGCGTCGAACCAAAGCCTAGTGCACCCACATTCAACCCTCAGGGGCGCCACTCCCGCTTCGACGCAGCTGCGGGACGCAGCACCGTGTGAACGCGGAAGCGGGCAAAAGGCTGCCCACTTCCAGGACCTTGTCAGCTTGCGAGCATCTTGCCGGCAAGAGCATCGGCAATCAGCTTACGGGTTTCTGCAACGCCGTAAAGAGCGATGAACGATCCGAAGCGTGGGCCTTGATCGTCGCCGAGCAGAACCTGGTAGATCGCCTTGAACCAATCGCGGAGCGGCTCGAATTCATACTTCTTGCCGATCTCGTAGACGAGGTTCTGCAGGTCTTCCGCATTGGTGGACCCCAGCTGGTCACCGAGCCTGTCGTGCAAATCCTGCAGAGCCGTACGCTCGATATCGGTCGGAGCGCGATAGGTCTTGAAGGGTTTGACCTTGTCGTTGAAGTAGCGCACCGCGTAGCCGGCGAGCTTGTCGAGCTCGGGATGGGTGGTCGCACTGGCGCCCGGAATATAGCGAGAGATGAAGCCCCACATGACCTTGGTGTCCTGCGCATTGGCCGTGGCGACCAGATTGAGCAGCAGAGCGAAGCTGAGCGGCACATCGGGATTGGGCACATCGCCATAGTGGACATGGAAGGCCGGGTTTTCGAGGCGCGCCGACGCATCCTGACCTTGGTAGGCCGCGACGTGGGTGTAATAGTCGTCGACGGTGCGCGGAATGACATCGAAATGCAGGCGCTTGGCCACCCTTGGCTTTTGGAACATGTAAAGGCCCAGGCTTTCCGTGGCTGCATAGGTCAGCCATTCGTCGATGGTCAGGCCGTTGCCCTTGGACTTGGAAATCTTCTGGCCTTCCGCGTCGAGGAACAGCTCGAACACATAATGCTCCGGCGGCGTTCCGCCCAGGATCGCGCAAATCTTGTCGTAGATGTGCTGATTTGTCTGGTGGTCCTTGCCGAACATTTCGAAATCGACGTCGAGCGCGGCCCAGCGCATGCCGAAATCGGGCTTCCACTGCATTTTCACATGGCCGCCGGTGACCGGCACGGTCGTGTCCCGGCCGTCCTCGTCGGTGAAGGTGACGGTGCCATCCTTGGCGTTGACTTCCTTCATGGGCACATAGAGCACACGGCCGGAAATCGGGGAGATCGGCAGGAAAGGCGAATATGTGGCCTGCCGCTCGGGCCCCAAGGTGGGCAGCATGACCTTCATGATGTCGTCATAGCGCTCGGTCGCCAGGCGCAGCACATGATCGAAGCGGCCGGACTTGTAATAGTCGGTGGCACTGGCAAATTCATAGTCGAAGCCGAACGTATCGAGGAAGCGGCGCAGCATGGCATTGTTGTGATCGCCAAAGCTCGCAAACTCATTGGTCCAGGGATCGGGGACCGCGGTCAGTGGCTTTTGCAGATGCGGCTCCATCGCCTCCTTGGAGGGGACGGTATCGGGAATCTTGCGCATGCCGTCGAGGTCATCGGAGAAGCAGATGAGCCGGGTCGGCACCTGATCGCGCGTCAACAGGCGAAAGGCCGTGCGCACCATGGTGGTGCGGGCCACTTCGCCGAAGGTGCCGATGTGAGGAAGGCCCGAGGGACCATAACCGGTTTCGAAAACCGCCTCGCCCTTGCCCGACTTTTCCAGCCGTTTGACGATCTTGCGTGCTTCCTCGAACGGCCAGGCGCGGGCATTCTGCGCGGGCTCGAAAAAGGACGGGTCAAGGGCAGGCAGAGCGGCGGGCGACACTGGGTTGCGGCCTTTCAAAAATGACGGGAGAAGACGAAGAAGGCTCTGTGCACCGATTAGCGGTCGCCGTCAATGTCGCAGGCCGTTGCATGCCTGCTCTGGAAACCCTAACTCTTGTCGAGTTTTGTTCCACGGAATAGCGCGATGACCAGCCAAGCCCAAGATGCCCTCATTCACGTGATGATCGTTGCCGCGACATCGGACAGCGCCATAACCGAAAAGGAACTGACGCGCATCACCGCGCTGATCGACCGCCTGCCGGTTTTCGAGGGTTTTGATCGCACTCGGCTTGAAACAGTCGCCAACCAATGCGCCGACATCCTCAACGGGCAGGACGGCCTCGACAAGGTGCTGGACGATGCGATTGCCGTCCTGCCGGCCAAGCTGCAGGACACGGCCTATGCGCTGGCCGTCGAAGTCACCGCTGTTGACCTCTATCTCGAACAGGAAGAGTTGCGCTTTCTCGAATTGCTGCGCGACAAGCTGAGCCTTGACCGGCTGACGACCGCCGCGATCGAGGTCGCAGCCCGCGCCCGGCACCGCAAGCTTCCGGCTTGAGCCGACAAGCCTAGTAGAAGCCGACGGGGAACCAGCGCAGGTAGAGTTCATCGAGCGCGCCGTTTTGCTTGAGCCGCACCAAAGCCCAGTCAATGGCATGGCGGACGGCGTCGTTCCCGGCGGGCATTGCGATCGACAACCCGTCCCCGAAAAGGTCGGGGCGGAAATAGGGCTCGCCAGCAAAGCCGCAACAGGCCAGATTGTCGTTGAGCCAGAAGGAGGCGCGCATGGCGTCTCCGAAAAACGCGGCAACGCTACCCGATTTCACAGCCTCCAGCGCTTCGAGTTCGTCGTCGAATTCCATCCGCTCGATGTTCGGCAAGTATCGGATCAGGAATTGCTCATGCGCGCTGCCGGCGCGGACCGACACCTTTTGTCCGTCGAGCGTTTCGGCTCGAAAGCCCTCTACGGCCTGCGCCCGGGTGAGAAAGCGTCCGGGCAGCGCCAGATAGACCGAAGAGAAGTCGTAAAGCTCGCCATTCTCAGGGGTCATGGACAGGCCGGCGATCAGCGCATCGCCCTGATTGTCGGCCAGCGCATTTGCAGCCTGGTCCCAGGGCCAGGCCTGGATGGTGCAGGCCACATTGACCTCGATACAGATCCGTCGTGCCAGATCGATATTAAAGCCAATCAGTTCGCCACCCGGATCGCGGAAATTGAACGGTGGAAAATCGGCCGTGGTCAGGAAGCGGATGGCCGGCACCGGTTGCAGATTTGGCAGGATTTCGCGGGCGTCCGGGTCGACGTGATAAGGCAGCGGCTGTGCCGCTGCCGGCAAGGCGAGAAGCAGGCAGGCCAAGGCTGACATGCAGCGCTTGAACAGGGACCGCATCAGACCTGATCCAGTCCATACATGAGGTCAGCGATCAGATCGTCGGGGTCTTCGAGACCGACCGAGAGGCGCAGGAGGCCCGGGGTGACGCCGGTTTCGAGGCGGACCTCCTCGGTAAGGCGGGCATGGGTGGTGGTGCGCGGATGGGTGATGAGCGACTTGGCATCGCCCAGATTGTTCGAGATCAGGATGACCGCCAGACTGTCCGACAGCGCAAAGGCACCTTCCTGCCCGTTTTTGACGTCGATCGCGAGTAGGGTGGAACCACGCGTCATCTGGCGCTTGGCCAGCTCATACTGCGGATGGTTTGGATCATGCGGGTAGATGACCCGCTCGATCTTCGGATGGCCGGAAAGCGCTGCCGCGACTTTTTCGGCAGTGTCTGTCATGCGCTCGACGCGTAGGGCGTAGGTTTCCAGGCCCTTGAGCAATACCCAGGCATTGAAGGCGCTGAGCGTCGCACCGGTCTGGCGAAGGAAGGTATGCACATCGCCTTCGATGAGCTCCTTGGAACCCAGAACGATGCCGCCCAGCACGCGGCCCTGGCCATCGATATGCTTGGTCGCCGAATACGTGACGAGGTCCGCCCCCAGTTCCAAGGGCTTTTGAAAGAGCGCGGTCGAAAACACATTGTCGACGATGAGTTTGGCGCCATGGGCGTGGGCAATGTCGGCGACGGCGCGGATATCGACCAGCTCCAGCGTCGGATTGGTCGGCGTCTCGATGAATACGAGCTTGGTATTGGGCTGCATGGCACGGGCGAAGTTCTCCGAGTCGCGGCCGTCCACCAGGGTCGAGGCGACACCGAAGCGCGGTGCGAAGTCTTCCACGACATAGCGGCAGCCGCCGAACAAAGCCTGGGAGGCTACGATATGATCGCCCGCCCTGACCTGGCTCATCACCGCATTGGTGACCGCAGACATGCCGGAGGCGAAAGCCTTGCCGGCCTCTGCGCCCTCCAGAAGCGCCATGCGGTCCTCAAACATGTCCACCGTCGGATTGGAAAATCGCGAGTAATTATGTCCCCCGGCAATCTTGCCCTGGAACAGTAATTCGGCGTGCTCGGAGCTGGGATAGGAATAACCCGAATTGAGAAACAGCGCCTCGCTGGTCTCGTTGAAGCCTGAGCGCATGCCGCCGCCATGAACCATCTGTGTCGCTGCAGAGAGCTTCTTGGGATCGTTCAGGGGGTTGTTGGTCTTTGTCATGGTCACGCTTTCAAACAAAAAACCGGCACGCGAGTGGCGGCCGGTTCCAAACGGTCTTTAGCTATTTGTTTTAAGTGGCTGCAAGCGACCGGCCAAATCACCACTGAATGGAGGGATTTAACGGCATCGAGGCCATGGCGTCAATCGCTATGGTTTGCTAGGGAAAGCCTAGGACCAGCGTGAGTAATTTGCATGAGCGAAGCTTGGCCGAAAGGCGTCTTTCCGGCGCGATTGATCGAAAAGCTGCATGAGCAGGGCGCCATTCGCGCCGATCGCGCCTTCGATGCCGACCAGGTCCAGCCGGCCAGCCTCGACCTGCGGCTCGGCAAGACCGCTTTTCGCGTGCGCTCGAGCTTTCTGCCGGGACCCAGCCACTCGGTGGCAGAGCGCATCGAGGCGCTCAAACTGCATGAGATCGACCTCAGCAAGGGCGCCGTTCTCGAGCGCGGCTGCGTCTATCTCGTTCCGCTCGAGGAACGCCTTGATCTGCCCGAGGGTGTGAGCGCCTCCGCAAATCCTAAAAGCTCGACCGGCCGGCTGGACGTATTCACCCGCGTCATCGGCGACCGCGCCCGGGGCTTTGACCAATTGCCTTCAGGCTATAGCGGTCCGCTCTATCTTGAAATCAGCCCGCGCACCTTTCCGATCCTTGTCCGGACCGGATCGCGCCTGAGCCAGATGCGGTTTCGTGGCGGCGACAGCCGGCTTTCCATCGGCGAGCATCAGGCGCTTCATGCCAGCGACGTGCTGGTCATCGGCGGCGAGCAGCCGGTGGATAATGGCGTTGCGCTATCAATCGATCTCGTGGGCCAAGGCCGGGACGGGCTGATCGGCTTCCGCTCCAAGCGCCACACGGCCGTGGTGGACGTCGACAAAAAGGCGGCGCTCGACGTGCTCGATTTCTGGGAGCCGCTTTACGCGCGGGGCCGCAGCGAACTGATCCTGGACCCTGACGAATTCTACATCCTCGTCAGCCTCGAGGCGGTGCATGTGCCGCCGACCCATGCGGCGGAAATGGTGCCCTTCGATCCGCTGGTCGGGGAATTCCGCGTCCATTATGCCGGTTTCTTCGATCCCGGCTTTGGGCATTCGGCTGCAGGCGGTACCGGAAGCCGGGCCGTGCTGGAGGTGCGCAGCCGCGAAGTGCCCTTCCTTCTGGGCCATGGCCAGATCATCGGCCGGCTGATTTACGAGAACCTCGCGGAGGCGCCGGATCGTCTCTATGGATCAGACTTGGGCTCGAACTATCAGGCGCAAACGCTCAAGCTTTCCAAGCATTTCAAGCCATTTTCAGCCTGACCAAAGAATCAGGCAGAGGACGATGGCTGGTCACTAAATGAGAGGCGCCCGGCGGGGGGACAGTGCCGGGCGCCTGTCCTTACGCTGCCATGGCGGCTCCCGGCGCGCTCTTGGCACCGGTCATGAATGCCACGGCATCGGACATCGTATAATCCTTTGGATCGATCACGCAGAGGCGCCGGCCCAGGCGATGCACATGGATGCGATTGGCCACCTCGAAAACGTGCGGCATGTTGTGACTGATGAGGATGATGGGGATGCCCCGCGCCCGCACGTCCTGGATGAGATCGAGCACGCGACGGGATTCCTTGACGCCGAGTGCTGCGGTGGGCTCGTCGAGGATGATGACTTTCGAACCGAAGGCCGCGGCGCGCGCCACCGCCACGCCCTGCCGTTGCCCGCCGGAGAGGGTTTCGACGGCCTGGTTGATGTTCTGAATGGTCATCAGGCCCAGCTCGGACAGCTTCTCGCGGGCAATGCGCTCCATGGCGGGACGATCGAGCTGGCGCAAGACCTTTCCCATGAAGCCAGGCTTGCGGATTTCCCGCCCCATGAACATGTTGTCGGCGATCGAGAGGGCCGGTGACATGGCCAGCGTCTGGTAGACGGTTTCGACCCCGGCCAGTCGCGCATCGATTGGCGAGGAAAACTCGATCTTTTGCCCTTCAAGAAAGATGTCGCCGCTATCGGGCCTGATGGCGCCGGACAGCGCCTTGATCAGGGAGGATTTGCCCGCGCCATTGTCGCCGATGACGGCGAGGATTTCCCCCGGCATCAGGTCGAAGTCGCAATTGTCGAGGGCAGTCACGCGTCCATAGCGCTTGTTGAGGGCGCGGGCGGAAAGAATGGGTTCCATCAGGCAGACACCTTTCTGATCCACTGATCGATGGCAACGGCGGCAATGATGAGGGCGCCGATGAGCAGGTAAGTCCATTGCGCGTCGGCGCCCATCAGGCGCAGGCCAAGCGAGAAGACACCCACGATGAGCGCGCCGAAGAACATGCCCATGATCGAACCGCGCCCGCCGAACAGCGAAATGCCCCCGATCACCACGGCCGTAATGGATTCGATATTGGCCGATTGCCCCGATGTCGGCGACACGGAACCGATGCGGCCGATCAGGACCCAGCCGGCAAAGGCGCAGATGAGGCCGGACAGCATATAGACCGAAATGAGGATGCGCTTGGTGTTGACGCCGGAAAGCGCGGCTGCATCCGGATCGTCCCCCACGGCATAGACATGGCGCCCCCATGCGGTGTGACGCAGCACATAGGCCAGGACCAGCACCAGCACGATGAAGAAGATCACCCCATAGGTGAACACCGCGCCGCCCAGGGTGAAGGACTTGCCGAAAAACTGCAGCAATGGGGCCTGGGTCTCGATTTCCTGGGCGCGGATGGTTTCGTTGCCCGAATAGAGGAAGTTGGTGGCAAGAGCGATTTGCCAGATACCCAGAGTGACGATGAACGGAGGCAGCTTCACCCGCGCGATGAGCCAGCCGTTGACGAACCCGATGAAGGTACCGACCACGAGGCCGCAGGCAATGGCAACAGCCGGCGGCATGCCCAGGCGGAAAGTGAACTGGCCCATGATCACCGAGCTGAGCACCATGATCGCGCCCACGGACAGATCGATGCCGGCGGTAAGGATCACCAGAGACTGGGCCGCGCCGACGATGCCGACAATGGCCACCTGCTGGAGGATCAGCGTCATGGCAAAGGACGAGAAGAACTTGGTGCCCAGAAGGGCTCCGAAGACAATGACCGAAAATACGAGGACGATGAGCGGGACCAGCGCCGGGTTCGAATGCAGCGCATGCTGGACACGCGACAATAGGGTCATCTGATGATCGAAACTGGCAATGCTTTCGCTGCGCCTCGTGAGGCCCTGCTCGGCCTCGGACGGGTTCGACATGGGCCTACCTCCCCTGGGGATGAACGCGGGGGCAACTGTGCTGCCGCCCCCGCCGTGATCTGGGTCTATGCGAGGCCTAGCCCCAGCAGAGATTGGTGCCTTCGGCGCTGTCGATGGACTCGACGCCATCGGCCGGCGTATCGGTCACAAGCTTGACGCCGGTGTCGAAGAAGTCCTTGCCGGGGGTTGGTTCGGGCTTGGCGCCGCTATCGGCCCAGGCCTTGATCGCCTCGACGCCGAGTGCCGCCATCTGCAGGGGATATTGCTGGGAGGTAGCGCCGATCACGCCGTCCTTCACATTGGCGACGCCGGGGCAGCCGCCGTCGACGGAAACGATGGTGACGTCATTCTCCCGGCCGATCGACTTCAGGGCCTCGTAGGCACCGGCAGCGGAGGGCTCATTGATCGTATAGACGAGGTTGATCATCGGGTCTTTGGCGAGCAGGTTTTCCATCGCCTTGCGGCCACCCTCCTCGTTCCCCGCGGTCACGTCATGGCCGACGATGCGTGGATCGGTTTCATCGCCCCACTTGTTGGGATCGGCGACGTCGATGCCAAAGCCTGTGAGGAACCCCTGGTCGCGCAAGACGTCGACGCTGGGCTGGCTGACCGCCAGGTCCAGCATGGCGATCTTGGCATTGGCAGCTTCCGCGCCCATCTTGGCGGCGGCCCACTTTCCGATCAGTTCACCGGCCAGAAAATTGTCGGTGGCAAAGGTGGCATCGGCGGCATCGATCGGCGTGAGGGGCGTATCGAGTGCGATGACGACGAGGCCGGCGTCGCGGGCCTGCTGCACCGATTGCACGATTGCAGAGGTATCCGAGGCCGTTATCAGAATGCCCTTGGCGCCATCAGCGATGCAGGTTTCGATGGCCGCCACCTGGGTTTCATGATCGCCGTCGATCTTGCCGGCATAGGACTTGAGCGTCACGCCCAGCTCGGCAGCCTTGGCCTCGGCGCCTTCCTTCATCTTGACGAAAAACGGATTGGTATCGGCCTTGGTGATGAGGCAGGCGCTCACATCCTGGGCCATTGCCGCAGGCGTCATGGCAGCCAGGCACAAGGCCGTGCCCAAAAGCAGCTTTTTCATGTTCTCTCTCCCTGGTCCGGCAGTTCAGAAAGGGCTCCTTCCCCCTCGGCCTGACACCGGCTTGCTTGATTGCACGCCCATATCGTGAAACGGATTCCAGGCCTCGTCAATATATAAATCTAGTTTATTTATTTATTTCAGGCGGGCTATCTTCCGTGATGGCATAGCCTTGATTATGGTGCGCGCCATGGACAATGCAGTCATCCGATCGCTGAGCGGGGGCGTGAACCAAAGTGGGGTTCGCGACTATAATGAACGTCTGCTGCTGACCCTGCTGCAGCGCAATGGCCCGACCGCCGGCAGCGAATTGGCGCGGCTCGCAAACCTGTCTCCACAGACCATCTCGATCATCCTGCGCGAAATGGAGGCCGAAGGGCTGCTCGAGCGCGGCACCCCGATCAAGGGGAAGGTGGGTAAGCCTTCCGTGCCCATGCATCTGGCAGAAAATGGCGTGCTCTCCCTGGGCTGCAAGATCGGGCGGCGCAGCGCGGTGCTGCTGCTTGCCGATTTTCGCGGCACGGTTCGGCAGGAATTGCAGCTGACCTACGAATATCCCCTGCCCGGCCCGATCTTTACCTTTCTCCAAGAAGGGCTCAAGACCATCCTTGCGGCATGCAGCCCCACAGAACGCCAGCGCATCTGCGGTATCGGCATCGGCCTGCCGTTCGAGCTCTGGCGCTGGAACGAATTGGTGGGCCCTCCATCCGACGATTTCGTTTCCTGGAAGGATGTCGACTTCGTCGCCGAGCTGGCAAAATTTACCGACCTGCCGGTCAGCATGGTCAATGACGCTACCGCTGGCTGCCAGGCCGAACAGATCTATGGGCGCGGCAAGGAGTTTCGTGATTACGCCTATTTCTTCATCGGTGCCTTTATTGGCGGCGGCATCGTCCTCAATCATTCGGTCTATCAGGGCCATCACGGCAATGCCGGCGCTCTGGGGTCGTTGCGCAGTTTCGGCCCACAAGGGGAAAGCCAGCAATTGATCGACACCGCCTCGATCCACCTGCTCGAGGCGCGCCTGGCCGAGAACGGCCACGACCCACGCGATCTTTGGGCGCAGCCGCAGGACTGGAGCCGGTTTTCCCGGTTCGTCGATCCTTGGCTCGGGCGGACGGCACAGGAACTGGCCCGGGCCAGCCTTTCCGTCTGCGCCGTGATCGATTTCGAGGCCATCCTGATCGATGGCGCCTTTCCCGAAATGGTCAAGCACGACCTCGTCGAGCGCACGCGGCGTTATCTCGTCAACCAGGACATGCGCGGCCTCATCGCCCCCCGCATCGAGGCCGGCGCGGTGGGCGGAAATGCCCGGGCATTGGGCGCCGCGGCCAGCCCGCTCTTCGAGCGCTATTTCATGAATGCCAGTATAAGGCTCTAGCCGGCGCAGATGCGCGGAGCACCTTGACGCCCCCTTTGATTTCCAGCATCTATCGCCGGGCTGGTTGCAACCGACCAGCACCCTGGACCAGCGCCAGGCGGGTGTAGCTCAATGGTAGAGCAGAAGCTTCCCAAGCTTACGACGAGGGTTCGATTCCCTTCACCCGCTCCAATTTCGCCCCGACAAGTCTTTACATTACCCTTGGTCTGGCGACGAGCGCGGCAGCTCGGTTGGCTGGCAATGCTTGCGCACAGAGCGTTCGGAAAACCGAACGCATGGGGTGTCCGGTTCGGATAAGCGGACCGGCTCTTTGCCCGCACCTTTGATTTTGCTCAATTTTTTTCTGGCACGAGGCTTGCGACGGTATCCGCGAATTGCGGAGGTTGTCTGTCGTGTCTCTTCTCACAGTGCTGATCCTGTCTGCCGTGGGCAGCTTGGTGGGCTGGCGGCTATCCGCGCTGGCCGGGCCTCTTGGGCGGCTTCTGCCGGTCGCCATTCCCGCAACACTCTTTTTCGGCCTGCTGGCGCATTGGGCAGACATCACCAATGGTGGCGTCGTCACCGAGGCGCTGGACTGGGTGCCCTCACTGGGCGTCGTCCTCGCCTTGCGGCTTGACGGCTTTTCCTATCTCTTCGGTCTCCTGATCACCGGTATCGGTACATTGGTCACCCTTTATGCCGGGGCCTATTTCGCGGATGCGCCCGCCAAGACGCGCGCCCGCTTCATCCTCCTCATCCTGATTTTCATGACGGCCATGCTGGGCACCGTCCTTTCGGACAACCTCATCGTCATGTTCGTCTTCTGGGAAGCCACGAGCCTTACCTCCTTCATGTTGATCGGCTTCGAGGCCCGCAAGGTCGAAGCGCGCCGGGCGGCGCTGCAATCGCTGTTGATCACGGCGGGCGGGGGCCTGGCGCTTTTCGGTGCCATCCTGCTGATCGGGCTGGATCTTGGCACCTTCAGCCTCAGCGCCGTGGCCGGCAGCGCCGACCGCATCGCCGAAAGCCCTTATCTGGTGGCCATCGTCGTGCTGCTGCTTCTGGGCGCCTTTACCAAGTCGGCACAGTTTCCGTTCCATTTCTGGCTTCCACAGGCCATGGCGGCGCCGACGCCGGCATCGGCATATCTGCATTCGGCCACGATGGTGAAACTGGGCATCTACCTGCTCGGCCGGTTCGACGCGGCTTTCGCCCAAGTCCCCGCCTTCGGCGTAACATTGGTCATCTTTGGCTCATTGACGATGTCCATTGCGGCGCTCAATGCCCTGCGGGCGACCGGCTACAAGGCAATCCTGGCGCAATCGACCGTTGCGTCCCTCGGCATCCTGGTCATGCTGATCGGGCTCGACGGCGAGGTCGCAGCGGTCGCCACGGCAGGCTTTATCCTGGCGCACGCACTTTACAAGGCCGCCCTGTTCTTCTGCGCCGGCACGGCAATCCATGCCACCCATATCGCCGAATTGCGCAAGCTGGGCGGACTGGTGCGCTTCCTGCCGTTTACGGCCGCCGCCGCGGTGCTGGCCAGCTTCTCCATGGCTGGCCTGCCGCCCTTCATCGGCTTCATCTCAAAGGAATATCTGTTCGAGGCGCAGCTCGAAAGCGGCTGGAACGTCGTTCCGGTGATCATCGCTGTGCTGGTCAACGGCATCATGGTTTCGGTGGCAGGCGTCGTCTCGCTGCGGCCCTTTTTCCTGGGCCGAGACAAGATCAGCCACGTGCATCATGGCGAGACGCCGGGCCTGCTGTTCGGACCGCTGCTGCTGGGGGTGACCGGCATTATCATGGGGCTCGTGCCCGGCCTCATTACCCGGCACCTCGTCGGGCCTGCCGCGACGGCGCTTTACGGCGCGCCAATCGATACCAGCTTCTCGCTCTGGCACGGCATCACGCCCATGCTGTTTCTCAGCATGGCAGCCATCGGGCTGGGCGCTGTCCTGGCGTGGAAATGGGATGCTCTGCACGATGGCATCCGGGCCTCAGGCTGGTCGCAACGTCTCGATGCCGACCGCCTCTATTATCGCGTCGTCGAGGCCATTCTTTCTCTCGCCCGTGCGGCCACCCGGTGGCTGCAGAATGGCGACCAGCGCCATTATTCGGTGCTGGTGATGCTGACCCTGCTCGCAACCTGTGCCTGGGTCTTGTGGCACACCGGACAATTTGCGATGGCCCCGCTGGATCCGGTCCTGCCTGTTCCGACCCTGCTGCTGGCGGCCGGGTTGGTCGGCGCCCTGGTCGCGACCCGGGTTCGCTCGCTGGTAGCGGCGCTGATCGGGGTGGGCATTGTCGGCTATGGCTCGGCCCTGCTCTTCGTGCTCAACGGTGCGCCTGATCTGGCCCTCACCCAGTTTGCCGTCGAAACGCTGGTGCTCGTGGTGATCATGGCAGTGCTCCTGCGCCTGCCGACGACGACCGAGCCGACCCGCAAGCCGGGAGAGCGCAAGCTGGACGCGGTCATCGCCCTGAGCTTTTCGGTGGTGGTGTTCATCGGCCTCGTGGCGATGCTGGCCATCCCCTTCGACCCCCGCATTTCCGCGTTCTACGGCGCGACCAGCTATACCGAGGCGCAGGGGCACAATGTCGTCAACGTCATCATCGTCGATTACCGCGCGCTCGATACGCTGGGCGAAATCGCCGTGGTGGCCTTCGCCACGATGGGCGCCTGGGCCTTGCTGCGCCGCCGTCGCGTCGACCGGAAAGGCTAGCCCATGAACTCGCTCATCTTCACCTCGAGCGCCCGCATCCTGTTCGGCCTCATGCTGGCAGCGTCGATCTTTATCCTGTGGAGGGGTCACGACGAGCCGGGAGGCGGCTTTGTCGGTGGGCTCGTCGCCGCCATGGCCCTGGCGGTCATCGCCCTTGCCGAAGGCGTGCCCAAAGCCCGCGCCCTCCTGCGCATCCATCCCATGAGCCTGGCGGGACTGGGCGTGTTCCTCGGCTTTATCAGTGGTTTGCCGGGCCTCTGGGTCGACGGCTCCTATCTCGCTCATCAATGGGTGTTCTTTCCCAACGGCTTCAAGCTGGGCACGACCATGGTCTTCGATATCGGGGTTTATCTGGTGGTGCTGGGCGGCATGCTGGCCCTGGTTTTTCGTCTTTATGAGGATGCACCGTGACCCTTATCTTCGCTGCCGGCATCGCAGCCATCATGGGCTGCGGCATCTATATGCTGCTCTCGCGTCACACGATGCGCATCCTGCTCGGCGTCATGCTGATGTCGGCCGGGGTGAACCTCGTCATATTCCTGGCCGGGCGTATCGGCCCCAACCCGCCGCCATTGATCGAAACCGGTGCTTATACGCTTGTGGCCGATGCTGCCAATCCGCTGCCGCAGGCGCTGGTGCTGACCGCGATCGTCATCGGCTTCTCGCTGGTCGCCTTCGCTGCCGCCCTGGCGCTGCAGACCTTCCGCACCAGCGGCACGCTTGACCAGCGCGACCTCGGATCCGCCGAGGCGCTCGGCTCGCCCTATGACAAGGAGGCTGGCAAATGAACCTGCTCGCCTCCCAAGCCCTGACCTGGCCGGTCATTATCCCCCTGGCCGCTGCCGCCCTCTGCGCGCTGGCCTGGCATCGCCCGGCGATCCAGCGCGGCATCAGCCTTCTCGCCCTCGCGCTCATGCTCGCAGCGAGCATTCTGCTTCTGGTTCAGGTCGAGCAGAATGGCACGCAGATGATTGCCTTCGGCGGCTGGCCCGTGCCGTTCGGCATTGTCTTCGTCGCCGATCGCCTCGGCGCGGCCATGGCGCTGATCACGGCCATCCTGGCCTTCTCGATCATCGTGTTCGGCTTCGCCGACATCAGGCGCCGGCAGGAACATGCCGGTTTTCATCCGCTTTACCTGGGCATGATCGCGGCTGTCGCCGGCGCGTTCCTCACCGGCGACGTCTTCAATCTCTATGTCTGGTTCGAGATCATGCTGATCACGGCAATGGGCCTTCTGGCCATCGACCGGACCCGCGCCCAGCTCGACGGCACGATCAAATATGCGGTGCTCAACCTGCTTGGCACACTGCTCTTTCTTCTGGCCGTCGGCATCCTTTATGGCGCGACCGGCACGCTCAACATGGCCGATCTCGGGCTTGTGCTGGCCGATGCCGAGCCGTCTGCGGCTTTGGGGCTGGTGGCGGCGCTGTTCCTCGTCGCCTTCGGCATCAAGGCGGGGTATTTCCCGCTCTTCTTCTGGCTGCCGGCCTCCTACCACACGGCTTCCATCGTCGTGTCGGCGATCTTTGCCGGCCTCATCACCAAAGTGGGCGTCTATGCCAGCTTCCGCGTCTTTACCCTGCTGTTCTCGGTCGAGGACGGCGGCGTACGCGAGGTCGTTGCCGTCATGGCCGCCGGCACCATGCTGTTTGGCGTGTTCGGCGCCGCCGTGCAATGGGACATCAGGCGCATCCTCTCGTTCCACATCGTCAGCCAGATCGGCTACATGATGCTGGGGCTGGCGCTGGCGACACCGGCTGCCATGGCGGGCGCGGTGTTCTACATCGTCCACCATATCATCGTGAAAGCCAATCTGTTCCTGGCAGCGGGAGCAATCTACCGCGCCAGCGGGACCTATGACCTGCGCCGGGCCGGCGGACTGATGGCCAGCCATCCACTATTGGCCCTGCTCTTTGCCGTTCCTGCCCTGTCCCTGGCCGGCATCCCCCCGCTTTCCGGCTTCTGGGCCAAGTTCATGGTCATCGACGCAGCCTTCGCCGCTGAAGCGCATTGGCTGGCCGGCATCGGTCTGGTGGTGGGTCTGCTGACCGTCTTTTCCATGTCCAAGATCTGGGTGGAAGCGTTCTGGAAAGCGCCGCCGGTGCAGCGGAAGAAGCCGCGGCGCGTGCCCGTGCTGATGCTGCTGCCCATGGCGGGATTGGGGCTTTTGACCCTCGTCATCGGCTTTTCGCCAGAACCCTTCGTCGTTTACGCCGAGGCAGCGGCCGCGGCGCTGCTCGACCCGTCAAGTTACATCGATGCCGTGCTGGGTACGGCCCTTTCCCCCGAAAGCGGAGATGCGTCATGACAGATCGCCGAACAGGTCCGATGCCCCGGCTCTGGGCTGCACTGGTCCTCGCGGGAATATTCGTGCGGGAATTGCTGCTCTCCTCCATCATCGTCGCCCGCACCGCCTTTGCCAGGAAGATCGACGTGCAACCGGCCATCGTGGCGGTGCCGCTGAAGCTGCGGACACGACTGGGGGTCAGCATCGTTGCCAATCTGGTGTCGCTGACGCCGGGCACCACGTCGCTGCATACGAGCGAGGACGGCAGCATCCTCTATATCCACGCCCTCGATACGCTCGACGAGGAAGACGTGATCCGCTCGATCAAGACCAGCTTCGAGAAATGGGTTCTGCGCATGGAGGGAACGCCATGATGGGGCAGGATGGCCTTGTGACGCTGGGCAGCTTTGGATTGCTGCTCGTGCTGTGTGCGCCCCTGGTGCTCACCTTTTTGCGAATGCTGCGTGGTCCCGGGATCGCCGACCGCTTCGTGGCGCTCGACATGTTGACCGGCATTGCCGTGGCCATGGCCGCTCTGACCTCGGTCGTGACCGGGCGGCGTGAATTTCTCGATGTCGCCTTTGGCGTTGCCGTGTTCGGCTTTGTGGGCACCTGCGCGCTGGCCGCCTTTCTCGAACGCAAGGGAGGGAACAAGCAATGACCTGGGCCATGCAGTTTCTGGGCCTTTTGATGCTGGCCCTGGGCGTCGGCTTCGTCATCGCCGCTGCCATAGGCGTCCTGCGTTTTCCCGATGCGTTGCAACGCATGCATGCCTCCACCAAAGCCGGAACGCTGGGCGCAATCTTCGCGGTGCTCGGCGCCATGATCCTCCTGGGAGAAGGCACCGCCGCCATCGGCAGCATGGCCATTGTCTTCATGCTGCTCACCGTGCCGGTGGCCGCCCATCTGTTGGGCCGGGCAGCCTATGTGTCCGGCGCACCCCTGCGACTGATCGCCGGACGCAATGCGCTCCTCGGCGTCCTTGAACGCCAGGATGTGCCACTCGAAGCGCGGACGCAATTCGTGGCCTATAGCCCCCTCTCATCGCGCCGGGAAACCGCCTCGGTCGCGCCCGAGGTCATTGCCGATCTCAGCGAGGTGCGTCTTGGCGTGATGGCTCCCGACATTGCGCCCGCTCTGCGCCGGGCAATCGCCATCCGCAACCTGGCCAAGGTGCCGCTCAAGGCCATTGCCGTCATCGACGAGGCCTTCCTGCAAGCAACCTCCGATCCGCAGCGGGCCCGTTCGAAAGTGCGCGAAAAGCTGTCTCTGGCTATCGAGGAACTGGAAGCGACGCTGCCCAAGAAGCGATCCTTCTTCACCTTGTCCTATGAGGAAGGTGACCCGCTCAAGCTCATCCCAACGGGCTCGGACCGCGCCTCGCTGCTGATCCTGCCCAGCCACGGCTGGTGCCATCACGGCGTCGACCTGCCGACGCCCGGCGCCACGGGCCGACCGGAAGGGCTGTTGAAACTGCCCGACCATCATGCCGGCAGCGTGCTGTTTGTCCACCGCGACACTGTCCCCAGGAGCCCCACCATCCTGATCGAGGACGATGGCAGCCTGGAGATTGCCGAAGGTCTCGACTGGGCCTTGCGCACCCGTATCTGGGTCGCACCACGCCTCGTGCTGATCAATCGGGGTGGCTTGGCACGGCGGGATGTCTTTGCCGTCATTGCCGAGCGGCATGGCGCTACACTCGATGACCGCCTCCTCGACGCGGCCCCCAATGCGCCACTCCCCGCGGGGGGTGCGGATGCCGATGCGCTTGTGACAACGACGCTGCCAAGCCCCAAGCGGGCGGACTGGTATGGCCAGTCCTGGCATGATCGACTGGCACCGAATTGGACAGGAGATGTGCTGGTCGTTCCGTCGACGCCCAAAGCGGGCTAGATTGGCATCATGCCCGATCCGAACGCAGCCTCTGCCCCCGCCCCCGTCGGCAAATTCCCAGCCGCTGGCCCAAAGGGCCGCGGCAATTGGTTCGGGTTTCCGTCCCTGCGCCTGACGACGATCATGCCTCTGGCGCTATCACTGGTCGTGTTCGTGGTGACGCTGACCATTTCCTGGCTCACGGCTGATCTCGTCAATCGACAAAACACCGAATTCGTCGCCGACAAGGCGCAGGTCTTTCTCGATGCAACAGCCGGGCATTTCGCCAATAGCCCCTCGCTGTCCGAAAGCGCCTTCACCGACGCGCTGACGTCTGCCCTGTCCTTTAAGACCGTGCTGCAGGAAGAGGCGCTGGCCGTGGCCTGGCGCAATGCCGACGGCATCAATGTGCTCGCCATTCCCGAGACTGCGACCGAGTCGTTGCGCGGCGACCTCCTCGCGGCTCTGGAGGTCGGGCGCGGCTCACCCTTTGTCCTTCGCGACAATGCGCGGGGGGTTCTGACCAACGTTTATGGAGACGGGCCGAGCCTTTTTGCCATCAGCGGCATTTTCGACACCAGCGCGCTGGCCGCGGCCAACGAAGCTGTGCACCAGGCCGCGCTGGGGTTGAGCCTGCTCGTAGCGCTGGCCATTGCGGGTGCGGCCTATCTTCTGGCCCGGGCCGCGATCTCGCCGCTGGTCGCGCTGGCAAACCGGCTGGCCGAGGGTGGCACCAGCAACGCCGATGTTCTGTCCGGGCAATATCTGAGCTCGGAAATCCTCGAGATCGAGACCATTCTGGCGTTACGCCGAGAGGACGAAAAATCCCGGGACAGCATCGCCCGCCGGCTTGCCCAGCAGGAACGCGATCAGGTTCTGGCCAGGCTCGCGGCCACGCTCGCTCATGAAGTGCGCAACCCGCTGGCCGGCATCCGCAATGCCTTTTCGACCCTGCGCCGCTTCGGCCATGACCAGTCGGTGCGCGATGAAACGCTCGACATCATCGAGGGCGGGCTCGACGCCTTGCAGCGGCTGACAGATGTGACGCTGTCCACATATCGGCGTCGACCCGGAGACGGCATCATCACCGGCAGTGACATCGCAGACCTCGCCCTCATCATCTCCCCGCAGGTCAAGCAAAGGGATCTGCAGCTGCGCTGGGATATTCCCGACAATACCCTCATCGTGGCCGATGCCGACGCCGTACGGCAGATGCTGGTCAATCTCCTTCTCAATGCCTGCAAGGCCAGCCCTCCGGGCGGCCTGGTGGAGGTGAGCGCGCGCACCGAAGAGGCCGGTGTGCGCATCGCGATTAGCGACCAAGGCAGTGGCATGCCCGAAGGGGTGCGCCAGCATCTCGAAGCCGGGCTGGCCGGGACGCTTGCGGGCTCCCGGGACCTCGGCCTCTGGGTCGTGCATTCCCTGGCCGACGAACTGGGGGCCACCGTCTCGGTGCAGAGCACGGTAGGTCGGGGCACCGTGGTCAGCGTGCTGTTCCTCTCACATTCGGGCAATGAAGAAAGGCCGGAGAATGGCTGACAAGCCCCTTATTGCCATTGTGGAAGATGATCCGGTTCTCGGTCGATCGCTGCGGCAGCGCTTCCTGCTCGAGGGCTTTCGCGTCAGCTGGTTCACCACCATCGCCGAGGCGCGGGGCGCCCTTTCGGGCCATGCCGCCGACCTCGTCCTGTCCGATATCAGGTTGCCTGATGGCAATGGCGGCGCGCTGATGGCGGAGCTGTTCGATGCCTATGGCGTCGTGCCGACCCTTTTCATGACGGCCTTTGCCGATCTCGAGGATGCCGTTCGACTGATCAAGCGCGGCGCTCGGGATTATGTCGAAAAGCCCTTCGATATCGATGCCCTGGTCGACAAGGTACGCTTCATTCTCGGTGAGAGCCTACGCGAAGACACCGACCCCTTTGCCAGTTTCGGTCTTTCCCCGGCGACGCTGGACATCCGGCGCACGCTCGACCGGGTGGCGGACCTTGACGTGCCGGTGCTGATCCAGGGCGAAACGGGGACCGGCAAGGACGTTGCGGCGCGCTATCTCCATGCCAGCGGCGCGCGAGCCAGCAAGCCTTTTGTGGCGCTCAATTGTGCCAGCATCCCCGAAAGCCTTTTCGACGATGCGCTGTTCGGCCACGAAAAAGGCGCCTTTACGGGGGCCGTCGCCCGCCAGCCGGGCCTCGTCGAGCAAGCGGGCGACGGAACGCTCTTCCTCGACGAAGTGGCCGAGATCGGCCCGGTGCTTCAGGCCAAGCTCCTGCGTCTCATTGAGATGCGCGAATTCCGGCGCCTGGGTGGTACGGAGACGCTCACCACCCCGGCCCGCTTCGTTTTTGCCACGAATGCCGATCTTCCCAAGGCCGTGGCGCAGGGCGCCTTTCGCGAGGACCTGTTTTTCCGGATCAATGTCGTGACGCTCGACATGCCGCCGCTGCGCTCGCGCCCTGCCGAAATCGAGCCTTTGGTCCGCTACCAGCTGAACAAGACAGCGCGTCGCATGGGACGCACGGTGCCAGAACTGGACGCCGATGTTCTGGCCCTGGCGCTGAGCGACAAGTGGCGCGGCAATGTCCGCGAACTGGTCAACCGGGTGGAGCGGGCGGTCGCCCTGGGCGAGGAGGGCCGCGTGCGCATGCGCGACTTCTGGCCGGACCGCATCGCCCATGCGGTAGAAAATCTTGCGCCGCCAGAGAGCGATCTCAGTCTCAGCCTCGTGCGGGAGCGAGCCGAAGCCAGCCATATCAGAGCTGTTTTGCAGCAAGCCGGCGGGCGGGTGCAGGACGCCGCCCGGCTGATGGGCGTCTCCCGCACCACTTTATGGGAAAAAATGCGCCGCTACGGCATCGAAAGTGCTGACGATGGCAAGTGATGCCGGCCTTAACACAGGAGCAAGTCGATGAGTGTCAATCGCTGGATTCTTCTGGTCTGTGCCATCGCGGCGATGATCAGCGCCGCCATCCTCCTTAATTGGTGACGCTTGCGATCATTCGGCACTCGGAACGGCAACAGGCCTTTGATCCCGAGGCGGTCTGGGTTGCGGCGGCCGGGTCACCTGGTGGGGTGTCTTCCACCAATGGAAGGGGCGATGGAGAAATTCGACCATGGCCCGCAGCGTGGCAAAGGCCACCAGGAGCCAATAAACCGGCAGAAGCAGTTGCACCACGCCGAGTCCGGATTGCGCGGTCCGCGATAGACCGATGAAATTGGTGGCGCTGGCAAGACCATAGCCACAGGCAAAAATGACGAGGCACGCCAGTGCCCAAGAGCTGGTGACGGGCTCGGATGGCGTCCCGGTGATCAACCGAAAGGCGAGCATCCCGGCAAAGGCGGTGTGCAGTAAGGGCGCCAGCACCATGCCCAGGATCGTCACCTGAAACAGGCAGAAGGCCCGCCATCCCAGATCGGCCAGCAAGCGTCGCGGCCGGCGATTGTGAACCGCGAAGGTCTGAAGCCAACCCTTCATCCACCGGGTGCGCTGTCCCAGCCAGACCTTGAGATTGGTGGGCGCATCCTCGTAAGTCACGCTGGCGCTGGTCGCGGTGCGCAGGGTGCGGCGCGCCAGCCGAACGCCCAGGTCGGCATCCTCGGTCACGTTGAAGCCATCCCAGCCACCGAGCTCCCGAAGGGTCGCCAGCCGGAAATGGTTGGACGTGCCACCCAGCGGCATGACCGCGCCCCAGCGGGCCAGCGCCGGCAGGGTAACGGTGAAGAGACCCGCATAATCGCCGGCAAACAGAGCCGCCAGCGGCCCTTGCGTGCCATTGCCGATGACCAGGCGAGCCTGGATGCAGTGGACGTCCGGCTGCTGCCGGAACTGGGCCACCACCTGCCGCAATTGCCCAGGCTCGGGCCGGTCTTCGGCATCGAAGACAACGACGAACTCGCCGCGGCAAAGCGGCAACGCAAAGTTGAGCGCCTTCGGCTTGGTTCGTGGCGGCGCATCGGGCACCACGACAAGGCCGAACCTTGCATCATGGAGGCGCTCGCGCACGGCGGCAATCGTATCGGGTGAGCGGCTCTCCACCACGAAGAGGATTTCGAGCTTCTCGCGCGGGTAATCGAGGCGACCCAGGCTGACGCAGAGCTGGCCCACCATATTGGCCTCGTCGCGCAGGGGGACGAGAATGGTATAGAGCGGCAAGTCGTCTTCGAAGCCGCCTTTAGGGGCCACAAAGGGGGGCGTATTCGGTGTCAGCAGCATGGCCATCCGCAAGAGGATCGGCGCGACCACCAGAAGCACCCAGATCGGCAGCAGCAGCATTTCTTCGGCCAGGGGCGCCAGCAGCGCCATCACCACAAGCAGCATCAGGCCGATGGCAAAGCTCCACCGCACTGGGCGGGTCAGGTCGAGCTGGGCGGCTGCATGCGGCCAGGATTTGGCCAGCGTCTGCCGCGCCCCATCGACCAGCGCCTCCTCGGCAGCCTGGACCAGCAAGTCGCCCAGCAGGGCCTGCGGCACGATGCAGACATGGCGGCGCAGTTCCGGATTACTTTCATAAACCTTGCGCAGACGCAGCAGCCCGAAAAAATCCGGTGCCGCAAAGGCGATTTCGGTGCCCGCCATGCGCATGCGAAACATCCGCACCTCTGCGAGAACCTCGAGCCGGGTCGGGGCGAGCGTTGGCAGCGCCAGAGGCGGCAGGGTGGCGTAGAAGGCCAGGCCCAGCCACGCCGCTGCCCGCTCCATGACAAGTGCCGGATCCAGCCGCAGATAGAGGGCACAAAAATGCAGCGGGTCGACCTCGGCCAGCAAAGCCTCGTCCAAAAGAGCGGACGCATCTTGTGGATCACCGTCGGCACCGATCAATGCCGTCATGAGGCTCAGCGTGTCCGACATGACCTGCCTCGACGCCGTCTCGCGCGCAGGTCCAAGCGCAGCTCTCTGGTGACAGGTTCGCAAGGGCAGGCGGGATGAACCGGTGCCAACAGGTCAGCGGCACTGGTCCGGAACGGATCGCCCTCGATGCTCGGCTTCAGGCCGGCAGCCATGTCGGCACCCCCCGCGCCGTCAGAACGCAGGCAGTCTGCCCATTTGTCGGTCTATTGGCAAGTCACTGGCAGTGCCGGAAAAAGACACTGCCAGGACGGGTCAGTTCTGGAACTGGTGAGGATTGAATCGATAGGCGCTGGAGCAGAATTCGCACACCACCTCGATTTCGCCGTCCACGGCCATTTCCTGGCGCTCTTCGTCCGAGAAGCTGTTGGCCAGCATGTCCTCGATGCGATCGACCGAGCAGGTGCAGCGCTCTTCCAGGGTCTGGGGTGGAAACACCCGGACGCCGGTCTCATGGTAAAGCCGGAACAGCAACCGCTCGGGCGACAGATCGGGGTCTGCCAGCTCAAGATCGCCCACCGTGCCCAGCAGCGCCTTGGCCTCCGACCAGCCATCGGCTTCGACGAAATCGGGATCGGCCATGGCCGGATCGTTGAAATCGCCATTGCCCGGCAGATCGGCCATGACGCCCATGCCGCTGGCCGGCAGGTGCTGGATCAGCAGGCCACCGGCGCGCCAGCGGGGGCGATGGTCTCCCTTGGTGCTCATCTGCGCGACGGCCATGCGCACCTGGGTCGGAATCTGCTCGGACTGCATGAAATAGGTATGCGCGACCTCTTCGAGCGAATTGCCCTGCAGGGCGACAATGCCCTGGTAGCGCTCCATATGCTGGCCCTGGTCGATGGTCAAGGCGAGATGGCCATTGCCCAACAGGTCCGCCGGGCTGGTCTTGCCGGACTCGGCAGCCTTGACCAAGGCATCCTGGTCGAAGCGGGCATAGCCGCGCATGCCGTCGGGCGCGTCGAAGTCCACGACGATCAGGTTCACAGGGCCATCCGTCTGGGTCTGGAGGATGAAACGACCCTCGAACTTGAGCGACGATCCGATCAGCGCCGACAACACCACCGCCTCGCCCAAGAGGCGGGCGACCGGCAGCGGATAATCGTGGCGGGACAGGATGGTGTCGAGCGCTGCGCCGAGGCGCACGACGCGGCCGCGGGTATCGAGCTTGTCGAGCGTGAACGGCACCACGGCATCGTCCCCGGACTCGGGGCGGTCAAGGCCCAGGGCGGAGAGCAGGTTCTCGGTCATGGTCGGTTCCGTGGTCATGTCTTGGTCTTTCCTTAGGCTAGCCTCCGCAATCGCGACGCGCCAGCCGGGCAATGTGCAAACCAGCGGCGCCAATCCGGGAGGAAGGGCGCCGCCAGAAAACCGCACAAGGCCAAGCGTCAGTTCGTCTCTATTCCAAAGGCCCAGCACAAAACGGCTTTCTGGGCATGGAGGCGATTTTCGGCCTCGTCGAACACTACCGATTGAGGCCCGTCGATCACCTCGTCGGTCACCTCGTCGCCTCGATGGGCGGGCAGGCAGTGCATGAACAGGGCGTCCTTGTTCGCCAAGGCCATCAAATTGGTGTTGACCTGATAGGGTTTCAAGACCCGACGGCGCTCGGCGGCGTCGACGTCGCCCATCGACACCCAGGTATCGGTGATAACCAGGTCTGCGCCCTCGACGGCTTCGCGCGGATCCTCGATCAGCCTGACGGCGTTGCCGGCCCGGCGGATGTCGTCCATGAGGTCCTTTTCGGGGCTATATTCCTCGGGCGTTGCAATGGTCAGCTCGCAACCGAACAATTCGGCCGCATTGACCCAGGAATGCAGCACATTGTTGCTGTCTCCGACCCAGGCGACCTTGGCGCCGGAAATATCGCCGCGATGTTCCTCGAATGTCATGAGGTCGGCCATGATCTGGCAGGGATGGGCGCGCCGCGTCAGGCCGTTGATCACCGGCACGGTGGCGTTCTCCGCCAGATCGAGCAGATCGGCGTGGCTGAGGATGCGGATCATGATCGCATCGACATAGCGGCTCATCACCTGGGCGGTATCGGCCAAGGTTTCCTCGCGGCTGAGCTGCATTTCCTGGCCGGACAGCATGATGGTTTCGCCGCCCAGCTGGCGCATGCCGACGTCGAAACTGACGCGGGTGCGGGTAGACTGGCGCTCGAAGATCATGGCGAGGACCTTGCCGTCGAGCAATTTGGGACGATCGCCGTCCTTGAGGCGCGCCTTGAGGGCGCCGGCCTGGTCGAGCATGCCGCGCAGTTCGGCATAGGAGAAATCGTCGATGGACAGAAAATGCCTTGGGGTGCCGGTCTTCATGGCCGGGCTCCTTTTATTGACGCTTCACGAATTGGGATCAATGCCGCCAGCATGACTGATGACGGCTAACAAATCCTGTCAGAAGCTTCGGCGGCGTCCGAAATGGTAGAAGGTCAGATACATCAGGACCCTTCGGCCGGCGTGGCGGTTTCGGCGTCGATGGCTTCGAAGGCGGCGCCGATCTTTTCGATCGCCTCTTCGATATCGGCCTCGGACACGATCAACGGCGGCAGGAGGCGCAGCACGTTCTCGCCCGCGCTCATGGTGAGCAGACCGTGATTGTCCCTGAGGCGGGAAACCATGTCGCGCACCGGCGTCGCGATCTTGATGCCGGAAAGCAGACCCTTGCCGCGCAGTTCGAGCACGTGGTCGGGATATTTCTGCGCCAGTTGCTGCAGATGCCAGGTCAGTTTCTGCCCCATGGCATTGACCTGGTTCAGGAAGCCAGGCGCCAGAATCCGATCGAGCACGGCATTGCCGACGGCAGTTGCCAGCGGATTGCCGCCATAGGTCGAGCCGTGGGTACCGGGGACCATGGACGCAGCCACATCGCCCTTGGCAAGGCAGGCGCCGAGCGGAAAGCCGCCGCCGATGGCCTTGGCCACGGCCACGATGTCCGGCGTCACGCCGGACCATTCGAAGGCAAAGAACCGCCCGGTCCGGCCGAAGCCGCACTGCACTTCGTCGAGGATCAGCAGCAGGTCGTTCTCATCGCACAGTTCACGCAGGCCCTGCATGAACTCGGTGCTCATCGCCGTCACGCCGCCTTCGCCCTGGACCGGCTCGATCAGGATGGCGCAGGTCTGCGGGCTCATCAGCGCCTTGACGCTCTCGAGGTCACCCGGGCTGGCATGCTTGAACCCGGGCGCTGCGGGACCGAAACCCTGCAGGTAATCGGGATTACCGCCTGCGGCAATCGTGCCCAGGGTCCGGCCATGGAAGGAGCCGGTGAAGGCGATCACCTCGAAACGGTCTTCTTGGCCCTTGGCCCAGAAGTAATGCCGGGCAGTCTTGATGGCGCATTCGAGCGCCTCGGCGCCGGAATTGGTAAAGAACACGGCATCGGCGAAAGTCGCGTCGACCAGTCGCTGGCCCAGCCGCTCCTGCTCGGGAATGGTGAAGGTATTGGCCGTGTGCCAGACCTTGTCGGCCGCTGCCTTGAGGGCGCTGACGAGATGGGCATCGCCATGGCCGAGTGCGTTCACGGCCACCCCGGAATGGAAATCGAGGTAATCTCGGCCATGCTGGTCGTATAGGCGCATGCCCTCGCCCCGCTCAAAGGCGAGATCGGACCGGGCATAGGTGCCATAGAGCGCAGACATGATGAAATTCCTCTCTTGGAAAGTCGTTGAAGACCTGTGTGGCAAAGCTGCCACAAAAGACAAAAACGCGCCGTTCGGCAGCGCGTTTTCGCCATCGGAATTAGGCGAAAATGACCATGAAAGTCAATGAGACACAGCCAAGCCGCTGATTTGACTCAAGGTTTGTTAGGACAATCTTAACCAATGAATAAACGGGGAAAATCGCCCCCGACTCTTGATCCTGATTCCTGCCATGGCGTAATCTCCGAGGCGTTGGGGGCACGACATCTCGTGCGGCGGACCCGCTCAACATACGAGCTGTAGATTCTAAAAGTTGCCAGAGCGTTTTTGGCAGCACAATGAAGGATTCTGTTTTGACGATGGTTTCAGGAGCACAAGCGGCGGGCTGGACTGACGAGCGCGTCGAACTTTTGAAGAAGCTCTGGATGGAAGGCCTCAGTGCCAGCCAGATTGCCGGAGAGCTCGGAGAAGGCGTGACCCGCAATGCCGTGATCGGCAAGGTTCATCGCCTGAAACTGTCTGCCCGGGCCAAGCCCACCAATACTGCGCCGCGCGCCCGTCCGGCACCCCGCCCGGCCGCCCGTCGGGTTGTGAGCCCTTCGGCGGGCATGAGCCATGTCAGCGCCAAGCCGCGTCCGGCCGCCAGCAGCATGCCGCGTCCGCAGGTCATGGGCGCCACGGCGCTGGCCATGGCGCCGGCCATGGAAACCGAGCTTTATGTCGCCCCCGCAACGCAGGAATTGTTCATTCCCGAGGACAAGCGCCTCAATCTGCTGCAACTCAACGAGCACACCTGCAAGTGGCCGATCGGCGATCCGCTGACTAAGGATTTTTATTTCTGCGGCCAGCATAGCCAGGAGAGCGGCCCCTATTGCGAGTTTCACTCGCGCCGCGCCTATCACCAGATGGACAAGAAGCGTCGCTGAAACGCGATCGGTCGATATGAAAACGGGCGCCGCGAGGCGCCCTTTTTGCTGCCGCATCCATCGAGTTTGTTGAGATCGCGCTGCGGCCTCTTGGTTCGAAAGGTTGCGAGCGTCACGCCAGCTAGGGCAGCAGCACTTCGACGCGCAGCCCTTCGCCGGGATTGGCACGGCTGCGAATGGTCAATTGCCCGCGATGGCGCTGGATAATGTGCTTGACGATGGCCAGGCCCAATCCGGTGCCTTTCTTCTTCCGGCTGGTTTCGGCATCGATCCGGTAAAAGCGCTCGGTCATGCGCGGCACGTGTTCGGGTTCGACGCCGGGCCCGTGGTCGACCACCGTCACCAGGTGGTGGAGGCCCGCCCGTTCGACGCTGGACAGGGTCACCTCGACCGTTTTGGCGGTGCCGCCGTATTTTATGGCGTTGTCGATGAGATTTTCGAACACTTCGTAGAGCTGGCCGCGATCGCCGGTCACCGTCACCTTTTCCTGGGGCAGGGTGATCACCACGTCCATCTCGGCGGCCTTGGCCTGGGTCTGGAGCCCTTCCCGGACTTCGCGCAATAATGAGGAAAGATCGACCGATCCGGTGGGTCGTACATGCTGGTGCATTTCGATGCGCGAGAGGCTGAGCAGATCGTCGATCAGCCTGCTCATGCGGTCCGACTGCGTGCGCATGATGCCCAGGAATTTCTCGCGCGCCGCGGCATCCTTGGCGGCAGGCCCCAAAAGCGTATCGATAAAACCCATGAGCGAGGCCAGCGGCGTGCGCAATTCGTGGCTCGCATTGGCGATGAAATCGGCCCGCATGGCATCGACACGCTTGAGCTCGGTCAGGCTCTGAAACGTCACCAGCATCTGTCGGCCGTCGTCCGTCAGCCAGTCCTGGTCCGCCCGATGCAAGGGCGCCACCACCACCTTGTCCCAAGTTTCGGCCGGAAGCGTCTCGTGGAGTTCGAAGCTGCGCGCCTCTCCGGTCCGGCTGGCGGTTTCGATGGCCGCGACCAGATCGGGATTGCGCAGCACCAGCGTCATCACCCGTCCCGGCAGCAGGCCGGGATATTGCCGGGCACCCGGCGCATTGCCGTAGAGCACGGTGCCGCGACGGTCGAGCACGAAACAGGGATCGGCGAGGGCCTCGGCGAAGGCGGCGACGGATTGCTCCTGGCGCACCACAGGCAAGTGTTCACCATTCGTTTGCGTCACGGTCACGACCGGCAGGGGCAAAAGCGCCAGCAGCACGATTGCGGCCAGAAGGCCCAGAAGCGCGATATCGGGCCGCAGATCGCCCAGGAGCACGAAGCCGGCAATGATACCTGCCAGCCCGGCCAGGAGTGCGCCATAGCCAATCAGCCGGGTCAGCACTGTCTGCACAGGGGTCAATGGCGGGGAAGGTAGGGGATCGTCCATTTCGGGTCGTCGACTCACGGGGCCTCCCCCGCCTCTTGCAAGCAAGCCGGCTTCATAGCACGCTCAATATGACGATGGAGAGACAGTGTGACCGACCCCGTTGACGGCTTTGACATAAACGATCCCAACCTGCCCAAGGCCATCAAGAAGGCCGCCTTCGCTTCGGGCGGCTTTCCGTATGCGGACAAGCTGGATGGCGACGAGTATGACACGCAGATGTATGCGCTGCAAAAGCAGCTGGTGCTGCATCAAGCCCATATGGCCGAGGCGGGAACGCGCACCGTCATCATTTTCGAAGGTCGCGACGCTGCCGGCAAGGGCGGCACGATCAAGCGCTTCCTGGAAAATCTCAATCCGCGCTTCAACATCATCGCTGCCTTGCCCAAGCCCAATGACCGCGAGCGCACGCAATGGTATTTCCAGCGCTATGTGGAATGGCTGCCGGCTGCGGGCGAGATGGTGCTGTTCGACCGCTCCTGGTACAATCGCGCCGGCGTCGAACCGGTGATGGGCTTTTGTACGCCCGAACAGACCGAGCGCTTCCTCTCGGAGGCCCCCGAATTTGAAAAGCGCCTGACCAATGACGGCATACGCCTCGTCAAGTTCTGGCTCTCGATCGGCCGCGAGATGCAGCTCAGCCGCTTCCACGACCGCCGCCACGATCCGCTCAAGACCTGGAAGCTCTCTCCCGTCGATCTCAAGGCACTCGACCTCTGGGACGCGTATTCGAAAGCCCGGGACGAGATGCTGCGCCGTACCGACAGCAAGCATGCGCCCTGGACCGTGATCCGTGCCAACGACAAGAAGAGGCTGCGCCTCAACGCCATCCGCACCGTGCTGCACGGCGCCGACTACAAGGGCAAGGACAGCGCCGAGATCGGCGCCATCGACCACAGGATCGTGCTCAGCGCCGACGAATTTCTCGACATGAAGGGCGAATAATCCCTGGCGGTGACCAGCCCTCAACCGAACGGCCGGTCACCGGAAAGGGCCAGCCTCAGAAGGCCCATTCGCCCTTGCGCATGACGGGCTCGCTGGTGCCATCGGCATGGATGCCGTCGATATCCACCTGGTCCGAGCCGATCATCCAGTCGATATGGATGAGGCTCTTGTTGCCGCCCTGCGCGAAAATCTGGTCCTGGCTCAGCGCCTTGCCATCGTCGAAACAATCGGCGTAGCACTGGCCCATGGCGATGTGGCAGCTGGCATTCTCGTCATAGAGCGTATTGTAAAAAAGGATGCCGGACGCCGAAATGGGCGAAGAATGCGGCACGAGCGCCACTTCGCCCAGGCGCCGGGCGCCTTCATCTGTGTCGAGCACCTTGTTGAACACGTTCTCGCCCTTGGTGGCCTTGAGCTCGACCAGCCTGCCTTCCTCGAACCGCGCCTGGATATTCTCGATCAGCGTGCCGTTGTGGCTGAGCGGCTTGGTGGCCGCGACCGTACCCTCGACGCGCAGGCGGTGCGGCGTGGTGAACACTTCCTCGGTGGGAATATTGGGATTGCAGGTAATGCCGTTCTTGGCCTCCGAAGCGCCACCCTTCCAGCGATGCCCATCGGCCAGGCCGACCGTCAGATCGGTGCCCGGCCCCTTATATTTGAGAGCCGCGAACTTCTTGCCGTTCAGCCAGGTCCAGCGCGCCTTGAGGTTGGCGTTATGCGCCGTCCAGGCGGCGATGGGATCATCCTGGTCGACGCGCGAGGCGGCAAAGATCGCGTCGGCCAGCTTGCCGATCGCCACGTCTTCGGGATCGTTTGGAAACACCAGCTTGGCCCAGTTGGGCGTCGGATAGGAGACGATGTTCCAGTTGATGTCGAAGCCGGTGATCAGTTCCAGCGCCGGGCGATAGGCCGCCGAATTAGCGCGATTGGCGCGGCTGACCTTGTCGGGGTCCTGATCGGCCAGCATCATCGGATTGTCGCCGGAAATGGCCAGCCGCGCGGCATTGTTGCGATAGGCCTCGGCCATGCCCGAATAAAGCCAGCCCGCCGCGCGGTCGAAACTGTGATCCTTGGCGTGGCGGAAGCGGGACAAAGTGGTTTCCTCGTCCGAATAGATCGTGGTCACGACACCGGCGCCGGCCTTGTAGGCATGCTCGGTGATGCGGCGCACCAAAGGCGCGGCGGTCATCGGCGCGGTGATGATCAGGTCCTGGCCCTCTGCCAATTGCAGGCCGACCTTGATGGCGACCTCGCCGAGCTTGTCGAGCTTGTTCGGATCGATGGGGGAATGGCTCACGGGACTGTGCCTCTGCTCTTGAATCATTGGCGCGGAGCCTATCGCCCCGTTTCGCCGGGCGCCACCCGGCCAATTCGTAAAATCGGTTGACCCAGATCAAAGCTGCGTGGCGGCCAGGATGCGACAGCAGGAGCCATCCACAGGAGGCTTTCATGAGCATCACCGTCATCGTCGCAGCCGTTCTTCTGATCTTCGCCACTTTCGCCAGCGCCTTGGGCTATGCGCAGCTTCAGACCCATGGCCTTGCCGCCCCCGGCGCGCGCAAGGCTGACTAGGAGCTTCCATTGCCGCCTGCCACTGGGGGCCAGGCGGGCAATGGATCGCCGAGGCGTTGCCATCGGCCGCCCCGCGCTTTCCTGTGGCGCGTCTGCATCAGGAGCGGCCTTGTGCTGATAAACGCCATTGGCAAGGGCGGACGGTTTGGTTACAAACCGTCCGCCGCTGTATTTTATCGAGCAGGGAGGCGTTGCATGACAGCATTGATGTTCGCTTTCCCCCTGGGCAAGAAACGACCTTAGATTTCTCGCCCCGCCGGCATGCGCCATTGGCCTGCCGCCTGCGGTATTCCCGCCTCCTTGCAGCATAGCTGGGTCCTTTTCGGGGACATGCGCCGCCCGGGGCGGGTGCTGCCATTCATTTTATTGCTTGAAGGAACCGGGCTCCGGAAACGGAACCGGATAATCCAATGAGTCGCAAGAAGCTCTATTTTCGTGCCGATGCCTTTAAGAACGTGCTCGGCTTCACCTTTCGCCATTGGGCAAGGCAACCTGTCCGCATTGCCGGTATTGCAGCCCTTGTCCTGACCGCAACGCTGGCAGAAGCCATGAGCCCGGTTTTTGCCGGACGGCTTGTCGATGCCGTCGCATCCGGCCAGGGCGGCTGGGATGTCGCGCTATCGGCATTCTGGCTGATGTCGGGGCTCTATCTGGCCTCGGTGGCCCTGCGCCAGCTGGTCTTTCTCAATCTCATCCCGCTGACCCTCAAGATGATGAGCGACGTCGCCGCCCAGGGCTTTCATCGTGTGCAGCGCTTCTCCACCGACTGGCACGCCAACAGCTTTGCCGGCTCGACGGTGCGCAAGATCACCCGCGGCATGTGGGCACTCGACCTGCTCAACGATACGCTCCTGCTCTCGCTGCTGCCCTCGGTGGTGATGCTGGTGGGCGCAACGGTGATCCTGGGCTCGTCCTGGCCGGTCATGGGCCTGGTCGTCGGGTTGGGATCGCTGATCTATATCGTCGTCACGGTCTGGCTCTCGGTCGGTTTCGTGGCGCCGGCCGCCACCCTCTCCAATGCCTGGGACACCAAGGTCGGAGGAGCATTGGCCGATGCGGTCAGCTGCAACAGCGTGGTCAAGGCCTTCGGCGCGGAAACGCGCGAGGATGGCCTGCTCGACCGGGTCGTCGCCAAGTGGCGCAAGCGGACACGGCGCACCTGGCGGCGCGGCACGTTCAACGGCGGCATTCAGGGCGTGATGATGGTCGCCATGCAGACCGCGATCCTGGGCACGGCGCTGCTCTTGTGGCAGAGCGGCTCGGCCAGTGCCGGCGACATCACCTTCGTTCTGACCATGTTCTTCCTCTTGCAGGGACACCTGCGGGACGTGGGCCAGCACATCCGCAACCTGCAGAAATCGGTCAACGACATGGAAGAACTGGTGCATCTGCATGACCAGAACCTGGGCATTGCCGACAAGGCCGGGGCAAGACCCATTGTCATTGAAAAAGGTCACATCCGCTTCGACACCGTCACATTCCAGTATGGTGCCCATGCCAGCCCGCTCTATCGGGATTTTTCGGTCGACATCAAGCCGGGCGAGCGTGTGGGGCTGGTCGGCCATTCGGGATCGGGCAAGACCACGTTCGTCAAGCTGATCCAGCGTCTCTACGACGTGAAGGATGGCACGATCTCGATCGATGGGCAGAACATTGCCGATGTACAGCAGGCCAGTTTGCGCGCCCAGATCGCCATCGTGCAGCAGGAGCCGATCCTGTTCCATCGCACGCTGGCAGAAAACATCGCCTATGCCAGGCCCGAGGCCAGCCGTGCCGAGATCATCGAGGCGGCGCGACAGGCCAATGCGCATGACTTCATCATGTCGCTGCCCAAGCAATACGAGACCATGGTGGGCGAGCGCGGCGTCAAGCTTTCCGGGGGCGAAAGACAGAGGGTGGCGATTGCCCGGGCCTTCCTCGCCGACAATCCCGTGCTTATCCTCGACGAGGCGACATCGAGCCTCGACAGCGAGAGCGAAGTGATGATCCAGGACGCGATGGAGCGCCTGATGGTGGGTCGGACGACCCTGGTGATTGCCCATCGCCTGTCAACGGTCCGGGCGCTTGACCGGCTTCTCGTCTTCGACAAGGGCCGGATTGTCGAGGAAGGTGATCACGACGCCCTGATCCGGCTGGATAAGGGGATCTATCGCCGCCTGTTCGAGCGGCAGGCCCTGGAACTCACCAAGGGTCTGGTGGCCTAAAGGAAAGGGGCGCTTCGGTGCCCCTTTTTCTTAGCGCGCGTCGCGATCCTCGCGGGCATATTCGCGCTTTGTTTCCACCTCGGTGGTGACCCGTTCGGAAAGGGTGCGCGTTCGATTGCGCATAATGCCATAGACCACTGCGACGCCGAGAATGACGACGCCGATGGTGAGGGCGATAAGCCAGATGCTGGGACCGACTGTATCCATAACAGTTCTCCTTTCTGGCACAACGGCCCCGGAAAGGAAGAGTTGCGGTCAGAAGGACCGGCCGTCCCGCTCCTGCATATAGGCATGCTCTTGCGGTGTGCTCGTCCGACCCAGGGCCTCGTTGCGGAAGGGAAAGCGTCCGAAACGGGCAATGGTATCGCGATGCTCGATCATGAACTTGAGAGCATCCGCATTGCCCAGAGCCTCGAAGAGCTTCACCCCCTCGTCCTGGATGACCAGTGACTCGGCGTGCATATAAGGCATGTAGAAGAACATGACCCAGTCCTTGTCGACCGCCATGTCGTACCCGCCGGCAACGGCTTCCTGGGCGAGCGCCAGGGCCATCTTGTCCTGCGCGAAGGCCTCCGCCTTGCCCCGATGCAATTGCCGGGAAAACTGGTCGAGCAGGATCAGTTCGGCAAGTCGGCCTTCGGGGCTTTCGCGCCAGGCCCAGGCCTCGCCGCGCGCTACTTCGGCGTGCAGGTCGGCAAAGCGATGGCACTTGGTATCGAACGCGGGCTCGCCAGCAAACCAGTCGTCATAGCCATGCTCGACGAACCAGAAATCGATCACTGCCTCGGGGCCCTGCATCACACTCTCCTTGTTGAACGCTGTTCGGGCCGAACACCTTGGGCGGCCGAAGGTTTCCTGTAAAGCGCGGTCGCGATGTCACAGGCCCGCCCGCGCTATCACCGCCGTCCAGTGCTCCAGTATTTCGTCGCGGGCCCGAAGGCCGCCGCTGGTCTGGTGACGGGCCTCGTCCTGGTTGAGCCGCACCACGACCAGCCGCCGTCCATTCTTTTCGGCCCAGCCCAGATACCACCCCCAGCCGCTGGCATAATCGAAACTTCCGTCTGCCCGACGCGGATAGGCCGACCCGGTCTTGCCGCGGATCTGCCAGCCATCGACATGTCCAGCGGTTTCAAGCAGCCCCAGCGCGCCCTCTGCCGCCTGCCTAGCGACGGGTAATTGGCCTTGCAGCAGCGCCGTCATGAAGCTGGCCTGCTCAACCGGGGAGATCTGGAGCGATGAGGAGACCCAGGCGCGCTCGAGCCCGTTGTTCCGCCCCGGATCGCCGGAGAAATCGCCATTGCCATAGCCAAAGCTCAGCGCATAGGCACTCAGCCTTTCCTGCCCCAGCGCCTCGGCCAGCCGTTGAGAATACCAGAGCGTCGAGTTTTTCATCCACATTTCGGGGTCGGTGTCCTGGCGCCAGGAAGGGTTCCAGTCCGGGTCGCCTGGGGTGAATGACAGCCTCGGCGCGCTTGGCGAGGTGATGATGCCTGCATCGAACGCCATGACTGCCAGCGGCAGCTTGAAGGTCGAGGCCGGCGTCACGCGGCTATCGCAATCGCCCTCGGACAGCAGGATTGCCCGGCTCTCGGCATCGGCAAGAAGCGTGCAAAGTGGACGCGCATGCGCCGGAAGGATGGCCAGGAGGATAAGCCCGAAGCCCACCAGACCCGCGCGCAGATGATCAAGCATGTGTTTCCCCCGCATTGCCGATTTCCCATCGCGGCCGATTCAGGCCAAATGACGGCCATGCTCGATCTAAGCTTTTTCGACCGCCCCGTACTTGATGTCAGTCACGACCTGGTCGGGGCGGGACTTCTGGTCGACGGCATCGGCGGTCGGATCGTCGAGGTCGAGGCCTATGATGAAACCGATCCTGCATCGCACAGCTTTCGCGGCCCCAGCCTGCGCAACGCGGCGATGTTCGGTCCCGCTGGCCACGCCTATGTCTACAAGATCTACGGCATCCATTATTGCCTGAACGTCGTCTGCCGCACCGGCAGCGCCGTCCTGATCCGTGCCATCGAGCCACGCGCAGGCATTGAGGCCATGACCGAACGACGGGGCGGTGTCGGGCTCCGGCAATTATGCTCGGGACCGGGCAAGCTGGCCCAGGCGCTGGGGATTAACATGCAGCACAATGGCGCGCGGCTCGACCTGCCGCCGTTCGCTCTTCAGCCCGCACCGCAAAGGTCTCTCGTGGCCACGACGCCCCGGATCGGCATCACCAAGAATGCCGAGGCGCCCTGGCGATTCTGTTTGGCCAGCTCCCCCTATCTCAGCCGTCCCCTGCCCCGCGCCCAGGATTTGTGAACGGCGCAGAGGCAACAGCGGGCTTGCGGCACCGTTGCTCGGAAAGGCCGGCGCGCGTCAACCGGACACGGTGGCATAGGGCATGGAGACGGTTTTTCCGGTTTCTCGCTCCAGTCCGCCTCAGGCGGATGGAACCCTTGTCCCACCCGCGTCGGCCATGGTTCTTTTTCAGGAGGTGTGATCATGCCCCAGGGAGACAAGGGCGCTTATACCGACAAGCAGAAGCGCAAGGCCGAGCATATCGAGGAGAGCTACGAAAAGCGCGGCGTCTCCCACGAGGAAGCGGAAAGCCGCGCCTGGGCCAGCGTCAACAAGGATGATGGTGGCGGCAAGAAATCCGGCTCCGGCCGTGGCGCGAAGACCGGTCACCCTGCCGCGCACAAAGGTGGCAAGAAAGGGGGGGCGGCTTCGGCCAGCCGCAGCGCCGCGGACCGCTCGGCCTCGGCCAAGAAGGCTGCCGCCACGCGCAAGCGCAATGCGGAGAACCGGGCGCACTGATGCTGCGCCCGGCCCGGGGTCCTAGAGCTTTTCTTCGTAATGGCCGTACATGATCGGCATCAGGCCCACCAAGGCCTTGAACCGTTCCCAGCTCTTGCGCTCGGGCAGGGTCCATCCTGCTTCGGCAATGGCCGACAGCCGCGGGAAGACCAGACGGTCGAAGATGGCGCGATCGGTCATGCTTTCGGACCAGATACAGCTCTGGATGCCCAGAAGATGCTTGAGCCCCTCCTCCGAAAATCCGTCTCTGGCCTCGAACTCATAGGTTTCCTGCGGGCCCGACCACCCGGCCCAGCCAGCGCCCGGCTCCGCCCAGGACACGCCATTGGCCATGTCGAGATAATAGCGCTGGCCGGGGGAGACGACGATGTCGAAGCCGCGCTCGGCCAGAGCGGCATTGATCTCCACATTGCGCCAGCCGATGACATAGGCCTTGTCCTTGGCCACCGCATCGCCATGGGCGGCTTCTTCCCAACCGCCGGTTATGGCGCCCTTGGACGCGATATAGCCGTGCACGCGCCGGATGAATTCGGCCTGGAGGATCGCCGTGGGCGAGCCCTCGATCTCGTCGGCGCCATGGTGATTGCCCAGCTGGTTGAACTGGGCCTCATGCTTGGCGCGCATGGCCGGGCCGGCCATCTTTTCGATCATGTCGAGCGCCAGCGGCGAGCCGGACCAGGCGGCCAGCGGCACTTCGTCCGCGCCAAGGTGGAAAATACCAGCCGGGAACAGCTCCAGCGTCTCGTCGATCACTGTCTCGACGAAGGTATAGACCGGCTCATGCGCGGGATTGAGGCTGTTGTTGGGAAAACCCTGAACCGACTGGTACTCACCCTGCTCACCGGGGTCGCGCAGTTCGGGCAGCGCCTGAAGCGCGGCATAGAAATGCCCCGGCATGTCGATTTCGGGGATGATGGCGATGGCCAGATCGTCTGCCAGCGCCACGATCTCACGCACCACGTCCTTCGAATAATAGCCGCCCGTGGGCTGCGGGCCCGAGCCGAGCAGCGGCGGCAGGGCCTTGCCATGGCCGCGCCAGGCGGCAATCTCGGTCAGGGCCGGATAGGCGTCGATCTCGAGCCGCCAGGCCTCGTCCTCGGTCAGGTGCCAGTGGAACTTGTTCATCTTGTTCCAGGCCATGATGCGGATCAGGCGGCTGACTTCGGCACCGGTATAGAACTGGCGCGCCACGTCGAGATGGCTGCCGCGAAAGGCAAAGCCGGGCGCGTCATTGATCACGCCCCCGCTAGGCCAGGTAAAGGTGCCCGGATAGTGCCGGGCGCCGCGCAGCATGTGCCCCAGGGTCACGAGGCCATAAAAGAGGCCCGCATGGGTCGAGGCGGAAACGCCGGCGCTGTTTTCGGAAAATGCGATCTCATAGGCTTCCGCGCCCAGCCCTGCCTTTTCGGTGACATGGACCGGCATGCCGCCCTCGGAGGCCGGGCGGACGATGGCTTCCACCGCAAAGAGTTCCGCGGTCAGGTCCGCAAAGGCGTCGGCGGCGCGAATGGCCAGTTCGCCCTCGGGCTTGAGGTCGAGCCCGACCGGGGCGATGCGGCTGCCCGTCGTGGCGACATGGTTGGGCCAGGGAATGATCGAATGGGCCACCGGCGCCTTGGCCGGCACGTGGAACCGGGCCGCACCCTTGAGCAGGGGCGCGTTATGCCCCTTGCCCTGGGTGGGAGCGGTAACGAGGGAGACGATATCGCCCCCCTCGAGCACGAGATAGGCCGAATTGGCGCCGTCGCTCCAATGCCGCAGACCATAGGATAGGCCGCGGGCCGTCGCCGTCCAGGTCTGGCCGGGCTCCAGCACGAAGCCATCGGGCGGCGCGATCAGGGTATGATTGGACAGGCGCTTGAGCAGCTTGCCGTTTTCGAGCGTGGCATGGGGATCGATGCGGGCGGGCCCGGAAAAGCCGAGCTGGAAATTGGCGATGGGCGTGTCGCCATGATTGGTCAGTTCAAGCCCATAGCCCAGCGGCTCCTGCTCGGTGGCAGGCGACCAGGTGGTGACGAGGGAAAATGACATTGGCAAAGTCCTGAAGCTATGGCGATTTGGAGGTCTTCGTCCGGGCGCGGGGGCAGGACGAAGGAGCGGAGCGTGGCATGAGAGAAGCCCTCAATCCCCCAAGGGCTGGGCATCATCCCCGTCACGGTTGACGACGAGCTGGTGCTTGATGCGGCGCATCGCGGCAATGGCCGAGCCGCCCAGCCGCGTGGCCATGGTCTGGGCCAGAATGTCGAGATTGGCGAGAAAGGCGTAGCGACCGGGCGTGGGCCGCAGGATATCCTGGTTTTCCCGCCAGGTGACGGGCAGGAACACGTCGGCCTGATCGGCCATGGCGGAGCCGGCGCGCGACATGACCACGCGCGGCAGGCCATACTCGCCGGCAATGGCCAGCGCCTTGACGAGCGGCAGGTTGTTGCCGGAGAGCGAGAAGGCAATGATGGCCGTACCGGGCGCTGCCGCGGCGGCGCGCATCATCTGTACCTGATGGTCGGTGGATGATGCGACCTTGAGGCCGAGCCGGAAGAAGCGCGCTTCGGCCTCCATGGCCAGCATGGACGATGAGCCTCCCGAACCGAAGGAGAGCATGTATTTGGATTTGACCAGTGTCTCTGCTGCCCGCTCCACCGCGTCGAAATCACAGGTCTCGAAGGTTTCGTAGACGGTGGACTGGATGCCGTTGACAACCCCTTGCGCGATTTCGCGCACCGAGCTTGGGCCCGAGGCCGGTGCGAAATAGCGCTGCCCGACGAACCGCGACTGGGCCAGGCGCACCTTGAAGTCGGCATAGCTGTCGCAGCCGAGACGCCGGCAAAAGCGGGTCACGGTGGGCGGCGAGACTTCGGCCTGCGCGGCAAGGTCCACGATGGACATCTTGAGCACGCTGTCGGCATCGCTCAGCACGATTTCGGTCAGGGCCCGCTCGGAGCGCGTGAAGGTGTCCTTCTCGGTCTGCAACAAACCTACGATATCGAGCATCGTGCCTCCCCTCACCGGCTGCGTGCCGGCTTAGTACACGGCCAGGCCTCTGGCGTCGAACAGGTGGACCTTGTCGATGGCGAAATTCATCTGCACGCTTTGGCCATCGGTCAGCTCGGGATTTCCCTCGAACAGCCCGATGAAGTTCTCTCCCCCCGGAAGGGTCGAATAGGTGATGGTGTGAATCCCCAGCTGTTCGACGATATTGGGTGTCGTTTCCAGCGTGAATTCACCGGCGCCAAGCCCCAGATGCTCGGGACGGATGCCCAGTGTTACGCTCTGGCCGGCAATTGCCGTGCTGGTGCGCGGCAATTCGATGGTGCCCAGCGAGCCCAGATCGATCAGCGCGCGCGACCCATTGGCCGAGCGGACGGTGCCGGAAATGAAGTTCATTTTCGGGCTGCCGATGAAGCCGGCGACGAAGAGATTGTCGGGCCGGTGATAGAGGTCGAGCGGCGAGCCGACCTGGGAAATGGTGCCGGCATCGAGCACGACGATCTTGTCGGCCATGGTCATGGCTTCGACCTGGTCATGGGTCACGTAGATCATGGTCGACCCGAGCCGCTTGTGCAGCTCCATCAATTCGATGCGCATTTCCGAGCGCAAAGCGGCGTCGAGGTTAGAAAGCGGCTCGTCGAACAAAAAGATTTTGGGCTGGCGCACGATGGCGCGGCCGATGGCGACGCGCTGGCGCTGGCCGCCCGACAATTGGCCGGGGCGATGCTGCAGGCGGGATTCGAGCTGGAGCACCTTGGCGGCAGCGGCAACCCGGGCGTCCACTTCGGTCTGGGGCAGTTTTTCGACGCGCAGCGGAAAGGCGATGTTTTCGTAGACGCTCATATGCGGGTAGAGCGCATAGGACTGGAACACCATGGCAATGCCGCGCTGCACCGGCGGCAGGTCGTTGACCACCCTTCCGCCGATCTCGATCTGGCCCTCGGAGACGTCTTCGAGCCCGGCGATCATCCGCAACAGGGTGGACTTGCCGCAGCCCGAGGGGCCGACAAAGACCACGAATTCGCCTTCGGACACGTCCAGGTCGATGCCCTTGATGATACGGGCTTCGTTGAAGGACTTTTCGAGGCGCTTGAGGCTCAATTGCGACATGGTTCGCGTCTCCGGCGATGCGGGGGATGGGTGTGCCGCCGCCCCTGCGGGCGGCGGCGGAGGTCTGGGAGGACCTTACTTGTACTGCTCGAGCTCGGCAGCGGCAGTATCGAGCGCAGCCTGCGGCTCGGCGGCACCGGTCACGACGGACTGGACCATTTCGATCATCACGTTCTGCAGGCCGATATAGTCGTTGAACAGCGGCTCGGGACCACCGAATTCGATGGAGGTCAGGAAGGGCTCCCAATAGGGGGTCGCCGCGACCAGTTCGGCCGTCTGGGGTTCGAGAGGACGAAGCGGGGTCAGGCCCTGCGCCATTTCGGCCGCCCACTGACGCTCGGGGGCAGTGATGAACTTGGCAAGGCTGGTTGCCTGCTCCTCGACGCCGGTGCCCTTGAACACGGCAAGGGCGTCGGTGATCAGCAAGGTGCCCGGGCCCTGGGCGTCGGGGCCGAGCGGCAGGGTGGTAACGCCCCAGTTCATGCCGGCTTCCTCGGCGCGCAGAGCCGCACCAACCGAGGCTTCGATCATGGCGACACCGCCATCGAGCCAGATGGCACGGACTTCGTTCTGCTCATAGGCAGTCGGACCCTCTTCGGAATAGGGCACGATGTCCTTGATGGCCTGGAGGGCGGCCAGCACCTGCGGCGAGTTGATGGTGATGTTGCCATCGGCATCGATGATCTGGCCGTTATTGGTGTAAACCCAATGCAGGAACTGGTGCATCGTGTTGTCGAACGTCTTGGCGACTAGGCCATAACCGGCGGCGTCGGTGTTTTCGGTGATCTGCTTGGCGAAAGCGATCTTTTCTTCCCAGGTCTTGGGCGGGGTCTCGGGGTCGAGGCCGGCTTCCTCGAACAGGTCCTTGTTCCAGAAGAAGGCCTTGGTCGAGAAAGCCACCGGCACGCCCCACTGGGTGCCATCGAAGGTCACTGTGTCGGGAACGTAATTATAGTAGGAGGCCTTTTCCTCGTCGCTCATCGGCACGGGCACGATCAGGTCGTTCATGGCGAACTGCTTGAGGGTGCGCGAGCCGACATAGGCGAGCGAAACCGGGGTGCCGGCAGCGGCGAGCGTCGTCACCTTGTCCTGGCACTGGCCCCAGCCCACGACTTCGGGGACGACCTTGAAGCCGGGATTTTCGGCTTCCCATTCGGCGAAGTAGTCGGCATAGCCGGCAGTGAGCTCGTCGCCGCAATTGATGAAGGTGATTTCCTTCACGTCCTGGGCAAAGGCGCCGGTCGCGGCGCTGGCCAGCGCCAGCGCGGATACGGCCATCAAACCGATAGTCTTGTGCATTATAGTCTCCCTTGATGCGGGCCCCCTCGGGCCCATTACTGCTTCACGGCGCCTGCGGTCAGCCCGGCGACGAGATAGCGCTGCAGGAACACGATGACGATCATGACCGGCAGGATTCCGACGAAAGACGCCGCCATCAGCTCGTTCCAGACCACTTCCTGCTTGCCGAAGAAGGCGAAGAGCCCGATCGGCAGCGGCATGAATTCGGTGCGGGAATTGAAGGTCAGCGCAAAGATGAATTGCTGCGCATAGGCGCCGATAAAGGTCATGATGGCGACCACGACGATGCCCGGCATGGCCAGCGGCAGGATGACCCGGCGCAGCGTATAGAGGCGCGATGCCCCGTCGACCCAGGCGGCCTCGTCCAGCTCGCGCGGAATGCGCAGCATATAGGTGCGCAGCAGCCAGATGGAGGACGGGATGAGGAAGGCCGCACCCGGCACGATCATGGCCCAATAGGTGTTGAGCAGGCCCAGCGTGCGCATCAGGCGGAAGAGCGGGATGAGCAACACAGCCCCGGAGAACATGTTGACCGCCAGGAACCCGGCCAGCATCAGCCCCGCGCCGGCAAAGTTGAACCGGGCAAAGGCATAGGCGGCGGGCACCACGATCGCGACCACGATCAGGGTGACGACGGTCGAGATAAAGAACGAATTGAAGATGTGCATGCCCAGCATCGGCACGGACGACCACATGCTGACATAGGCGTCGAAGGAGCCGTTCTTGGGGATGAAGCTATAGGGCCGCGAGAAGAGCTGCGCCAAGGGCTTGAGCGAGACCAGGAAGCCTTCGATGAACGGGGCCAGCACGAAGAACAGGAAGATCGCGATACCGACATAGAGCGCCAGGACTTCGTACCACTTGTAGCGGTCGATCATCGGCTTGGAGGCAGACCAGAGGCGACGCTGCGGCTTGACACTGACCTTGCTGTCGGCTGCGGCGATCTCGGTGGTGCGGGCGACGTCACTCATTTGGCTTCTCCCTGCTGGAGCTTGCGCACGGCGCGGAAGTAGACGAGGCAGAAGATCGTCACGAAGATCGAGATCACCACGGCACGGGCTGCGCCTTCGCCGTATTTGCGGCTGCCGATGGCGGTCTTGTAGGTGTCGATGATCATCGTCGTGGTAGAGCCCGAGGGGCCGCCCTGGGTCAGGATCCAGATGATGTCAAACGAATTGAAGGTGGCGATGAGCGAGAGCAGGCTCATGGTCACGATGGCCGGGATCATCAGCGGCACGGTGATGCGGCGGAACCGGTAGAAGCGTCCGGCCCCATCGGTCCAGGCAGCCTCGTGCAGGTCCTTGGGAATGGATTGCATGGCAGCCAGGAAGTAGATGGTGACCATCGGCACGCCGATCCACACGTCGGTGACGATGGTGGCCCAGAATGCGGTGTGACCATAGGCGAGGAAGGCGATCGGGCCATTGGTCAGGCCCAGGTTCTGCAACAGGCCCGAGATCATCCCGAACTGGCCGTTATACATCCAGCCCCACATGAAGATGCCGATGGCCATCGGCACGATCCAGGGCGGCATGGTGAGGATGCGGAACAATGTCTGGCCGGGAATGGCGGCATTGAGCAGCACGGCGCCGCACATGCCGATGACCATCTTCAGGGCGACCGAGAAGAAGGTCCAGATGAAGGTGCGGATGATGACGTCGGTAAAATTGCCCGCGCCGAAGATGCGCTCGTAATTGGCCCAGCCGACGAAGTCATAATCGGGCCGCAGCGAGGCATTGGTGAAGGAGAGGATGATCGTGTCCACCAGCGGATAGGCCACGATCGTGAGGATGTAGATCAGGGCCGGTGCCAGCAGGGCGAGAGCAAAGAGAGTGGCGCTTCTGGTGCTGGTCATCGGCCTGTCCCTATCCTTGTCAGCTGCGTCCGAGCGCGCTGTCGAAGCGCGTCCAGATGGCAGTCATGTCCACCACGGTCTTGTTGCGCATGGCTTCGTCCATGCTGAGCGCCAGCAATCCAGCTTCGAGCGCGTCGGTCACCGAAACCGGCAGGGGCGCCCCGTCATGCAGGTGCTTGAGAATATCCTCGGCCATCTGCTCGTCGGCACCGTAATGGGCGGACAGGTCGCTGGCCGTATAGGTCTTGTCCGCGATCCGGTCCTTGGTCCGGGCATCGGTGACCTTGAAGTAATTGCGGACGAAATCGCCCTCCGCCATGCCCTTGGCGCCGATCACCGCGAAGCGGCGGAAATCGTCGGGGACATTGAGATTGGTGTGGAAGGTCAGCGCCGCACCGTTTTCGTACTGCACGATGGCAGTCTGGAAATCGATGATGTCGCCATCGCTGTCGAAGACCTTGTCCGAGCCCAGCCAGCCGGACGGCTTGCGGTGATATTCGGTGAGGTCGTTGGCGCCGGAACCCTGCGGCGCATTGTCGGGCGTGAAGCTGCGCCGGCCGCCGAAGCTGGCGACATAGCGCGGGCGACAGCCCATGACGCCATTATAGAGATCGAGGTCGTGGCAGCATTTCTCCAGCATGAAGCTGCCGGCATATTTTTCGTAGCGCCGCCAGTCGCGCATGAAGAAGGCGCCGTGATAGGGCGGGATGTGCTCGGAGGCTTCGATGGAGGCGACCTGCCCCAGCGCACCTTCGGCCTGCGCCCTGCGCAAATCGACATAGAGCGGGGCGTAGCGCAGCACCAGACCCACCATGACCCTGTCAGAGCCATATTGACCGATCAGCTCGGCCAGCGCCATCGTGTCCTCGATCGTGGTCACGACAGGCTTTTCGGCAAAGATCTTAATGCCGCGTTCAAGGCCGATGCGGATATGTTCGAGGTGCAGATGGTTGGGCGAACCGACCATCAGCAGGTCGAGCTTGCCCTCTTCGATCAGCGCGTCGAGGTTTTCATAGGCCTTTCCGACGGAGACGCCATGCTCCTGGGTATAGGGCAGGCCGGCCGGGGCAGGATCGACATAGCCGACGATTTCGAAATCGTCCCGCGCCAGGGAAAACACCCGCGCCAGATAGCCCAAACGGTAGCCGAGGCCGATAATGCCTACCCGCATAGCAACGATGTTCCCTGCCTTATTAGACCGCCGGCCTCTTGCGGACCGGTGACGTTTGTGTAAACGATTTTCAAGACTAGGCACCTTCCCTGAGCAATGTCAACACACATTCGGCGGCCACACAATACCAATTTAAGCCACCTCGGAAAATGCCCAAAGCGCTTGCGTATTGCCGCATTTCTAGGCCGTTCGGACGCTTTTTATCGCGCATGAATTATAGACAATGCCGATGGAAAAGCGCAGCATGTCGCAATTGGTATCCATGCATCCTCTTTCACGAGGTCGCAGCGTGATGACATGGCTGAAAATATGAAACAGAAATGGTGGACGTGCATCAGCGCGCCGAAACCCAAGAGATCGAGATGAGCCTTTCCCAAGACCCCTTTGCCGACGACCCTGACCGTTCTGCGATCTGGACCATGCTGGTGCCGCGCGACATCCGGGCCTATGTCAATGCCGACTGGTCCATGGTGGAAGACGATTTCGTCGCCGACGATTTCCTGGGCCTGCATGGCAACAAGACCGCCAATCCCGATGGCTGGACCATCAGCTTTCCCACCCTCGCGCACTATCGCGAGGAATGGCTGCGCCAGGCTCATGAAGGGCGCGCCGTCGCCTATGCCGAGGACGTCGAGGCCGGCATCCACCGCGCCACGCGGCTAACCGAAATCGAGATCAGTGGTGATCGCGCGGTGGCCCACAAGAAGTTCGACGGCGAAATCAAGCTGGCCGATGGTGGCGTCGATCGGCTCAACTGGCAGACCCTTTATTTCTGTCGCAAGGTCGAGGGCCGCTGGAAACTCACCGGCTTCGTCGGCTACCTCCCCTATCCGATGGGAACCCCAGGCTAAGCGCCTGCCAGACTTGCCGTGCCAGGGCGTGACGCGCCCAACCCTGCCCTCCCCATCATGGGGAGGGGGCCGTATCCCCGCCAGCGGACAGACCGGTGGCCTCCCTTATCGAGTTGAGCCATGCCCCTCCTCACCCCCCAACGTCTCATCATGCTGGTCTTCTTCCTCCAGCCTGTCGCCTTCGGCTCCTGGCTGCCGCGCATTCCCGAAGTCCAGGCGGGCCTCGGACTTGGGCCGGCCGCCCTGGCGCTGGCCCTTCTCGGCATGCCGGTCGGCACTCTGCTCACCCTGCCCTTTGCCGGCCCGCTGGTGGGTCGGATCGGGGCGCGGACCACAATTATTGTCGGCTTCGTCTATTATGCCATCGCCGTGAGCCTGCCGGCCTTTTCGCCCGATCCGCTCCTGCTGTTCGTGGCGCTGATCCTGGCCGGCTCGGCCATTTCCTTTCTTGAACTCGGCCTCAATGTCGGCGCCGATGCGGTCGAAAAGGCCACCGGCCGCCTGATCATGACCAAGTCGCACGGATTTTGGTCCATCGGCATCATGGTGGGCAGCCTGATCGGCTCCGCAATGGCCGGACTGGGGCTTGCTCCACATTGGGCCATTGCCGCCGTGGCGCTGGTGACCCTGCCCATGGGTATTGCCGCAGGCCTGGCGCTGCCGCCCCTGGAGGCCGAGCAGGCTTCGGCCGACACGCCGCAGCGCTCCGCCTGGTCCCTCCCCAGCCCGGCCCTGATCGGGATCTGTCTCTTTGTCTTCGGCATCACCATGACCGAAGGCGCCATGGCCGATTGGTCGGCCATCTTTCTGCGCGATGCTCTCATGGCCGAAGGCGGCATTGTCGGCCTGGGCTATTCGGTTTTCGCCTTCATGGTCGCGGCGGGCCGGTTCGGCGGCGATAGCCTCAAGGCCCGGCTGGGCGCGGTGGGCACGGCGCGGCTCTGCGGCACGCTGGCCGTGCTCGGCGCGGTGCTCCTTTATCTCGCCCCCAATGTCACCATCGCCCTCATCGGGTTCGGCACGATCGGGTTCGGCGTTTCGGTCGGCTTCCCGCTGGCCGTCACGGCCGCCGCCGGCATTGGCGATCGCGCGGCGTCCGCCAATGTGGCCGTTCTGTCCTTCGTGGCGCTGACAGGGTTCCTCATTGGTCCGCCGCTGATTGGCTTTGTCGCCGAGCACAGCGACATCCGCATCGGTGTGGCCTGTGTCGTACCCTTCCTGCTGCTCAGCCTCTTTCTCACCGGCCGCCTCAGGGCGCGCCCGGTGACGAGCAAACATAATCCTGAAGCCGAGATTGCCGGGGTCCTCTGATGCGCATCGCCGTTGCTGGCCTGCATACCGAATGCAGCACCTATAATCCCGTCCTGGCCCGGGAAGCCGATTTCCGTGTTCTGCGCGGACCGTCCATGCTCAAGGATCAGTATTTCGATTTCCTGACGCACTTCCCGGCTGAGTTCATCACTATCCTGCATGCGCGCGCCATTGCCGGCGGTCCGGTGGCGCGTGGCGTTTACGAGGCGTGGAAAGCCGAAATCCTGGAGGGACTGCGTCAGGCCATGCCGCTCGACGGCGTCTACCTGGCCATGCATGGGGCCATGTTCGTCGAAGCCATGTTCGATGCCGAGGGGGATTTCATCGCGGCCGTTCGCGAGGTGGTCGGACCCGATGTGATCATCGCCGCCAGCTACGACCTGCACGGCAATGTCAGCCAGAAAATCGTCGACGCACTCGATATCTTTTCCACCTATCGCACCGCGCCCCATATCGATGTGCCCGATACCATGCGCCGCGCCGTCACCATGCTGGTGCGGGCCCTGCGAACGGGCGTGCGGCCAAAGCTGGCCTGGGCGCCTGTGCCGGTGCTCCTGCCCGGCGAGCGCACCTCAACCCAGGACGAGCCGGCCCGCAGCTTCTATACCCGCCTTCACGAGATCGAAGAACCGACCGGGATCTGGGATGCATCCTTCCAGGTCGGCTATGTCTGGGCCGACGAGGCCCGCGCCACGGCCTGCGCCGTGGTGACCGGCACCGACAAGGCCGCGATGCAGCATGCCGCCCGCGGCCTGGCCCAGGATTATTGGGACATCCGCACGCAATTTGTCTTCGGCATGGAGACCGGCTCGATCGCAGAATGCGTCGCGCGCGCCATTGCCAGTCCCACTCATCCCGTCGTTCTGGCGGAATCGGGCGACAATCCCACCGGAGGCGGCGTGGGTGACCGGGCAGAGATGCTCGCTGCCCTCATCGCCCGGGATGCGCAGGGCGTGATCTTTGCCGGCATTGCCGACAGCGTCGCGACCGAAGCGGCCTATGCTGCAGGCATCGGCGCCCGCATCGCCCTTCATATCGGCGCCAGCCTCGATCGGTCCAGCACGCCCGTCGATGTCGAGGCAGAGGTCCTCTTCCTCCTGTCCACGGACGAACCGCGCCTGCGCGAGGCGGTGGTCAGGATCGGCGGCATCGATCTGGTGCTGACCGCCCGCCGCCGCCCCTTCCACAACATTGCCGACTTCACCCGGCTGGGTCTCGACCCTGCATCGGCGCGGATTATCGCCGTCAAGTCCGGCTATCTTTCTCCAGAGCTCGGTCCACTCGCCAATCCGGGCATCATGGCGCTCTCGCCCGGCGTGGTCGATCAGTTCGTCGAGCGCACCGAACGCCACCATACGCCCCGCCCCTCATACCCGTTCGACACCGACTTCGATTTCGTTGCCGACGTGAAGTGGTCGGCGCGTTCGGCGTAGCGCTTTCGCAAGCACCTGCTTTCGTTTATTTACAAAACGAAAGCAGGTGAACCGAATGAACCCTTCGATGCGGCAGGCCAAGATCGTCGAGCGCGCGCGCCAGGATGGCGACGTCAGCGTCGAGATGCTCGTGGCCGCGTTCGGTGTCACCCCGCAGACGATCCGCAAGGATCTCAACGATCTCTGCGGCCGGGGCGTACTCAAGCGCACCCATGGCGGGGCCATGCACCCTTCGGGGGTCGAGAACGTGGAATACGAAGCCCGTCGCGGTATCGCCCCGGCCGAGAAGCGCGCCATTGGTCGCGCTGCCGCCGCACTCATTCCCGACCACGCTTCGCTGTTTATCAATATCGGCACGACAACCGAAGCGGTCAGCCAGGCGCTGTCCGGCCATCGCGGCCTCATGGTCATCACCAACAACATCAATGTCGCCAATCACCTGCGTGCCGTGCCCGGTACGGAAGTGGTGATTGCAGGCGGCGTTGTGCGTCCGGCCGATGGCGGCATCGTCGGCGAGGCTGCGGTGGATTTCATCCGCCAGTTCAAGGTGGATTTTGCCGTGATCGGCGTTTCGGCCATCGACCCGGACGGCGCCCTGCTCGATTTCGATTTCCGCGAAGTGAAAGTGGCGCAGGCCATCATCGCCAATGCGCGCCACGTGATCCTCGTCGCCGATTCCACCAAGCTGACGCGCACCGCGCCGGTGCGGATCGGCCATCTCTCGCAGGCACACAGCTTCATCACCGACACCTGCCCGCTCGACTCCATCCGCCAGGTTTGCGCAGAGGCCGGCGTGCGGCTGGTCGAAACCGGCAGTTAATCAGGTACCGCGCGCCGGTCGAGCACGGCCCGCAGCGCCATCACCTTGTCGCGGCTGGTAGCCCGGCGCGCCGGGCTCTCGAAGCCCAGCCTTCGGGCCGGGGCGCTGGCCGGATCGCCCGGCACCCCGCAGGAGGCGTGCAGCGCCTCAAGCGGCACGCGGTCGAGCAGGGCCGGGGCGGTGCTGGCATCGATGCCCGAGCCGGCCATGATGGCGATCCGGTCCCCGGCCACGGCCAGGGCTCGCTCCAGATCCTTTATCCCCTCCGGTGCCGTCGCCGCGCGTCCGGAGGTGAGGATGGTGTCAAAGCCCAGCGCAATGGCGGCTTCCAGCGCCTCCTCCCAGTCCGGGACGATATCGATGGCGCGGTGCAGCGTCATGCCGAGGCCCCCGGCTTCCGCCGCCAGCATGGCCAGGACCTCGAGATCGAGCCGCCCGTCGGGCCGGCTGGCGCCGAGCACAACGCCGTCCAGTCCCGCCGCCCGCATATGGGCAATCTCGGCCCGCATGGCCTCGACATCGCTCTCGCCGAAGACAAAGTCGCCCGGCCGCGGGCGGATCATGGCCCGCACCGGTACATTGGCGCGCCCGGCCAGCGCGACGAGGCCCGGGCTGGGCGTCAGCCCACCCAGTTCAAGCACCGAGCACAGTTCCACCCGGTCCGCCCCGCCCTCGAGCGCCGCCTCGAGGCCGGCGGCGTCATCGACGCAGATTTCGAGCAGCGTCATGCTCGCTCCTCCGAAAAGCTCAAGGCTGCAGCGCCGAGCAGGCCCGCATCGACGCTCAATTGCGCGGGCACCACCAGCGGCCGGTCGATCCGCCGCAGGATGGCGCCGCGCACATGCTCGTCGAGCCGGGCGATCAAAGCTGCGCTATTGCCCAGGCCCCCGCCCACCGGCACGATGTCGGGTCCGATAATGTTGACCACCAGCGCCAAAGGCTGCGCCACCAGCTCCAGATAAAGCGCGATGGTTGCGGTCGCGTCAGGCTCGTCCTGTTCCCAAGCCGCGACGATCTCGGTGCTGGCCAGGGTCCGGCCATGCAGATGCTGATGCAGCCGTTCGAGCCCCCGCGCGCCACCGACCGTATCGAGGCACCCCGACTGACCGCAACCGCAGGCGAAATGGGGCAGATGGTGCGGCGGCACCTTTGTTTCGGTCGCAACGATCGTGCCATGCCCCCATTCTCCCGAGAGCCCGCCCGCCCCGCGCAGCAGCCTGCCCTCGGCAACGATGCCCCCGCCCACGCCGGTCCCCAGGATCGCGCCGAACACCACGCGGTGTCCTTTGCCCGCGCCGGCATGGGCTTCGGCGAGGACGAAGCAATCGGCGTCATTAGCGACGAGCACCGGCCGGTCCAGCAATTCAGCCAGCTCATCGCCCAGGGCGCGCCCGTCAATGCAGGGAATGTTGGCGACCTTTACCCGACCGTTCTCGGGGTCGACGACGCCGGTGATCGATATCGCCACCGGGCTGCCGGCCGGCGCTCCGCCTTGGGCGATAAGGGTACGCATGGCGGCGGCGAAGGCAGCAAAATCCTGCTGCGGCGTCGGCAGGCGCCCGATGGACTCGATGACGTCGGGCCCCGGGGCTCGTGCGGCCTTGATCGTGGTGCCGCCGATATCGAAACAGGTGCGCATGAGGGGTCCCTTCTGAGGGCATTTAGGACGGCGGATACCCGGCAGGCAAGCGCCACTTCCCGCTAGCGCATCAGCCCGGCGCGCGGCACTATGGGCCCATGAGCACCGACCTTTATCCCGCCGACTTTTATGCCGAACGGCGCCGCCACACCGCCTATGCGGCCCAGCGCCTCCTCGCCGCCCTGCCGCCGGGCCTGGCGCGCGGCAGGATCGCCGATATCGGCTGCGGCACCGGAACGTTTCTGTCGGCTGCGCTCGAGGCCGGCGCCCACTTCGCCTTCGGCATGGAGGGGGAATGGGTGCGTCCCGACATGCTCGACAATGCGCGCATCCAGTTCCAGCCGGCCGATCTCGAACGCGGCTTTGCCGGGCCCGCCGTGGACCTGGTGCTCTCGCTCGAAGTGGCCGAGCATCTCTCGCCCGGGCGCGCGGAGAGCTTTGTCGCCGATCTTTCGCGCATGGCGCCCGCCGTCCTCTTCAGCGCCGCCATTCCCGGTCAGGGCGGGGTGGGTCATGTCAACGAGCAATGGCAGAGCTATTGGGCCGAGCTCTTTGCCGCGCAGGGATATAGTGCGCACGACGTCATCCGCCCCACGCTCTGGACCGACGAGGCCGTACCGGCCTGGTACCGGCAGAATGCGGTGCTTTATCTGCAGTCTGAGCTTGCGGGGCAGCTGGGCCTCGTGGCAATCGCGCCGGGCCAGCTCGATCGCGTCCACCCCGCCTTCTGGGCCCGCGCCAATCGCGAACTCAAATATGCCGATGCGCTGCCCGAATCCGAAGTGCTGCGGCGCCAGGCGCAGCAACAGCAGTAGTCAGCGCGCCGCCCAGAGCAGGCCGCGTTTGAGAATCGTGCGCACCTGCGGGATGTCCAGCTCGTCCGCCGTGTGGCCGAGCGACGAATAAAACACCCGCCCCTTGTCATGCGTTGTGGTGAAGACGACGGGCATGACCACATCCTTGCGCCAGGGATGGACCGCACCCGAAAAGGTCGTCGTGGCCAGCACCTCCACTGCCGGGTCGTAGTTGAGGTAATATTGCTCGGAGGTGTGCTCGAAGCTCTCGATTCCGGCCATGATCGGGTGATCGGGGCGGGTCACATCGACCCTATAGGTCAGGATATTGCCTGGATGCTGCACCCAGTAGCAGCTGGCCGCGTAGCGGAAGGGCACCGAGGCGCGAAAACTCGTCGCCAGGCCCATATGATAGCCGGCAAGCCCCGTCCCGGCGCGAATGGCGGCAATCAGATTGGCCATCTTTTCGGGCGCGAGCGTGCCATCGGTGATGACCGGCACGACAAGAGCGTTGCTGCCCACATCCTCTGCGCCCAGCGCGTCATAATCGGACGTCACCGTGACGGCAAAGCCCTCCTCTTCGAGCAGGCCGCGCACCACATGGGCCCCGCGCTCGGGCGTGTGCAAGTCCATCCCGCCCCAGACGACGAGCGCTTTCCTGTCGGCCATTCTACACTCCCAATCCTACCGCTTCGGTCCGGTGCACGCCTTTGGGCACGAAGGCGAAATCACCCTCGAGCCTGAGCAGTCTTGCCGCCAGATGCATCACCGAGAGCCACATTTCGGTGCCCTGCAGGCCCGCCACCTGCCCATCGGCAAAGGCGAAACCTTCCCCGTCGATCCAGCGCTCGCCTGCCCGCGCGATGACGCGGCAGGCAATGTCCTCGGCTTCGGCGCGGCGATGATCGGTCTGCCGGAGACAAAGCCATAGCGGATGGATGGTGTCGAGCAGGTTGCAGGCCGTGTAGGTCGCGCCCGAAAATCCACCATGATTGCGATAATTGAGCAGCACCGAGTCGATGGCTTTTTCCGGGCTGGGCACGGTAATGCCGAACTGGGCATAGGTGCCGCGCGTCAGCCGGTAGAAGCCATTGACCGGCTGCAGCAATCCTTCTTCCCGCGTCGGCGCACCCCAGAGGCCCGAAGCCCGGTCCTGATGCAGGGCCAGCCAGCCGAACAGCGTGTCGCGCGTCGGGCCGGAGGTGAAATAGCGCGCATTGAAATAAAGCGCGGTGCCGATGGCATCGACGGCGGCACCCGCGCCCCAGGCCCGGGTTCGCCAGGGCAGTCCCTCCAGCCAATGACAAAGGTCGGGCGCCGCAATTTCGACCGCTTCGACCCTATGCAGCAATTGGCTGCCCAGCACTTCGAGCGCATAGCCGGCGGCAAGGATATTATAGAGGGCCAGCCCGTCGTCGCGCAGGGCCATGCCCGGCTTGGGCGGCTGATAGGGATCGGGAAAAAGGCCCGTCTGCCGGTCCTGCACCGCCTGCAGGCGGGCAATGGCCCGGGGCACATCCAGCCCCTCGGGCACGCTGCCAAAGCCGGCCGCAATCTCGATGGCGTCGCAGAGATGGCGAATGCTCCGGCGCGCCTCACCATGGCTTTCGCGGGAGAGATAGTCGCCCTCCTCCCGGTTGCGCGCCAGCACGTCCTGATATTGGCCCAGTGCCCGCGCGCCCAGCGTCTCAAGCTGGGTGCGCGCATCAGTCGTGCGGCTGCGCCCGCGAAACCGCAGCACCCTGGCCGGCACGCCGCCGACGATGGCCAGCGGCGGCACATCCCTGCTGACCACCGAGCCGGCCGCGACCACGGCGCCGCGCCCGATCGTTACACCGTCCACCACGACCGCATTGGCGCCGATCCACACATCGTCCTCGATGACGATGCCGCGGGTGGCATGTTTCTGGGTCCAGATCGGCTGGTCAGGGTCATCGAAACCGTGGTTGAAACCCACGAGCGAAGCGTGGCTGGCAATGCGCACGCCATCACCGCAGCGCACCTGGCCTGAAATCATGGCATAGGCATTGACCGTGCAATGGGCACCGAAACATACATCTCCGCGCACCAGGGCATGTCCCCCGATCCAGCTTTCCGCGCCCAATTCCAGGCGTGTGGTGAAGATCGCCGCCCTCTCGGCCACATAGGCCGTGGGATGGAATGTCGCCCCCGCCCGCGTGGAGAGCTCTGTCTGCCGCGCCCGATGGTCTGCGCTGTCGATATGTTCCGGCTTGCGATCCCAGGTGAGAAATTGCAGGCGGGCCTGTTGCCAGGCGTCGTCGTCCTGGTTCTCATCGGACATCGCGCCCGCGCCTGCCGCGTCGGATGAGGGGGAACCCGCCGCCATCACGCCAGTCTCTCCAGCAATTCGGGGGCGATCTCGTACAGCATGGGCTCGCCCCGGACAAAGCGCTCCACCTCCTCCACCGCCATCAGCCCCAGCCGCGCCCGCTCGGTGCCGATCGCGCCGGCAATGTGCGGCGTCAGGAACACATTGGGCAGGGCGAAGAAGGGCGAACCGGCTTCGGGAATTTCGGGATCGGTGACGTCGATGACAGCATGGATGCGCCCGGTCTGCAACTCGGCCAAGAGAGCCGCCTCGTCGATCAGGGCGCCGCGAGCCGTATTGATGAAACCTGCGCCTTCCCGCATCAGCTTGAGTTGTCGCGAGCCGATCATGCCACGGGTCGAGGGCAGTGACGGCGCATGCACCGAGACCAGGTCGGCGCGGGCCATGAGCACGTCGAGGTCGACCAGCTCGGCATAGTCCGTCACCGGATCGCCCGCCTGCACGAAGGGATCGTAGAGAATGACGGTGAAGTCGAACCCGGCCAGCATGGAGGCCACCTTGCGGCCGATGCGCGAGGCGCCCACCAGCCCGATGGTGCGGCGGAAATTGCCGATATTGGCGTCCATGAGAGCATAGGAAGAGCGGCGGCTCGGATCGGCGCGATAGAGATCGCGCAATTCGAAGGTGCGCTTATTGGCAAAGAGAATTGCTGCCAGGGTAAACTCGGCTACCGGCACGGCATTGGCTTCCGCAGCATGGGTCACGTGGATGCCTCGCCCATAGGCGCTGGCATCGACCGTGAACTTCACCGTCCCGGCGGCATGCGCGATCAGCCGCAGATTGGGGGCGGCTCGCAGCACGTCCGGGGTGAGCATGGGACAGCCCCAGCCGGTGACGAGGATTTCCGCTGCCTCCAGCACATTTCGCGCGCCCGGGTCGGAGAAATTCTCGATGGGTGTCTCGGAGATCACCTCGCAACAGGTCCGCAGGCGCTCCATCGCATCGGCTTCAAACACATGCCGCGTCTTGTCGGCCCTCAGGGCAAAGGCAAGTTTTGGCCGCATCAGAACCGCTCCGGCACCAGGATGGCGCTAACCTCGACGCCCTTTTCGGCAAAGAGCGCTTCGAGTTGATCGAGGTCGGGGGCGGCGGGGGGATGAGACAAGGCCCGATCGGCCGCATCCCCCGCGGGCAGGGCCATGGCGGCAGTCATCAATATTGTTTCGCCGGCTGCAATCGCCCCGCGCAATTGCGGCACGATGGTCTTGGAGGCGATGAGATTGGTGTTCGGCAAAGCGCGGAAAGCCCGCCCCTCGCGTTGGCCGGCAAGATCGACAATGGCGCTGAGATCGGTCTGGCTCTTGGCGACCGCGCGGCCCGCCTCGTCGATATAGGTGTCGGCATTGAGGTCCGCCCGGGCAATGGCAAAGCCGCCTTCGGTGGCGTGCAGGGCCCTTGGCGTGCGGATGCGGTGGACGCGCACGTGCCAATCGCCCTGCGGCACCAGCCAGGTTTCAACGCTGACATCCTCCCAGGGCTTCCAGCGGGAAAACAGGCTGTTCTCGGCAATGAGCGCGGTTTCGAGCGCCTCGCGGACACGGTAATGGCGATTGTCGTCGGAAAAGGCCAGCGCCCCGTCGAAGGCGCCGGACTGATAGGCCCGCTCGTCCACCTCAACCGAAAAGCCATAGCGGCTCGAGTAGACGAACTTGGCATATTTTTCGGTGCCGTGGCGCATCTGCCAGTTCTGCTGGCCGCTGGAGAGCGCCACCACATTGCCCCTGGTATGCTGCATGACCATGCCGGGATGCCGCAGCGGCACCGGCGTCTGGTCAAAGTCGGCCTCGACCTCCTCGGCCGTCCAGAACGGATGGTCCTCGGGCAGCGCCAGCGGCAGGAAGGCTTTCAACGCCCAATAAGGCGAGCCGGCCGAATTGTAGCTCTCGGACATGAAGAGGTTGGGGTAGCCATAGCCGATGGAAAGGATGCCATCGCGGTCGGCAATCGGCAGCTTGCTCCACCAGCGCAGGTGGCGCATGAAATGGCCCTTGACGACGCCCCAGGGCAGCGCCTCGACATCGGCAAAGGCCAGCGCACCCCAGAAGCCGCCGCAGGCGAAGCGATAGGTGAGGCTGCGCCCGAAGGCCAGTGTGCCGCCATCCTCGTCGAACCAGTGCTGGATGTCCTTGGCAAAGAGCCGCGCCCGTTCCTTGTAGTCGGCCACGCGCTTGTCATCGCCCTTGGCGAGCTTTGCATAGATCAGGCCATAGAAATGCATGGCGAAGGGAATGTAATGATCGATGCGGCGGATAGCGCCGTCGCGATACCAGCCGTCGTCGATGTAGAAGTCCTCCAGCTCCGCGAGATAGGCGTCGGTCAGCGAGCGGTCGAAGTCGACACCGCATTGCTCGAGGCCCAGATCGACGAGGATGCGGAAGAACTTCCAGTTATTGGGCGCGTAGTCGAATTGACGCGCATGCTTGAGATAGGCGGCAAGATTGTCCTTTGCCCGTTGCGGCAGCGGTTCCCAGACCAGATGGGGCAGCATTTTCATGGTGAAGCCGATGGCGGCGAGTTCCACCATGCGCTGGTCGGTCGAATTGACCTGCCCCCAATATTCGGGATGGTCGGGGTCGGTGCCATTGGCCAGACCCTGCCGGTAGATTTCCCAATGATCGAAGTCGCCGCCCCCGGCGGCCAGCGGCGTCAGGCCCCAGAGCGGGCGGGCGAAGCCTTCGAGATCGGCAGCGGCGCGATCGAAATGGGCGCCGGCGCCATCGAGCCGGACGCGAGCCCCGCCTTTGGAAAAATAGGGCAGCAAGGGCGCAAACAGATCGCGCAGGCCCTTTTCGACATCGGCACGGCTTTTGAGCGGGTTGCCGAACAGCGGATTGGCGGAGGCGGGATCATAGGTCATCAGGCAGGCACCTTGTTTGGCGCATCGTCATAGGCGCCGTGGAGTTCGAGCGTTTCGGCAAAATGGCAGGCGGCCAGCTGGGCCGTGCCGTTGACGGAGCGCAGCGCGGGCTTTTCCTGCCGGCAGAGATCGGCGGCGTATTTGCAGCGGGTGTGGAACGGGCATCCGACGGGCCGATTGCCCAGATAGGGAATTTCGCCCTTCAGTTCCTTGTTGCGCCCCTTGCGCCGCGTGGGATCGGCAATCGGCAGCGCGTCGAGCAGCATTTCGGTGTAGGGGTGGCGCGGTCGCTCGAACAGCATCTCGGTGGGCGCGTTTTCCACCACATGGCCCAGATACATCACCACCACCCGGTCGGCGATGTAATTGACCACGCCCAGATCGTGGCTGATGAAGATATAGGTCAGCCCGAACTCGGCCTTGAGATCGTCGAGCAGGTTCAGCACCTGCGCCTGGATTGAGACGTCGAGTGCCGAAACCGCCTCGTCGGCGATGACCAGCCTGGGGTCCAGCACCAGCGCCCGGGCAATGCCGATGCGCTGGCGCTGGCCACCCGAAAAGGCATGCGGATAGCGGCCGGCCGCATCGGGCGCGATGCCCACCTTGGCGAGCACGTCATAGACCTTGTCCTCGAGCGCCCGCCCCCGGGCGATGCCATGGACGCGCAGGGGTTCGGCAACGATGTCGAAGACGCGCATATTGGGATTGAGCGAGCTCATGGGGTCCTGGAAGATCATCCGGATCTCGCGCCGCCACGGCTTGAGCTGGCGCTTGCCCAGGCCGGTCAGCTCCACCTTGGCCTTGTCGCGCGGATGATAAAAGACATGGCCATGGGTCACCGGCTGCGCCTGGATGATGCAGCGGCCCAAAGTGGTCTTGCCGCAGCCGCTTTCGCCCACGATGGCGAGGGTTTCGCCGGCCTCGACCTCGAGCGAGACGTCGTTGAGCGCCACCAGTTCACGCGAGGCGCCGAACAGGCCTCCGCCCAGCGTATAGATCTTGGAGAGATTTTCGACGGTCAGCAGCGCGGTCATGCCAGCTCCTTGGTCTGGACCTGTTCGAGCAGGTGGCAGCGGGCGATATGGTCGGGGCCGAGCACCGTGCGGGCCGGGGCTATGCCGGCGCAGGGCTCGAAGGCATAGGGGCAGCGGCTGGTAAAGGCGCAGCCCTGGGGCCGGTCGCGCGGCGAAGGCACGTTGCCCTTGATCGGGGAGAGCCGGACGCGGTCGGCCTTGCGCGACAGGCGCGGCACCGAGTTCATCAGCGCCTGGGTATAGGGATGGCGCGGCTGGCGGAACACGTCGTGGACGTCGCCCTGCTCCACCACGTCGCCCAGATACATGACCGCGATCTCGTCGGCGATCTCGGCCACCACGCCCAGATCATGGGTGATGAAGAGCATGGCCATGCCGTAATCGTCCTGCAATTGCCGCAGCAGGTCGAGGATCTGCGCCTGCGTCGTCACATCCAGCGCGGTGGTCGGCTCGTCGGCGATCAGCAGGCGCGGCGTACAGGCCAGGGCCATGGCGATCATGGCGCGCTGGCGCAGCCCGCCGGACAATTCAAACGGATAGGCATTGGCGCGATCCTTCGCGCCGGGCACCCCGACCTGGTCGAGCACCTCGATGGTGCGCTGGCGAGCCTGTTTAGGGTTCAGCCGCTCATGCAGGATGATGATCTCGTCGATCTGGTCACCGATCGTATGGACGGGCGACAGCGAGGACATCGGCTCCTGGAAGATCATCGAAATCTGCGCCCCGCGGATGGCGCGCATGGCCTCGCTGTCGGGCTTGAGCCGGGCAATGTCGACAGCCCCGCCCGCCCCGTCGAACAGGATCTTTCCGGTGCGGATATCGGCATTGCGGTCGAGCAGGCGCAGCACGGCCCGGGCGGTCACGGACTTGCCGCAGCCGCTTTCGCCGACCAGTGCCAGCGTCTTGCCCGGGGTCAGCGTCAGGTCGACCTGGCGCACCGCCTCGATATCGGCCTCGTCGGGCGAGGTGAAGGAAATCGACATGTCGGTGATGGTGACAATGGGACTAGCGGCCATGGGGATCAGCGGCGTCACGAAGGCCGTCTCCGAAGAAATTGAGGGCGAGGATGACCACGACCACGCAGATGCCTGGGGTCAGCAGCCAGGGCGCAGTGGCGAGCGTGCGGATATTCTGCGCTTCCTGCAGCAGCGTGCCCCAGGAAACGATGGGCGGCTGCAGGCCGAGGCCCAGGAAACTGAGCGCGGTTTCGGCCAGGATCATGCCGGGAATGGCCAGGGTTGCCGCGGCGATGATGTGGCTGGTGAAGATGGGCACCATGTGGCGGGTGATGATGCGCCAGTCGCTGGCGCCATCGAGCTGGGCGGCGGTGACGAAATCCTCGGTGCGCAGGCTGAGAAACCGCCCGCGCACCACGCGCGCCAGTTCGGTCCAGCCGATGAGGCTGAGGATGATGGTGATGGCGAAATAGGTCTGGAGCGCGCTCCAGTCCCTGGGCAGCGCCGCGGCCAGGCCCAGCCAGAGCGGGATGGTAGGCATGGAGCGGATGAATTCGATCACCCGCATGACCGCGCTGTCGAAGACGCCGCCATAATAGCCGGCAAAGCCGCCGATCACGATGCCGAAGAACAGGCTCAGCGTCACCCCCGCCAGCCCGATGGAGAGCGAAATGCGCGTGCCATGGATCAGCCGGCTCAGCAGATCGCGACCCAGCCGGTCGGCACCCAGGATATAGAAGGGATCGCGCGGGTTCTCGACACCCATGAGCTTGACCGACATGGGGATGAAGCCGGCGAGCTGATAGGGTTCGGAGGGCGCAAAGAACCTCACCGGGATGATTTCCTCGGGGTCGATGACGAAGGTGCGGCGCATGGCGGCCGGGTCGACCTCGGAGCGATAGCCATTGACATGGGGCTGGAAGCGCCAGCCATCTTCATCGGCAATGATGAAGTTGAGGCCCTGGGGCGGCGCATAGGTGTAGCGGGCGCTATAGGCGGACGGGTCGGTGGGGGCGAGAAATTCGGCGAGCGCTGCCACGAGGTAGAAGGCGACAACGATCCAAAGGCTCACCACGGCCAGCTGGTGCTGGCGGAAGCGCCGCCACATCAGGCCCAGTTGCGATTCCCGGCGGACCTTGGCCGGGCTCAGCTCTGCGGGTGGGGCAATGGTTTCCGTGGCCATGTTATTTGCTCCCATAACGAATGCGGGGATCGATCCAGGCCAGAAGCAGGTCCGAGATCAGCGTGCCGATGACGGTGAGGACGCCCAGCAGCATGATGATCGCCCCAGCCAGGTACATGTCCTGGCTGGTGAGCGAGCGCAGCAGCAGCGGGCCGGCAGTGGGCAGGTTGAGCACGACCGAGACGATGACCGAGCTCGACACCAGGGCGGGCAGCAACCAGCCAATGGTGGAGACCAGCGGATTGAGCGCCACGCGCACGGGATATTTGAGGATCACCTTCCATTCGGGCAGGCCCTTGGCGCGGGCGGTCACCACATAGGGCTTCTTGAGCTCGTCGAGCAGGTTGGCGCGCAGGATGCGGATCAGCTCGGCCGTACCGGCGGTGGCCAGGACCAGCACCGGCGCCCAGGCCCGCGACAGGAAATCCATCAGCTTGGGCAGCGACCAATGCGCGTTCTCGAAACCGGGCGAATAGAGCCCGCCTATGGTGGTGCCGAACCAGACGAAGCTGAGATACATCAGCAGCAGCGCCATGAGGAAATTGGGAATGGCGAGGCCGATGAATCCGGCAATCGTCGCCAGATAATCGCCGAGCGAATATTTCTTGACCGCCACATAGATGCCAATGGGCAAGGCAATGGTCCACATGACCAGTACGGCAAGGCCTTCCACGAGGAGCGAATTGCCCAGTCGGCCCCAGATCAGGCTGGTCACCGGCGCCTTCCATTCAAAGCTCTGGCCAAAATCGCCGCGCGTCAGGATGCCGGAGATCCATTTCCAGTACTGCACGATGAACGGCTCGCCGAAGCCATATTGGTTGCGCAGTGCCTCGATCATGCGTGGGTCGACCCGTTCGCCCTGGGCGGACAGGGAGGCGACATAGGTGGTGAGATAATCGCCAGGCGGCAGCTGGATGATGGCGAAGGCCACAAAGCTTACCGCCCAGAGGGTCAGCACCATGGCGATCAGGCGGTTGGTGACGAAACGCAGCATTGGCGTCTCCTGAATAACTGGGGCCTTTGGTCCGCTCCCCCAGGGGGAGAGCGGTTCGGGCGAGGCGCTGGGTCTTCCACGATCAGGGAAAACTGGATGGCTCAGCACCCCACCCAGGCTCCCTCCCCTCAAGCGGCGGGAGGCGATGGAGCCGACGCGGCGGAAGCCTTGTCTCAGCGCCCCCGCGGCTCATGGGAAAGCCGCGGGAGGCCGGGAGGGACCCGTTCTAGTCGAAGTACCACTGGAACGGGTCGTAGGGGGCCGGGGTGGGGAACAGATAGGCGTGCAGCATCGGCTCGGCGATGTTCCGCATATTGTTCTTGGCAATGTAATAGCCATTGCCCGGCAGCGAGACACCGATGACCGGGAAGTTCTCCTTGGCGATGGCCAGGATCTGCTTCATCAGGTCGTCGCGAACGGCGGGATCACCTTCGCCGCGCAGCTGGGTATAGAGATCCATCTGCTCTTTGGCCCAATCGGCGGGCTCTTCGGCGATTTCAGGATCGCTGCCATTATACCAGGCCTGCCAGCGGAAGGCCCAGACGGATTCCGCGCCGGAGGGCATGTAGTAGCGCGGCTCCTGGATGACATCGAGGCCGCCGTCACCCTGCCAGATCTGGGCGTCGTAATCGCCGACCAGGCGCTTGTCGTAATAGAGCGTGCGATCGATGTTGTTGAGTTCGATATTGATGCCGCCGGCCTCGAGCTGGAGCTGCATCAGTTCCATCATGTCCACCCATTCCGACCGGAACGAGGAGATGAGATCGATGGTGACGTTGAGCGGGGTGCCGTCGGCAAAGGTGTAGTAATCGCCATTGCGCACCAGACCGGCCGCCTCGAAGGCCGCTGCGGCGGCATCGGGGTCGTATTCGGTATATTGCTTGGCCATTTCCTCGTCATAGAAGGGACTTTCCGGGCGCGGCGCGGCCTGGAAGGGTTCGCCCTGGCCGGTGAAGACCACGTCGATGATTTCCTCGCGGTCGAGAAGGTGGCTGATGCCGATGCGGAAATCCTTGTTCTGGAACAGCTCGCGGCGCTTCTCATCCACGTGGTTGAGGTTGAACTGCAAAACCAGCGTGTTCATGTTGGAGGGCACATTGGCGCCCAGGCGATAATCGCCCTGCTCCTGACCGTCGAAGAACAATGGCTGGTTGACCACAGTGGCGATATGGCGATCCTGGAAGTCGATCTCGCCGTTGAGCGCCATCAGCGTGATCTCTTCGAGCGAGTCCGAGACGCGCATGTCGAGCCGGTCGATATAGGGCAATTGGTTCCCCTCGGTATCGACCTTCCAGTAATAGGGATTGCGCACGAAGGTGGCGCGGGTGGCGTCGCCCGTCAGGGGCTGCTCGACCATCCAGGCATTCATGAAGGGCAGTTCGGGATTGCCCCAGCGAATGGTTTCTGTGGCCCAGCCGCAGCGGTCCTCCATCCAGGCTTCCCAAGTCTCGAAGCCCGCCGCCTGCGCTTCCGCGCCGGCATTCTCGTTATAAGCGGGGTAGAACTGGCTGCAATATGCCTTGTTGAGCGATACCAGCGTCAGGCCGTTGACGCTGGCCAGCTCGTCCATGATGACGCCGTTGGGATTTCCGAAGACGAGGCTGAACGTCGTATCGTCCACGACCTCGACGCTGACCGGGTTCTGCGGGTTCTTGATGAAGGTGCCGCCGCCATAGGTCGGCTCGGAGAACAATTCGACGGCAAAGGCAATGTCCTCGCTGGTGAACGGGGTGCCGTTGTTCCACTTGAGGCCGTCGCGCAGCTTGAACGTATAGGTGCGCGAATCCGCGCTGACTTCCCAGCTTTCTGCGAGGTTGGGAATGATCTCCTTCCACTCCCGGTCATAGCGGACCAGCCCGTCATAGGCCACGGTGCGGGCGATCCAGGCATTGTCGAGGCCGCCGCGCAGGGCGCTGCGCCAGGTGCCGCCATAGGTGCCGATGCTCTCCACCGGCTCGATGACCAGCGGATTGGCCGGCAGGCGCTCTTCAAGCGGTGGCAGCGCGCCGCTCGACACCAGCTCGTCCAGCATGGGCGCCTGCTGCGACAGGGCCGGCCCGGATGCGGCCAGCAGGGCCATAAAGGCCACCGCGCCGCTCAAGCCCAAACCAGAGACATTTCTCATTCGTGTTCCTCCCTTTGCCCGGATCGGTCCGGATGTGACGTCGAGGCCGCGCGTCCTCCCGCGCGCCTCATCTCTCCTCCGACCGGATCGTCTTTCCGGTCTTCCCCACTGCCTTGCCCGTCCGTTCGCCGGATTTTGGCGCTAAGGCCGCAAGGACAGTGTCAACGCTAACAAGGTGCTGACCTCAGGGGGCGAAGGGCAGCGTCAACGCTTGCAAGTTACACATGAGATTGCGCAAGATTCAACAAATTTGCGTATTTCACGCAATTATTGCAATTTTGCGGAATTTGCGTCGCGGCGACAAGCGGATGGGTTATCCGGTCCGCAGTACAGGGGCCGGCTTTTCAACATCGTCGGGAAAAAACTTCGAAAAAAATTACCGCCTGACGCGGTTGCCGACGTGCTCAACCAATGCGGCGGACGGTCTCGCCTTCCACCAGCGTCAACCCGACTTCGAGCTGCAATGGGGCCTGTTCGCCTTCGAGCTTCATGGCCATGAGCCGCACGACGCCCCGCCCGATGCCTTCTCGGTCCACCCGTACGGTGCTCAGTCGCGGACTGGCCATGCCGGCAATGGGCAGATCGTCAAAGCCCATGAGCGAAAAGCCCGCCGGCATTGGTGAATCGGCGCCCAGCAGGCTCTCGATCATCGTCACCGCCACGCTGTCATTCCAGCAGAATACCGCTGTGACATCGTGCTTGCCGGCCATCAGATCTTCCAGCAATTGGCGGCTGGAATGTTCGTTGGAGATGACCACGACCCCTTCGGCGCCGGGATATTCGGCCATTGCCGCCTCAAAGCCGAGCCGGCGCTGCCGGATCGTGGGACGGTGGTGATAGGTATAGTGCAGGATGCGCCGATGTCCGTGGTAGAGCAGGAATCGCGTCGCCATGCGGGCGCCGTAGAAATTGGCGGGCGAGACGGTACTCAACCGCATTTGCGGGTCCGAGCCATTGGCCAGGACGAGGGCGATTTCGGCATCCTCGCTCCAGCGGATCGTTTCGTCGTCCGGGTCGATGCCGGCCAGGATCACCCCGTTGGCACCGGTCTTGGCCACGTGGCGCCGCAGGAAGTCGAGCGTCACCATATCCTCGTTGACGAGGCGCACGTCGAGCGCCAGCCCGACCTCGTCGGCCTGGGCCCGCATGCCCTCGACAATGCCGTGGTAGAAGCTCGCCAGATTGCCGATGGCACTGCTCAGCGGCACCAGCGCCAGCGCTCTCTTGTCGAGATTGCCGGTTTGCGGGGGATGCTTGGACTTGTAGCCCAGCATGCGGGCGACGCGCTGCACGTCGCGCCGCACCCCGTCGCTGATGCCGATCTCGTTGGCGAGCGCGCGGGACACGGTGCTGACCGAAACGCCCAGTTTTTCCGCGATGTCGGCCTGGCTCGCGCGTCTCGTGGGCGCCATGGTGCAATCCTTTACTGCCTCAACGCAATATTTGCGTTTCCGAGGCAGATCAAGCGCCGCTCAGGCTAGCCGATCACTTTTCCTGCATAAGCGCAAAAATTGCCGAGTGATCCTTGTCCCCCAGCCCCTTGGCCATCGCCCGGTCCATCATCTGCGCCAGGCTCGCCGCATGGGGCAAGGACAGGTCCAGCGCCTTCGCCGCCTCCATGGCCAGGCCGATATCCTTGCGGTGCAGGCGAATGCGGAAGCCCGGCTCGAAGGTCTCATTGACCATGCGCTCGCCATGAACCTCGAGGATGCGTGACGCTGCAAAGCCGCCCATCAGCGCCTCGCGTACCTTGGCCGAGTCAGCACCGGCTGCCTTGGCGAGCAGGAGCCCCTCCGCCACCGCTTCGATGGTGAGGCCGACGATAACCTGGTTGACCACCTTGGCGGTCTGTCCTGCACCCACCTCGCCGATGCGGGTAATGTTCTTGCCCATGATCTCGAACAGCGGCCAGGCGCGATCGAAATCGGCCTCGGAGGCCCCCACCATGATCGTCAACGAGGCGGCCTTTGCACCCACTTCGCCGCCCGATACCGGGGCATCGACATAGCTGGCGCCCTTTTCGCCGATACGTGCGGCGAAGTCCTTGGTGGCCACGGGGGAAATCGAGCTCATGTCGATAACCATTTTGCCGGCCGAAAGCCCTTCTGCAACGCCGTTGGCTCCGAAGAGAACCGCTTCCACATCGGGTGTGTCGGGCACCATGAGGATGATGATCTCGGCGGCCTCGGCGACGGCCTTTGCACTATCGAGGGCTGTCCCGCCAGCCTCGACCAGGTGCTGCGAGATGTCCTTGACCCGATGGAGAAACACCTCATGTCCGGCCGCGATCAGATGACCTGCCATGGGGCGGCCCATGACGCCAAGGCCGATGAAACCGATCTTCATGCGCGTGTTCTCCATTCGTTGAACCAGCCCAGACCGGCAGAGGTACCGGCGAGCGGCTTGTATTCGGCACCGACCCAGCCGTCATATCCGGCCTCATCCAGCGCCTTGCAAATATTGCGATAATTGATCTCGCCCGTCCCCGGCTCGTTGCGTCCCGGATGGTCGGCGATCTGCACATGAGCGATGCGCGATTGCAGGCGTTCGAAGGTGGGCAGGAGATCACCCTGCACCACCTGCATGTGATAGAAATCGTACTGCAAGTGGACATTGTCGTGCCCGACCGCCTCGGCGATGCGCTCGAAATCGTCCGTGGAATTGACGAGAAAGCCGGGAATGTCGCGGGGGTTGATCGGCTCGAGCAGAAGCTTGATGCCGGCCTCGGCCAGGCGCGGCGCGGCATAGGCGAGATTGTCGATCAGGACCTGTTCGAGCGCAGCGCGATCATGGCTAGCTGGCGCGATTCCGGCGAGGCAATTGATTTGCATGCAGGCGGTGGCCTGGGCGTAGGCGATAGCTGTCTCCACGCCCTGACGGAACTCTTCGACGCGGTCGGGGTGGCAGGCAATGCCCCGCTCGCCAGCGCCCCAGTCGCCGGCCGGCAGGTTGAACAGGGCCTGGGTCAGATTGTGCTGCTGCAAGAGGGCAGCAACTGCCTGCCTGTCCTGATCGTAGGCGCCGACATATTCGATGGCTTCGAACCCGTCATTGGCGGCAGCCGCAAAGCGCTCCATGAAGGGCAGATCTGTATAGAGCATTGAAAGATTTGCCGAAAAACGGGGCATGGATCAGGCTCCCTTCAACGGGCCGGGATAGGGGATGAAGTCCCCGCCGCGACAGGATTTGAGATAATTGAGCGCATGGACCTGGCCGACCATTTCGAGTTCCTCGCGATAGACCGGATCATGCCAGCCTTCGATATCGATGGCGCCGGTATAGCCGACGAGGCGCAGTTCGGAGATGACATCGGCCCAATTGGTGTCGCCGAAGCCGGGCGTGCGCATCCAGACGGCCTTTTCCTTGCCACCGAAGCCGTGCTTCTTGATCACGTCCCAGCGGATGGTGGCGTCCTTGCCGTGAACGTGGAAGAACTTGTGACCCCATTCGCGGATTTGTGGAATGGGATCAATGAGATAGGCCATCTGGTGGCATGGCTCCCATTCAAGGCCCAGATTGTCTTCCGGCAGCTCGTTGAACATCATCGACCAGGCATCGGGATTGTGGGCGATGTTCCAGTCGCCGGTGGCCCAGTTGCCGCCGTGCATGGCGCAGTTTTCAAAGGCAATTCTGACCCCTTTGTCGGCAGCGCGTTTCGAGAGCTCGCCCCAGACCTTCTTGAACTGGGGCAGGCTTTCCTCGATGGGGCGATTGCGGATGCGGCCGGTGAAGCCGGCAATGCAGGTGGCGCCGAAATGGTGGGCATTGTCGATCAATGCTTCCCAGCCACGCAGAGTTTCGACGTCTTTATCCTTGTCTTCCAGAGGGTTACCGAACATGCCCATGGTTGAGATGGTCACGTCGCGATCGCCGATCGCCTCCTTCATGCGCTTGGCGAGTTCCGGAAGGTCCTTGTTCACGGTCTGCCAGAAATAGGGCTCGATGCTTTCAAAACCGTGCGGCAGGATCTTTTCGAGATAGCCGATCGGGTCGGGTTCGTGCCCACGGATCATGGTGCCGATGCGAATGGCTTTGGGGTCTATAGCCATGAAATATCTCCTTAAATTACGATCTCGACGCGGCGGCCCTGCTCGCTGGCGTCGATGGCGCCCAGCACCATGGCGAGACTTTTTATATTCTCGCTGCCCACGGTTTCGGGTATCGGCCCGCCCTGGGTGGCGCGGATGAAATCGGTGATCACGCCCATATGGCCGCCGATGCGATCGGCGGGCTCAAGTGCTGGAATTTCAAGGACTTGCGTGTCGGGCAGAAGTCTTCCGGCCTCATGGGGCAAGCTGTGTTCGGCGCGGATGTCATCGGCGCCGTCCCAGAGAATGGAGCCTTGCGTGCCGGTAATGCGCCAAGTGCTTTCCCAGCTCGTGCGCAGGCCCGGCGCGCACCAGGACCCCCGGTAAGTCATTACAGCGGCACGCGAAAATCGGAAGCTGGCGAGAGCCGAGGAATCCCGTTCATACCAGCTGGCCTTGGGATTCCACTCCTCGGCATAGGCCGACACGGCCACATCGTCGGCAAGGAAGCGCGCGGCGTCGAAAGTGTGGACGGCCATATCGAGCAAAAGCACGTGCGGCATGGTCTCCCGGAAGCCGCCGAAATGCGGGTCGAGGAAAAAATCGCAATGAAGTCCAGTAACTTCGCCGATGGCCCCGGAGGCGATCAGCCGGCGGATGCGGCGTAGCTGGGCGAGGTAGCGACGGTTCTGGATGACGACGTGGAGACGCCCTGCGGCCTGGGCCCGGGCGACCAAATCCCTTGCCTGATCAAGGGTTTCGGCCATGGGCTTTTCGGAAAGAACATGGGCGCCCGCGGCGAGTGCTGTCGAGACGATTCCGTGGCGTACTGCGGGAATGGCAACATCGAGCACGATGGCTGGATTGTGCTTTTCCAGCATCGGTTTAAGGTCCGTGCCGATATCGGGATTGATCCCCTGTTCAGCGGCGCGGGCCTCGGCATTGGCAGGATTGAGGTCGACGATGCCGACGATGTCGACGCCGCCGATGGACTTGATGCAGTCGAGCCATTTGCGGCTCATGGCACCGGCACCGACCAGCACGGCCTTAGCATTTGAGGTCATTTGGCTAGCAGACTGTTCACGTTGAGAGTGTGGAAAGGCGCGTACGGTGCAACATGCGCTTGTTACGCGGATCGGGATTGGGCACCGCCGAAATCAGGGCGCGGGTATAGGCCTCGTCGGGCTCGGTGCAGATCTTTTCCGCGGACCCGATCTCGACCAGCTTGCCCCGATGCATGACGGCGACCCGGTCGCAGAAATAGCGAACGACCGAAATGTCGTGCGAGATGAAGATGAAGGAGAGACCGAGCCGCTGCTGGATGTCGAGCAGCAGATCGAGGATCTGGCTGCGGATCGACACGTCGAGGGCCGAGGTGGCCTCATCGGCGATGATGACGCGCGGATCGAGGGCGAGCGCGCGGGCGATGCCGATGCGCTGGCGCTGCCCGCCGGAGAAGGCGTGGGGGTAGCGCTCCATCACATCGGGGGAGAGTCCGACCAGACGGAGCAGTTCGGCGACTTTTTCATCGATCTGCTTTTGCGTGCGCCTGCCCTCGACGACCAGTGGATCGCCTACGATTTGCCGGATGGTCATGCGCGGATTGAGCGAGGCATAGGGGTCCTGAAAGATCAGGCGCACGTCGGCGTGGAATTTGCGGAGACCCGACTTGTTGAGCCCGGTGACGTCGATGTCATTGCCCTGGCGATCCTTGTAGATGACCTGGCCCGATGTCGGCTCAACGGTGCGCAGGATGAGGCGACCCAGCGTGGTCTTGCCCGAGCCGCTTTCGCCGACAATGCCGAGATTTTCGCCGGCATTGAGCACGAGACTGACATCGTCCACGGCCTTGACGGCAAACTTCTTGCCACCCAGGAAGCCCTTGGCGCCGCCATAGGTCTTGGCAAGGTTTTTGACGACGAGGATCGGTTCAGGCGCAGCATCGCGGATGGCGCGGATTTCTGCGGGCTGTTCGAGCTTTTGCGTCGAGGCCAGAAGGCGCTGCGTATAGGGGTGCTGCGGCGCGTGGAAGATGGTGTCGACATCGCCGGTCTCGACGATTTTGCCGAAGCGCATGACGGCGACATCGTCGGCCACTTCGGCCACGACACCCATGTCATGGGTGATGAGCAGCATGGCCATGCCGCGCTCGGTCTGAAGCCGCTTGATGAGATCGAGAATTTCCGCCTGAGTGGTGACATCTAGAGCGGTGGTCGGCTCGTCGGCAATGAGGATGTCCGGGTTGCAGGCGAGTGCCATGGCGATCATGGCGCGCTGGCGCATGCCGCCGGAAAACTCGAAGGTGTAGCGGTCGGCCATTTCCGCCGGATTGGGGATTTCCACCTGCCCCAGGAGTTCGATGGTGCGAAGGCGGGCAGCCTTCTTGTCGAGGCCGGAATGAAGGCGCAGGACTTCGTCGATCTGGCTACCGATGGTGTGGACCGGCGAGAGCGAGGACATCGGCTCCTGGAAGATGAGGCCAATGCGGGCGCCGCGCACCGCACGGACCTGCGGTGCGTTCGCAGCCAGTTGGGCCAGATCGGTTTCCTGGCCCTGGGTGCGCAGGATGATGCGGCCCGACACCATGTGGCCGGGGCGATCGACAATGCGCATGAGCGAGCGGGCGGTGACCGATTTGCCGGAGCCGCTTTCGCCCACGAGAGCCAGGGTGCGGCCGCGATGAAGCTCGAAATTCACGTCGCGCACGGCATGCAGGATATGGGTGCGCAGGTGGAAGTCGAGGGAGAGATTTTCGACGCTGAGAACGGGCTTTTCCATTTGTCTGTGTCCTCAGGTTTCGTAGGGGTCAGCGGCGTCGCGCAGACCATCGCCGAAGAAGTTGAAAGAGAGCACGGCCACGACCACGGCAAGGCTCGGCCAGATCAGCAGCCACGGCGCGGTGGAGATGGAGCGGATATTCTGCGCGTCCTGCAGCAGGACGCCCCAGGAAACCACCGGCGCCTTGAGCCCGACGCCGAGGAAGGAGAGCGAGGTTTCGGCAATGATCATCGAGGGTACGGCCAGGGTGACGACGGCCAGGATGTGGCTCGTCAGCGAGGGCAGGATATGGCGGAAGATGACGCGGCGTTCGCCCGAGCCGTCGAGCTTGGCGGCGGTGACGAAATCCTCGTTCCTGAGCGCAAAGAAACGACCACGCACCTCGCGCGCCAATCCGGTCCAGCCCAGGAGCGAGACGATGATGGTGATGACGAAATAGACGTTTATCGGTGACCAGGTGAGCGGGATGGCGGCCGCCAGCCCCAGCCAGAGCGGAATGGTGGGCATGGCCGAGACCACTTCGATGACGCGCTGGATGGCTGTATCGACCCAGCCGCCGAAATAGCCGGAGATGGAGCCGAGCACGACGCCGAGGAACAGCGACAGCGTGACCCCGATAAGGCCGATCGACATGGACACGCGCGTCCCATAGACGAGGCGGCTCAAGAGGTCCCGGCCCAGCCGGTCGGCACCGAGCAGGTACATGGTGTCGTTGGGATCGAGTGGGCCGATCAGGTGACGATTGGCGTCGAAGATGTTCCAGAGCTTATAGGCCGGGCCTTCGACGAAAAAGCCGATGGGAATGATGACATCGTCATCCACCACGAAGGTGCGGCGCAGGGCGGCCTGATCGATCTCGACGCGATAGCCCTTCACATGCGGCTGGAATTCGCCGGCATTGTTGAAAAGACCGATGGTCTGGGGCGGTGCATAGGTGAACTGGGCGCGACTGGTGTCGGGGAGGCCGGGCGCGAGGAATTCGGCAAAGGCGGCGACCAGATAAAGTGCCAGGATCACCCCGCCGCAAAACAGGGCCACCTTCTGGGCGAGGAACTTGCGCCAGATCAGTTTCCACTGACCGGCAGCGGCATCGGAAATGGGGTCCATACCGGGCTTGAGCCCGGAAATGGCGGGACCATGTTCCTCTTCGATGACCTTGGCGTCGAGGGCGGGAGAGCTACTCATGCCATCACCTCAATTGTACCGGATGCGCGGATCGAGCAGCGCCAGCAGGATGTCGGAAATCAGCATGCCCACAAGGGTCAGCACGCTGAGCAGGAGAATGAAGCTGCCCGCCAGATACATGTCCTGGGCCACCAGCGCGCGCAGCAGGAGCGGCCCGGCGGTGGGCAGGTTGAGCACGATGGCGGTGATGGTGACACCCGAAATGAGGTCTGGCAGCACCCAGCCGATGGCGGAGACGAAGGGATTGAGGGCGATGCGCACCGGGTATTTGAGGATGACCTTGTATTCCGGCAGGCCCTTGGCGCGGGCGGTGACCACATAGGGCTTGGATAATTCGTCGGTGAGATTGGCGCGCAGGATGCGGATCATGGCGGCGGTGCCGGACATGCCGATGACGAGGATGGGGATCCACAAATGCAGAATGAGGTCCCAGAGCTTGGCCCAGCTCCAGGGCGCATCGACATACTCTGGCGAGAACAGCCCGCCCACCGACTGGCCGAAAAAGCGGAACGAGACATACATCAGCGTCAGGGCCAGGATGAAGTTAGGCACGGCCAGGCCAATGAAGCCGAAGAAAGTAAAGACGTGATCGCCGATGGAATTGCGGCGCACTGCCGAATAGATGCCGATGGGCAGCGACACGGCCCAGACCAGCAACAGAGCGGCAAAGGAAATGGCGAGGGTGGACCCCATGCGCGACCAGATGACCTCGGCCACTGGCTGGTTCCACTCGAAGGAAAAGCCGAAATCGCCGCGGGTCAGGATGCCCCACATCCATTTGCCGTACTGCACCCAGACGGGCTGATCGAGCCCATATTGGCTGCGCAGCCGTTCGACGGTGGCCGCATCGATGGGCGCGCCGCCATCGGCGAGGGTGGACATCAGCGAGGTGAGGTAGTCACCGGGCGGAAGCTGGATGATGGCGAAGGAGATGATCGACATGCCGAACAAGGTCGGGATCATGTAGGCCAGTCGCTTCAGGATATAGTTCAGCATTGCCGTTCCTCTTTCGGCCTTGCGGGGAGATTCGGCGCCGCGCGCCGGATCCGGGGGTTTGGTGCAGGGGCAGGCCCCTCACCCGCCGCTTCGCGTCGACCTCTGCCCGAGCGGGAGAGGTGAAGGGGTTATGCCCAGAGCAGGTGCACCACTTCCATGGTCTCGATCTCGGTGATGTCGAGGCTGGCGCGATTGCCCTGCACTGTCACGATCAGCTCGGTGCCGGACACCAAAAGGCTGGCCGAGCGAAGGGTTTTGCCCTCCGGAATTTCGATGGACACCTTGAGCGGGCCGACCGGCCAGGTGTCGCGGAGCGGACCCTTCATCATCATGGGATTGGTGAGATTGAGAATGCAGAGCGTGCGGCCATCGGCGCTGTCATGCAGTCCCAGATCGAAGACGCCGCGGCCCTCGAGGGTGACCTCGGGCGCCTTGCCCAAGGCCCATTTGACAGCATTGGCAATGAGCAGGCCCTGGTCGGGAGCCAGGTAGGTCCAGAACACCTCGCCGATATTCCACGGGATATAGGCGATGCGGCCACCGGCAGCGGTGGTGCGGGCGGAGACGCCCACGCCCTGGGGCGGCAGGCGCGGATAGACTTCCTCCATGGGCAGATCGGGGAAATCAGGCACGGTGAGGAAGGGCTGATCGAGCTCGGTGGTGGGCGCAACCGCCACCAGCTCAGTGCCGCCGATGATGCGCTGGGAATTGTGGAAGCCGCGATTGATGGGGTGCACGCCATTGATGGCGACGTAGGAATTGCGGACCTTGTCGCGGGGCGGGCTTTTCATGGTCACACCGAAGACGTCGGCGAGACCGAAATCGGAGCGGGCCTCGCCCTTTTCGTCATAGAGCGAGGTCTGGTGCGCGGCCACGACCGACCCGCCGCCGGCGACGTAATCGCGGATGGCCTGGCACTGTTCGTCTGAGAGATAGGTGGCATTGGCCAGGATCACGACCTTGAAGCGCTTGAGCGCCTCGGCGGTCATCACCTGATCAGAGATGAATTCGAAGGGCAGCCGGGCTTCGACCAGCGCCTGGTAGAAGCCCAGGTCGTTGAGCTCGGCCAGGTGGCGCTTGTCCGGGTCCCAGTGGCGCAAGGTGGTGGCCGGATCGATGACGGCGATTTCGGCCGTGGGCTCGGTGCCGGTCAAGGCCGCTTCGACCTTTGCATGCAGGCGGAATGCGTTGGCGGTGGGCTCGACCCAGCGGTCGTCGGGAATGCAGGCGTTGAACTTGGTGAACCAGGGGAAGAGGCCCTGGGTGATGCCGGCATGGATCCATTGCTCGATTTCGGGACCGGACTGCACCGAATCCTTCCAGCGCGGGATTTCCTCGGGCCCGATCGAGGTGATGAGGCCGACCGGGCGATCGCGGAAGGTGGCGCGGATGCGCTTGCCGTTGCGGCCTGCCGACCAGGCCGGCTCGACATTGCGGCGCCCCTGATGGTCCACGAACAGGATGGGGCAATGCTTCTTGATGACGGAGAGATCGAACTCCATCAGCGAGGAGCCGCTCATATTGGGAATGAAGCTGGCATGCGGCTTGACCTTCTTGACCTCGTCATCCCAATGGGCGACGAGCCTGGTCAGGGTCGTGCGGCGCCAAGCGGCCCAGGCCTGCCAGACCGGATCGGCGGCAAGGCTGGTTTCGGGCAGGTCATAGCCGGAATAGGCGCGGAAATTGTCTTCGCAGGCCTTGCAATAGCAGACGCCATGGCCCTGCCAGCGATTGCCGAACACGGCGTCGATGTCGTACTTCCCGGCGATCTCGACGATGACCTTCGTCATGAAATCGAAATTGTAGCTCGAATAGGCGCAGGTGACGTAGATGCCGGGCATGGCCCAGTGCTCGCGTGGCTGGCGATCGACGGTCAGCGAGACCCATTCGGGATGGGCCTCGGCGGCATCGGCATGGATGGCGTGGGGATCGACGCGGGCCATGACATGCATGTCGAGCTTGCGCGCCTCATCGACCAGACGGCCGAACGGATCGGTGTCGCCGATGAACTTGGAGACGTAGTGCAGCGGGATTTCGCTGGGATAATAGGCGATGTAGCCGCCCGCCGAGAGGCAGAGGGCGTTCGACTCTGTGCGCCGGAAGACATCGACCCAGAAATCGGGATCGTAGCGCTGCGGATCGTCCTCGACGAAGGTCAGCTGCGTCCAGCGCGTGGCGCTCTTGTACCAATCGGGGCTGCGCAGGCCAGGCGCGGTGGGGCTGTCTTCGAGCTTGAGCATCGGGGGGAGGTCCAATCTGGCAGAGGGGGGCACCGGCGGCAGGAACCGACCGCCGGCGCAGAGAGCTGACGCGGGAGGGGCGTCAGCTGATGTAATATTGTTCCGGGTTGGTCGGCGCCGGCGTCGGATAGCCCCAGGAATTGGGCATGGATGGCGCCATGTTGCGAATGCGGTTGGCGACCACGCCATAGCCGTCCATGGGCAGGGTGATGCCGAAGACGTAGAACTGGTCGGCGGCGATCTGAATGATCTCGGCCATCAATTCGCGCTGCTGATCCTGATCGCCGGTCTGACGCACCTGGTTGTAGAGCTCGAACTGGCGCTGGGTCTCGGCCGAGGGCTCGACGGCATCGGGCGAGGACGGATCGTTGTACCAGATCTGCCAGCCCTTGGCGTAGAAGGCCTCGGTGGTATTGGGGAAGTAGTAGCGCGGATCGAGCACGGCCGAGATGCCGCTATTGCCGCCGAACTTGTGCACGGTGGCGTCGTATTCGCCGCCCTGGCGAACGCGCACTTCCCAGAGCGAGCGATCCATGGTGCGCATCTGTACGTCGAGCCCGACGGCGCGGAGCATGGGCAGGACCAGCTGGAAGCTGTCGACGAAGGTCTGGCGCACCTGGTCGATCTCGAAAATGATCGAGAGACGATTGCCGTTTTCCATCAGGCGATAGCCTTCGCCGTCCTTGTTGGGCATGAGCGCATCGAGCAGCTCATTGGCGCGGGCCGGGTCGAACTCGGTATATTGGGTGGCGAGCTGCTCGTTATAGAGCGGGTCCTCGGCCCGGATAGAGGGCTGGGCGGGGGCGCCCTGGCCGATGAAGATGGTGTCGATGACGGCCTGCCGGTCGATGGCGTGGCTCAGCGCGATGCGGAAATCCTTGTTCTGGAACAAGGCGCGCTTGGTCTCGTCCGGGTGGGTGAGATTGAGCTGGAACACCATCTCGTTGGGCTCGGTCGAGGTGGTGGTGTAAAAGCCGTAGCGGCCGGTTTCCTGCCCGTCATAGAGCACGGCGCGATTGGCGGGCGTGGCGATCCACTGGTCGATGACGTCGATCTCGCCCTGCAGGGTTTTGAGCAGCAGCACCTCGTTGTCGGCGGCCACGGCATAGGTGACGCGATCGATATAGGGGAGCTGGTTGCCCTCGGTATCGACCTTGAAATAGTAGGGATTGCGGTCGGCGATGGAGAAATCGGCGGATTCCCCGATGGGCTGGACGATCTTCCAGCCGTAGAGGGTGGGGATGTCCTTGTTCTTGAAAATCTCGCCGTCGACGGCGATGCCGCTCATGATCTGGAACAGCTGCACCCAGCCGGTCATGCCGCGATCCTGGGCCAGTTTATCGGCGTCGGGATTGTACTTGATGTGGAACTGCTCGAGGTAGTGACGCGGCGTGCGGGTCGCGCGGTCGTCATTGGCCCAGGCGAGGCGCATCGGCAAAAGACCATTGGGCTGGCTGAAGATGATCTGGAAGGTGGTTTCGTCCACCTTTTCGAACCGGGCCATGGAGCCATCGGTGGAGCGCAGGGGGGTCGGAGCGCTGACGGTCAGCTCTTCGTTGAGCAGCACGTCCTCGTAAAAGAACATGATGTCGTCGGTGGTGAAGGGCTGGCCATCGGACCATTTGTGCCCTTCGCGCAGCTTGAAGGTATAGACGGTGGCATCCTCGTTGGCTTCGTAGCTTTCGGCCACATTGGGGATGACGCCGGTGAAATCGGGCGTGAAGCGCACCAGCGGCTCGTAGCCCTGGTAGCGGTGCATCATGTTGAGCGAGCCACCTCCGACCAGAGCCGCGCGCAGATCGCCGCCATATTGGCCGATGCTCTCGAGCGGCTGAACCACCATGGGATTGAGCGGCAGGCGCTCGGCCAGCGGCGGCAAGGTGCCTGCGGCGACAGCCTCGGCCAGAGCCGGCGCTTCCTTGAGCGGCGCCTGGGCGAAGACGGGAATGGCGGGGAGCAGCATAGCGGCGCCGGTGGCAGCCAGAAATGTCCTGCGGGAAATGGTGGTCATCGTGGTTCCTCCTCCGCCCGGGCGACCTAACATGTCACTCTTCGAGCTAACGGAAGCTTCACAGCACCAAACTGTTAGGTCAATATGTTTTTCGAAATCGTTTCCGAAATTTGATCGCACTGGCTAAAACACTGCGCATTAACAGCATTTTCGCGACTTCAGGGCTGCGCTTGCGCATAATTTCTGGCGTGATACAACCTAACGAATTGCGCGAGAGCTGCCTTTGAAGAAAGTTACGCTTCAAGACATTGCCGACAAATTGGGTGTGTCCAAATTCGCCGTTTCGCGCGCCCTTTCCGGCAAGGATGGGGTCAGCGAGGAGACGCGCCTGCGCATAGAAGGCAAGGCGCTGGAAATGGGCTATCTGCGCGCCGCCGACATGATCCCGGCACAAAAGGTCATCCAGATCGTGTTTGCCGAACACGACCCGGTCAACAGCGAATTGTGGATGCAGATGCAGAACGGCATCCAGTTCGAAGCTGCGGCGGCCGGCTATCAGCTGCACACCCATTGGGCGCCCGATGCCGAACGCGCCCAGGCCATCGCACTTTCCGGGGTCGGCATCATTCTCGTCGGCCAGCATGGGACGGAGATCGTTTCGGCGCTGGGAGCCTCTGGCCGGGCCATGGTGCGGCTGGGCTGGGTGCTGCCGCTGGAACAGACCGATCAGGTCAGCGGCGCCGACCACGAGGCCGGCAATGCGGTGGGCCAGTATCTGCTGGCGCGCGGACACAAGCGGGTCGGCTTCGTGCATGGCAGCCGGGTGCTGCGCGGCCGCATGGAGCGCCTGTTCGGCCTGCGCGAGGCACTGCTCGCGGACGACGACGCCTCGGTCTGCGAAATCCAGTTCAATGCCGACAATCCCTTCGCCCAGTCGTTCCTGGGGCTCAAGGCAGAAGGCGACATGCCGACCGCCCTGTTCTGCTCGCATGACAGCCTGGGCGTCTTCGTGGTCTCGGAACTGCACCGACTGGGCTATCGCGTACCAGAGGACGTCTCGGTGATCGGCTATGGCGACTTTGCCGCCGCCACCCAGATTTCGCCGATGCTGACGACGCTGCGCCTGCCGGGCGGCGACATGGGGATTGCCGCGCTGCGCCTATTGCTCGAGCGCATGGACGCGGACCGACGGCAATTGCCGCCGCGCCGGCTGATGCTGGTGCCGGAGCTGATCGAGCGCGATTCCGTGGCCGATCTGCGATAAGAGTTGGGGGAAGAGCGCCCTTGCGTTTGACTGCGCTTCGACAGTCATCCCGTGTCGCGCCCGGCCAGCACCCGCGAGCGGAGGCCCTCCAAGCCGAGATCGCCGCGTTCGCGAGGATAACTGCGAGCACGCCCCGACGGCGTGAGCGGAAAACCCGATGCTATAAAGCGGGGAACAATTGCCAGCGCCTGGGGCGGAAGGCGATGCGGGAGCGTTCATTGGCCGGATGATCGAACGGCAGGTCGATCTCGACGCGATGGGCGGCGCCGCCCAGTTCGAGCTCGACACGGCGCGTACCCCCTACCCTGCGGCTCGACGCGACGATACCGGCAAGAGCCGCATCGCCTTGGACGAGTTCAATGTCATGGGGACGGAAAAACAGGCGCGCCGGCCCCTGATGCCCGGGAGCCGCGACACCGATCGGGCGGTCGCCCAGCCAGAGATCGCCTTTTTCGGCGGTGACGGCCAGCTCGCTCGATTCACCGATGAAGCCGAAGACGAAGGGCGAGGTGGGCGTGTCGTAGACGCTGTCGGGCGTCCCGACCTGTTCGATGCGCCCCTGGCTCATGACGCAGAGGCGGTCGGCGAGTTCCAGCGCCTCTTCCTGGTCATGGGTGACGAAAATAGTGGTGTGGCCGGTGCGGTCATGGATTTCGCGCAGCCATTTGCGCAGCTCGCGCCGGACCTGGGCATCGAGCGCGCCGAAGGGCTCATCGAGCAGCAGGACCCTGGGTTCGATGGCCAATGCGCGGGCAAGAGCGACGCGCTGGCGCTGGCCGCCGGACAATTGATTGGGATAGCGCTTTTCGAGCCCGGAGAGCTGAACCAGATCGAGCAATTCGAGGGCGCGGCGGCGGATTTCACCGGCAGCCGGGCGGCTAGAGCGCGGGCGCACCTTGAGGCCGAAGGAGACGTTTTCCAGGATCGTCATGTGCCGGAAGAGCGCGTAATGCTGGAACACGAAGCCGATGTTGCGCTCCTGAACGCTTTTCTCGGACGCATCCTCGTCGCCGAAGAAAATCTTGCCCTCGGTGGGCCGTTCCAGCCCGGCAATGAGCCGCAACAGGGTGGTCTTGCCCGATCCCGAGGGCCCGAGCAACGCAATCAGTTCGCCCGAATGGATGTCCAGCGACACATCGTGCAGAGCTGGAAACTTGTCGAATTCCTTGCGGACGTTTTGAACGCGTACTTCCATTGAACCTTCCTGTCAGTGACCCCGGCCGGTGGCGGCGAGTTCTTCGCCAAAACGCCATTCCAGGGCCGACTTAAGCACGAGAGTAACCAGGGCCAGCAAGGCCAGGAGCGAGGCCAGCGCAAAGGCCGCCGTGCCCTGATACTCGTTATAGAACATTTCCACCTGCAGGGGCATGGTGGTGGTCTGGCCGCGGATCTTGCCCGAAACCACGGCCACGGCGCCGAACTCGCCCATGGCGCGGGCATTGCACAGCAGCACGCCATAGAGCAGGCCCCACTTGATATTGGGCAGCGTCACCCGCCAGAAGGTCTGCCAGCCCGAGGCGCCAAGCGAGAGCGCGGCTTCCTCGTCGCCGGTGCCCTGGTCCTGCATGAGGGGGATCAGTTCGCGCGCCACGAAAGGGAAGGTCACGAAGATGGTGGCCAGGACAATGCCGGGAACGGCGAACAAGATCTCGATGCCGTAGGACTTGAGCCACGGCCCCAGGACGCTGCCGGTGCCGAAAAGGAGCACATAGACAAGGCCCGAAATCACCGGGGAAACCGAAAAGGGCAGATCGATCAGGGTGATGAGGAAGGCCTTGCCCTTGAACTCGAACTTGGCGATGGCCCAGGAGGCGGCAATGCCGAAGACAACATTGAGCGGTACGGCAATGGCGGCCACCAGGAGCGTCAGTCGGATGGCCGACTGGGCATCGGGGGTGGAAAGGGCCGCCAGGAAGCCGCCGATATTGTTGCGGAAGGCCTCGATGAAGACGGCCACGAGCGGCATGACCAGGAACAGCGCCATGAAGGCGAGGCCGATCAGGATCAGGGACCAGCGAACCCAGACCGGCTCGTTGGTCGGCGAGACGCGGTGTGCGCGAGCGCGCAATCTAGTGGCCATAGCCATATCTCCTGCGGCTCCAGGCCTGAATGAGATTGATGACGAAAAGCATGGCGAAGGAAATGGCCAGCATCACCGTGGCGATGACGGCGGCGCCGGCATAATTGAACTCTTCGAGCCGGATGACGATCAGGAGCGGCGCGATTTCCGAGACAAAGGGAATGTTGCCGGCAATGAAGATGACCGAGCCGTATTCGCCGACCGCCCGGGCAAAGGCGAGCGCGAAACCGGTGAGGATGGCCGGCGCTAGGCTGGGGAGGAGAACGCGCGAAATGGTCTGGAAGCGGTTGGCGCCGAGAGTAGCGGACGCCTCCTCGACCTCCTTACTGGTCTCTTCGAGAATGGGCTGGATGGTGCGCACCACGAAGGGCAGGCCGATGAACACCATGGCGATAGTGATGCCGATGGGCGTATAGGCAACGCGCACGCCGAGCGGGGCCAGCACCTGCCCGACAAAGCCATTGGGTGCATAGATGGCGGTGAGCGCAATGCCGGCCACGGCAGTGGGCAGGGCAAAGGGCAGGTCGACCATGGCATCGAAGATGCGCCGGCCGGGAAACCGGTAGCGCACGAGGACCCAGGCGATCAGCGTGCCGAAGACCACGTTGATGCCGGCAGCGATGAGCGCGGTCACGAAACTGGTGCGCAGGGACGCGAGCACGCGCGGATCGAGCGCCATGGACCAGAAGCCGTTCCACCCGAGCCCCGCCGACCGCAGCACCAGTGCAACTAGGGGCACCAGAATGATCAGCGAGAAATAGGCGAGCGTAAAACCCATCGTCAGCCCGAAACCGGGAATGACGCTGGCTTGGCGGATGCGAAACACACTCATGCCGTGTGCTCGAAGGACATTAAAGCTCGAAGCACGTTCCGGCCCCCTTGACTGGTCCTAACCCTATGCGATCGGTCGTGTTTCTCAAGTTATCGATCCGACAAGTTTACGGGTGATGATAGAAATTCGTTCTGCGTTCAGCGCCAGAAGCGCCATGTCCGTTTTCCAGCATTGTCGGCGCCGATAGAGAAGGGGAAGAAATATCCTGGATTGTCGCCTGACGCGGACGCATGGCTAGGCTCCGGCGCCTTGCCGTTAAGAGACCAGGCATCCTGTTCGGCGCGGGTGAGGGGAACGGCGCCCTGGGCCGGATCGGGCAGACCGCCGAAGAAGTTGGCTTTGGCGGGGGCTTCGTCGCCGGCGTGGCGGGCCAGCTTACCGGGGCCGAATATTCCAAAGAAGTGAACCATGTCAGTCTCCCAATGCGGTTGCGGGGCCAAAGACAGGTGCGGCCGGCTGTTCGGGCCGGCCGCGGGATCGAATGTTACTGGGTGGGACCGGAATAGATCTGGTCGAAGATCCCGCCGTCGCCGAAGAAGGCGGGCTGGGCTTCGCGCCAGCCACCGAAATCCTCGATGGTGACGAGGTTCACCTCGCCGAAGCGGGCAATGTCCTCGGGGGCCGCGGCGTCCGGATTGGACGGGCGGTAGTAATGCTTGGCGGCTATCGCCTGGCCCTCATCGGAATAGAGATAGTCGAGATAGGCCTGGGCGACTTCGCTATTGCCCTTGCGCTCGGCATTGCCGGGGACCAGGGCCACTGGAGGTTCGGCCAGGATCGAGACCGAAGGCGTCACGATGTCGAAGGCGTCGGGGCCGAGTTCCTCAAGCGCCAGATAGGCCTCGTTTTCCCAGGCGAGCAGCACGTCGCCAATGCCGCGCTGCACGAAGGTGGTGGTGGAGCCACGGGCGCCGGTATCAAGGACGGGGACGTGCTTATAGAGCTCGGTGATATAGTCCCGCGCCGTGTCATCGCTGCCGCCATCCTGCGCCTTGGCCCAGGCCCAGCCTGCGAGCAGGTTCCAGCGCGCGCCGCCCGAGGTCTTGGGATTGGGGGTGATGACTTCGACGCCCTCGTCGATCAGGTCGCCCCAGTCGGCAATGGCCTTGGGATTGCCCTTGCGGACGAGGAAGACGATGGTCGAGGTGTAAGGCGCGCTGTTATTGGGCAGGAGCGTGCGCCAGTTTTCCGGGATCAGGTTCGGATTGGCATCGGAAATGGCATTGATGTCGCTTTCGAGCGCCAGGGTCACGACGTCGGCTTCGAGCCCGTCGATCACGGTGCGAGCCTGGGAGCCGGAGCCGCCATGGGTCACCTGGATGGCGACGCTTTCGCCCTTGGTCTCTTGCCAATGGCGGACAAAGGCCTCGTTGAACTCGCGGTAGAGCTCGCGCGTCGGGTCATAGGAGACGTTGATCAGCGTCTTGTCCTGGCCATGCGCCGTCAGGGCAAAGCCCATGGCCAAGGATGCGGCGAGGGCGGTATAGGCGAAAATCCTGGCTGTCCGTTTCATCGGAACCTCACGAGTGATGATGATGAAACCCTATCAAGTCAGTCGGGATTGAAAAGGCGCAGACTTGCCCGCCAAAGCCGCAGTATAGAAAATTTTACTCTCAAACTCTGCCAGGGCTACCAATTGGCACAATATCATTCTGAACTTTCGGCGTGAACTCTGTGCGCCTTGCGCAGGATGGCGTGCCTCGGCCGGCCCCAGGCAGGACCTGGGGCATCCAAAAGCGGGGTCGAGACGTAGTGACTTTCATCGAACAGGAGACGATCATCATGGCCGCAGGCGAGAAAATCTGGATCATCGGGGGCAGCAGCGGCATCGGTGCCGCGCTGGCCGAGGCCTATGCGGCGCGCGGCGCGCTGGTGGTGATTTCCGGGCGCAAGCAGGAAGCGCTGGACGAGGTCTCGGCCCGGCTGGGCGGCCAGGTGCGCGGCGTGGCCGCCGATGTCAACGACGTGGACAGTCTCGCGGCCGCCGCCTCAGCCCACGGTCCGTTCGACCGGGTGATCACGACGGCCGCAATCTATGATCCCGGCGCGGTGCTCAAGGCGGACCAGGAAAAGGCCGAGAACATCATCGTGGCCAATCTCACTGGCACGTTCAACGTGGCGCGGGTAGGCGCAAAACATGTGCGCAAGGGTGGGCAGGTCGTGCTGTTCGGCTCGGCCGCAGCAATTTTCGGGCTGCCACAGGGGCAGGTCTACTCGGCCACCAAGGCGGGCATCGTCAACCTGGCGCAAAGCCTGCGCGCCGAATTGTGGCCGGATGTCGATGTGCGGCTGGTGACGCCGGGCTTCGTGCGGACGCGACTGACGGACCAGAACACGTTCGAGATGCCGGCGATCCTCGAGCCTGAGGATGCAGCGCGGCGGATTCTCAAGGGACTGGACGGCAAGAGCTTCGAGGTGGCGTTCCCGCGCCGGCTGATCTGGCCGCTGCGCCTTCTGGCCGCTCTACCGAAACCGATCGCCTTTGCGCTGAGCGCGCGGCTCAAACAGTGAGCCGCGCCGCCCAATAACCGCCCAGGGCCGCCGCGCCGGTGACGAAGCCGCCCCAGAGCAGATCGACCGCGCTGACCTTCCAGGACCAGTCCTTGAGGGTGGCGAGGTTGGTCATGTCATAGGTGCCATAGGCAATGAGGCCCAGCGCGATGCCGGCGACCAGCGCCCAGACCCAGGACTGGGCATTGAGGGCGGGCACGACGGCAAAGCCGACCACGCCCACGACGTAGAAGAGATAGAAGACGCCGGCAGCGACGACATTGGGCCGCTCGAGCAGCAGATGTCCGATTTCGGAACGATAGAAACCGATGGCCAGGAAACCGAGCCAGATGAAGTCGAGAGCGAAGAAGACAACGGCTGAACCAGCGTAAGCTGCGAGCAGTGTACCGAACGATAATCCAGCCAATTGGCCCTCCTCAGATCCCAAACAATGGTTGCACCAGACGCACGAGGCGGCTGCGGAACTTCAACGGCGCATCGGTGATGGCCAGGCAGATGCAATCTTCATCGGTGCCGGCAATGGGCTGATGGGTCAGCTCGCCATCGGCCTCTTCGAGATCGCCCGGACCGAAATGATCGACTTCGTCGTGAAAGCTGCCCTTGAGCACCAGCGTCAGTTCACGGCCGCCATGGCTATGTTCGGGCACCGGCTTGCCGGCCGGAATTTTCAGCAGCCGAGCCTGCGTCTCGCCATCGTCGATCTTGATCATGCATTGATGACCAGCGCCGATATTGCGCCATTTGATGTCGGCCAGATTGCCGACATAGGAGCGCAAGGGCTCGGGCAGTTCGCTGCTGGCCATGGACCGGCGCGGGCGGGTATCGGCGCGGCTGGGAGCGGGGGCCTCGCCCAGACGGGATTTCAGCTGGTCCCAGGCATCGGCAGGACCCTGAACGGGTTCGAGCGCGTCGACCAGCACACCGGCCGCGGCCTCGACCAGGTCCAGCCGCTTGCGGCAAGGGGGGCACATGGCCAGATGCGTGGCGACGGCAAGGGACCAGCCTTCGGCAAGGTTGCCGGAAGCATAGTCGAGCAGCAATTCTTCACTGATGTGGTGCTTGACGCTCATTTCACATCCTCCAGCGCGGCGCGCAGGCGCCCAAATGCGAGGCGAATGCGGGATTTGACGGTGCCGATGGGCAGGCCGAGCTGTTTGGCGATCGTGCTGTGAGAGGCTTCATCGAAGAAAGAAAGGCGGATCAGGTCAACCTGTTCCTGGGGGAGAGTCTGCATTGCTTTATGTAAGGCATCGTGGCTTTGCCGCTGTTCCATGAGGTTGGCGGCGTCAGGTTCGGGATCGGCGGCGAGGGCTGGATCATTGGGGTCGAGTTCGGGCCGACGCTGCTTGCGCCAGGCGTCGATCCAGATATTGCGGGCGATGGTGAAGATCCAGGCGGAGGCGGGGCCACGGGAGGGATCGTATTGCCCCGCCTTGCGCCAGATCGCCAGCATGGTCTCCTGCATCAGGTCCTCGGCCGCCTGCGCATTGCGCGTCATCTTCAACAGATAGGCGCGAATACGCGGTGAGTAGTCCTGGAACAGGGCTTGAAACGCGTCCATGTCGGCATGGGCGGCGATCGCGATGATCTGTCTGCTCACATCCTCGGCTGGGGCCGTGGCTCGTTCCTGTTCCGTGTTCACCGGCAGATGTCCATTCCTCGTGCGCGACGCAAGGGGGCGCCGTGCTGGTAGCACAGCATTGTCGCATGGGCCGGCAAATGGGTAAATCGCAAGTGTCATGCCCTCTCTACGCCGTGAGAAAAAAAGCGGATCACAAGTCCGAATAAAATTCGGCAAGACCCTAATGGGATGCGATAATCGGGGCTTCGGCATGATCCGAAGCGCGGGGCGGATCGTAGCGCCTCCATATCATTTGGGACCTCAATTATGTATCATGACCCCGCCGCCTTTTCTGGTTCCCGACCCATGCGGCAGCGCATAGCCGTCATCGGAAGCGGCGTGTCCGGCCTGTCGGCCGCCTGGCTGTTGTCCAAGACCCATGACGTGGTGATCTACGAAGCCGAGGGCCGCGTCGGGGGTCATGCCAACACGATCGACATACCCGGAACGGGTCCGGTCGATACCGGCTTCATCGTTTACAACAATCGCAATTATCCCAATTTCGAAGCCATGCTCGCCCATCTGGGCGTCGAAAGCATCGCCACCGAAATGTCCTTTGCCGCCTCGCTCGACAATGGCGACTTCGAATATTGCGGCGAGGGTATCCTGGGCATGCTGGGCCAGCGCCGCAATGCGTTCCGCCCGCGCTTCTGGAGCCTCTTCCGCGATCTGCTGCGGTTTTACAACGAAGCGCCAAAGGTATTGAACCATCCGGACCTACGCGGATTGACGCTGGACGAATATCTGCGCCGAAACAATTATTCCCAGTCCTTCGTGGAAGGGCACCTTTTGCCCATGGCAGCGGCCATCTGGTCTTCCAAGGCAGAGGATATCCGTTCCTACCCGCTCTTTGCTTTCGTGCGGTTCTTCGAAAGCCATGGCCTGTTGCAATTGCGCGAGCGCCCCAACTGGCGCACGGTCAAGGGCGGCAGCCGCAGCTACGTACAGACGCTGCTGGGCGAATTTTCCGGTGACGTGCGGCTGTCCACCCCGGTCGCCCGCGTCGAGCGCGACCCCAAGGGCGTCACCGTGATCGACGCCAACGGTCATGCGGACCGCTTCGACAAGATCCTGATCGCCAGCCATGCCGACCAGGCGCTGGCCATGCTGGACCGCCCCGAGGCTCTGGAAGCCGAATTGCTGGGCGCGTTCGACTATACCGAGAACCTGGCCGTGGTGCACACGGACAAGAGCCTGATGCCGCGTCGCCGGCGCGTCTGGTGCTGCTGGAACTACATGTCCAACGGCAAGGAAGACGAGGAAATGCTCTGCGTCACCTATTGGATGAATGCGTTGCAGAGCCTCAAGGGCCAGGACATTTTCGTGACGCTCAATCCCAATCGCGATCCGGCGGGGGAAGTGGCGCGCTTTTCCTATACCCATCCCCTGTTCGACACCAAGGCGATCCATGCCCAGGAAAATCTCTGGCGCATACAGGGGATGAACAATACCTATTATGCCGGCGCCCATTTCGGCCGCGGTTTCCATGAAGACGGGCTGCAATCTGGCCTGGCTGCCGCCGAGGCCATGGGCTCGATCCCCCGTCCCTGGTCCGTGCCCAACCCCTCGGGCCGCATCACCCTCGCGCCGCTCGAAGCGCTGGTGGCATGAGCCTGAACTCGGCCATCTATGTGGGCCATGTGGTCCATCACCGGCACCGCCCGAAAAAGCACTTCCTGCGCTATCGGGTGTTCTCGCTGCTGATCGACATCGACGAGCTGGCCGAGCTCGATGGCCTGCGCTGGTTCGCGCATAACAAGCGCGCGCTCTTCAGCTTTCGCGACAGGGACCATGCCGATGGCGGGAACCTTCGGGATTGGGCGCGCGCGCAACTGGCGGCCGAGGGATTGCCGGCGCCAGGCCGCATTCGCATGCTGTGCTATCCGCGCATCCTGGGCTATGTCTTCAACCCGCTGACCGTATGGTATTGCGATGACGAGGACGGGACGCCGCTGGCCACGATCTACGAGGTGCACAACACCTTTCACGAGCGGCACACCTATGTGCTGCCGGTAGCGGCCGAAAAGCAGGAGGCGGACAAGGCCTTCTACGTGTCACCCTTCATCGACATGAACTGCCATTACGCGTTCAAGCTCAGTGCGCCCGGTAAATCGGTCCTCGTGTCGATCAACGAGACGCAGGACGGCGCGCCGCTGCTCTATGCGGCCTTTGCCGGCAAGCGTCGAGACCTGAGCGATGCCAATCTCATCAGACTGTTCTTCAGCCATCCCCTGATGACGCTCAAGGTGACCGCGGGCATCCATTGGGAAGCGCTCAAGCTCATCGCCAAAGGCATCCGGATCCGCTGGCACAGCGACCGCAAGAAGGCGGCGGCGGGCGAGCCCTGAAGTCCTCCCTGCCCCCGGAAAGGGAGCCCCACTCGTCAGACGGGGCCCTGCCCGACCTCTTGCGTCATCACCACTCGAAGTCGGGGCCGTTTTCGCGGGCGCCCATGAGGAAGACGTCGCTCATCAGGCGCAGTGGGGCGGCGTCCACATCGCTTTCATGGGCATCGAGCAGGTTGGCGAAGCGCTCATAGATGCCTGCATATTCGGCATCGCCATGCTCGAGGACGACCTCGTCATTGACGCGCAAGGTGCGGCCACCGCGCTCGAGCTTGACCGCATTGCCCTTGCCGGTGGTGAAGGCAATGGTCCAGATTTCCCCGCTTTCTTCGAGCCAGTTGAAGCCGCAGGACATTTCGGGGCGATGCGGCTGGCCGGACTTGAAGCCGATCTCGACGTCCACCGGGGTCTGTCGATTGGCCGGGAAGGTGAGCCTGGCGCTTTCCACGAAAACCGGAAAGGGCATGACCTTGGTGAAGATCGAAAAGGCGTTGATGCCGGGATCGCAGACCCCGAAGCCGCCCGGCTCCCAGACCCAGTCCTGGCCCGGATGCCATTTGCGCACGCTTTCGCGCCAGTCGATGCGGACCGATTGCACACCCTCCTCGGCCAGCAGCGCCTTGGTGCGGTCGACCGCGGCATTGTACTGGCTGTGCCAGGTCTGGAACAGCACGCGGTCGAGACGGGCGGCGTGGGCGATAAGGTCGTCGAGCTCGGAAATGGTGGTGGTGGGGGGCTTTTCCATCATCACGTCCTTGCCGGCATCGAGCGCCTCGCGGACATAGGTGTGGCGGATGCCCGGGGGGGTACAGATGGAGACAAGGCCGATCTCGGGCATGGCATCATAGAGCGCGGCGGGGGTCTTGAAGACCGGCACGTCGCCATGGCCGATGCCGCGGGTGGAGACCGTGGCGGCGAGCTCGAAGTCATCGGACGCGTCAATGACCGGCAGATGCTGGTCCTGTGCGATCTTGCCGACGCCGATGACGGCGATTTTACGCTTGGCCATGCCTAAACTCCCTCGAAGCGGTGCCGCTATAGAGCAGAGCCCGCCCCTTGCTGCCAAGATCAAGAATGCAGAAAAGTATGATTTTTATCCGGGCAAAGGACCGGACGCCGGCTCCCAGAGCTCGATGGGATTACCCTCCGGATCATGGATACGGGCAAAGCGCCCGGTTTCTGGGCTGTCCCATTCCTGCGGGCGGGTTTCGACGGCAATATCGGCGGCGCGCAACTGGCCGATCAGGGCATCGAGGTCGTCGACGCGCAGATTGATCATCCATTGCCGGTCGGCAGGGAAATAGTCGGTCTCTTCGCGAAAGGGCGCAAAGATGGTCGGGCCGGCAGCCTGGGACCAGAACTCGGCGATACCCAGATGGGTCTCGTACCAATGCGCCAGCGCCTTGGTGTCACGGGCGCGAAAGAAGAGGCCGCCGATCCCCAATGCCCTGGCCATGATGCCCTCCTGCTCTCCGGTGAGCAGGCTCGCGCCTTTGCGGGCAGGGAGTCAAGCGGGATCGGGGCGCTAGCGGATGAGGATGGCGCGGAAATCGTTGACATTGGTCCCGGTGGGGCCGGTGACGAAGAGATCGCCGATGGACGCGAAGGCGGAATAGGCGTCGTTGTTGGCAAGGGCGGCCTGCGGATCGATGCCAGCCTGACGCATGCGGCTGGCCGTGGTGCCGTCGACATGGGCGCCGGCATTGTCCTCGGAGCCGTCTATGCCGTCCGTATCGCCGGCAAGCGCGCTGACATTGGGCAGGCCATCGAGGGCGATGGCCAGGGAGAGCAGGAATTCGCCATTGCGTCCGCCCCGGCCGTTGCCCCGCAGGGTGACAGTGGTTTCGCCGCCGGACAAAAGCACGACGGGGCGGGTGAAGGGGCGATTGCGCTGGACGATTTCGCGCGCCAGAGCGGCATGGACCCGGGCGACGTCGCGGGCTTCTCCTTCGATGGCATCCGAGAGGATGGCCGCTTCGACGCCCTGGCTGCGGGCATAGCCAGCCGCCGCCTCGAGCGAGAGCGCGGCCGACGCAATGGTGACCACGCTGTTGCGCGCAAAGACCGGATCGGCGGCATCGGGCGGCAGATTGCCCTCGCCGGAAAGAAGCTGTGCGGCGGGCGCGGGCAGGTCCAGCCGGTAGAGCCCGGCGAGGCGCCGTGCTTCGGCCCTGCCCCCGGTCAGCGGCAGGGTGGGGCCCGAGGCGACGAGCGCCGGATCGTCGCCCGGCACATCGGAGACGACCAAGGTCGCAACGCGGGCGGGCGCGCAGGCCGCGGCCAGCCGACCGCCCTTGATGGTGGAGAACTGGCTGCGAATGAGGTTCATCACCCCGATCGGGGCGCCCGAGGCGAGCAATGCCCTGTTGATGTCCTGCTCGTCGGCCAGAGTGAGACCGGCGGCAGGCGCCGGCAGCAGCGAGGAGCCGCCGCCCGAGATCAGCGCGACGACGAGATCGTCGGCAGTCAGGCCGGAGACGAGCTGCATGAGGCGGCGGGCCGCTTCAGCGCCGGCCGCATCGGGCACCGGATGGGCAGCCTCGACGATTTCGATGCGTTCGCAGGGCTCGGCATAGCCGTAGCGGGTGACCACAAGGCCGCTCAGCGGGCCAGGCCAGGCCTTTTCGAAGGCGCGGGCCATCTGCGCGGACGCCTTGCCGGCGCCGATGACGATGGTGCGTCCGCGCGGCGGCTCAGGCAGGTGGCGCTCGACCGCCAGGGCCGGCTGGGCCTGGGCAACAGCCTCGTGAAAGAGCGTTTCGAGCAGGGAGCGGTCCATGGCGGGCTGTCCGGGCTGGCAGGAGAGACGCCGCTCTTGTGGCCAGCAAGACCTGTTTTGTCCAGACCTAACGCAGATGCGCCAAGGGCGCGACGCGCGATAAGCCTTGTCAAACACTCGACACATAGGTCCACTAGCTCGGCCCCACAGGAGTTTTCATGCCGCAAAGATTCGCCATTTACTACGCGCCGGACGTCAATGACGCCCTGTGGGACCGGGCGACGGTCTGGCTGGGACGGGATGCGGATACCGCTGCGCTCGTCGAGGGCGCCGTGGCCGGGCTGGAGCGGACGCGATTGCTCAACCTGACGCAATCGGCCGGCCGCTATGGCTTTCACGCCACCCTCAAGCCGCCTATGGCCCTTGCCGAAGGGCGAAGCGAGGAGCATTTGCGGGCCGCGCTCGAGGATTTTGCCCGCGTCACCAGGCCGGTGGCGCTGGGGCCGCTGACGATCGGGGATATCGACGGCTTCCTGGCGTTGATCCCGGATGGCGAAAACCCGGAACTGCAGGACCTGGCCGGACGGATCGTCGATCATTTCGAGCCGTTCCGCGCGCCGCTCGATCCGCGCAGCCGCGAGGCGCGGGCGCAAACGGGCCTCAGCCCCCGCCAGCTGGAACTGCTCGATGCCTATGGCTATCCCTATGTGCAGGACGAGTTCCGCTTTCACATGACGCTGACCGACCGGCTGGAGGGCGAGGACCGATCCGAGCTTTATGACAGCGCGCGCATCTGGTTCGGGCCGGTGCTCGAGACGCCGATGCACCTGGACCGGCTGGTGCTGTTCCACGAACCGGACAGCGGAAAGCCCTTCCGGCGCATCGCCGAATTTGCCTTCAAAGGATAGAATCGTGTCGCAAACCGTCTTCACCAATGCCCGGATCGTGCTCGCCGACGAGGTCGTGACGGGCAGCGTGAGCCTGGTCGATGGGCGCATCGCTGCCATCGATACCGGGCCGTCCCGCAGCGGCGAGGATTTCGATGGGGACTACCTGATCGCCGGGCTGGTCGAATTGCATACCGATCACCTCGAGAACCATTACCGGCCACGGCCAGGGGTGTTCTGGGACCCGATGGCGGCCCTGCATGCCCATGACGTGCAGATCGCCGGATCGGGCATTACCACCGTGTTCGACGCCGTGCGCATCGGTTCGGATGCCGACCTGCCCAACATGCTCGACCATGCCCGCCAGATGGTGGAGGCTGTGCGTAGCGGTGGCGCAGCGGGCTGGATGCGGGCCGAGCATTTCATCCATCTGCGCTGCGAATTGCCCAGCCATGACGTGGTGGAGCATTTCGAGACGCTGGCCGACCATCCCAAGACGCGGCTGGCTTCGGTGATGGACCATACGCCCGGCCAACGACAATTCCGCTCGCTGGACGATTACAAGCGTTTCTACGCCAAACAGATGGGCGGCACGGCAGAGCAATTGCAGGCCTTCATCGATGCGCGGCAAGCCGAGCACGAGCGCTATTCGGCAGCAAACCGGCAGGCCATCGTGGCACGGGCCCACGAGCTGGGCCTGGCCATTGCCAGCCATGACGACGCCACGCTCGCCCATGTCGAGGACGCCGAACGGGACGGCGTGGCCATTTCGGAGTTCCCGACGACGCTCGAGGCCGCATCGGCAGCCCATGATGCCGGCCTTGCCATCTTGATGGGGGCGCCCAATGTGGTGCGAGGCAAGTCTCATTCGGGCAATATCTCGGCCACGGACCTGGTGGCGGCAGGCCTGCTCGACATTCTCAGCTCCGATTATGTGCCCTTTGCGCTGTTGCAGGCGGCCTTCCTGTTGCCCAGCCGGGTCGAAGGCCTTGACCTCAGCCGGGCCTTGGCTACCGTGACGATGAATCCGGCCCGCGCCGCCGGACTCGATGACCGGGGCGAGATCGCCACCGGCAAGAGAGCCGATCTGGTCCGCGTCGCCGCCAATGCGCCGCTGCCGGCAGTGCGGTCCGTCTGGCGCGAAGGATTGCGGGTGAGTTGAGCGACAGGCCAGCGGGTGTATTGGTTCTGGTGATCGGCCCCTCGGGGGTCGGCAAGGACACGTTGATCGGCGGCGCGCGCAAGGCGCTGGATGGCGACAAGCGCTTCAGCTTTGTTCGCCGCCTCGTGACCCGTCCGGCCGATATCGACCTCGAAGATCATGTCAGCCTGGACCCCGACGAATTCGAACGGGCGCGCGCCGCCGGGCGCTTTGCCCTTACCTGGGAAGCCCATGGGCTGCATTATGCCCTGCCCATCGGGGTGGATACCGACCTGACCCTGGGGCGGGTGGTGATCGCCAATATATCGCGCCACGCCGTACCGGCGGCACTGGCAAAATATCCGCTCTGCCGGGTCGTGCAGGTTTCAGCCGAAATCTCGCTGCGTGCCGAGCGGCTGGCGCGTCGTGGCCGGGAAGGCCGTGACCAGATCGTGGCGCGGCTGGCGCGGGAAGGCGCGGCTTTGCCGGCCGATATCAGCCCCATTGTCATCGACAATTCCAGTTCGGTGGGCATCGGGGTCACCGCTTTCGTGATGAGCCTGCGCGCCATAGCCGAAGAATGAACAATTTCGCCCCTGATGCGTTGGCGTCACGAGGAACCAAAAGCGTCAGGAGTTTTCCTTGTCCCGTAACGGTCTTTTTGCCGTGATCGCCGTATTGGCCATCGCGGTCGTTGCTTTCGCCATCTACACCTATCAACAGGAACAGGCGCGCCCCGGCATCGAGGTTCGCGTGGACGACACGGGGATTTCGATCGATGGAAACGGCTGATCCCAACGGCACAATGCGTCGCCAGGCCATAGCCACCGCGCTGGCCGCCGAAATCGAACGGCAGGCGCAGACCGGCGCCTCGCGCATCGACGTGGAGGCTCTGGCCGAAGCGGTGGAGACCGCCCTCGACCCCACGCCACCCATTTCGGAAGGCAAGCGCCCGTCCGAGCTCAACGCCACCAATGACGGCTAGGCCGCCCCGGCGCTGCATTCAGTGGTTTGATGAGAAACTGACAAGCCGGTGGTCCTCCCACCGGCTTTTTCATGCGCTCTCGCCGCTCGCAAGTGCGTCGCGCACGGCCAGATGGGCCATTTCCACATTGGGGAAACGCTGCCCGTCTATAGCAAAGGCCGGGAGCTTGACCGCGAGGAACCGGAAGCCCCCGGCATCGGGCACGACAACACCCTGCGGCTCGCCGGCCACTTCGATCACGATGGGCCTGACACGTTCGGCCCTGTTCAGACTGTTTTCCTGCATTTGTGGAGTCTCCACTTGCGCGTCGGGTCATCGACGGCGCGCCTCCAGTTCGGAGGGCAGCACCTTGGCCAGCAACGCGGGTTCTATCGGGGTTTTGAGACGGGGATGTGACGGGTGGTCACATTCGTTTCGAGCGACAGGACCCTTGCCAGCGTTTGGCGCGATAATGGTGGAGTACTACGGTCGAACACACGGCATGGAGAGTGAAGGTCGTCGATGTCGTCATCGTCATTCCTTTCCTTGCGGTGTTGGACGGATCAGGGTTGGCCACACCTTTGGCGCAGCAAAAGCAAGATAGGCGAGCATTTGCGCTTTTGCCAGAGTGCGGCGATGCGTAAAGCGACGAAAAAGCGAAAAAGCCTGCTCCACTTTCGTCTACCCGCGATAATCTGACTTAGCAAGTCATATATCGCCGCCAGTATCTCGCTTGCGCGAAGGCGTGCAATCTGGTCTTGTTTTCGACCAATATAGCGTCCCCGCCGGCCTCGGCGGGTGGGAGGGGAAGAGTGTCCGACGAAGAGTTACCGCCCGCCACGCGCGGCAAGCGGGGCGCAAAGCCGTCCGGCAAACCCACACTCAAGACCATAGCCCAGATGACGGGACTGGCTGTCACCACCATCTCGCGGGCGCTCAACAACGCCCCCGAACTGGCCCAGGAAACCCGCGACCGCGTCCAGAAGATTGCCGCTGAAATCGGCTACCTGCCGGACCGGGCGGCCTTGCGCCTCAAGACCGGGCGCACCAATGTCATCACGCTGATCCTCGAGCCGGACGAGCAGATCTATGGCTTCGGCACCAACCTGGTGACAGGGATCACCGAAGCGCTGCGCGATACACCCTATCACCTGGTGATCACCCCCCTGTTCCGCAATGTGCCGCCGCTCGACCCCATCCGCCATATCGTGCGCAACCGCATGGCCGATGGGGTGATCTTCTCGAAGGCCGAGACCTATGACGAGCGCATCCGCTTCCTGCTCGACAACGATTTCCCCTTTGTCAGCCACGGCAGAAGCCTTTGGCCGGAGCCGCATGCCTATGTCGATTTCGACAATGACAGCTATGCCTATGGCGCGACGCGACACCTGGCTGCAAAGGGCTGCAAGAAGGTGTCGATTATCCTGCCCGACAGCGCGCTCACCTATACCGACCATCTGCGCAACGGCATCATCCGGGCTGCGGCGGAAGCGGGCATCGCCCATGAATTTGCCGCCGACGTCAATCTGGGCAGCCCCACCGACGCCATCCGCAATTACGTGATGAAGCGCACCAAGCGGGCCGATCCGCCCGATGGCTATGTGTGCGCGTCCGAAGTCTCGGCCCTGGCGGTGATCGGCGCGCTGACCGATGCCGGCAAGATCCTGGGCGAGAATGCCCATGTGGTGACCAAGCAGTCGACCTCGATGTTCATGCAGTTCCAGCCCAAGGCGGAAACCGTGCAGGAAGATTTCGCCGAGGCCGGCCGCAATCTGGGTTCGATCCTGCTGCGCCAGATCACCGGGGATACCGAGGGGCTGCACTACCTGGCCCAGCCCCACTTCGACTGGAAGGACTAGACGGCGACTTCAGCCCCCGGCCTCGAGTTCTTCCCGCAGCATTTCAAGCTCGAGCCATTGCTCCTCGGCGGCCGCCTTGCGGGCTTCCGCCGCTTCAAGTGCCTTGGACCGGGCCGCAAACCCGGTGGGGTCCTTGGTGTAGAAGGCCGGGTCCGCCAGCGCAGCATTGAGGGCGCGGATCTCGGCGTCGAGCTTGTCGATTTCCTTGGGCAGGGTTTCAAGGGCATGCTTGTCCTTGAAGCTCATCTTGCGCCTTGTGGCCGCGGGCGGCGCCGGCTCGGCCCTGGGCTTTTCGGCCTTCGCCGCCTTTTCGACGGTCCTGGCGGTGACACCCTGCCCGCGCTGGGCCACCATGTCGGAATAGCCGCCGGCATATTCGGTCCAGCGCCCGTCTCCCTCGGCCATGATCACCGAAGTGGCGACGCGGTCGAGGAAGTCGCGATCGTGGCTGACGACGACGACGGTCCCCGCATAGTCGGACACCATCTCCTCGAGAAGATCGAGCGTTTCGAGGTCGAGGTCGTTGGTGGGTTCGTCCAGCACCAGGAAATTGGAGGGCAGCGCCAAGGCGCGGGCCAGGGCGACGCGGGCCCGCTCGCCGCCCGAAAGCTTGCCGATGGGCGTATTGGCCTGCTCGGGCGTGAACAGGAAGTCCTGCATATAGCCCATGACGTGCTTCTGCTCGCCATTGATCTTGAGGGTGTCACTGCCGCCGCCCGTCAAGGCGTCGCGCAGGCGCGTCTCGGGTTCGAGCCGGGCCCGGCCCTGATCGAGCATGGCCAGCTCGATGGCCGCGCCGAGCTTGATCGTGCCGCTATCAGGGGCAAGCAGGCCGGTCAGCATCTTGATGAGCGTGGTCTTTCCGGCCCCGTTGGGCCCGACGATGCCGACGCGGTCGCCGCGCAGCACGCGGGTGGAAAATTCGCGCACTACGGTCCGCGCGCCGAAGCTCTTGGAGATGTTCTCGGCTTCCGCCACGAGCGCGCCGGAGGTCCGCCCTTCGCTGACCGCCAGGGTGACATTGCCGGTGACCTTGCGCTGGTCGCGCCGGTCCTGACGCAGATTGGCGAGCTTTTCCAGGCGCCCGACATTGCGCTTGCGCCGGGCGGTGACGCCGTATCGCAGCCAATGCTCCTCGCGCACGATCTGGCGATCGAGCTTATGGCGGTCCTTTTCCTCCTGTTCGAGCACCTCGTCGCGCCAGCTTTCGAAGGCGGAAAAGCCGCGTTCGATGCGGCGGGTGACGCCGCGGTCGAGCCAGACGGTGGAACGGGAGAGATCGGAAAGAAAGCGCCGGTCGTGGCTGATCAGCACCATGGCCGAGCGCATCTGGCTCAGTTCATCCTGCAGCCATTCGATGACCGGCAGGTCGAGATGGTTGGTGGGCTCGTCGAGCAGGAGCACGTCGGGCTGAGGCGCCAGCACCCGCGCCAAAGCGGCGCGGCGGCCCTCGCCGCCCGAGAGACTGGCCGGGTTTTCGTCGCCGGTGAGGCCCAGGGCATTGAGCAGGTATTGAGCGCGATAGGCATCGTCGCCAGGCGCCAGGCCCGCCTCTACATAGGCAAGCGTGGTGGCATAGGCGCTGAGGTCGGGCTCCTGGGGCAGGTAGCGGATGGTGGCGCTGGGTTCGGCGAAGCGCTTGCCGCCATCATGCTGGACCAGGCCAGCCGCGATCTTGAGGAGAGTGGATTTGCCCGAGCCATTGCGGCCGACCAGCGCGATGCGCTGGCCCGGCGAAACGATGAGCTCGGCAGCTTCGAGCAGGCGCGTCCCGCCAAAGGTGAGCTGGATATCCTGGAGCGTAAGAAGCGGTGGGGCGGCCATGATGTGTCCGGAAAGAATTGGCCCGGATAGAGCATAGCGGGCCATGCAGATCAATGATGGCCAGGAAAAAGGCCGGTCAGGACGTTGAGGATCCTGGCCGGCCCGGGGAGACGGCAGCAGCAAGCCCCGTCAGCTCCAGCGCGCCGACCCACAGGCCCCAAGGGGTCGCGAGCGCCATGGCCCCTAACAACCATTTTAAAAGTTGATTGTCAAACTCATATTTGACTCACGTGGTCAGATTTTGCGTCAGGCAGCCGTTATGGCGGCGATGCTTTCATTGACCGCGTCGGCTGTGGAAATGCCCAGTCGCTCGCGGATGGAGCGCTTCTTGCTGGCCAGATCGGCGATGGTGTGGCGGCTCAGCACCTCGAAGAACGCGCCCAAGGCCTCGCGCAGTGCGCCGTTGAGGTCGCATTCCCCGATCAGGGGACAATCGGCGCCGTCCTCGAAACACTCCGCCAGAGCGAAGTTCTCCTCGGTGAGGCGAATGGTGTCGAGCAAGGTGATCTGGTCAGCCGGCTTGCCCAGCTTGATGCCGCCATGGCGCCCGCGCACGGTCTGAAGCAGTCCGTTCTCGACGAGCGGCTTGATCAGCTTGAACAGGAACAGCTCGGAAATCCCATAAGCCCGGGCGATCTCGGCCACACGGCTCAACCCAGGTTCATTGACGGCGCAATAGACCAGCGTGCGGATGGCATAATTGGATTGGCGGGTCAGTCTCACGAGCAGGCATTCCTTGACGAAAGCGCCGAATGGCAGGGTTCGGTGAATGTGCCGCAACTTATAACCATTCTAAAAAATGTCAATTAATCCTGAAACACGATGTCATGATTTTTGGGCGCGAGAGGTGCTGGACAAGGGTTTATGTTCTCGTTAGGAATTTAATTGGTGGAGGGTTCCTTAGGTGGATAAAACCGTAACGCGTGCAATGCTTTCGCAGCGGGTGGCGGAGACGACCGATCACGCTCGGCCAGATGTCGACGCGCTTGCCCGGCAGATGTTCGACCTGATCGGCGAGGCGCTCAAGGGTGGGGAAACCGTCAAAATGACGGGGTTCGGCACCTTGCAGGTCCGCTCGCGGGCCGAACGGCTTGGCCGCAATCCGCGCACGGGAGAGACCTATACGATCGTACCGCGCCAGACCGTTATCTTCGTGCCGGGCGGCAAATTGCGCGAGGCGCTCGACATTGCAGCGCAGAAGGCCGAAGCGGGCAAGGCAGGCGACGCTAAAAATACCGGTTGAAGAGCGTCAGCTCGGCGGCGCCGATGGCGGGTGCCAGGCCCCCATAGACCCCGATCTGTACGGGGGGCACTTCGAAATCGATGACCGGCAGCGCGCCCAGTTCGGCCTCGACGCGGCGCGCCAGCTTTTGGGTCCATTCCGGATCGAGCACGCTGTCAATGATAACCAGAGGGGCCTCGACCAGGGTGGTGGCATTGAAAATGGTGCGCGCCAGCGCCCTGGCGCTGTCACCCAGCCAATTGTCGGCTTCCTCTTGAATATCGGGCCAGTCCCATTGGGAGACGGGAATGTTGCCCGGACCCTTCCCGATGGCCTTTAGCCTGTCGGCAAGGGCGGAGACCGAGGCGACCGAATAGACCTGACGCAGGCCCCCTGCATCCAGCTGCACCAGCATCATGCCCAGATTGGCGGCATTGCCGGTCGTCCCGTGCCAGAGCGCCCCATCACCGACCACCCCGGCCGCCACGTAATGGGAGACGAGAAAATAGAGCACATTGGCGGGGCGCGGCTTGGGGAGGGCGATCAGCTCTGCCCAGCAGGCTGCGTTGCCGTCATTGAAGAGCGAGACATCCAGGGCCGTGCGCTGACGCAATTCTGCCGCGACATCGACATTGCGCCAGGGGTCGGACTGGGCGGAGGACCACCCCACCCTGTCGAGCTGGTCGGCCATGCCCCCGGGCAGGGCCACGCCGAGGTCATAGAGGCGTTCTGCACCTTCGGCGGGGAGAGAGGCGCGCAATTCCGCGACGAAACGCGCGATCTCGTCGAAAATGCTGGTGGCGTCGGGATAGGCAAAGTCGATGCGGCGATGCTCCAGCACCTGGGCGTGCATGTTGAGCAGCAAGACGTCGAGATGGGTCCATCCGAGCTCGACGCCAATGGCAAAACCACCATCGCGCTTGAGCAGGATAGGCGTAGCGGGCTGGCCCCGCTTGCCGCGCAAGGCCTGCCCACGCTCAATGAGGCCATCGCGTTCGAGGCCGGACAGAATGGCCGAGACGGTCTGTGGCGCAAGGCCGGAAATGCGCGCTATCTCGGCATTGGAGACGCCGGAATTGAAGCCGACGACCATAAGCACGGTCTTTTCGTTGGCTCGTCGCAGGCCTTCATGCCGTATGGCCCGCCCACCGGCATCGAAAATATCACGTGTGGAACGGGGTGGCTTGGACATGGCGCGGACCCGGATCAGCGGCGCGCCAGATGCGCGCCGTCCTCTTTGCGTCGAGTTGAGAAGGCTTTGCCGCGACAAAAGCCGCGACCGAAAGGCGCAGCATCATGGCAAAGCCTTGGCGATGCGCCAAGCCCCTAACAGGACTGAAGAAGTTCGTCCCGATCAGGCACCTGCGGCGGTCAGCTCCCGCTCGATTTCCTCGGGCAGGGTCAGCCGCACGCCCTTGGCGAGGCTCCTGACCTGTTCCACCGAGGTTGCCGAGGCGATGGGCGCGCTGACACCCTTCTGCGCCACCAGCCAGGCAAGGGCGATCTCGGCCGGGCTGGCCTCGAGCGCGTCTGCCGCCTTGTCCAATGCGGCCAGCAGGCGCTGCCCCTTGTCATCGAGATAATGGGACAGGCCACCACCGCGCGGCGACTGGCCGAGATCGGCGCTGGAGCGATATTTGCCGGTGAGGAACCCGGAGGCGAGGCTGTAATAGACGATGGCGCCCACCTCATTCTCGAGCAGGTAGGGGCGCAGAGCATCGAACTCGGCACGATCGTACAGATTGTAGCGCGGCTGGGTCACTTCATAGCGCTGCAGGGTCTTGACGATGGCAGTCTGCTGAGCCGCCTGCATCATCTCAGTGGTGAAGTTGGACGCCCCGATCGTGCGCACCTTGCCGGCCCGGATCAACGTGTCATAGGCGGCCAGGGTTTCTTCATGATCCGTGTCCGGATCTGGCCAATGGCTGAAATAGAGGTCGATGTAATCGGTCTGGAGGCGCGCCAGCGACGCTTCGACACCCGCCTTGATGGCATCGGCCTTGAGCCCGCCGGGCTGCTTGGCCGAGTTGACCTTGGTGAAGATGTGGACGCTTTCGCGATTGCCACGGGCCTTGAGCCATTTGCCGATGATGGTCTCGCTCATGCCGGGCGGATTGCCGGGCACCCAGTTCGGATAGCCCTCGGCGGTATCGATGGCGGTGAAGCCGGCTTCGACATAGGCGTCGAGAATGTCGAAGCCCCTGGCCTCGTCCACGGTCCAGCCGAACACATTGCCGCCCAATACGAGCGGCTCGATCACCAGTTCACTGCGTCCCAGGGGGCGGCGGTTCATCATGTTCTCCTTGATCGGTTTCGGCCTCAACGTCCGGGGGGCCATTTCGTTCTGCGGCAGGGGACCTGGGCGCGCACCAGTAGAGCGCCTCGCCGATCGCCTTGAAGGAGCCCTTGAGGTCGATATAGGCAAAGCCGGCTTCCGGATCGTCTTCATGACGCAGGTAAACGAAGGTGCCCTGCTGCAGCCGCTCGAACAGGCCGCCATCGGGGTCGAGCAGACGCGCCCCATAGGGCGACGGCGCCTCAATCGTATCGAAAGAGCGGTCCTCCCGGTCCAGCGTCATCTGCCAGCGCCCGGCCACGCCCATTGCGCGGGTGGAATGGATGTGGATACCCGGGGTGAAATCATCCTCGCAGCGCACGGCCAGGCAGGTGAAGCGGCCCGGCTCGGCGGCGCGATCACAGCCCAGGCTTGCCCGATCGCCCTCGCCGGGCAGGGGCGAATAGTGCCAGCCAGGCGTCTGGGCCGAGGCGGGCGGCGCCAGAAGCAGGGCGGCGATCAGCGCCGCGGCTCGATGAGATCCCATTTGTTTCCATAAAGATCGGCGAAAACGGCGACCCTGCCATAGGGCTCGTCACGCGGCGTCTCGAGAAAACGGACGCCGGCGGCCAGATAGCGCGCATGATCGGTGGCAAAGTCATCGGTTTCGAGAAAGAGCATGACGCGGCCGCCGGCCTGATTGCCGATGGCCTGGTGCTGGGACGGACCAACGGCGCGGGCCAGCAGCAATCGTGCTCCCCGCCCCGATGACGGACCAACGCAGACCCAGCGCTTGCCACCGCCCAGATCGCTGTCCTCGAACAGCACGAAGCCCAGGACATCGCGATAAAAGGCGATGGCCTCATCATAATCGGCAACGACAAGGGCGACGGTGGCGATGGCTTGACGCATGGGCCCATGACATGCGCCGCGACCGCGTCCCGGTCAAGCCAGAGCGGGCGAACTGATTTGCAAAAAACCGTCCATACTTGTGGATAGGCATTAGGCAGGTCAGTAAATTGACCAAATGGTCAGCGAATATCGTTGCGCTCCTTTTCAATCTAGGCTTTTGTGTGGCCCAAGCCTCCGGCGCCTCGGCGCTGAGAAGGCGTTTGTCAAGGAACGGGAGACTATCCATGCACTCATCACTGACCCGCATCGCGGCGGTTCTTATCGCCTCCACGATGCTCGCCGGTGTTGCGAATGCCGAAACGATCCGCTGGGCGCGCTCTTCGGATGCGCTGACTCTGGATCCGCATTCGCAGAACCAGGGCAATACCCACACGCTCGCCCACCACATCTATGAAACCCTGGTCGGCCGCGACAATGACGGCAACCTGACCCCGCGCCTGGCCACCGAATGGGCCCTCAAGGACGGCGATGACACCGTCTGGGTGTTCAAGCTGCGCGAAGGCGTGAAATTCCACGACGGCGCCGACTTCACCGCCGAGGACGTGGTCTATTCCATGACCCGCGCCAAGAGCGAATTTTCCAACATGCGGCAGCTGCATGCCGAAGTGGAATCGGTCACTGCAGTCGACGACTACACCGTCGAGTTCAAGATGGTCGGCCCCTCGCTGATCTACCCGAACAACCTCACCAACACCTTCATCATGGACAAGACCTGGTCGGAAGCCAACGACCTGGACGTGGTGCAGGACTTTGCCAGCGGCGCGTCGAACTATTCGGTTCTCAACACCAATGGCACCGGCCCTTACACGTTGGTTTCGCGCGAGCCGGACGTGCGCACCGTGCTGGCCTATAACGAAGGCTGGTGGGGCGAGCAGCCGGAAGTCACCGATATCGAATATATCGTGATCGCCGATGCCGGCACCCGCGTCTCGGCACTGCTCTCGGGCGAAATCGACATCGTCCAGGACGTGCCGCCGCAGGATATCGAGCGCCTCTCCAATACCGAAGGCTTCAAGGTCGAGACCGGCCCGGAAAACCGCTTCATCTATTTCGGCTACAAGTTCGGCGATGAGCCGCTGAAGTCGTCCAACATCACCGACAGCAACCCGTTCAACAACCCGCTGGTGCGCGAGGCCATGGAACTGGTGCTCGATCGCGATGCGATCCAGCAGGTGGTGATGCGCGGCCAGTCGATCCCGACCGGCATTCCCAACCCGCCCTTCGTCAATGGCTGGACCGAAGAACTCGACGCCTACCCGGCTCCCGATGTGGAACGCGCCCGCGAGCTGATGGCCGAAGCCGGCTATGCCGATGGCTTTACCGTCACCCTCGACACGCCGAACAACCGCTATGTCAACGACGAGGCGATCTCGACCGCCTATGTGGGCATGCTCGGCCAGATCGGCATCCAGGTTACCCTGGCTTCGCGTCCCGTCGCCGAACACTCGCCGCTGATCCTGGCGAGCGACACCGACTTCTACCTCCTGGGCTGGGGCGTGCCGACCTTCGACAGCGCCTATGTCTTCAACGACCTGATCCACACCAAGGAAACCGGTGAAGACGCCGAACTGGGCGGCTACAATGTCGGCATGTACTCGAACCCCGAACTGGACGAGATGATCGTCTCGCTCGGCGTCGAGAGCGACGAAACCGTCCGCAACCAGACCATTGCCGACATCTGGGAAGTGGTGAAGGCCGACCGCGTGCTGCTGCCGGTGCACAACCAGGTGCTCGCCTATGCCATGCGTGATGGCGTGACGCTGCCGGTCCAGCCGGAAAACCAGCCGAACATGACCACGGTCACCTTCGAGTAAAGCCTATCCATCCCGAGCCGCCGCGTGGAGTCACGTCTCCCGCGGCGGCTCTCATTTGAGGGGGCGCCATGCTCGCCTTTATTGCCCGGCGGCTCTTGCAGTCCGTCCTCGTCATGCTTGTGGTGGCGTTCATCGCCTTCCTGGTGTTCCGCTATGTCGGCGATCCGCTCGCCGCCTTGATGAGCCAGGAAGCGCGCCAGGCCGATTTCGACGCGGCGCGCCAGCGTCTCGGCCTCGACCAGCCCTTCTACATCCAGTTCTTCACCTTCGTGGGCAACGCGCTCCAGGGCGAATTCGGCATTTCCTATCGCCTGCAGCAGCCGGTGAGCCAGCTGATCCTCGACCGCCTGCCGGCCACGATCGAGCTTGCCTTCGCCTCCTCCATCATCGCCCTGATCGGCGGCGTGGTCTTGGGCATCTACACCGCCCTGCGCCAGCGCGCCTTCTCCACCGGCGTGATCATGACCCTGTCGCTGGTGGGCGTCTCGCTGCCTACATTCCTCATTGGTATCGGTCTGATCTATGTCTTTGCCGTCGAGCTGAAATGGCTCCCCTCCTTCGGGCGCGGCGAAGTGGTGGCGCTGGGCTGGTGGCGCACGGGGCTTCTCACCCAGTCGGGCCTGCGCTCGCTGATCCTGCCCGCCATCACGCTCTCGCTGTTCCAGCTGACGCTGATCATGCGCCTCGTGCGCGCGGAAATGCTGGAGGTGATGCGCACCGACTATATCCGCTTCGCCAAGGCCCGCGGCCTCAGCAAGCGGGCGATCAATTTCGGCCATGCGCTCAAGAACACCATGGTGCCGGTGATCACCATTACCGGGTTGCAGCTCGGCTCGGTCATCGCCTTCGCCATCATCACCGAGACGGTGTTCCAGTGGCCGGGCGTCGGCTCGCTGTTCGTCAATTCCGTCGCCGTGGTCGACGTTCCGGTGATGGCCGCCTATCTCGTCTTCGTGGCGCTGATCTTCGTGGTCATCAACCTCATCGTGGACATCCTCTATTTCATCGTCGATCCGCGCCTGCGCGACGGCGCCAGAACCGGGAGATAAGATCTTGACGGATCTGCCCCATTCCCCAGAGCAGCCGGTGCCGGCTGCCAAGACCTCGCGCTGGAAGCTCTTCTGGACTTCCGACGTCATGTGGTCCTATCGGCATTCGCCAGTCGCCATCGTCGCCTCCATCGTGGCGACGGTGCTTATCCTCATGGCGGTGCTGGCGCCGCTGATCGCGCCCTATAATCCGTTCAACCCGGCGACGCTCAATCTCATGGACGGGTTCACCCCGCCCAATTCGAACTCGATGTCGGGCAAGTATTTCGCGCTGGGCACCGATAGCCAAGGGCGCGACGTGCTCTCGACCATCATGTATGGCTCGCGCGTGTCGCTGTTCGTGGGCCTGATGGCAACGCTCTTCGCCATGCTGATGGGTGTCAGCCTGGGCCTGGTTGCCGGCTATGTCGGCGGTCTGGTCGATGCCATCATCATGCGCGTTACCGACGTTCAGCTCTCGTTCCCGGCCATTCTCATCGCGCTTTTGATCTTCGGGGTGGCGCGCGGCATCATTCCGCCCAACCAGCAGGAAGGCGCAGCCATCTGGGTGCTGATCATCGCCATTGGCCTCGCCAACTGGGCGCAGTTCGCCCGTACCGTGCGTGGCGCAACCATGGTGGAGCGGCAGAAGGACTACGTGGCGGCGGCCCGGCTGATGGGCGTCAATCCGTTCATCATCCTGTTGCGCCACGTCCTGCCCAACGTCGTCGGTCCGGTGCTGGTGATCGGCACGATCGGGTTGGCCCTGGCCATCATCGAGGAAGCCACGCTTTCCTATCTGGGCGTCGGCGTGCCGCCCACCCAGCCCTCGCTCGGAACGCTGATCCGCATCGGCCAGCAATTCCTGTTCTCCGGCGAATGGTGGATCCTGCTGTTCCCGGCCATCACCCTTGTCCTGCTCGCCTTGTCGGTCAACCTCCTGGGTGACTGGCTGCGCGATGCCCTCAACCCGAAGTTGCGCTGATGACCGAGCCCGTTCTTTCCATCAGGGACCTCGTCGTCGAGTTCCCCTTCCGCGATGACGTGTTCACTGCCGTCAACGGCGTCTCCTTCGACATCATGCCCGGCGAAGTGGTCGGCGTGGTGGGCGAGTCGGGTGCCGGAAAGTCGATGACCGGTTCAGCCGTCATCGGCCTCATCGAGCGGCCCGGCCATATCGCTGCCGGCGAAATCCGGCTCAAGGGCGAGCGCATCGACAACCTGCCCGAGGAGCAGAAGGCCAAGCTGCGCGGCAAGCGCATCGGCATGGTGTTCCAGGATCCCCTGACCAGCCTCAACCCGCTCTATACGGTGGGCCAGCAGCTGATCGAAACGATCCGCACGCACCTGCCGCTATCGGAAGCCGAAGCGCGCCAGAAGGCCATCGACCTGCTCTCGGAAGCCGGCATTCCCAAGGCCGCCGAGCGCATCAATTCCTATCCGCACCAGTTTTCGGGCGGCATGCGGCAACGCGTGGTGATTGCTCTGGCCATCGCCGCCGAACCGGAACTGATCATCGCCGACGAGCCGACTTCGGCGCTCGACGTGTCGGTGCAGGCCCAGATCATCAAGGTGCTCAAGAAGCTCTGCGCCAATCATGGCGCCGCCGTCATGCTCATCACGCACGACATGGGCGTGATCGCCCAGACCGCGGATCGCATGGTGGTGATGCACCAGGGCAAGGTGGTGGAAACCGGCACGGTTGGCGACATCATCCGCCGGCCGCGCGAGCCCTATACGATCAAGCTCATCGATTCCATTCCGACCATCAAACGCCAGGACGACGCCCCGGCCGCGCCGGAAGCAGCCAACGATGCCGGCGCCTATGTGCAGGTGCGCAACCTGGTGCGGGATTTCGAGATCGGCGGGGGCAGCTTCACCAAGCTGCTGCCGGGAAAAACCGAACTGTTCCGGGCCGTAAACGATGTGAGCTTCTCCATTCCAAAGGGCGAAACTTTCGGTCTCGTGGGGGAATCGGGTTCGGGCAAATCCACCTGCGCCAAGATGATTGTGGGCCTGTTGCGTCCGACCTCGGGCAATATCCTGGTGGACGGGCACGATATCTGGGCCGGCGGGGAAGGCCACAAGGAGCGTCGCAAGCGCGTCCAGATGATCTTCCAGGACCCTTATGCCAGCCTCAATCCGCGCTGGCGCGTTGCCGATATCATCGCCGAACCCATGCGCACGCTGGGCATTGCCCGCAATCGGCGCGAAGTGGACGACCGGGTTGCCGAATTGCTGCGCCGCGTGCGGCTCGACCCCTCGGTCATGCGCAAGTTCCCGCATGAATTCTCCGGCGGCCAGCGCCAGCGCATCGCCATCGCGCGGGCATTGTCGAGCCAGCCCGAATTCATCGTCTGCGACGAGCCCACTTCGGCTCTCGACGTTTCGGTGCAGGCGCAGGTGCTGGAACTGATGAGCGAATTGCAGGCCGAATTCGGCCTCACCTATCTGCTGATCAGCCATAACCTGGCCGTGGTGCGGCAGATGTCCACTGCCGTGGGCGTGCTGCATAATGGCGTGCTGGTGGAAAATGGCCCAACCGACGCCATCTTCGACAATCCGCAGGCGGACTATACCCGCATGCTGCTCGATGCCGTGCCGGACATTTCCAAAGTGGCGTAAAGCGCCCTTGGCCCTCTCCCAAGGGAGGGGGCCTTACCCGACAATCGGACGCTGCCCCCTCTCTAAAGCCGTTAGCCCGCTAAGGGCGTGCCCGGCCCGCGAACCGACCGGCCTTACCCTCCTTGCAAAACCTCTACGCGCCGGCCTTCCCTGCCGGAGCGGATCAGCGCGTCGATCAGGCGGTGCACATTAAGCGCCGTGTGCCCGGTCGAGCGCGGCGGGCGCCCTTGGTGGACGGCCAGGATAAAATCCTCGATCTGGGCCTGGTGCCAGTCAAAGGGGAATGCCATGGGGTCGGCGCCGCCGCCGCCCAGGCTCGCTTCGCCGATGGTTTCGCTGCGGCCATCCATCCAGTTGAGCGTCAGGTTGCCGCCGGTCAACGTGGCGGACGCCCGTTCGAAATTGAGGGTCAGGCTTTCCGGGCCGCCGGGAAAATTGGCGGTGGTGGCCATGAGCCCGCCGACGGCGCCATTGGCGAATTCCATGCCGCCGGCGACGAAGTCCTCGGTTTCCATGCGGTGCAATCCGGTCGTCGCCGAAAGGGCGGTCACGGCCCTGACAGGTCCCGTCAGACTGAGCATCAGATCGAGCGAGTGGATGGCCTGGGTGATGAGCACGCCGCCACCATCCTGGGCGAAGGTGCCACGTCCGGGCTTGTCGTAGTAGGCCTCCTGGGACCGCCACCACGGCACGAGCAGCTGCGCGGCATGAAGCGGGCCCAAGGTCCCGCCGGCCACCTTTTCAGCCAGAGCCATGGATGCCGCGCGAAACCGATGCTGGAAGATGATGCCGAGCGTGACACCGGCCGCATCGCAAATCCCGACAATGCGTTCGGCCGCCTCGACGCTCCGCTCCACCGGCTTTTCCATGAGCACATGCTTGCCGGCGGCGGCCGCAGCGGCGACCAAGGGCTCGCGCGCATTGGGCGGCGTGATGATGAGGATGGCCTCGACTGCGGGATCGGCCAGCAAAGCTTCGTAGCTCCGGGCGGCAGGCAGATCATATTCGGAGCAGAAGCGCTCCAGTTCCTGCCTGTCGCGACGCCAGACGCCCCGGACGTCGACCTTGTCGCGCAGCGCCTTGAGCGCCAGCGCGTGCGGCTTGGCGCCCATCCCGGCACCCACCACACCGATCCCGAAACGTGCCTGTTCATTCCCCATTCAGCCCGAGCCTCCTCTGCCTTTATCGCGCCACGATCGCGGCGCTCAGTGCCCCTCAGGGGCATTATAGGGGACTATCATGAAATTGGTGGGTGTTGTTGCGGCGTTGCTGGTCGCTATCGGCATTTCGCTCGGCGGCTGGTTCATCGGAACGGCGCTGGTCGAGAGCCGGCAACCCTTGCGCACGGTGACGGTCAAGGGCCTGTCCGAACGCGCCGTACAGGCTGATCTGGGATTCTGGCCGATCCGGTTCGTCGCCACCGGGCCGACACTGCAGGCCGCACGCACCAGCCTTGAGGCTTCGGAAGCCTCGGTGCGCGGCTTCCTGGGCGATCGCGGCTTCGCCGAGGGCGAAATCCAGGTGCAGAACGTGCTCGTGGAGGACCGGGCGGCCGGATACAATGCCGGTTCGACCCCGGACGAATACCGCTTCGTGCTGACCGAGGACATGCTGGTGACGACGGATAAGGTCACCGAACTGGCCGATGCCAGCCGCTCGGTCGCGGATCTTCTGCGCCAGGGCGTGGTGTTCTCCTCGGACAGCTACAGCGCCGGCGCCTCGTTCGTCTTCACCAATATCAATGACCTCAAGAGCGAAATGCTGACCGAGGCCACCACCCGCGCCAAGGAAACCGCCGCGCAGTTCGCCACCGAATCCGGCGCGCAGGTGGGCGATATCCAGACCGCCAACCAAGGCGTGTTCGAGGTATTGCCGGCTGTCGAAATTCCCAATGACCGGCCGGAAAAGCAGATCGACAAGAAGGTGCGCGTGGTCACAACGATCACCTATTTCCTCGTCGACTGAACCTTTGTTGAGCCGGCCTCTCAGCCGACCTGCCGCCAGGACTGCCCGGCAAGGAATGTCGAGAATGCGTTCGGGCTCATCGGGCGGGCCAGGGCATAGCCCTGAAGAATATCGCAGCCCAGATCGGCCAGGATTCTGGCATGCTCCATGGTTTCGACCCCCTCGGCGACGATCTCGATATCCATGGATTTGCCGATATCGACGATGGAGGCCACGAGCTGGCGCTGAGCCGGCTCTTCGAGAATGGGCAGGACCAATTGCCGGTCGATCTTGAGGCGGCGGGGATGGAGTTTCTGCAGCGATACGATCGAGGCATAGCCGGTGCCGAAGTCGTCGATCTCGACATCGATGCCCAGATCCTTGATCTGCTCGATATTCCAGGCCACGAGGCCGTCACTTTCATCCAGATAGATCGACTCCACCAGCTCGAAGGCGAGCCGGCCCGGTGGCAGATCCAGATCGCGCAGGCTGCCGACGAGACCCTCGTCGTGCAGGCGTCGCAAAGAGACGTTGACCGAGACACGCGGGACGACGAGCCCATTGCGCTCCCAGCCGCGCAAGTCATGGAGCGCCCGGTCGAGCACGATGCGGTCGATCTGGGCCATGACGTTGAGTTCTTCGGCAACGGCCATGAAGGTATCGGGGCCCTTGAGGCTGCCCGAGGGGTGCTGCCAGCGGACCAGCGCTTCGACGCCCGCCAGATCCAGGCTCTGGGCATGGAACTGGGGCTGGTAATGATTGACGAAGGCGTCGGTATCGAGCGCCTGCAGGACCTCGTCGGCGACGCGCTTGGTGTTGACCACTTCGGACTGAAGCGCGGCCGAGAAGAATTCGTGGCGGTTCCGGCCCCTGCCCTTGGCCCGGTAGAGGGCGATATCGGCATTGATCAGCAATTGCTTGACGTCAATGCGCGCATCCCGGCTGACGGCGACCCCGATGCTGACGCCGAAGCGACATTCGTGCCCGTCATGCAGGGCCGGCTTGCGCATTTCACGCACGATGCGCTCGGCCATCTGGTGCAGTCTTCCATCATTGTCGCCGGCGCTGGAGACGATGACGAATTCGTCGCCGCCGATGCGAGCGATGAAATCGGTCTCATGGCAATTGGCGCGCAGCACATTGGCGGTGTGGACGAGCATGGCATCGCCGGCGGCATGGCCGAGCGTATCGTTGATCTGCTTGAACCGGTCGAGGTCCATGTGCAGCAGCGCAATCGAGCCGGAGCCGAGATAGCCATTGAGCGCGTGTCGGGAAAGCGTTTCATCGAGGAATCGACGATTGGGCAGGCCTGTGAGGCTGTCGTGCAGGGCGTTGTGCTCGATGCGGCTGCGCGCCAGCTCGAGCTCGGCTGCCCGGGCCTCGGCCTGGCTCTTGGCGAGGCGCAGATCCTGATTGAGCAGCACGTCAGCCGTCACGTCCCAATTGACGCCGATGACCTTGTCGGGCTGGTCGGGCTCGGAGAAACGGGCGGCGATCGAGCGGACGTGTCGCACTTCGCCGCTGGGCAGGACGATGCGGTAATCGCTTTCGTAACGGCCCACGGCGATCTGCTCGCGGAAGTCCTGTTCGGCACGCTCGCGGTCTTCGGGATGCACGGCGTTGCGCCAATGAGCGTGGCTGCGCAACGTGCTGTCCTGGGGCAGGCCATAGAGCTGGCTGGTGCGGTCGTCCCAGTTTTCGACGCCACTGAGCAGATCGAGTTCCCACACGCCCACCTTGGAGACATCGAGCGCCAGATTGAGCCGGCGGGTCAGGCGCGCCAGATCGGTTTCACGGGCGCGCAGCTGGCGGATGTAATCATGCCGCTGGCCGACCATGCGGGCTGTGAGGGCGATGGGAAAGAGGATCAGCGCGCCGGCCAGGATCATGATGCCGCGCATGGCCCAGATGCCCGACGGATCCGGCAACCAGCCGCCGGAGGGAATGGCCGAGATTTCCCAGGTGCCAGAGGGCAGGATCACCTCGGCGGTGACAGGATTGCGGTCACGGATATCGGGCCCGAAGAAACGCTCGCCGCTTCCGCCCAGGCCATCGTGGCCAGTTATGGAGATGTGGAGGTCAAGCTCCGGATCGGTCAGCCCGCTATCGGCATAGAGGCGATCGACATCGACCACGGCGGAGACCACCCCCCAGAAGCGGCGATCCGGCCCCTCCCCGACATGGACCGGAAAGCGACCGACGAAGCCCTGGCCGCCCTGGACCAGGTCCACGGGGCCGGCAATGTTAAGCCGGTCGGTCAGCATCACCTTTTCCACGGCCGGCCATTGTGCGGGCATCTTGCGATAATCGAGGCCGATAGCTGCCTGGTTGCCTTCGAGGGGATAGGTCATGCGAATGACCAGATCGGGCGCCGCGGCAACGGAGCGCAATTGGCTGTCCTCCTCGAACAGGCGGCGCGCCAGGGCATCGTAGCGGGCCTGGTCCATGTTCGGCTCGGTGCTGATGGTGGCCACAAGGCCCTTCACCAATTGCACATTGCCCGAAATATTGCCTTCGAGCTTGGCGCGGATGACCGAAATCTTGGCGAATGTATCGGCGCGCAGCCGGCTTTCGGCCAGTTGCACATTCTGCCGATCAAGCAGGATGAATGACACGAGGATGATGCCAAGTGCCACCAGGACGGGCACGAGCATGGTGCGCCGCCAATCCCCGCGATGTGTGTCGTCGCCAGCCCTGATCATCAAGACGCCTGTTCAATGCAGCGTTCTTTTCACCCTTGCACAGTCTAGTTGCGGGGGCTGAAGACGAGCTTAAGGCGGGCTGCAAAAATGCGCGTGGTAAAGCAACGGTAAAAGCGAGATGGGACCGCTCAGCGCCCGACCTGTTCCAACTCGATCAGGGTGCCGTCGAAATCCTTGGGATGGAGAAAGATGACCGGCAGACCATGAGCGCCGGTGCGGGGCTGTCCGTCGCCCAGAACGCGGGCGCCCTGCCCCTCCAGCGTCTTTATGGCGGCCAGGATATCGGGCACCTCAAAGCAGAGATGGTGCATGCCACCCGCAGGATTTTTCTCGAGAAACGCGGCGATGGGCGAGTTTGCGCCCAATGGCTCGAGCAGTTCCACCTTGGTGTTGCCGGTATCGATAAAGATGACACTTACCCCGTGCTCCGGCAGCGCCTGTGGCGCGCCGACACTTGCGCCGAGCCGGTCGCGATATTTGGCAGCGGCAGCAGCGAGGTCAGGGACGGCAATGGCAATGTGATTGAGGCGGCCGATCATCGGTTGGACAGCCTTCCCTCGATTTCGTTGAGCACCGAGAAGGCTGCGTCGAGCACGTTGGTGCCCGGGCCGAAGATTGCGGCCACGCCGGCCTCGTAGAGCATGTCGTAATCGGGCTCGGGAATGACGCCGCCGACAATAACGGTGACGTCGCCGAGCGCCCGCGCCCTGAGCGCGGCAACGAGCTCGGGCACCAAGGTCTTGTGACCGGCGGCGAGCGATGAGACGCCCACCGCATCGACCCGCAGCTCTTGAGCATGGGCCGCGACTTCCGGCGCGGTCTCGAACAGGTCGCCCATATGTACGACAAAGCCCAGATCGGCAAAGGCGGAGGCGATGATCTTGGCGCCGCGATCATGGCCATCCTGCCCCATCTTGGCGATGAAGATCGCTGGCGCCCGGCCTCGCGCCGCCCGGAAGGCGTCGATGCGCGCGGTGACCGACTTCAGCTGCGGATCGTCGCCATATTGGCCTGCGTAGACGCCGGAAATCACCCTCGTGATCGCCCGGTGGCGCCCGAAGACGTCTTCCATAGCCTGCGATATTTCCCCCAGCGTGGCGCGGGCCCGGGCCGCCTCGATGGCGGCTTCGAGCAAATTGCCCTCGTCCTTGGCCGCATATTCGCGGAGCGCCGCGAGCATGGACTGACAGCGGGCCTCGTCGCGCGTGTCGCGGAGGCGCTGCAATTGCGACACCTGCTCGGCACGGACCTTGGCATTATCGATCTCGCGAACCTCGATGGTCTCCTCGACATCGACGCGATAGCGATTGACCCCGACAATGACGTCCTCGCCGCGGTCGATGCGGGCCTGACGCTGGGCCGCCGCCTCCTCGATGGCCATTTTCGGCCGACCGGAAGCAACGAATTCGGTCATGCCGCCCTGTTGCTCGGCCTGCTCGATCAAGGCGCTTGCACCCGCGACCAGGTCGGCGGTCAATGCCTCGATGTAATGGGAGCCCCCCAGGGGATCGACCACGTCGGTGATGCGGCTTTCATGCTGAAGGATCAGCTGGGTATTGCGGGCGATGCGGCTCGAAAACTCGGTCGGCAAGGCGATGGCCTCGTCGAAGGAATTGGTATGCAGGCTTTGCGTGCCGCCCAGCGTTGCCGCCAGCGCCTCGATGGTGGTGCGCACGATATTGTTGTGCGGGTCCTGCTCGGTGAGCGAGACGCCCGAGGTCTGGCAATGGGTGCGCAGCATCTTGGACCGCGGGTCCCTGGCACCCAGATCGGTCATGATCCGGCTCCAGAGCTGACGCGCGGCGCGCAGCTTGGCGACTTCGAGGAAGAAGTTCATGCCGATGCCAAAGAAAAAGCTGAGCCGCCCGGCAAAGGCATCGATATCGAGGCCTTTTGCCTGGGCCGCGCGCACATATTCCATACCGTCGGCCAGCGTATAGGCCAGCTCCTGCACCGCCGTCGCCCCGGCCTCGTGCATGTGGTAGCCGGAAATGGAAATGGAATTGAAGCGCGGCATGCGCTGGGCGGTATGCGCGATAATATCGCCGACGATACGCATCGAGGGCTCGGGCGGGTAGATATAGGTGTTGCGGACCATGAACTCCTTGAGGATGTCGTTCTGGATGGTCCCTTCGAGCTTGTCCTGGGTGACGCCCTGTTCTTCGGCGGCGACGATGAACATGGCCAGCACCGGGATCACCGCGCCGTTCATGGTCATCGAAACGCTCATCCGGTCGAGCGGAATGCCGTCGAACAAAACCTTCATGTCCTCGACGCTGTCGATGGCGACACCGGCTTTGCCGACATCGCCAACGACCCGGGGATGGTCGCTGTCATAGCCGCGATGGGTGGCAAGGTCGAAGGCGACCGAGAGGCCCTTTTGCCCTTTCTCCAGCGCCTGACGATAAAAGGCATTGCTCTCGCGGGCCGTGGAGAAACCGGCATATTGGCGGATGGTCCAGGGACGATTGGCATACATGGTGGCCCGTACGCCGCGGGTGAACGGCTCGACGCCGGGGATTTCCCCGTCATCGCCCAGATAGACAGGCTTCACGCCGATGCCGCCATAATCGCGATCCAAGGCGGAAAGGGGCGTGTCCTTCAGTTCTTTCTGGGCAAGCTTTGCCCATTTTTCATAATTGTCTTTGCCGGACATCACACCGCCTCGAATTCGATCATGACCTGATCCACCGCCAGGACGGCACCGGGCACGACATGGACCTTGGAAACCCGGGCCCGCTTTTCGGCCTTGAGCACGTTTTCCATCTTCATGGCTTCGACGATGGCGAGCGTCTGGCCGTCCTCGACAACGTCGCCCTCGCTGACATCGATGCGAACCACCTGGCCCGGCATGGGGCAGAGCAGGAACCGGCTCATATCCGGTGGGACCTTGACCGGCATGTGTTTCAGATATTGCGCCACATGGGGCCGCAGCGCGAGCACTTTGAGGTCAGCACCGCGATAGCGGATGCGGAAGCCTGAGGTTGTCGGGGTGACCTTGAGCACGGCATGACGCCCGCCCGACCAATCGAGATGGGCCAAGCTGTCGCCAGGCTGCCAGGTGAGCCGCACGGCCTCGGATCGCCAGTCGAGATCGACGAGGATGTCGGGCCCGTGCTGGTGCAGGACCACTGTTTCTGCACGCTCGCCGACCTGCACATGCCATTGGCTTTCGCTTTGCGCGCCGCCGCGGCGCTGCTCGCGCCGGGCCATGAGCATGGCGGCTGCGGCGATGACATCGAAATGTTGATCCTCGCATAGAGCCCCGCCGGAGAACCCGTCCGGGAATTCCTCGGCAATATAGCCGGTGGTCAGCCGCCCCTCGCGGAACCGCTCCTGCTCCATCACGGTCGAAAGGAAAGGCAGATTATTGCCCACGCCCTCGACCTCGAAGCTATCCAGCGCAATCGCCATGGCATCGACCGCCTGCAGCCGCGTCGGCGCCCAGGTGCAGAGCTTGGCGATCATCGGGTCGTAGAAGGTGGAGATTTCGCCACCTTCGAAGACGCCGGTATCGTTGCGCACGACCAGCGTTTCCGACGCGCTCTCCGTCGGCGGTCGGTAGCGGGTCAGCCGCCCCGTGGAGGGGAGAAAATTGCGGTAGGGGTCTTCGGCATAGAGCCGGCTTTCGATGGCCCAGCCCTTGCGCTCCACCTGGTCCTGGGCCAGCGGCAATTTCTCGCCATTGGCGACGCGCAGCATCATCTCGACCAGATCGAGACCGGTGATCAATTCGGTCACCGGATGCTCGACCTGCAGGCGCGTGTTCATTTCGAGGAAGTAGAACTTGCGGTCCTTGTCGACGATGAATTCGACCGTGCCGGCGCTGCGATAGCCGACGGCTTTGGCCAGCGCCACAGACTGCTCGCCCATGGCCTGGCGCGTCGCCTCGTCGAGGAAGGGGCTGGGTGCTTCCTCGATCACCTTCTGGTTGCGCCGCTGGATCGAGCATTCGCGCTCGTTGAGATAGAGCACGTTGCCATGGCCATCGGCGATCAGCTGGATTTCGATATGGCGCGGCTCGGTGACGAATTTTTCGATGAAGATGCGATCATCGCCGAAGGAGGAGGCCGCCTCCGACCTGGAGCGCTCGAAGCCTTCGCGGGCTTCGGCATCGTCGTGGGCGATGCGCATGCCCTTGCCGCCACCGCCGGCCGATGCCTTGATCATGACGGGGTAGCCGATTGAGCGGGCGATGGTCACCGCGTGTTCGGCGTCGTCGATCAGGCCCATATGGCCGGGCACGGTGGAGACGCCGGCCTCGGCAGCGAGTTTCTTACTGGTGATCTTGTCACCCATCGCCTCGATAGCCTTGGGCGGCGGGCCAACAAAGATGATGCCCTCGGCTTCGAGCGCCTCGGCAAATCTGGCGTTTTCGGAGAGGAAGCCATAGCCGGGATGCACCGCCTGTGCACCCGTGGCTTTGCAGGCGGCAATGATCCTGTCGATCTGAAGGTAGGAGTCCTTGGCGGGCGAAGGGCCGATATGAATGGCCTCGTCGGCCATGCGGACATGGAGCGCTTCCCGATCGGCGTCGGAATAGACCGCGACGGTGGCAATGCCCATCTTCCGCGCCGTCTTGATGACCCGGCAGGCAATCTCGCCGCGATTGGCGATGAGGAGTTTGGTGATCATTTTTCTCTCCTCACAGCGGAATATTATCGTGCTTCTTCTTCGGCCCCTGCACGCTCTTGTGCCGGAGGGTCGAGAAGGCGCGGATGACGCGGCGCCTTGTGCCATGGGGCATGATGACGTCGTCGATGAAGCCGCGTTCGGCGGCGACGAAGGGGTTGGCGAAACGGGCTTCGTAGTCGGCGGTGCGCTGGGCGATCTTGTCCTTGTCGCCCAGTTCGGAGCGATAGAGGATTTCCGTCGCGCCCTTAGCGCCCATGACGGCGATCTCGGCCGAGGGCCAGGCGTAGTTGATATCGGCCTTGATGTGCTTGGATGCCATCACGTCATAGGCGCCGCCATAGGCCTTGCGCGTGATGACGGTGACGAGCGGCACGGTCGCCTCGGAATAGGCAAAGAGCAGTTTTGCGCCATGCTTGATGATGCCGCCATATTCCTGCGCGACGCCGGGGAGGAAGCCGGGCACATCGACAAATGTCAGGATCGGGATTTCGAAACTGTCGCAGAAGCGGATGAAGCGGGCGGCTTTCTTGCTGGCATTGATGTCGAGGCACCCGGCCAGCACCAGGGGCTGGTTGGCCACGACGCCCACCGTATGCCCATCGAGCCGGATGAAGCCGATGAGGATATTGCCGGCGTGGTCCTTCTGGATTTCGAGGAAATCGCCCTCGTCGGCGACGGTCTCGATCACCTCGCGCATGTCGTAGGGCTTGTTGGCGCTGTCGGGGATGATGGTATCGAGCTTGTCGTCGCGCCGGTCGACGGGATCGTGGCTCGGCAGGCGCGGCGGCTTCTGTCCGGCGGCCAGGGGCAGGTAGGAGAACAAGCGCCGCACTTCGAGGAGGGTCTCGATGTCGTTGGCAAAGGCAGCGTCGGCGACCGAGGATATTTTCGTGTGGGTGGAGGCGCCGCCGAGCTCTTCCTGGGTGACCGTCTCATTGGTGACGGTTTTCACCACATCCGGGCCGGTGACGAACATGTAGCTTGTGTCCTCGACCATGTAGATGAAATCGGTCATGGCCGGGGAATAGACCGCCCCGCCGGCACAGGGGCCCATGATCACCGAGATCTGCGGCACGGCGCCACTGGCCTGCACATTGCGCCAGAACACGTCGGCATAGCCGCCCAGAGAGGCGACGCCTTCCTGGATGCGTGCGCCGCCGGAATCGTTGAGACCGATGACCGGGGCGCCGTTCTGCATGGCTAGATCCATGACCTTGCAGATCTTCTGGGCATGGGTTTCGCTCAGCGAGCCGCCAAAGACGGTGAAATCCTGGGAAAAGACATAGACCAGCCGGCCGTCGATCGTCCCCCAGCCGGTGACCACGCCATCACCAGGGATGATGGTTTCCGCCATGCCGAAATCACGGGCGCGATGGGTGACGAACATGTCGTATTCTTCAAACGAGCCGGGATCGAGCAGCACGTCGAGCCGCTCGCGCGCGGTCAGCTTGCCCTTGCCGTGCTGGATATCGATCCGCCGCTGCCCACCCCCCAGGCGTGCATTGTCCCGCTTGGCCTCGAGAGCGGAAATGATGTCCTGCATGAGCGTGCCTCCGATGGTCTGACCGGACCTTAGCCCGACGCGACGCCGACCCCAAGACAGGAAAAGGCGGGACTGCTACAAACACACACAGGCAAGCATGTGATTTTGTGAGGTTGTGAAGATGGCGGCGCGAAAAGTGTTTGCCGGAGCAAAATTGCGGGCCCTGCGCGCCCAGCACCGCCTGACTCAGAGCGAGCTGGCGCTGCGGCTCGATATTTCCGCGTCCTATGTCAACCAGCTCGAGTCCAACCAGCGCCCTCTCACCGCATCGGTCATGCTGGCGCTGGCGGAGGCGTTCGACCTGGACCTGGCCGGGCTGGCCACGGACGCCTCGGACCGGCTGGTGATGGATTTGCGCGAGGCACTGGCGGATCCCGTCTTTGGCGAAGTGGTACCCAACCTGCAGGAGCTCAAAAGCGTCGCCAGCACAGCACCAGACATGGCCCGGGCCGTCCTCGCGCTCTATGGCGCCTATCGCAAAAGTACGGAACGCCTGGCCGGCATGGATGCAGCCCTGTCGCGGGACCCGCAAAGCGGGGTGGCCAGCGCCTATGAGGATGTGCGCGATTTCTTTCACTATGCCGACAATTACATCGATCCGCTGGACCGGGCGGCAGAGGCGGTTTCGGATGAATTGGGCCCCCTCGGGCCAGACCGACTGCGTCGACTGATCGACTATTGTGCCGAAACACATGGCATCAGGGTGGTGCTGGACGTGCCAGTGCGCCCCGACACCCTGGTGGAGTTCGATCGTTCTAGCCGCCTGCTGCGCGTCAATGCGCATCTCGAGCCGTCCAGCCAGTTCTTCCGCATCGCCTCGACCCTGGCCGGGCTCGAACAGGCCACGCTGATGGATGCCCTGCTCGACGAGGCCAGCTTTTCGGCACCGGAGGCAAGGCCGATCGCGCGGATGGGGCTGGCCAATTATTTCGCGGGGGCCCTGCACATGCCCTATGGATCGTTCCTCAAGGCGGCAGATGCCTATCGGTTCGATATCGAAGAGCTGGCGCGCGTGTTCGGCGCGAGCCTCGAACAGGTGGCGCACCGGCTTTCCACCATGCAGCGGCCGCGCGAAAAAGGCGTGCCCTTCTTTTTCGCCCGGGTCGATGCTGCCGGCACGATCACCAAGCGCCATTCGGCGACGGCGCTGCAATTTGCCCGCTTCGGCGGGGCCTGCCCGCTGTGGAACGTGCATCGCGCCTTCGAAGCGCATGGCCAGATTATCCGGCAATTGGCAGAGACGCCGGACGGAAGACAATATCTGTGCCTGGCCTGGAGCCACGAGAAGCGCATGGGCGGCTATCGCGGCACGACGCGCCGCTATGCCTATGCCCTGGGCTGCGAGATTTCCCATGCCGGGCGGCTCGTCTATGCCGACGATCTCGATCTGACGCGGACCGGGTTCGAGCCCATTGGGATTTCCTGCCGCATCTGCGAGCGCCGCGCCTGTCCGCAGCGGGCGGTCCCCCCTTTGGCGTCGGCTATTTCAGTTTCGGCCGACCGGCGCAACGTGGTGCCCTACGACATCGGCTAGGCGGGATCGAAATCGGGATCACGGCGATCGAAGGGCTTCAGGCCGGACGCAAAGCGGCGGGCGTTCTGCACATAGCGATCGGCCGAAGCCGCAAGCGCCTCGACACCCTCGCGGTCGATTTCGCGCACGACCTTTGCCGGTGCGCCCATGACCAGGCAATTATCAGGAATGACCTTGCCCTCGGTCACCAGTGCATTGGCCCCGATCAGGCAATTTTTCCCGATGACAGCACCATTGAGCACGGTGGCGCCCATGCCGATAAGGGAATTGTCGCCAATGGTGCAGCCATGCACAATGGCGCCATGACCGATGGTGACGTTTTCGCCAATGCACAGGGGATAGCCGCGGTCGGTGTGCAGCACGACATTTTCCTGCACATTGGTGCGGGCGCCGATGGTGATGGTTTCGATATCGCCGCGCGCAACGACCCCGAACCAGATCCCGACTTCGGGGCCGACGACGACGTCCCCCACTAGGGTCGCATTTGGGGCAATGAAGCCGATATCGGGGTCGATCCGCGGAGCAATCTCGTCCAGCGCGTAGATGGTCATGAAAATCCCTCCCTCAAGGCTTGATGCCGTAGGCATCGCGCATCTGCGCGATTTCCGAAAGGGCGTTTTCGAATGCTGTCCAGTCATCGGCCTCCGCCACCGGGGCCCAGATCGCCTCGACATCATCGATCAGCATGGTCCGCGGCCGTGTCCGCGCGAAATAGGCGTGGTCGAGGTTGACGTCGACGCTGGGGCCATAAAGTTCGAGTAGATCGGCCACCGGACGGAACGCCTCGCTGGCATAATGGTGGGCGGCAGGACTGCGTGCGGCACGCAGGCTGCTGAGGGCACCGCCGCGCCAGTCGAAAAAGAACTGCTCGTAGGGCGATTGGCTTGCAGAGAGAAATCCGAACACTGCCGTCACCAGGGCACCGTCCTGCTCCAGCGCGCGCGGCTCAAGCCCCAGTCGACGCAATATCTGCGCCGGCAGCTCCGCCCGAAACCGCGGCCAGATCGTATTGAGCGCCGGCTCGAGCTGTTCGATGGAAGAGACTGGCACGAGGCATTCGGCCAGCCGCGTCAGGTTCCATGCCAAGGTGTCCGGCTGGCGCCCGAAAGCATAAAGGCCGGTCTCATCGAAATAGGCGGCAGTAAAGTCCGGATCGTAATGAGGCAGGAACCGCCAGGGCCCGTAGTCGAAGCTCTCGCCGGTCATGTTGATATTGTCGGTATTGAGGACGCCATGCACGAAGCCGGCGGCGGTCCACTGGGCGCCCAGCCGCGCGACTTTGGCCACCACCGCCTCGAGAAAAGCGGCGGGTTTGTTCGGCGTGTCGGCCAGCTCGGGGTAATAATTGGCGACGCAATAGTCTACGAGGCGCGCCAGATTCTCCGTGTCCTCCAGATAAGCCAGCCGCTGGAATGTGCCGATGCGGATATGGCTGTGGCTGAGGCGGGTCAGCGCGGCCGAGCGCGTCGGCGAGGGCTCGTCGCCCCGGTAGAGTTGCTCGCCGGTCTCGACCAGGGAAAAGCTCTTGGAGGTATAAACGCCAAGGGCTTCGAGCATTTCGGTGGCCAGCACTTCGCGCACACCGCCCTTGAGGGTGAGCCGGCCGTCGCCACCGCGCGACCACGGCGTCTTGCCGGTGCCCTTGGTGCCGAAATCAAGCAGGCGGTGATCCACCGGATCGATGCATTGGGCGAAAAGGAACCCGCGCCCGTCGCCGAGATCGGGATTGTACGAGCGGAATTGATGGCCGTGATAGCGCAAGGCCAGAGGTTGGGTCAGCGATCCAGCAAGGGGCTCGAAGCGACCGAAATGGGCCAGCCAGCGCGTCTCATCCAGCATATCAAGGCCGAGGCGCCGGGCCCAGCGCTGATCGCGGTGGCGCAGGATGGTTCTGGGAAAATCGATGGGGGCGACGCGATCATAGAAGGCGTCGCCGAGTTCTTCGTGGCGGCGGGCTGGCATAAACTGGCTCATGGCAGCCGAACGCTATCATGGCCGAAACGGTTCGTCGCCAGCAGGAAAGCCATGCACAGGACAGTCTGGCGGATGACACAAATGGGGCCTATAGGTCCAGGAATGATGCCCGCTTCCGACACGCTCCGCCTCCGCCCCTTCCAGGCCGCCATTTTCGACATGGACGGCACGCTGCTCGACACGGAAGCGGTGTTTCGCGAGATCGTCTACGATGTCTGCACCGAACTGGGCTTCGAGATGACCCATGACGTGCATCAGTCCATGGTCGGCTCCAGCCATGAACGCACCAACCAATTGCTGATCGAGGCCTATGGCGTGGCGTTCCCCTATGCGCTGTTCGACGAGAGGTGCCGCGTCACCATGCGCGAGCGCAGTCACGCCGGTGTTCCGGTCAAGCCGGGTGCTGTGGAGTTCATCACCGAATTGAGAGACCGCGGCATCCCCACCGCAGTTGCCACCTCTTCGCGCAATCCCCATGCCGCCCATCATCTGGGGGCAGCAGGGCTGCTGGACCTGTTCGAAACCGTGGTGACGCGAGACGACGTGGTCCATCCCAAACCGCATCCCGAGCCCTATCTGACGGCGGCCAGGCGCCTGGGCGTGGAGCCTGTGCATTGTCTAGCACTCGAAGACAGCCATGCCGGCGTGCGCGCCGCCCATGCTGCCGGCATGCAGACGATCATGGTGCCCGACCTCGTGGGACCCAATGCCGAAATCGAGGCGCTGGGCGTCTCGGTCGTGCCGAGCCTGATGCTGGTGCACCTGGCCGCGTTTGCCCGCGACTAAGAAGTGATTAACCATGTCGGGTAATGGATAAAACCTTATCGAATGCGGTAAGGCCCCCTTCAGCACGACCCAAGCTCCTGCAAAACAAGGGTTTCCTTGCTTTCTCTGCTCCGTTAACCCTGTCTTAAGTCGCTAACGGCTATGGTTAACCAGCCGTAAATTTCGACTTCCATCCCGGACGGCGCTTGGCTAGTGTGCAGCCGGGAAGTGACAGGGTGCCCCAAACGGCATCCTCCAAGAAGGTCCGCCGGATATGGCTGGCAGGACCCAGGGGTTAGGACGGGGCATGATATCGGACCGGCAGCAATTCTTGGCGCGCGCGCTTTCGCCGGTGCTGGCCCTTTGTGCCGCCGCACTCGTGCTTTTCGTGATCGTCACTCCTGCCCAGGCCGATACGACAGTCACTCTGCCCGAAACGATTCCGGTCGCCATTGCCGAATTGCGCACCCAGCCGGCCATTGGGGCGACACGGGTTCCGCTTGCCCCCGGCGAGCTGTCGCTGACGCCCCAATTACTCGCCAATTACGGTCAGCGTCAGCTGGCCCTGCGTTCGGTGGACGTCACGCTTGCCGGACCGCAGCCTGAACTGACGCCGGACCTGCTCATGGGCTATATCGGCCGAGCTTCCTATGGCGGCAATACGGCCCTTTCAGCCATTGCCAGTCTTGCCGGGCCGGCGCCACGTCCGCAGCCGAGCGTGACGTCCGACATGCTGGCCGGCTATGTCCAGTCCGGCTACGAGCCGATGGAAAAGCGGCTCGAGCGCGCCGATACCGAGCGCGATTGCTTGGCCCAGGCGATCTATCACGAAGCGCGCGGCGAGAGTGCTGAAGGACAGCTGGCCGTGGCCAATGTGATCGTGAACCGCGCCCGTTCGGGGGAATTTCCGGACTCCCTGTGCGGCGTGATCTACCAGAATGCCAATAAGGGCCTCTATCGGTGCCAGTTCACCTTTGCCTGTGACGGGCGAGACAATACGCCGGGCGAACGCCGTGCCTGGGCCAAGTCCAAGGATCTGGCGCGCGAAGTCTATGCCGAGTTCGCACAAGGCAAGGACATCGGCGTCCTGCCCGGATCGGCGCTCTATTACCACACGACGGCCGTGGCCCCGTCCTGGTCACACACGTTCAGTCGCGTGGCGGCGGTGGATTCGCACATCTTCTATTCGCCGAACTGAGCTTGCCATCTCGGCAGACGAAAAGGGCGCCCAAGAGCGCCCTTTTGCTTGTCGTTCATTCCGCCGCCATCTGCAGCCGAGGCCCTGCCTCAGCGTCGGCCTCGGGGCCGAATTTCTCGAAATTCGCCCGGAAAAGCCCGACAAGCCTCGTGGCCTGGGCGTCGTAGAGCTCGGGATCGGGCCAGGTCCGGCGTGGATCCAGCAGGCGTTCGTCGATGCCCGGGACGTTGAGGGGCACCTCGAAGCCGAACAGGGGATCAAAGCGCATATCGGCATGGTCCAGCGCTCCATCCAGCGCCGCGCTGAGCAGCAGGCGGGTCGAGGCGATGTCGATGCGCTTGCCCTGACCATAGGCGCCGCCGGTCCAGCCGGTATTGAGCAGCCAGGCCTGAGCGCCGCTGGTGCGAAGGCGTTCGGCCAGCATCTGACCGTAGACGCTGGGGTGCAGCGGCATGAAAGGGGCCCCGAAACAGGCCGAAAAGGTGGCCTGTGGCTCGGTGATGCCACGCTCGGTACCGGCGACCTTGGCGGTATAGCCGGACAGGAAATGGTAGACCGCCTGGTCAGGGGTCAGGCGGGCCAGCGGTGGCAGGACGCCAAAGGCGTCGGCGGTGAGGAAGACGATCGTGCGGGGCGTGCCACCGACGCCGCCGCGCGCCACAGAGGGGAGCACGTCGAGCGGGTAGGCGGCGCGCGTGTTTTCGGTGAGCGTTACGTCGTCAAATGCTGGCACATTGTGAGCGTTGAGCACGACATTTTCGAGCACGGTGCCGAAACGGCGGGTTGCGGCGAAAATCTCCGGCTCGGCACTGGCCGAAAGCTTGACCGTCTTGGCGTAACAGCCCCCTTCGAGGTTGAAAACACCATCCTCGCTCCAGCCATGTTCGTCATCGCCGATCAAGGGGCGGGCCGGATCGTTGGACAGGGTGGTCTTGCCCGTGCCCGAAAGACCAAAGAACAGGGCAGCCTCGCCATCGGGCCCGAGATTGGCCGAGCAATGCATGGGCAGCACGCCGCGCGCCGGGGCATGGAAGTTGAACAGCGAGAACACCGACTTCTTGATTTCACCGGCATAGAGCGTCCCGGCGATCAGTACGAGGTTGCGCGTCATGTCGAGCGCGATAACGGTTTCGGTGCGGCTGCCGTGGCGGGCCGGGTCGGCCTTGAAATGGGGCGCATGGACGATGGTGACCGGCATGGCGGCATCGGAAGCGGCAATGTCCTCGCCGCGCCGGATCAGCAGATTGCGGATGAAGAGCGCGTGCCAGGCGCTGGGCGTGACGACCGTCACGTCATATTGGTGGCGCGGATCGGCGCCGGCCAGAAGATCCTGGCGGTAAAGCGACTGCCCCCCCAGGTGCGCGCGAATGTCGGCCAACAGCACATCGAAATGGTCCGGGCTCATGGCGCCCGAATTGTCCCACCAGACGCTGGCATCGGTGCGCGCATCGCGGACGATGAACTTGTCCTTGGGCGAGCGGCCCGTATAGGCCCCGGTGGTCACCGAGAGGGCACCATCGGCGGTCAATACGCCATGCCCCTGCCCGAGCGAAGCGGCAACCAGGGCCGGCGCATTGGCGTTGTCGCTAAGCGATGTGGCGGCTGCGGACAATGCGGTCCGAAGGGCGTCGTGATCGAACGCTGTCATCTTGATCTCCACGCGCCGCAATCAATGCGGCCTATGGACGGCAAAATAGGGAGCGATACCGGCCGCGAACCATCCGGAAATCGGTCGTAAGACTGAAGTTGCATCGCACGGAACTTGTATGGAACCCGCGGAGAATTGGCACGAGACTTTGCACCAGACTTGGCCGTGCCTTATTTAATGCGTAATTGTCGCCTGCAACGGGCGCAAATACCTGTCAGCGAACCGGCAGGGCTTTGACCTTGCAGCGTCACGAAGAGAAAGGCAGACCATGCCAAAAATCGCCCTTGTGGACGATGACCGCAATATTCTCACCTCCGTTTCCCTCACGCTGGAAGCCGAGGGCTACCAGGTTGCCACCTATACCGACGGTGCCTCGGGACTGGAGGGGCTGACCAGCGACAAGCCGGACCTGGCCATTCTCGATATCAAGATGCCGCGCATGGACGGTATGGAATTGCTGCGCCGCCTGCGGCAGAAGTCCGATGTGCCCGTCATCTTCCTCACCTCCAAGGATGAAGAGATCGACGAATTGTTCGGGCTCAAGATGGGCGCCGACGACTTCATCACCAAGCCGTTCAGCCAGCGACTGCTGGTGGAGCGCGTTAAGGCGATCCTGCGCCGTTCGGCACCACGCGACCCCGTCGCGGCGGGCACAGGCAGCGCCGAGCCCGCGCCCAGCAAGGCGCTGATCGAGCGCGGCGCGCTGGTGATGGACGAAGAACGGCATACCTGTACCTGGAAAGGCCAGCGGGTCACGCTCACGGTCACCGAATTCCTCATCCTGCAGGCGCTTGCGCTGCGGCCGGGCGTCGTCAAGTCGCGCAACGCGCTGATGGATGCCGCCTATGACGACCAGGTCTATGTCGACGACCGCACCATCGACAGTCACATCAAGCGGCTGCGCAAGAAGTTCAAGTCAACCGACGACGACTTCGAGATGATCGAGACGCTCTATGGCGTCGGCTATCGCTTCAAGGAGCAATAAGGCACAAGTGGCCGTCCTGGACCCACAACTCGACGATCCCGATAGCAAGAGAGACGAGCCCCCTGCCGGCGCGGCGAAAACGCCCGGCAGGAAAAGGCGACGTTTTATCCTGCGTCCGGTCGCCCGGGTTTTCGGCGCGATCGGACGCTTCGTCAATTTTGCCATTTTTTCCAGCCTGACGCGGCGCATCGTGGTGCTGAACATGGCGGGCCTCTTGGTTCTGGTGGTGGGCATCCTCTACCTCAACCAGTGGCGCGCCGGCCTGATCGATGCCCGGGTGCAATCGCTGCGCGTGCAGGGCGAGATCATCGCCGCGGCCATTGCCGCCTCGGCGACGGTGGACAGCGACATCATCTCGATCAATCCCGACCGCCTGCTGAATGCCCAGGGGGCCAATGTGTCCCCGCTTTCCTATTTCGACCCGAGCCTTGAATTTCCCATCAGCCCGGAGCGGGTGGCGCCGCTGCTGCGCAACCTCATCACTCCCACCCGCACCCGGGCCCGCATCTATGACCAGGGCGGCCTGCTGATCCTGGACAGCGACAATATCTATGCCCGGGGCGAGGTGTTGCGCCGCACCATCGACACCAGCCAGCCGAGCTTTTTCCTGGCCGATTGGTGGAATGCCATCATCTCCTGGGCGCCGGGGGACAATTATCCAACCTATCAGGAATACCAGGCCGATGAAGGCGCGCGTTATCCCGAAGTCGCCTCGGCGCTTCAGGGCGCCCCGGCCGATTTCGTGCGTGTCGACAGCCAGGGACAATTGGTGGTTTCGGTGGCGGTGCCGGTCCAGAGGCTGCGCGCCATAGTGGGGGCGATCCTTTTGTCCACCGCGCCGGGCGATATCGATTCGGTGGTGGCGCAGGAGCGCTGGAGCCTGCTGCGCATCGCCCTGATCGCGGCAGGGGTGCAGATCGTGCTGTCGCTGCTGCTGGCCGGGACCATTGCCGGCCCGATGCGGCGGCTTTCGGCAGCGGCCGAACGGGTACAGACGGCAGGCGATGCGCGCGCGGAAATCCCCGACCTCACCGACCGGCCCGACGAGATCGGTCATCTGTCAGGCGCGCTGCGGCGCATGACCGACGCGCTCTACAACCGCATCGAGGCCATTGAGCGCTTCGCCGCCGACGTGGCCCACGAGCTGAAAAACCCACTGACCTCGCTGCGATCGGCCGTCGAGACGCTGCCGCTGGCAAAGCGGGCGGAGGACCGGGCACGCCTCAACGAAATCATCCAGCACGATGTCAAACGCCTCGACCGGCTGATCACCGACATTTCCAGCGCCAGCCGGCTCGACGCCGAACTGGCGCGCGAGAGCGCCGAGCTGGTCGATGTCGAAAAGCTGGCGGAGGCCATGGTCGCCATCCAGAAGGACATGGCTGCAGGCCGCCGGGTCGAAGTGGTGATGGGCAAGCGCTCGGGACGCGGATCGACGACAATCAGCGGCCACGAGAGCCGGCTGGCGCAGGTCTTTGCCAACCTGATCGACAATGCCGTGTCATTTTCGCCCGAAGGCGGCACCGTGACGGTCGCCATCGGCACCGAGGGCGATGCAATCACCGTGACGGTAAGCGACGAAGGCCGCGGCATCACTGGGGACACCGCCAAGATCTTCCAGCGGTTCTATACCGACCGCCCCGAGACAGAGAGCTTCGGCAATCATTCCGGCCTTGGTCTATCCATCTCCAAACAGATCGTGGATGCCCATAAAGGCACGATCCGGGCGCATAATCGTACCGACCGGTCGGGCGCGGTTTTTACAATTGTATTGCCAAGAGCGCGCAAATAGACTTGGGGCATGAGCAAGCCACAAAACATGCACGGGACCGGATTGGTCCTGGGCGATACGGGAATATTGCTGCGCGGCCCATCCGGTGCGGGAAAATCCGTTTTGTCGATGGCCTTGCTGGATCGCTGGGAAGGCCGGGGGCAAAAGGCGTTCCTGGTTGCGGACGACCGCGTGGATATCCGCGACGACGGCGATTTCCTGACCATGCTGGCGCCGCCGCAACTGGCCGGACTGATCGAATTGCGTGGGCGGGGCATCGTTTCCCGGCCGCATGTCGAGAGCGCCAGGCTGCATCTGGTCATCGACCTCGTCCCCGAATTGATGCGTCTTGTGGAAGAAGAAGAGCTGCAGACAGAGCTTTTCGGACATGACGTGCCGCGCGCTCCGGTGCCCCAGGCCGGCATCGTGAGTCTGGGCCACCAGGAATTGCTGGTGGTCGAGGCGGTGCGCGCAAGCCTGGAAGCCGCAAAGACGTGACAATTTACCCCTTGCAAGGCCGAAGGCGGGGGACAAAGGTGTGCGCGAATGTTCTGTCAGCGCCCGATGACAGGACCGTTTGGGGCTCAGGGACGAAAACCGCGCAGGGATGTGCCATGGTTCGTTCGATTGGGGAAAGTGCATGATCGGATTGGTTCTGGTGACCCACGGCGCGCTTGCCGACGAATTCAAGCTGGCCATGGAACATGTGGTGGGACCGCAGGAGCAGATCGAGACCATTGCCATCGGTCCCGAAGACAATGCCGAAGCGCGCCGCGAGGACATCCTCAAGGCTATCGACCGTGCCGATAGTGGCGACGGCGTCATCATCCTGACCGACATGTTCGGCGGCACGCCCTCGAACCTGGCAATCTCGGTGATGCAGAACCGCCATATCGAGGTGATCGCAGGCGTAAACCTGCCCATGCTGGTCAAGCTCGGACGCGTGCGCGGCGAGATGAGCATGGAAGATGCGGTCAACATTGCCCAGGAGGCGGGCAAGAAATACATCACCGTTGCCAATGCGGTCCTGGGTGGAGCCAGCTGATGGATGCGAGCAGGGCGGTTGCCCAGCAATTAACCATCGTCAACCGCAAGGGCCTGCATGCGCGGGCTTCAGCCCGCTTCGTGCGTACGGCTGAATGTTTCGACGCCAATATCAGCGTGATCAAGGACGGCACCTCGGTGGCGGGAAATTCCATCATGGGGCTGATGATGCTGGGGGCGGGCCCCGGCGCCACGATTTTGGTTCAGGCGAGTGGCAAGCAGGCACGCGAAGCGCTCGAAGCGATCACCGAACTGGTCAATAACGGCTTTGACGAGGACGTGGACGGGGCCGAGGCGTGAACGATGGCGTGATCCTTGCGGATTACGACCCTGCCTGGGCCAGACGTTTCACCATTGAGCAGGACCGGCTGCGCGCGGTTCTAGAACCCGAGCCGCTGACCATCGCGCATATCGGCTCGACCGCGATCATCGGCCTGGCCGCAAAACCGGTCATCGACATCCTGATCCATGTTGCAGACCGCGCGCAGGCGCTGGCCTCGATCCCGGCGGTCGAAGCGCTGGGCTATGCCAATGTGCCCAATTATGTCGATCCGCACCGGGTGGTGCTGATCAAGCGCCGCGCGGACGGGGAGCGGACGCATCATGTGCATGTGCACAGCGACGCCGACGAAGTGCGACGGCACCTGATGTTCCGCGATCGCCTGCGGACCGACCCGGTCGCCCTTGCCGATTACGCCGCGCTCAAGCGGGATCTGGCGCAGCGCTTCCCCGCGGACCGGGCGGCCTATTCCAAGCACAAGACCGCCTTTATCGACGCGATGGTGCTGGGCATGGGCGGGCCGGCGCGCAAGACACCCTGGAACCCCTGACTTTTTCCTGCCGTTTCCTGGGTCCATGGTGAGGGCTTGATCCGAGGGGAGGCAGGTTTGCGGCGATTGATTGCGGGGGTCGGCGGCATCGCTCTGGCAGCGAGCCTCAGCCAGTTTCCAGAATATGCCCAGCAATATACCCAGCGCCTGGGCGGCGCGGTGGATGAGTTGCGGGTCATCACCGAGGATTTCGACCGGGCGGCGCAGGCCGGCGGCATGGACCGGCAAGGTGCGCTGCAACGGTACAGCGTTTCGAACGACACGTTCCTGGCCGGGCGCGGGACGAGCATGGCGCAGACCTTCATGCGCTACGAGCAGCTCAGCGCGACGCTGGCGCGGATAGAGGGCGCCGGCCCGCTGGAGCGGCTGCAAACGCTGCCGGCCTATCTCGACAGCGATATCGGCCAGCGCACGCTGGAAAATTACCGCCCCGCCATGCCGGTAACGGTGGAAGGCGTGCTCTATGCCGGCGCCGGCTTCATCCTGGGCTATCTGCTGGTCTCGGGCATCGTGCGGTTCTGCGCCCTGCCCTTTCGCCGGCGGCGCCATGGCCATGTCTACCGGGCGTGAGTGCGGCATATAAGGATTTCTTTATATCCGTCATTGATCGGTAAGGACTGCTCCCGTATAGGAAGAGCAAAGACCAATCCTGCTGTGGAGCCAGCCATGACCAAGAGCGCGACCGATTATTCGGTCAAGGACATTTCCCTCGCCGATTTCGGGCGCAAGGAAATCTCCATTGCTGAAATCGAGATGCCGGGCCTGATGGCGATCCGCGAGGAATATGCCGCCAGCCAGCCGCTCAAGGGCGCCCGCATCGCCGGATCGCTGCATATGACGATCCAGACCGCGGTGCTGATCGAGACGCTGGTGGCGCTGGGCGCCGATGTGCGCTGGGTGTCGTGCAACATCTTCTCCACCCAGGATCATGCCGCCGCCGCCATCGCCGCAGCGGGCATTCCCGTCTTTGCGCACAAGGGCGAGACGCTGGAAGAATATTGGGACTTTACCGACCGCATGATGGAATGGGGCGATGGCGGCACGCCGAACCTGATCCTCGATGATGGCGGCGACGCCACCATGCTGGTGCTGACCGGCGCCAAGGCGGAGACCGATCCGTCGATCCTCGACAAGCCGGGCAACGAGGAAGAGGAAATCTTCTTTGCCACGATCAAGAAGCGCCTGGCCCGCAATCCGGGTTTTTATTCGGCGATCCGCGCCAATATCAAAGGCGTGTCGGAAGAGACGACGACAGGCGTGATGCGCCTTTACCAATTGCATGCCAAGGGCGAGCTGCCCTTCCCGGCTATCAACGTCAACGACTCGGTGACCAAGTCGAAGTTCGACAACAAGTATGGCACGCGCGAAAGCCTGGTCGACGCGATCCGGCGCGGCACCGACGTGATGCTGGCCGGCAAGGTCGCCATCGTGTGCGGCTATGGCGATGTGGGCAAGGGCTCGGCGGAATCGCTGCGGGGCGCCGGCGCCCGCGTGCTGGTGACCGAAGTCGACCCGATCTGCGCCCTGCAGGCCGCCATGGAAGGGTTCGAGGTGGTGACCCTGGCCGAGGCCGCACCCCGCGCCGACATCGTGGTGACCGCGACCGGCAATCGCGACGTGCTGATGGTCGATGACATGCGCAAGCTCAAGGACATGGCCATCGTCTGCAATATCGGCCATTTCGACAACGAAATCGACGTGCTCGGCCTGCGCAATTTCAAGTGGACCAATGTCAAGCCGCAGGTCGACCTGATCGAGCAGCCCAATGGCAACCGCCTGATCCTGTTGTCAGAAGGGCGCCTGGTCAATCTGGGCAATGCCACCGGCCATCCGAGCTTTGTGATGTCGGCATCGTTCTCGAACCAGACGCTGGCCCAGATCGAATTGTGGACCAATGGCGCCACGATCGAAAAGAAGGTGCATGTGCTGCCCAAGCACCTGGACGAGAAGGTCGCCGAGCTGCACCTGGCCAAGCTGGGCGCCAAGCTGACCAAGCTGACCCCGGTTCAGGCCGACTATATCGGGGTGACCGTCGACGGCCCGTTCAAGTCGGGCGAATATCGCTACTAAGACGCAGGCCTCAACTTTTCTGCGCAAAGCCCGGCCAATCGTGCCGGGCTTTTACACTTTTTAAAGGTTTCTGTTTCGTTCTCCGGTCAAGCGCTTTCCGCCACATTTGCCCGCAACGCACAGCCATGAAGACTCTTTTGCCCGATTCCCCTGCCCGCTATGGTTCAGTGATTCGGGCGGCGCGGGGACATGCCGCCTGTCGGGGGCAGCCGGGACAGAGCATTGTCCTGCGTCAGGCCGCCCTGTCTTTAAGTGGCGTACCGGCCGTTCTGGCCGGGTTTGCACAGCAATGAAGCGAAAGAGGGCACGCATGGCGCCGGAACGGCTCCGGAAGCATTTGGGATTCGCAGCGATCGCGAGCGCACCCCTCACCCTGATCATGGCCGCCCCCGCTCTGGCCCAGGGTTTTGTTCCGGCACAGCTGGGCGGCATCGCGCCCCTCGCCGTTGCGCTGGGCGCCGGCGGCTTTGCGCTGGCGTCGATGGCCATTATCCGCACCATCCAGGCCGAGAGCCGTGCCGCGCGGCGCCGCGCCGCCGACCAGATCGCCAATCTGCGCGCCATGGTGGACGAATACGAAAACCTGATTTCCGGCAGCAATGAACTGACGGTGCTCTGGAGCGACCAGGGTGCGCCGCGCATTCTGGGCCAGGCCGGAACGGTGCTGCCCGAGGGGCGCCAGCCGCAGAGCCTGCTCAACCTGCATTCCTGGCTCGGCGCTGCCGAAGCCAATCGCCTGGGGGACCTGCTGGACGAACTGCGCCTCCAGGGCCGCGGATTCACTGCCAGCGTGCGCACCTCCGAGGGCAAGGTGGTGCGGGTGACGGGCTGGACGATGGGGACCGGGGCAGCCCTGCGCCTGCGCCCCGCCTTTACCCAGCCCAGCGACGAAGCCGCCCTTGTGGCCGACACGAGCGCCGAAACCGCCAGCGACGACAAGCAAAGCGCCCGCACCATTCTGGGGCTCCTGTCGCTGCCAGCCTATCTGCGCGATAGCAACGGCAGGCTGTGCTTTGCCAACAGCGCTTATTGCGCGCTGGCCAAGGCCCTGGGCAAGACCTGCTCGGAAACCGAGCCGACCGAAATCATCGAGCCGGGCCTGCGCGCCCGCAACCAGGGCCATCCCGGTGGCGTCCTGGTCGACCTGGGCGACAAGGGGCGTTTCGAGCTGGTCGAAAGCGCTCTGCCCGAAGGCCTTGCCGGTTATCTGCGCCCACAGGAAGCGGCACGTGCGCCGGTCGAGTCGGGGCTCGCCCATATCGGTGGCATCATCGATGCGCTGGCCACCCCGATCGCCATTTTCAATTCGCGGCGGGAGCTGACCCAGTTCAACGCTGCCTATGCCAATCTCTGGAACCTCAGCCGCGCCTTCCTCACCCCCGGGCTCGACGAACGCGCGATCCTCGACAAATTGCGCACGCTGGGCATGCTGCCCAACCAGGTGGATTACCATACCTGGCGGGCCAAGCACCTCGAGAGCTATGAGCGCAAGGCGCCCTTCGAGGCCGACCCGTGGCACCTGCCCGACGGGCGCACCATCAAGGTGATTTCCGCCCCCGCCGGCCCCAATGGCGGCGTCATCTACGTGTTCGAGGACCTGACCGAGCGGCTGGAGCTGGAAAGCACCAACAAGGCGTTCACCAATGTGCTGCGCGAAAGCATGAACGCGCTGAGCGAAGCGGTGGCAGTGTTCGGCACCAATGGGCGGCTGACGCTGTCCAACCCGCAGCTTTCCAAGCTGTGGAAGCTGCCGATGAACGCCTTTGGCAGCAGCCCCCATATCGACCAGTTGGCCGAGGCCAGCGGGCAGGCCATTCCCGAGGACGGCGCTACGATCTGGCGCGACCTCAAGCGCTCGATCATCGATCTCAACCCCACCCGCACCGACCGGCATGGCCGGATCAACCGCTCCGACGGGCGGCTGATCGACTATGCCATTACCCGGCTGCCCGACGGGCAGACGATGATGACCTTTCTCGATGTCACCGAAAGCGCCTCCTATTCGAAGGTGCTCAAGGAGCGCAACGATGCCCTGGTCGCCGCAGACCGGCTCAAGGACGCGTTCGTGGAAAACGTCTCCTATGAACTGCGCAGCCCGCTGACCAATATCATCGGCTTTGCCGATCTGCTTTCCGACATGGAGGGGGGCAGCTTCAACGCACGGCAGCGCGAATATATCGACTATATCCGCGCCTCCTCGGTGACGCTGGGCGTGCTGATCGACAATATTCTCGACCTGGCATCGGTCGATGCCGGCATTGCCGAGCTCAATCCCGAGCCGCTCGACGTGATGGCGCTGGTCGACAAGGCCAAGGCCGGGATCACCGCGACCTTCCCAGAAGTTGCGGGCGACGCACCCAATCTCGTCATCGACATCGAGCCGGACCTTCCGGTCTTCGTCGCCGACCGGACGCGCATCGTGCAGGTGCTCTACAACCTGCTGTCCAACGCCGCGCGGTTCTCGCCGCCGGGCGGGGAAATCCGGCTTTCGGCCAGCCATCGCGGCGACCGGATGATCTTCGTCATCGAGGACGAGGGCCCCGGCATTACTGACGAGATGAAGGCCGCCATCCTGACCCGGCTGGACGGGCCGCAATCGGGTGGGCGGCAACGCGGCGCGGGGCTGGCGCTCTCGATCGTGCGGACCTTCGTCAACCTCCATGGTGGCACGATTTCGGCGGAAAAGCGTGAGCCCAAGGGCAGCCGCATCATCGTCAACCTGCCGCTGGACAGCGCCCTGGCCGGCGTGGCCGAATAGGCCTGGGCCCGAAGCGGGCAAAGGGGCGGACCCGACATGGACGAGCGCGAAACCTTTCTGGCAGACGATGCGGCCACTGCCGCGTTCGGCGCTGAAATTGCCGCCCAGCTCAGGGGCGGCGACATTGTCAGCCTCGAGGGGGATCTGGGCGCCGGCAAGACGGCACTGGCCCGCGCCATCATCCGCGCACTGGCCGGAGACGCGGAGCTCGAAGTCCCCTCGCCCACCTTTGCCATAGTGCAGCCTTACGAGACCGAAGCCGGGCCGGTCCTGCATGCCGACCTCTACCGCCTGGCCGATATTGCCGAAGTGGACGAGCTGGGACTTATGGACGACGACGCCGCCATCATCTTGGTCGAATGGGCGGCGCGCGTCCCCGAAATGGCGGCAGCGGCAACGCTGATCGTCAGCCTTGTCATTCCACTCGGCGGGGATGGACGGCTGGCCCGCATCACCCGCCGGTAGCGCCCAGGAGCGCAAGGGTGCGGGGGTCTTCCGCGCCGGAATTAAAGGCGTCGAGCGCCCGGGCGAAGAGGGGCTCGCCCGGCACGGCGCGGGCAAAAAGCGTCATCGACGAGATGAACTTGAGATCATCGGGTGCGCCGAAAATGGCATGCAACGCTCTCGGCGCCATTCCATCGGGTGCATGGAGCAGCACGGCGCGCGTGGTTTCGAGCAGACGCGCGCCAAGTACCGGGTGAGCGGCATAGGCGCCGGCTTCGGCAAGGCCCTGGAGCGCATAATGGCGGGCCATGTCGCTGTGGCCGAGGCCCGCAAGCTGGGGAAAGATGAACCACATCCAGTGGGTGTCCTTCCGCCCGGCGCGCAATTGCTGGAGCACCTGCGGATAGACCTTGTCCTGCGCGGCAAGGAACCGGGTCACCATGGCGCCGTGGACATCACGCAGGCTGGTCATCTTCGGGCTTGGGCTTGGGGTGATCGGGATCGTGCACCTTTTCAAATTCGCCGGCCGGCTGCTCGGCGTCCTCGCGGCCCTCGACCAGCGATTTCGTGTCGTCGTTCTGGCCGGCATTGCCGGGCTGCTCGCGATGAGGCATGGCGGTCTCCTTTTGCGGTTCCGCAACAGGAACGGCAGGGGGCGGATGCGGTTGCAGCCGAGCCTTAACCCTTCGTTCACCATCACCAGGGGTTTTTGGAGCCCAGCGCGCGGCCATGCATTGCATTTATATCAAATGCGAGGCAGCCCCATGGCTTATTCAGAACACATGCCCGACGCCTATATCGCCGAATTCCTCGATCTGGCGCGCTCGGCCAATGTCGATTTCGACATCGTTCACGACCGGCTTCACATGCGCATGGTCAATCCCGACTGGGCCATGTGGTCGCCCATCCGCCACCTGCTGGACGAGATCGGCACTGACCGCATCGAAGCCTTTGTCCGCAGCGAAGCCGCCGCGCGCGACGTGGTCGATCGCAGCGCCGAGGCCAGCGCCGAGCGCCTGAGCCTGGCAGCGGAGGCAATGCGGGGGTGAGTTTTTGCGCTCAAGCTTTTTGAACATTGCGTGTCACCCCGGCGCAGGCCCGGGCCCAACGGACCGCATTTCTAGCCCGTTGGAGACGCCTCCAATACTCTGCTCACTGCCAAATCAGTGCGCCTCGTCCCAGTTCCTGGCCGCATGCGCATCCACCTGAATCGGCACGGATAGCATGACCGCCGGTTCGGCGGCTTTTTCCATGACGCGCTTGATCACCGGGATGGCCACCTCTTCCGTGCCCTCGGGGACTTCGAAAATCAGTTCGTCGTGGACCTGGAGCAGCATGTCGGCTTCGATGCCGGCCTTTTTCAATTCGCCTTCCATGCGGATCATGGCGCGGCGGATGATGTCGGCGGCGGAGCCCTGGATGGGGGCATTGATGGAGGCGCGCTCGACAAAGGCCCGTTCGGAGGGATTGCCGGAGTTGGCATTGGGGAACTGGATCTTGCGGCCGAAAATGGTGGTGACGTGGCCATCGGCCTTCACCCGCGCCTTCTGGGCGTCCATGTAATCCTTGATGCCGGGGAAGCGCTCGAAATAGGTCTTGATATAGTCGCCGGCGACGCCGCGCTCGATGCCCAGCTGGTTGGCGAGGCCGAAGGCGGAAATGCCGTAGATGATGCCGAAATTGATGGCCTTGGCTCTACGGCGCACTTCGCTTGGCATGCCTTCCACCGGCACGTTGAACATTTCGGACGCCGTCATGGCGTGAATGTCGAGACCCTCTTCGAACGCATCCTTGAGCGCCTGGATATCGGCGATATGGGCGAGGACGCGCAATTCGATCTGGGAGTAGTCGGCCGAGATCAGCACCTTGCCCTGAGGGGCGACGAAGGCGGTGCGGATCTTGCGGCCATCCTCGGTGCGGACCGGAATGTTCTGCAGGTTCGGCTCGTTGGAGGAGAGCCGGCCGGTCAGAACGGAGGCCTGCTGGTAGGAGGTATGAACGCGGCCGGTGCGCGGGTTGATATAGGTGGGCAGGGCATCGGTATAGGTGCCCTTGAGCTTGGTGAGCTGGCGCCAATCGACAATGGTGCGGGCGAGGGGAATGCCCTTGAGGGCAAGGTCCTCGAGCACGTCGGCCCCGGTGGACCAGGCGCCGGTCTTGGTCTTGGTGCCACCCTCGAGCCCCATCTTGTCGAAGAGGATTTCGCCCAATTGCTTGGGAGAACCGAGGTTGAAGCTCTGCCCGGCCAGCTCATGGGCCTCGGCTTCAAGCGCGGCGGCGCGCTGGGCGAAATCGCCCGAAAGGCGGGCCAGGATCTGCCGGTCGACCATGATGCCGCGCGCTTCCATACGGGCGAGAACCGGCGCCAAGGGGCGTTCCAGGGTCTCGTAGAGATTGGTGGCGTTTTCGGCGGCGAGGCGCGGTTTCAGCACATGCCAGAGGCGCAGGGTAACATCGGCATCCTCGGCGGCGTAGCGGGCCGCAGCGGCGATTTCGAGCTGATCGAAGGTCTTTTGCGCCTTGCCCGTGCCAGCGAGCGCGCCATAGGTGATGGTCTTGTGATCGAGCCAATGCTCGGCCAGGACGTCGAGGCCGTTATAGCGCGGGCCATCGAGCGCATAGGAGATCAGCATGGTGTCATCGATCGGCGCCAGGGCGATACCGTAGCGTTCGAGAACTTCCATGTCGTATTTGACGTTCTGCCCGATCTTGAGGATCGAGCGATCCTCGAGCACCGGCTTGAGGCTGTCGAGCACGGCGCCGATGGGCAGCTGGCCCTCGACCAGGCCCCCGCCCCCCAGCAGGTCCCCGGGATTGGCGTGGCCCACCGGGATATAGCAGCCCTGGCCCATTTCGGTGGAGAGGCAAATGCCGACGAGATCGGCCTGCTGGGGGTCGAGGCTATCGGTCTCGGTATCCACCGCCACATGACCCTTGGCCATGATCCTGTCGACCCAGGCCGCGAGCTGCTCGGGCGTGGTGACGATCTCATAGGCCTCGTAGTCGAGCGGGATCGCCTTGACCCGCGCATGTTCCTCGGCAGCGAGGCGGGCAGGACCGGTGCCGGGCACGACATTGGCGGCCAGTTTGGCCTTGGCGACGGAAAGCGACGTGGATTTCTGTGGCGCACCGACATCGGTGCTGCCCCCGGCCCGGAGCTCGGGATCGGGCGCGAAATCGTCGGGATCGGCCTCGAGCAAGGCAGCAAGGCGCTTGGTGATGGTAGCAAATTCCATCGCCTTCAAGAACGGGAACAGCGCCGAGGGGCTCATGGGCTGGCGAACGAGGCCATCGAGGTCGATCTCGACCGGGACCTGGCGCTCAAGGGTCACGAGGCGCTTGGAAATCCTGGCCAGCTCGGCATTGTCGATCAGCTTCTGGCGGCGGGCGGGCTGCTTGATCTCTTCGGCGCGGGCGAGCAGGGTTTCGAGATCGCCATAGGTATTGATGAGTTCGGCGGCCGTCTTGACGCCAATACCGGGCACGCCGGGGACATTGTCGACGCTGTCGCCGCACAGTGCCTGGACATCGATGACCTTGTCGGGTGTGACGCCGAACTTGGTGAAGACCTCGTCGGGGCCGATCCAGCGCAGCGGCGGCTGGCCGGGGCGGGGAATGGTATCGAGCAGGCGAATGGAGCCGTCGGGCTCGACCAGCTGCATCAGGTCCTTGTCGGAAGAGGCAATGGTGACCTTCATCCCCGCATCGCGCGCCATGCAGGCATAGGTTGCCATGATGTCGTCGGCCTCCCAGCCCTCCATTTCGATGGAGGGAATGGAAAAGGCGCGGGTCGCCGAACGCGTCAAGGGAAATTGCGGCACCAGTTCCTCGGGCGCCGGCGGGCGCTGAGCCTTGTACTGGTCGTAGATGTCGTCCCGGAAGGTCTTGCCCTTGGCGTCGAAAATGACGGCCATATGCGTGGGCGCCTCATCGGCGTCCATGTCCTGCGTGAGCTTGAACAGCATGTTGCAAAAGCCCTGGACACAGCCCACCGGCAACCCGTCGGACTTGCGGCTCAGTGGCGGCAAGGCGTGGAAGGCGCGGAAAATATAGCCCGAGCCATCGACGAGCAGCATATGCATGAAACGATTCCTCTTCGGTTCCGAGCGCAGAGTTTAGCCGCTCGCACCCTGATATGGCACCCATTTTTGCCCAGGCCTGTCAGCAGCGGCCGGACTTTTTGCACTGGACCCAACTTCGCCACTTTCATAGGCTAGCCAAGCCGCGCAAATATGGGGCGAAGCCTGCCCCCGAAAGCCAGTAGCGGCCGAAAGGATTAGTTGTGACAGTGAGCCCGCAGCAGGGCCTCGGCGCCACCATTCTGGTGGTCGACGACGATGCCTTGATCACGCTGAACATGGTGGATCAGCTCGCTGACCTCGGTCATACCGCACTCGAAGCCTATTCGGGCCGCGAAGCGCTGGCCATCCTGCAGCAACGCAGCGACATCGCCATGCTGATCACCGATTATTCCATGCCCGGAATGAGCGGCGTCGAGCTGGCCGAGGCAGCCCTGGCGCTGCACCCGGACCTCGCCGTGCTGCTGGCAACCGGCTATGCCGAATTGCCCGATGGCAATGGCTGCGCCCTCCCCCGTATCGAAAAGCCGTTTCGGGAAGACGAATTGCGCGCCAAGATCGAAGAATTGCTGGCCACGGAAGCCGGCTAGGCCCGCGCTCAGCGCAGGCCGCTCTTTTGCAACAGCCCCAGACGCTTGGCGTCGTAGTAATAGCCGCGGGCATAAAATTGCACCGCGCGATCCTCGTTGCCGCCGGCGGTGACATAGGCACCGGCCAGGTAGCGCACCGCGTAACGCAGATTGGTCTCGGCATCGAGCAGGCCGCCGGCCTCGCCGGAAAAACCCATGCCGCGCGCCGTCGCGTGGCTGATCTGCATGAGACCATAATAAGGACCGTTGCGGGCAGCAGGATTGTAGCCGCTTTCACGCACGATCACCCGACGCACGAGGTGTTCGGGCACATCATATTCATTGGCATAATGGGCGATAAGCCCATCCAGCTCGCCGCGCGTACCGCCCGCATAGGCCATGACGAAATCGTCGGCAGCCCGTGGCACCGCCGCGGCAGCGGGCACATGACCTTCAGGAGTCTGGGGCGCCATGCTGGCAATGGCAGCACTTGCCGTTGCAGAGCGATTGCCTGGCAAGGGCTTTATGCCGGCAATCGAACATCCGGTCAGAACCAGGACAGAGGCAAGAGTGGCGATCATGGGGAGCGGCCGAGCCGTCATACGCAATCCTCTATGTGCCCCATTTCCAATCCTTGTGGCGCTAAAGCGCAATCACGGCGGCTTGATGGCGGAAATGCGACACAACCGCAAGTGTTATCGGGCAGGGCTCTTAATTGAACGCCGTCTCTGCTTGCAAGGCAAGTGGTTAAGAACGTGTTTACGCCGGCGGGTGCTGGTGCAGGAAGAGCGGCTGGATTTGAGCTTTGGCTGGAAGATCTGTGGCGCGCCTCCTCCGCGCACAAATCTTTGCAAATTTGGGCCGTGGCGCTTCCACCCGCCCCGATTTTCGCGTAAGCACTGCGCCAGGCAATTGAGCACCCGTAGCTCAGCTGGATAGAGCGCTGCCCTCCGAAGGCAGAGGCCACAAGTTCGAATCTTGTCGGGTGCGCCATTTTTGGCTGAGAGAGCTCTCAGCCAGGCCTTTCTCTCATTTGATTATTGAAATGATGTCGATGCCGGCATGCGGCTGGCTAGCCCTCGTGCAGCATAGCGAAAGCCCGCATCTGGGGGATGCGGGCTTTGCAGGGTCTAGAACAGGCGGTCCCAGATCGGAGGGCCGGGGAGTTCGTCGAGCAGCCAGATGGCGGCTAGAATTGCCAGCGCGATGAGGCCGATGCGCGGCCAGGGATTGCCTTCCTCGCGCATAGGAGGCGGGTTGTGTGCCCCGGCTTCGAGGCGGCCGATACGGCTGGCATGATCGGCCTGAATGGCTTCGAGGCGCGCCAGGCGCTGGTCGAGATACGGATCGGTCATGGCTTAGAAACCCTGGCGCACCAGGCGTTCCCGATAGACCTCGCCGGCAAAGTCGACATGGAGCCGAACGGTCTCGCCTTCGGGATTGACGGCATCGACCTCGACATGGCGTGGCTTGGCCTCGACATCGCGCACTTGATAGCCCGCAGCCTCGACCGAGGCGATGATTGCTGCCTCGTCAAAAGCGGCTGCAGGAGCCGCCCGGCCGTCGTCGACCGAGATGGCGCCGACCCGGTCGTCAAAACCGATTTCGACCTCGATCTCGCGGCCGGCTTCGGTATAGCCCTCGACCTTATAATGGCGCGGGCCCACCTCGAATTCACGCACGTCGACGATGCCGCGCTCGGCGATCACGGCCTGTACGCCCTCGGGCAGGAGCGGGGTGAGAGAAAGGGCATCGCGCGGGGCATCGTCGTCGAGATCGAACTTTCGCAGCGTACCATCAAGGCCAAATTCGATCTCGAAATCGTGCCCAGCCTCGGTATAGCCCTCAAGCTTGAAATGGCGGGGGCCGGCTTCATAATCATGGAGGTCGACCAGGCCGGCCGCGCGCGCCGCAGACGCGACATTGTCGGGAAGAAGCGCCAGAAGGTCGACACTGGAGGCCCGGACATCGTCATCCACGTCGAGTTTGCGCAACGTCCCATCGAGCGCGATTTCGATCTCGAGGGCGCGGCCATCGGCATCGCGGCCCTTGAACTCGAAATGATTGCGACCGCGATCGTCGAGGCGCAGATCGGAAAAGCCCATGGCTTCGATGGCTGCACGAGCACCAGCTTCATCAAGAGGCGCTGCGGCGGCAGCAGCGGGAACCGGAGCGGCGGGCGTTGCCGGCGCCACAACGGGCGCTGGATTGGCCGCCGGGCGCGGGGCCGAAAGGACTTCGGTACCGTCCTGCCGGGTAATGGCGCTGGCAAGGAAACCATTGGGCGTATCGGTGCCGACAATTACGAGAGCATCACCCGTGCCGATCGCGGCGCCTGCCGGCAATTCGCCCTGGGCCTCGACCAAAACGCGCCCTTCGCCATCCTCGAGAATGAAGCGATTGCCGAAAACCTCGCCGACACGGCCCTCGATGACCGTGCTGGAAAGACTGTCGAGCGGCACCTGGGCGAGGGCCAGGCCTGCGGGGGCCGCCAGAAGGGCGGCTGCGACCAGGGTGATCTTGGAAAGGGACATGGCTTTCTCCTGTGGTTGGTGTGAAACATCCCTAGCAGGAGGGCATTGAACCCAGCTGGAACTGCGCGGTTCAATTTCGGTTCAGGCTTTGCCTGCTATTGTGTGGCGATGAAACGCTTGATTGTCATGCCCGTTCTGGCGCTTGCGCTGATGCTGACCGCTCCGATGCCGGCTTGGGCGCAGGCTCCTGCTGAAGAGTCAGCGCAGGATGCGCTGCTGCCCATTACCGGCGCCATGGCGGCGGTGACGGCGCGCTTTGACGGGCAGATCGTGGCCGCCGAACTGCAACCGGGACGCCCTGAGGACATGACCGACATTGTCTATGCCTTTCGCCTGCTGACGGCGCGGGGCGACATCCTGGCCTTGCGCGTGGATGCGATGAGCGGGCAGATTCTGGAGGTCGATGGCCGGGGCCTTGTGGATGCGCGGCGGAGACAAAACTGATGCGGGTGCTGGTGGTCGAAGACGATGAGAGGATCGCGGCCGGCCTTATCGCCGCACTCAATGAAGGGGGCTTTGCCACCGACCGCGCCGCCGACGGCACGGAAGGCGAATATCTGGGCCAGACCGAGACCTATGACGCGGTGGTGCTGGATCTGGGCCTGCCGGGAATGGACGGCATCGCCGTGCTCGAGGCCTGGCGCAAGGCGGGGCGGGCCATGCCGGTGCTGATCCTGACCGCGCGGGAGGAATGGTCCGAAAAGGTACGCGGCTTTCGGGCGGGAGCCGACGATTACGTGACCAAGCCCTTCCGCATCGAGGAAGTGGTGATCCGGCTGCGCTCGCTGGTGCGGCGGGCGGCAGGACATGCCAGCACGATCCTCACCTGCGGCCCGCTGGAATTCGATACCCAGATCGGTCTCTTCACCCGTGACGGCCTGGCGCTGAAGCTGACCGCCTTCGAATATCGGGTCCTGGCCTATCTCATGCACCACCCGGAACGGGCGGTGACGCGCACCGAATTGTCGGAGCATCTTTATGACCGGGACACCGAACGCGACTTCAATTCGCTCGAAGTGATCATCGGGCGGTTGCGCCGCAAGATCGGGGCCGGACTGATCGAAACGGTGCGAGGCCAGGGCTACCGTCTCGGCGCCAGCCCGGAGGCGCAATGATCGGCAGGCATTCGCTGGCGCTCAGGCTGATGGTGCTGGCGCTGGGCGCCAGTCTCGTGGCGCTGGTGGCGGCCGGGCTGGTGATCTCCGGCCTGTTGCGCACATTCGTGGTCGAGACGTTCGAAACCAATCTCAATGCCACCATGGTGGCGCTGATGGCCAATACACAATTCGACGAGGATGCCGGCAGGCTGCGCCTCGACGCCTCGGTTGCCGACCCCCGGTTCGAGCAGCCCTTTTCGGGCTGGTATTGGCAGATCGCCGATGCCGATCAGGTGCTGATCGGCTCGAGCTCGCTCTGGACGGACACCCTTGGGTTGGGCCTGGCCGAGCCGGATGGCAGCGTGCGCCGACGGATGATGAGCGGACCGCAGGGGGAAAGGCTATTGGTGCTGGAGCGCGACTTCACCGCGCCTGGCGGCACCGGGCGACTGCGCGTTTCGGTGGCCATGCCGGAAGCGCTGATCGAGGCCGAGGTGTCTCGTATCGTGGGCCCGCTGATCTGGTCGCTGAGCCTTTTGGGGCTGGGGCTGAGCCTGGCCATCATCGTCCAGGTGCGCCTGGGGTTGCGCCCGCTGCGGCAGGTGGAGGCCGATCTCCGGGCGATCGAAACCGGACAGCGGGACACCCTGCCGGCTGCGCGGCACGACGAGCTTGCGCCGCTGGTGGCGCAGATCAACAGCCTTCTGGCTCATTCGCGCAGCACCATCGAGCGAGCGCGAACGCATGTGGGCAATCTCGCCCATGGGCTCAAGACGCCGCTTTCGGGCCTCGACGCGCTTCTCGCTCGCAGCGCCATGCCGGAGGCGGAACGCACCGAGGTCGAGACGCTTTCGGCCAGCATGAACCGGATGATCAGCCAGCACCTGCGCCGGGCCCGCAGCGCCGGCGCCGTCGGCATTGCCGGGGCGCGCACGCCCCTGGGCGCGGTGGTCGACGACCTGCTGCCGGTGTTTCGCGGCATCTACGCGGATCGGCAGCTGGCGTTCAATGTCAGCGGGGACAAGGACGCGATCTTTGCCGGCGAGCGTGACGATCTCGAGGAAATGCTGGGCAATCTCATCGACAATGCCGCCAAATGGGGGCGCAGCCGGATCGATATCGCTGTCGAAACGCCGCCGGCCGGCAAGATCGCCGTGACCGTCTGCGACGACGGGCCGGGCATGGACGACGCCCAGTTCGCGCTGGCGCGGGAACGCGGGCGGCGGCTGGATGAGAGCCGACCCGGCTCAGGGCTCGGCCTTGCCATTGTGAGCGATCTCACGGCACTCTATGGCGGCGCACTAAGGCTCAAGCGCGCCGATCTCGGCGGGGTCGCGGCGTGCCTGGAACTCCCCGCTGCGCCCACGGGCAACTGAGTTCTGACAAACCGGGCTTTCGCGAAAATTTGAAGTGCGTTTTGCATACGCATGCAAAAACTGTTGCATTCGTATTCAAGCGCACATACCAATTGTGACGTGCGGAAGACATGGCTGGTCGAAACCGGGGTCGAGGGCGTCGGGAACGGGCAGCTGCGGGAGCGTAATCGACAACAGGAGATGGTCGGCGCACTGGTCAAAGGGAAGCGCCGTTCACCGTCAGGAGAACGAAATGAAACTATTGCTGAAGACCACCGTATCGCTGGGCGTGCTCTGCCTGACGGCCGGTGCGGCCTTTGCCGAATGCGGTATCGAGGGCACCGGCTCGGTGCGCATTCTGTCCAATGACTTCGAGGCCCTGCGCCTGGTCAACACCACCGCGGCCGAATGTGCCGGCGGCTCGGTCACCGTGACCTCGAACGCCACGGCCGAACACAAGAATATCCAGGTTCCGGCCCTCACCATCAACCCGGCCGAGTACAGCGTGGCCGTGGTGGCCAACAATTCCATCGTGCCGCTGCTCAATGACGACCTGATCCGTCCGCTGGACGACCTGATCGCCCAGTACGGCCAGGACCTGCAGCCCAACCAGCTGATCAAGATCGATGGCAAGACCATGGCCATCGCCTTCATGGGCAATGCGCAGCACCTGTTCTATCGCAAGGATATCCTGGATCAGGCCGGCATTGCCGAGCCCAAGACCTATGAGGACATCCTGGCCGCTGCCGAGAAAATCAAGGCCGATGGCCTGATGCAGTATCCGCTGGCCGCTTCGGACAAGCCCGGCTGGGATCTGGCTGCCGAATTCGTGAACACCTATCTGGGCACGGGCGGCGAATTCTTCGCCACCGGTTCGGCCGAACTCGACATCGACAACGCAAACGGCCTCAAGACGCTCGAGACCATGAAGGCACTGACCGCCTACATGGATCCCGACTACCTGACCTTCGACGCCAATGGCATCCAGGCCGAATACAAGGCCGGCAATGTCGCCATGATGGTGCAGTGGGGTTCGCTGGCCGGTGACATGCTCAATGGCGAAGGTGCCGCCGACGGTGTGGTGGAAAACACCGTGCTGGCCGCCGCTCCGACCGTTGGTGGTGGCAGCGTGCCGGCCGTGGCCCTGTGGTGGGACGGCTTCACCATCGCCAAGAACATCTCCGATGAAGACGCCGCCGCCTCGTTCCAGGCCATGGTGCACGGCATCAGCCCCGACATGGTCGCCGCCAACCCGACCGTCGCCACCTGGCTGGTGGCCGGTTACGAGCCCGGCCCGGCTGCTGTCGGCGTGATCGCCACCGCCAATGCCGGCGCCCGCGCCTATCCGATGCAGCCCTATATGGGCCTGCTGCACACGGCCCTCTCGGTCGAACTGGCCGAGTTCATGGCCGGCTCGGAAAGCGCAGAACAGGCTCTGGCCGACGTCAAGGCCGCCTATGACACCGCTGCCAAGGAAGGCGGCTACCTCTAAGGATATTCGGCCAGCCGGCCGCATAATCCTGCACATCGCGAAGGGGTCCGCGCCAGATCGCGAAGGACCCCTTCGCCCCCGCACCTCCCGGGCCCGGGCGGTGAAGGCGGATCGGACCGCTGCGCCCCATTAATTTGCCGCGTCAGGGAGGCATTGCATGCCGCACAAGACATTCTTTGCCTTCATCCTGCCCTCGCTGATCGCGATGGTGCTCTTCATCGCACTGCCCATCGTCTCGGTAGTGGTGCAGAGCATGCATGTCGAGCATGGCCGCATTCTGGTTTCGGTGGAGAATTGCCAACCGTTCGGGGGGTGCACGACCGAGACGCGCGTCGACACCGCTGCCATGGCGCAATTGCGGGCCGAACAGCCGATGGGCCAGTTTAACGGCTTTGGCACCTATCTCAACCGGGGCCATCTGGCGGTCAACGAAATCGGCGCCATCCTGGCCAACAACACTGGCCTGGGCGACATCGTCAGCCGCATCTACAACCTGCCCTTCTATAAGGCGCTAAGCTTTACCCTGGTCTTCTGCTTCGTGGTGACGCCGCTGGCCATGGGCCTGGGCTTCATCATCGCGCTGGGCGTCAACACCATCCCCAAGATGCTCAAGGGGCCGGTCATCTTCTTTTCGCTGCTGCCCATGATCATCACGCCGCTGATCGGCTCGCTGATCCTGTACTGGATGATCCAGCCCAACGGCATAATCGGGGCCAATCTGCGCGTCCTGTTCGACGATCCGACACTGTCACTGCGCCAGTCACCAGTGCTGACTTGGCTGTCGCTGCTGTTCTACGGGGTCTGGACCAATGCCCCCTTCAGCTTCGTGGTGTTCTATGCGGGCCTGCAGACCGTGCCTGCCGATACGCTGGAATCGGCGATGATCGACGGCGCCAGCCGCTGGGAGCGCATCCGCTACGTGGTGATCCCTCACCTGGCACCGCTCGCCACCTTCGTGGCGCTGGTGCAGCTGATGGACAATTTCCGCGTCTTCGAGCCGATCGTGGGCTTTTCGGCCGAGGCCAATGCAACATCCCTCAGCTGGCTGATCTTCAACGATCTTTCCGGCGACGCGCTGTTGTTCGGTTCTGCCGGCGCCACCTCGGTCATCACCATTATCGGTGTCATCATCCTGCTTACCCCGGTGCTGATCCGCACCTGGCGCGAATTCAATCACAAGGTGGTCTGACATGACTGGATCGAGTGTCTCCCAACGCCGCCCGTTGGCAATGAACATCGTGATCTTCGGGCTCCTGGCGATCTGGATCGTGCTGGCCGCTTTCCCCTTCGCCTGGACGGTGTGGGGATCGTTCAAGGTCGAGCCGGACTTCTTCTCGCGCCAGAACTGGATGAACGCCATTACCGGCCCCTTCACCCAGCGTCAGCATGGCGCCCCCTTCACCGGCGACGGCTATTACGGCGCCTGGGTCACCCGCGAATTCTGGCGGGCCGTGGGCAATACGGCCATCGTGACCGTTTCGGTGACCGTGATCTCGCTGACCCTGGGCACGCTGGGTGGCTATGCCCTGGCCCGTTCGGGGCACCGCTATGCGTTCTGGATCCTCATCGCGGCTCTGGTGTTCCGCGCCATGCCGCACATTACCCTGGTCTCGGGCTATCTGCTCCCCTTCTTCCAGCTCAATGTCTGGGGGGTGCTGCCAACCACGATCATCGTGCTCGTGGCCATCAACCAGCCCTTTACGCTGTGGATGCTGCACTCCTTCTTCCTGTCCATTCCAAAGGACCTGGACGAGAGCGCCATGGTGGATGGCTGTACACGTTTCCAGGCCTTCCGCCGCGTCATCATTCCGGTCATGTGGCCGGGCGTGGTGACGACGGGATTGTTCAGCTTCCTGCTCGCCTATAATGACTTCGCGGTAACCTCGATGCTGCTCAGCGCCGACAACCAGACCATGGTGCCCAAGATTTCGAGCTTCCTCGGCTCGGTGCAGGAGCAAGGCAATGTCATGTTTGCCGTGGCTGCCGTGGTCTCGGCTACCGTGCCGCTCTTTATCCTCGTCCTCTTCTTCCAACGCCAGATCGTCAGCGGCCTGACCGCCGGCGCAGTGAAAGGCTGATCGCAAATGGCCCAGATTCGTCTCAAGAACGTATCCAAGCGCTGGAGCAATTTCGTCGGCGTCGATAATTTCAACCTCGACATTGCGGACCAGGAATTCCTGGTGCTGCTGGGGCCCTCGGGCTGCGGCAAGACCACCACGATGCGCATGATCGCCGGCCTCGAGGACATTACCGAGGGCGAAATCTGGATCGGGGACCTGCTGGTCAACAAGCTCGAGCCCAAGGATCGCGACATTTCCATGGTGTTCCAGAGCTACGGGCTCTATCCGAACATGACGGTCTACGAAAACATCCGCTTCCCACTCAAGGTGCGCAAGGTGCCCCAGGAGCAACACCACGAGCGCGTCATGGCGGCCAGCAAGATGGTGGAACTGGACGATTTCCTCGAGCGCCGGCCCGCCGCCCTCTCGGGTGGCCAGCGCCAGCGCGTGGCGCTGGCCCGCGCCATCGTGCGCGAGCCCAATGCCTTCCTCATGGACGAGCCGCTGTCCAATCTCGATGCCAAGCTGCGCGTCTCGACGCGTGCCCAGATCAAGAACCTGCATCACACGCTCAAGCGCACCACGATCTATGTGACGCATGACCAGATCGAGGCCATGACCCTGGCCGACCGCGTCGTGGTGATGAGCAAGGGGCTGATCCAGCAAGTCGGCACCCCGATGGAAATCTACGACCGCCCGGCCAACACATTCGTTGCCAGCTTCATCGGCTCTCCGGCCATGAACCTGGTGCATGGCGATATCCAGGATGGGGTCTTTACCGGCACCAATATCCGCATCGAGGGGCTCTCCAAATCGGTCAAGGGGCCGGTGACGCTCGGCTTCAGGGCCGAGGACGCGACGCTGGCGGGTGAGACCGGCAATATTTCGGCGCCGATCTATTCGGTCGAGCTCCTCGGCGAAGCCACGATGATCGCCATGCGCGTCGCCGGCGAACTGGTCTCGATCAAGGTCGGCAAGGATTATCGCGCAGAGATCGGCGACATGGTGCGGGTCGACATCGCTCCAGCCGCCTGTCACCTGTTCGACCGCACCAGCGGCACTCGCATCGAGACGACCGCCTAAGATGGCTGCCGCCAAGCCGCAGCCGGCCGATCGTGAGGGCAATGTGCAGGACGGGCTCGACGCCGCGCTGACACGGCATGGCCTTGATGTGTCCCCCGCCGAGCAGGTCGGACTGCGCCAGCTCGTGGGCTGGATGCAGTCCGGCATCGCCGCTCTGCCCGAGGAGGCTTCGCCTGGCGCGGCTCGGGCCGCGCTCGATCTGAGCTTTGTCGAACAGGGGCGGCTGCTGCGGAACGGGACATTTACCGCCCGGGCTCTGACAGAAGCCTGTCTCGAACGGATCACGGCGCGCGATGGCGCCTATCGAGCCTTCTATGCAGTGCTGGCGGAGCGTGCTCTGGCCGATGCCGAGCGGGCCGACAGCGAGCTGGCCAATGGCCACGATCGCGGCCCGCTGCACGGGATCCCCGTCGGCATTAAGGACCTCATCGATGTCGCGGGCGTGCCGACGACGGCCGATGCGCCCGGCCGCGCCGACGCCCTTGCCGAAGCCGATGCGCTGGTCGTATCCCGGCTGGCCGAAGGCGGCGCGGTGATCGTCGGCAAGCTGGCCACCTATGAATGGGGCACTGTGGGCCCGGACAAATCGGGGCTGTTTCCCCCGGCCCGCAATCCCTGGAAGCTCGACCACATTACCGGCGGCTCGTCCTCGGGCAGCGCCGTGGCAGTGGCGGGCGGGATGCTGCGCACCACGCTTGGCACCGACACCGGGGGCTCGCTGCGGGGTCCGGCATTTTATTGCGGGGTCGTGGGGCTCAAGCCGACGCTAGGCCTTGTGCCCGACACCGGCACCCTGCCCATGGCCGCGAGCATGGACCATGTCGGGCCGATAAGCTCGAGTGTGGCCGAAGCGGCCCTGACGCTCGACGTTATCGCCGGCAGCCAGGCGTCCAGGCTCATCGGGACCTCGATCTCCGGACTGCGCATCGGCTATGGCCGGGACTGGTTCGCACAGGATCCGCAGACCATGCCTTGCGTGCTCGCAGCCATGGATGCGGCCATGTCGACGCTTTCCCAGCTCGGGGCTGTGATCGAAGAGGTGAGCCTGCCCGATTATCCGGCTATCGAAGTGGCCGCCGCCGCTGTGCTGCACAAGGAAAGCTTCGACTATCACGCCGCCAATCTGCGGGACCATCCGCAGGATTATGGCCGCCGCTGTTTCCTCAGCCTCGCCGCCGGGTTGGCGCTGACGGATGAAGAGGTCGCGCGTGCCCGTCGCGCCGGCGCAGCCTTCCGCGCCGATGTCGACCGCCTGCTGGGCCGCTTCGACGCCCTGGTCACCGTGGGCGCACTCACCACCGCCCTGCCCGCCGCGCCATTCGAGAAGGAAGCGGTGTGGACGCCCATGCGAACGATCGGGTTCAATCTCAGCGGTCACCCGGTCCTGGCGGTGCCCGTCGGGTTTGATGACGGATTGCCCATGGGCATGCAGATTATCGGTCGGCACCATGACGAAGCGCGGATCGTGCAAATCGGCGACGCCTTCGAACACGCCACGGACCATGCGGTGCAAAGGCCGCCCGGGCTCTCCTGACATTTCTGCGGCGAGGCGATTTCGCCTCCGACCAATGTTTCAGTTTACAGTTTTGCATACGTATGCAATATGGTGCATTACAGAACAGACGAGGAGCGGCGAACATGCCAACCTGGCTCAAGCGCGGTAAGGATGTCGAGGAGCGGGCGGAAGCCGACCGGCAGGTCCGGGCCACTGTCGAGACCATCCTGGGCGATATCGAAAAGCGCGGCGACCAGGCCGTGCGCGAACTCAGCCAGAAGTTCGACAAGTGGGAGCGCACCGATTTTCGCCTCAGCCAGCGCGAGATCGACGATTGCCTGGCGCAATTGACCGACCAGGACCTGCACGACATCGAATTCGCCCAGACCCAGGTGCGCAATTTCGCCCAGGCGCAGCGCAACACGATGACGGACCTTGCCATCGAGACGCTGCCGGGCGTGACGCTGGGGCACAAGCATGTGCCGATCAATGCCGTGGGCTGCTACGTGCCCGGCGGCAAATATCCCCTGCTCGCATCCGCCCATATGTCGGTGATCACCGCCAAGGTCGCCGGCTGCGCGCGGGTCATCACTTGCGCTCCGCCTTTCGGAGCCAAGCCGGCACCGGCTGTCGTCGCCGCACAGGCGATGGCCGGTGCCGATGAAATCTACGTGCTCGGCGGCATCCAGGCGATCGGCGCCATGGCGATCGGTACCGAGAGCATCGATCCGGTCGACATGCTGGTGGGCCCCGGCAATGCCTTCGTGGCCGAGGCCAAGCGGCAGTTGTTCGGCCGCGTGGGCATCGACCTTTTCGCCGGCCCTACCGAAACGCTTGTGATCGCCGACGAAACGGTGGACGGTGAAATGTGCGCCACCGACCTTTTGGGCCAGGCCGAACACGGCCCGACGAGCCCGGCGATCCTGCTCACCAATTCGGAAAAGCTGGCGCGCGACACCATGGCGGAGATCGAGCGCATTCTCGACATCCTGCCGACCGGCGAAATCGCCCGCAAGAGCTGGGAGGATTTCGGCGAAGTCATCGTTTGCGAGAGCTACGAGGACATGCTGGCCGTCGCCGATGGCATTGCGTCCGAGCATGTGCAGGTGATGACCGACCGGGACATGTGGTTCCGGGACAACATGACCAATTACGGCGCACTGTTCCTGGGACCGCGCACCAATGTTGCCTATGGCGACAAGGTCATCGGCACAAATCACACCCTCCCCACGATGAAGGCAGCGCGCTATACCGGTGGCCTGTGGGTGGGGAAATTCATGAAGACCTGTACGTGGCAGACCGTTACGAGCGATGAGGCTTCGGCGATGATCGGGGAATATGGATCGCGCCTCAGCATGCTCGAAGGCTTTGTCGGCCATGCCGAACAGGCCAATGTGCGCGTGCGCCGCTATGGCGGTCGCAACGTGCCCTATGGCACCGGTGCCAGCCCGCGTCCGCAGGCGGCCGAATAGAATGGCCCTGCCCCGCACCCCCAGCTTCCGTCTCGACGGCAAGCGTGCCCTTGTCACCGGGGGCACGCGGGGTATAGGGCTGGGCGCCGCCGTGGCCCTGGCTGAAGCGGGAGCCCATGTCACCATTGCCGCCCGTACGGCCAGCGACATCGAGACCGTCGTCTCCGAAATGGCCGCAGCGGGCCTTGAGGCCGAGGGCGTGGCGCTCGACATCACTGACAATCGTGCGGTCAAGACCTATGTCGCGGACGTCGAGCCGTTCGACATTCTCGTCAATTCGGCGGGGACGGCCCGCCATTCGGACTTCGCCGACATCACCCCAGCCGATTACCAGGCGGTGATGGACGTCAATCTGGGGGCGACGATCTTTGTGTCCCAGGCGATCGTCAGCCGGCTGATCGAAACGGGCAAATCCGGCTCGATCATCCACATCTCCTCGCAGATGGGACATGTGGGCGGGCCGCGCCGGGCGGTCTATGCCGCGAGCAAACATGCTGTGGAGGGCCTGACAAAGGCCATGGCAATCGAGCTGGGGCCCAATAATATCCGGGTGAACACGGTGTGTCCCACTTTCGTGGAAACCGAGTTGACGGCCAAGAACCTGAGCGACCCGGACTTTCGCAGCTGGGTGCTCTCGAAAATCAAGCTTGGCCGGCTGGGACGAGTGGAAGACATGATGGGGCCGATCGTGTTCCTGGCCTCCGAAGCCTCGGGGCTGGTGACGGGAACGTCCCTCTTGGTGGATGGCGGATGGACATCGGAGTAAGAAAACCGGGCGTCACGTCCAGCCAGGTCGCCGAGCATGCCGGCGTCTCGCAATCGGCCGTGTCCCGTGCCTTTACGCCCGGCGCTTCGATTTCTCCCAAGACGCGCCAGAAGGTCCTGGCGTCCGCCAAGACGCTGGGCTATCGGCCCAATGCCATTGCCCGCTCGCTCATCACCAATCGCTCGCGCATCATTGCGGTGGTGATGGCATATCTCGAAAACCTTTTCTATCCCGACGTGCTTGAAGAGCTGGGACGCGCCCTGGCCGCCGAGAATTATCACCTGCTGCTGTTCACCGGGTTCATGGATCGCGACAGCGACCCGGTTTTCGATCAGCTTATGCAATATCGCGTCGACGGCATCATCCTCGCCTCGACCTCGCTCTCCTCCGAATTGTCCGAGGAATGCGCCACCGCTGGCATTCCGGTGGTTCTCTTCAACCGGACGACCGAGCGCGACGCGGTTTCGAGCGTCACCACCCGCAACCGTGAAGGCGGCAAGCGCATCGCCGATTTCCTCGTGGCCGGTGGTCACACCAGCTTCGGCTATATTGCCGGTCTGGAAAACTCCTCGACCAATCGCGACCGTTTCCAGGGCTATGCCGAAGGTCTGGCCGGCCACGGCATAACCGAGATCATCGTTGAAACCGGCAATTATTCACGCAGCGAAGCGCAGGATGCGGCGCGACGCATGTTTTCACTGACGAAACGGCCGGAAGCGCTGTTCGTCGCCAATGACCACATGGCCGTGGCGGTGATGGATGTGGCGCGCTACGAATTCGGTCTGCGTATCCCCGAGGACATTTCCATTGTCGGCTATGACGATGTCGGCCCCTCGACCTGGTCTTCCTATGGCATCACCTCGATGAGCCAGCCGGTCAAGCGCATGGTGGAGGCCACGGTCGACATCCTGATGGACCAGATCGCCAGCGGCGAAATCGAGGCGGAACACCGCATCCTCAACGGCGACCTCGTCGTGCGCAGCTCGGCACGACTGCCCCAGAGCGGCATCGTCGCGCGAGACGGACAACAGATTTACCGGCCCAGGGAGGGATGATGCCTGTTTCCGCCCTCATCCGGCCCGCTTTACGCCCTCTTATGCATACGAATGCAATTCGACTGAAAGGATTGTCCCCATGACCAAGTGGACGCAGACTGAAATGGAAAAGCGCCTGGTGCGCTATGCCGATCTCAAGGGTTTGCGCAATGCGTTCATCGACGCGCGCACGCCCGGCTCGGATCGCAAGGAAAACTTCACCATCATCGGGCCGGGCGTTTCGGAAAATCCCGCCCAGGTGGTGCATATCCCCGAGGCCCACGGCTTCAATGTCGGCGCGGCCCGCCAGCCCTTCGGCTGCACCAATTCCCAGCACAGCCACCTGACCGCCGAGACCTTCGTGGTCCATACCGGCAAGTGGCGCTTCGTCTTCGGCGCCAACAAGGACGAAGGCTATCTCGATGTCGAACCCGGTGACGTGGCGACCGTCCCCACCCATATGTTCCGTGGCTTTGAAAAGCGCGACGAGGGCACCGGCTTTCTCTACGTGGTGCTCGGCCATGATGATCCGGGCAAGGTGGTCTGGGCACCATCGGTTTTCAAGATGGCCGAGGATTTCGGGCTGAAGCTGCTCAAGGGCGGCAAGCTGATCGACACGACGCTGGGCGAAAAGGTGCCTGAGGGTGCCGAACTCGAACAGCCCCCCAGCGCCGAAAAGCTCAAGGAACTGGCCACCCCGCCGATCGAGGAACTGGCCAAATACGCGCTCAAGCCTGAGCAGATGAAGGCGAACCCGAATTCGCCGCTTGCCGGTGAAGGTGTCGAAGAGGCTGCGCTGATCGGTGACGTGGACGCCCAGGACGGCTTCAAGGCCGGCCCGATCATCGGCCACTGGGACCATGGCTTTGCACTCCGCCGCCTGAAGCTGGAAACCGGTGCGACGATCCCGGCCCATAGCCGAAGCGAGCAGGAAGTGATCTTCGTGCAGTCCGGCACGCTGGAAGTGAATTGGGCCGATGGCTCGATCATCATGGGTGCCGGCGATACGCTGACCGTTCCGGTCGGGCTGGCGCATGGCTTCCGCAACCCGGCTTCGGCCGATGCCATCGCCTTTGTGGTGCGTGGCGCCTCGGCCCCAGCCGCGCCGCACTTCGCTACCGCACAAGCCGCAGAGTAAAGCCATGGCACACAAGATCCTCACCACCCATGTCGGCTCGCTGCCGCGCTCCAAGCAGGTGACGGACCTTGTGTTCGCCCGCGAAGCCGGCGTCCCGATCGAGGAAGCCGGCTTCAATACCATCATCACGGCAGCGGTGAATGACATCGTCGCCCGGCAAAAGGCGGCGGGCATCGACCTGCCTTCCGACGGGGAGATGAGCAAGATCTCCTATGCCACCTATATCAAGGATCGGCTGACCGGTTTTGATGGGGACAGCTCGCGCAAGCCGCCGGCCGATCTCGAACTGTTTCCCAATTTCCTCAAGCGCCAGGCCAGCAGCGGCGGCACGCCGACCTATCGCCGGCCCAAGTGCGTCGGCGAGATCACGGTCAAAAGCCTCGAGCCGCTGCGTGAGGACGTCCGCGCTTTCCAGGCAGCCCTCGATGCCCATGGCTATGCCAGGGGCTTCATGAATTCGGCGACGCCGGGCGTCATTGCCCTGTTCCAGCCCAACGAATTCTACAGCACCCAGGACGAGTATCTCGAAGCCGTCGCCGAAGGCATGCGGGCCGAATATGAAGGCATTGTCGATGCGGGCTTCATCCTCCAGCTCGACGCGCCCGATCTCGGGCTCGGCCGGCACATGATGTACAAGGACCTCGACGACGACGGTTTCCTCAAGGCGGCGGGGCAGCATATCGAGGTGATGAACCATGCGCTGCGCAATGTGGATGGATCCAAGGTGCGCATGCATGTGTGCTGGGGCAACTACGAAGGCCCCCATATCTGCGACATTGCGCTCAAGAAAATCCTGCCTGGCCTGCTCAAGGCCAAGCCGCGCGCGCTTCTGTTCGAGGGCGCCAATCCACGCCACGCGCATGAGTGGATCGACTGGAAAAATGTCGACCTGCCGGATGATTACGTGCTGATCCCGGGCGTCATCGACTCGACCTCCAATTTTGTCGAGCATCCTGAACTGATCGCGCAGCGCCTGCAGAATTTCGTCGATATCGTTGGCGCCGAGCGGGTCATTGCCGGCACCGATTGCGGCTTCTCGACCTTTGCCGGCTTCGGCGCTGTGGACCCCGATATCGTCTGGGCCAAGCTCCGGGCGCTGAGCGAAGGCGCGGAGATTGCAAGCCGACACTGATCGAGCGGCTTCGTCACCACCTCTCCCTTTGGGGGAGAGGTCGGCGTGCAGCGCCGGGTGAGGGAGCCTTTTCTGAACGAGGGGCAGGCCCCCTCACCTGACCCGAAGGCGGGTCGACCTCTCCCCAAAAGGGAGAGGTGAAGAGGAGAACCCAAGTGCCAACCATTTCACCCGAAACCCTCGCTGCCCTGCGGGGCGCCGATACCCCGACCGTCTGCAATGCGCTGGAACACGTGATGGGCGGCCGCACGGCGGAAGGCTTCACCAAGACCCCTGTCGTCTGTGCCGATCCCGCCCTGCCCCCGATCGTAGGCTTTGCACGCACGGCCAAGATCCGCGCCTCGTCGCCGGCGCAGAAGCCGGCGGCTGAAGTGCGCACCCTGCGCATGGCCTATTACGAATATGTCGCCGAGGGCGAGGGCCCCAATGTGGCCGTGATCGAGGACACCGATTTTCCTCATGCAATCGGCGGGTTCTGGGGCGAAATGCAGGTGGCCCAGCACAAGGGGCTGGGCATCGCCGGTACCCTCACCAATGGGGTATTGCGGGATCTCGGCATGCTCGACGAGGGCTACCAGGTGATCGCCGGATCGGTGGGGCCAAGCCACGCCTTCGTGCATGTGACCGAACTCGATTGCCCGGTGACGGTCTTTGGCATGAGCGTGCGACCGGGCGACCTGATCCACGCGGACCGGCATGGCGCCGTGGTCATTCCCGCCGAGCATATCGAGCGCATGGCCTGGGCCATCGACGTGGTGATGCGCAAGGAAGTGCCAATCCTGACGGCTGCACGCGCACCGGGCTTTACGGTCGAGAAGCTGAAGCAAGCCTGGCTTGAAGCGGACAAGATCAGCTGAACTGGTCTTCTTCCCAAAAGAAGAAAAAGGCCCGCTTGCGCGGGCCTTTCGTTTTAGTGGGCCTTGGATTGCATCCGATCGAGCCGCAGTTGGGCGGCACGGCGGTGGCCTTCAAGGCCCTCGCTGGCCGACTGGCGCGCAGCGGGCGGGGCAACCTGTTCGACGCCGCGTTCGTCGAGCCATTGATGGGTCGCGATCTTGACATAGGCACCGACCCAGAGGCCGCCGGTATAGGCGCCTGCGCCCATGGTGGGGAGCGTGTGGTTGGTGCCTGAGCACTTGTCGGAATAGACGACGCTGGCCAGTTCGCCGATGAACAGCGAGCCGTAATTGCGCAGCTTTTTCGCGAAACCCTTGGCGTCGGTGGTGTGGACCTGCAGATGCTCGGCAGCGATGAGGTCGGAATAGCCGATCATGGCCTCTTCGCTGTCGCAGACGGTGATCTCGCCGTAATTGATCCAGGCCTCGCGGGCCGTGTTGGCGGTCGAGAGCGTTTCGAGCTGCTTTTCGACTTCGGCAAGCGTGGCTTCGGCCAGGGCGCGATCGGTGGTGATGAGACCGACGCGGGTGCGGATGTCGTGCTCGGCCTGGGCGAGCAGGTCGGTGGCGATCATCTCGGCATCGCCGGAGCTGTCGGCAACAACGAAAATCTCAGACGGGCCAGCGAGTTGGTCGATGCCGACAGGGCCAAAGACCTGGCGCTTGGCCTCGTTGACGAAGGCGTTGCCGGGGCCGACGATCTTGTTGACAGCCGGGACGCTCTCGGTGCCATAGGCCATGGCGGCGATGGCCTGGGCGCCGCCGATGCGGAAGATGCGGTCAGCGCCGGACAGGGCACAACCGGCGATCATGGCCTTGTGGGCGTTGGGCGGGAGGCAGGCGATGACCTCGTCGACACCGGCAACCTTGGCCGGGACGATGGTCATTATCGGAGCAGATAGAAGGGGATAGCGGCCACCGGGCACGTAGCAGCCGACGCGCTGGATGGGGATGACGCGATGACCCATGTGCACGCCCGGCAGGGTCTCGACCTCGAGCGGCAGGATGGTGGCGAGTTGCGCCTCGGCGAATTTGCGCACGTTGGCGATGGCGAATTCGGTATCCTTGCGGGTCTGCGGATCGAGTTCGGCCAGCGCGGATTCGCGTTCTGCATCAGTGACTTCGAACACTTCGAGGTCGGATTTGTCGAAGCGGGAGGAATAGTCGCGCACGGCCGCATCGCCGTTTTTGCGGACATTGGCGATGATCTCGCTGACCAATGTTTCCACCGGTGCATTATCGCTCACCGAGGACCGCTCGGGGGCCTTCACATAGGACACGCCGGGAAAGGGCGCTGTTGCGTTTTCAGTCATCGAACTTGGCTCCGCGAGTGGCATCTGGCGGCAATTGGCTAGCAGACTGTTAGCGTTGAGCGCCGCCCAGGGTGGATGATTTGATCTTGCATACGTATTCAAAATTTGCCAGAGTTTTTTGCAGGAATGGGTTCTGGCCGTGGTCACTGTCGGCACCCGAGGAGACTCGCATGCACTATCCGCAGACCGACCTGTTCATCGCCGGAACGTGGCGAAGGTCGGCGTCGGGCCAGACCACAGAGGTCCGCAATCCGGCAAGTGGTGAAGTGATCGGGCAGGTCGCCAAGGCGACCGCTGCAGATCTCGACGAGGCTATTGCAGCGGCTTGCGAGGGTTTTGCGCAATGGCGCCTCGTACCCGGCTTCGAACGCGCCACCATCCTGCGCCGCGCGGCCCAGCTGCTGCGCGAGCGGGTCGAGGCCATGGCCCCGCTGATCACCATGGAGCAGGGCAAGCCGCTCAAGGAAGCGCGGGCCGAAATTTTCTTTGCGGCAGAGGTGACCGAATGGTTCGCCGACGAGGCCCGCCGCACCTATGGCCGGCTGATCCCTGCGCGCGAACCCGAGATTTCGGCGCAGGCGGTCATGGAGCCGCTCGGGGTCATTGCCGGGCTGACGCCCTGGAACTACCCGGTGGGGCAGGCGGTCCGAAAGATCGCAGTCGCCCTTGCGGCGGGATGCTCGATCATCGTCAAGGTTGCCGAGGAAACGCCGGCGGCAGCCGCCGAGATGGTGCGGGCCTTCAATGATGCCGGCCTGCCAAAAGGGGCGCTGCAACTGGTCTTTGGCGACCCGGGGATGATCTCGAACCATCTCATCGGCCATCCCGATGTGCGCGGCATCAGTTTTACCGGGTCCACCGCCGTCGGCAAGATGCTGACCGGGCTTGCCGGACAGCATCTCAAGCGCTGCGTGATGGAGCTGGGCGGGCATGCCCCGGCCATCGTCTATGGCGATGCCGATCTGGATGGCGCTGCCGCCGCCCTTGCCGGAGACAAGTTTCACAATGCCGGGCAGGCCTGCATTGCGCCGACGCGGATCCTCGTGGAAGACCACGCCCATGCTCGCTTCCTCGACGGTTTCGTCGCCGCAGCAGAAGCCGTGCGTCTGGGCGATGGGTTCGATGCGGCCTCGACCATGGGCCCCCTGGCCAATGGCCGCCGGATCACGGCACTGACGGCGCTCGTCGAGGACGCCGTGGCGCAAGGCGCCCGGCTCGTCACCGGCGGACCGGGCGGGGAAAATCGCGGCTATTTCTTCAAGCCGACCGTGCTGGCAGATGTTCCGATGACGGCGCGGATCATGAATGAAGAGCCTTTCGGACCCGTGGCGATCATCAACCGCTTCACCGGAACCGATGCTGCCCTGGCCGAGGCCAACAGGCTGCCCTATGCGCTGGCGGCCTATGGCTATTCCAGCGATGCGGGGCATATCGAGGCCATGCGCCGCTTCATCCGCTCGGGCATGGTCTCGATCAATCACAATGGCCTGGGCTATCCCGAAGTGCCGTTCGGCGGCATCCTGGATTCCGGCTTCGGCGACGAGGGCGGCATCGAGGCGCTGCGCGAAATGATGTATACCCGCTTCGTCTCGGTGCGGAGTGTTGCCGCATGAGGGCCGCCGTTCTGCGCTCCTTCGAGCGCGACATGGATATCGAAGACGTGCCGGTGGCCGATCCGCGTGACCGCGAAGTGCTGGTGCGGATCATGGCGACCGGCGTTTGCGCCAGCGACCTGTCGACCATTCGCGGCAAGACCAGCGCCGCGCTGCCGCTGATCCCCGGGCATGAAGCGGCCGGAATTGTCGAGCGGGTCGGCTCGGGCGTATCCAAGGTGCAGCCGGGCGACCGGGTGGTGCTCAGCTGGGCGCCCAATTGCGGACATTGCTTTTACTGCCAGGACAGCCATCCCACGCTGTGCGATGTCTATGGCGGCGCAGCGAGCAGCGGCGGGCTCTGGGACGGGACCAGCCGGCTCGGGCCCATCGGGGCGCCGATCCGGCATTATTCCTGCGTCTCCTCCTTTGCCGAACTGGCCGTGGTGCCCGAAACGGGCTGTATCAAAATCGACCCCGACGTGCCCTTTGCCGTCGCGGCGCTAGTGGGCTGCGCGGTGACGACGGGCTTTGGCGCGGTGATCAATGACGCGGCTGTGCGCGCAGGTGACGCCATTGGCATAATGGGTGTGGGCGGGGTGGGCATCAATGCCATCCAGGCAGCAAGGCTGGCCGGCGCCGAGACCATCATTGCGCTCGATACCAATATCGGGAAGGCCGAGCTGGCGCGCGCCAACGGGGCCACCCATTTCATCAACGCGGCCGACAGGGATGGGCTGGAGCAGGTGCGGGCGCTGACCAGTGGACGCGGTGTGGACCACATGGTGGAATGCACCGGGCACCCGGCCGCAATGTCGGCAGCCTATGCCATGACGCGCCCGGCCGGAAATGTGGTGATCGTGGGCATTGCGCCAAAGGGCACCGATCTGGCCGTTCCGGCTATCGGTTTTCCCGGATCGAAAAAGCGCATCATCGGGTCCATCTATGGCGGGGGCGTGCCGGAGCGCGACATCACCAAGATCCTGGCGCTCTACCGGGCGGGGCGCCTGGCGCTGGACAGCCAGATTGGCAAGAGGATCGGCCTTGCGCAGGTCAACGACGCGCTGAAATGGCTGGAACAGGGCGTTCAGGCCCGCACCATCATCGAGTTCGCCTGATGAACGCAGCGGCCAAACCCAGTATCGAGACAAAGGGGCAGAGCCTGCCCTTGCTGATGCTCGCCGGAACGGCATGCGATGCCCGCCTCTTTGCGCCGCTGGTTGAGCTGCTCGGCCAGGAGCGCGTCACCATCGTCGAGATGAACGGCGCCGAGACAACGGCGGCAATGGCCCAGGCCGTGCTGAAGGGTGCGCCGGAGCAGTTTGCGCTGCTGGGCTTTTCGCTGGGCGGCATCGTGGCGCTGGAAATGGCCGCGCAGGCCCCCGGGCGGTTGGCAGGACTGGCGCTGGTCAACACGACGCCGCGCCCGGACCCGGAGGCCAATGCCAGCACCCGGCGCGCGGCGGTGGGCAAAGCGCGCAACGAGGGCATGGATGGCTATGTGCTCGACGCCTGGACCGAACTGGTGTCGCCGGCCAATGCGGAAGACGAAAGCCTCAAGGCACTGATCCTCGACATGGCCCGCAAGGCAGGGGTCGATGCCCTTGCCAGCCAGTCCGAGATCGCCATCAACCGGGTCGACAGCCGGCCGCGGCTTTCCGATATTGCCGTTCCTACACTGGTGCTGGCCGGGGAAGACGAGCGCGTCTGCCCGATCGCGGCGCATCGCGAAATCGCCGACGCCGTTCCCGGCGCCCAGTTCTTTACCATTCCCAAGGCCGGGCATTTCGCCCCGCTTGAAAATCCGGCCGGGCTGGCGCGTCATATACGCGACTGGCTGGGCCGGCTCGCACCGAACCCAAAGTGGCCGTCCACGACGCAAGGAGAGATTATGAGCGACCCGACGAGCAATCCCAAGACCAAGGGCGCCTCAGCCGTCGCGCTTGACGAATCCGTGCTGCAGGTGGAGCGCCGCGACTATCCCGACCTCGCCCCCACGAACCGCCCGCGCAGCCAGTCGCTCGACGGCTTCGACGACATCTATACCGACATCGTCGACTACATCATCCGCTGCACCCACAAGATCTGGGACGAGCGCGATATCGGGCTGATCTATACCCATTACACGCATAATTGCGTGCTCTACGGCACCACCGGCACGATCTATAACCGCGAAGACGTGGTGCGTGATACGATCCAGCGCCTCGTCTCCTTCCCCGAGCGCCGCGGCATGGGCACGCAGGTGATCTGGAACGGCAACGACAAGGACGGCTTTTATACCAGCCACCTCGTCACCGGCTCGGGCCGCCACACCCAGTATGGCCATCTCGGCCAGCCGACGGGCAAGCCCTTCGTCAGCCGCACCATTGCCGACTGCATGGTGCACCGGAACAAGATCTACCGCGAATGGGTCGTTGCCGATCAGATGGCGATCATCCAGCAGTTGGGGCTCGACCCGAACCATTTTGCCATGCGCACGGCCAAGCAGAAATTCGCCGCTGGCCTGACCTCGCTCGATATCGGCGAGAACCGCCGCTTCCTCGGCCAGACGCCGCCGCAGGACCAGGCCGACCTGTCGCTGGCCCACAATGACGTGGAAGCCCAGACCATCGAGATGCTGCACGAGGTGTTCACCAAGCGCATGTTCGGCCGCATCGCCCAGGATTATGCGCCCAATGCGCAATATCACGGGCCGCTGATGAAGGAGCTTTATGGCGTTGCCGCCATCATCCACCAGCATCTGGGCCTCATCGGCTCGCTGCCGGACGCCTCCTACGAAATCCAGCATGTGGCCTCCAATCCCTGCGAGGAAGGCGGCACCAAGGTCGCCGTGCGCTGGATCATGGAAGGCCATCACCTGGGCTATGGCATTCTGGGCTCGCTGGGCGACCCGACCGGCAAGCGCGTGCAAGTGATGGGCATGAGCCATTATCACTGGAAGGACGGCAAGGTCGTCGACGAATGGAATGTCTATGACGAACTGAGCCTTCTGGTGCAGGTCAAGCTGGGCCAGCTGGCCGAAGGCGAATAAGCCGATCTTTTCGGGGGCCGCGATCGTGCCGCAGAGGGCGCGATTGCGTCCCCCGATGTCTTTCGAGGCTCGGCCCTGCTGCCGGCCGGCCACCTCGGAGGGGCTGTGCCAAACCGGCCCGATGGCGGGCGGGGGCCAGATCCCAAACCGCAGCACAGCCACCCAAATGCCGAAAATCTTCCACGGCGACCCTGTCGGCGTGCGCTTCGGCATGGCCGCGCGCTGATGACCGAGCGGTGGAGAGGCCATCGCAACCCAGCCAATTTTAGGTCTTTGTTAACCATGAAGTCGGTTCATGGCAGCACGATATCGGCCCTGATTTGGAGCGGACAAATGGCGTATGGCGGCACCCATGTGATCGTGGTGGGAAATGAAAAGGGCGGCTCGGGCAAGTCGACGACCGCGCTGCACCTGGCCGTCTATCTGCTGCACCAGGGCTATGGGGTGGCGACCATCGACGTGGACAGCCGCCAGCAGACCCTGACCCGCTATATCCGCAATCGCCGGGCCAGTGTCGAAACCAGCGGGCGGGACATTCCCCTGCCCCGCCATGTGCACCTGCCCACGGCCTGGGGCGATTCCATCCGCGAAAACCAGAAGGTGGAACTCGACATCTTCACCCGGGCCATGGACGAGCTGGCCGGTGCGGTGGACTTCGTCATCATCGACACGCCCGGTTTCGACGGCAATCTGGCGCGCCTCGCCCATGGCGCTGCCGACAGCATCGTCACCCCGATCAATGACAGCATGATCGACCTGGACGTGCTGGCGCGGATCGACCCCAAGACCGGCCAGCCGCTGGAAGCCAGCCCCTATTCGCGCAATGTGCAGAAGGCGCGCGCCGAGCGACAGGCGCGCGACGGCGGGCTGACCGACTGGGTGCTGGTGCGCAACCGCATTTCCAATCTGGGCTCGCACAATGCCAGCCGCGTGCAGGACATCGTCGAGCGGCTGGCGCAAGGCCTCAATTGCCGCGTGGCGGACGGGATCGCCGAGCGCGTGATCTTCCGTTCGCTGTTCCTGGCGGGCATGACGGTGTTTGATCCACTCGATGCGGACCTCCTGGGCGGTGCGCCGTCGATGTCGCATGTCAATGCGCGCCAGGAATATCGCGCCCTGGTTTCGGCGCTGCGCCTGCCAGAGAATACCAGGATGTCGCTTTCGGCGTGACTGGCCGGCAGGCGACCTAATCCGCCAATATCCTGCCCAGACGCTCGGTGAAGCGCTGGCCGATCAGCGCATGGATCTCTGCATCAGGATGGAGCCCGTCCGGCAGAGGCAGGATCGCATTATCCGCCTCGCCATAAAGATCGCGCCCGTCGAGATAGGCGATGTGGGGATCGTGCCGGGCGCGGCGCGCCACAATGGCGGCGAGCCGTTCGCGGATGCTGACCAGAGTGAGCTTGCCAGCGGCCATCTCGGCCGGATCGCCCGACGCGACAAAACCCAGACGGCCTTGACGCAGGGCCTCGGGATCAAAGCGGCCCGGGCCTGGCGTGGTTTCGTGGATGGGGCAGAAAATCGGCGAGATGACAAGGAGGGGAATGTCGGGATGCCCCTCGCGCAGAGTGTCGAGAAAGCCTTCCACGGCCGGACCGAAAGCGCGCATTCGCATCAGGTCGAGATTGAAGAGGTTGATGCCGATCTTGATGCTGAGGAGGTCGGCCGGGCGGTCGCGCATGGCGCGGGCGGTGAAGGGATCGAGCAGGGCGCTGCCGCCAAAGCCGAGATTGGTGAGATCGAGGCCGAGATTTCGGGCCGCGATGACGGGCCAGATACCGGTTGGCGAGGTCGCGTTGGAGCCTTGGCTGATGGAGCTGCCATGATGGACCCAGCGCTTTTCCCTGCCCGAAACGATGGGAAGCAGCGGGGCATCCGAGCGCAAGGCGACGAGCTCGGTGGTCTCGTCATGGGGCAGCCAGAGCGTGACGCGCTTGGCGCGTGATGGCAGATTGTCAAAGCGCAGGATCTGCGGCGACCCGGGAATGGGCGTGACGCTGCCCTGGGCCATGTCGATCTCGAGGACCATGCCGCCCAAGGCGCGGCGCTGCTGGACGAGGACATCGTCGATGCAGAGATCATAGACGCCGTCGGGGCGCGGCGGCATGCCCAGATAGCGCCTTTTGGTCGGCAGGGTTTCGAGCGCGATGGTGCGCGCCTCGGTGGTGAAATCGAGGCGCACGCCGGAGGGCTGGGACTGGGCCATGGCCAATTGCGGGTCGCTGTTCTGCGCCAGCGCGGTGGCAGGCAAGCGATGGGGCAACAGGCCCGTGGGGCGATGCTCGAGCCAGAAGGCCCCGCGCAGGATGGCGTCGTCGATCGGCGTGGTGAAAGCAAGGTCGGTCATAGGATCACGAAGGTCGATTCAAAGGGAAGGAGGGGAGCCCCAGGTCGAAAGCGTCGCGTGCAGCGCATCGAGCCCGCGCAGGAAGGAAGTCTCGGCGTCCGGGGCGCTGTGATCGAAACTGCCCGCCAGCGAGAGCAGGGAAAAGCCGAGCACGAAGGACCCCACGAGGCGGACCGCATGGACTTCGTCCGCCTGGACGAGGCCATAGCTGCGCAACATGGCAAGGCTCAGCCGGGAGAGCCGCATGCCGTCGCTGCGCCGGGCATCTTCCGGGACGAGGGGGTAGCGCGCCGCAGTGAAAAGCCCGGGATGATCGCCGGCGAACCGCAGATGCGCCTGGGCAAAGGCGACGAGCGCATCGCGGCCGGAGCGGCCGGCAATACCGGTTTCGACACGGTCGGCCAGCTGAGTGAGGGCGCGGAAGGCGAGGCCGGTGCGCAGGTCATGCGCATTAGCGATATGGGAATAAAGGGTTGGCAGGCGCACATCGAAATGGCGCGCCAGATCGGCAAGCGTTAGGGCGTCAAAGCCCTTCTCATCGGCCAATGTGCCGGCAGCCTCGATCAGTCGATCCCGCGATAGTCCCGCCCTTGGCATGGCCCAAATCCTAATGAAGTTAGCCAATAAGCTAATATCATTAGTTTTGGTTTGGCAAGAGGGGCGGTACGGAGCCTTAAGGCGGCGCCGGCATATCGCTCTGACCTTCGACCAGTTCGAGCGGCATGACCTTGCGCACGATGCCGAGGGGATAGTGATGGGCATAGGCCGGCATGGTGGCGAGCAGCGCTTCGGCCAAAGCAGTGCCCAGATCGCGCAGCGACAGACGGAAGCAGGTGAGCCTGGGCACGAGAAAATGGGCTTGCGGGCTGTCGCGGCCGATCAGCGCGAAGTTTTTTCCGGGCACGAGGCCGACCTGATAGAGCCCGTTATAAAGGCCGACCGACATCACTTCATTGGTGAGCACGAAGCCGGTAGGACGCTTGTCGGCCGGCATGGCCGCGATGGCATGGGCGACCTGATGACCGCCGCGTTCATTGGGAAAGACGCGGAAGACCAGGTCCGGATCGAAGGCGATGCCATGTCGCTCGAGCACCTGCCGATAGGCGTCAACGAAGACGAAGCCGAGATTGATGTCGTCGAGCGGCGCGAAGACGCCGATGCGCCGGTGGCCCTTGGCGACGAGCCGCGACACCCCCACGTTCGCCATGCCCTCGAAATCGAGGTCGAGCCAGGGATGGCCGGCATCGGTCTGCGAGCGTCCCAGCGCGACGAAGGGAATGTTGCGGCCGGCGAGGAAGTCGATGCGGTGATCCTCGCGCTTGGTGGCAGAGATCATCAGCGCATCGGCAAAGCCCCGCGCCACGACGCGCTGCAAATAGGCATCGGGGTCTTCTTCGGACGAGCAGAGCAAGGCGACGAGATCGAGCTGATGGCGGGCGAACACGGCCTGCACGCCATCGAAGACGCTCATGAAGAACACATCGCCCTCGCCGGTGATTTCCGAACCCGTCTGCATCATGAAGCCGACAACGCCGGTGGCGCCCTTGCGCAGGGCGCGTCCCGCCTGATTGGGCACATAACCGATGGCGGCAGCGGCTTCGAGCACGCGTTTGCGGGTGTCCTCGCTGACGTCCGGCTTGCCGTTCAGCGCCCGCGAAACGGTGCCGATCGACACATTGAGATGCTGCGCCAAACGCTTGATGCCGGTCATGATCGGGGGACATTCTCCACAGGGGCCCGCCGGGCCAGAAACGTTTACGAAACCCTATTGACTCCCAATCAGCCCCGAAGATAGCGTCGTAAACGTTTACGGGACTGCGTTTCGTGATGCCGCACAAGACGGCACCGGCTCGGGAAAGTCCAGAGGGAGGACATCGTGACGTTTCGAGCGGTGCTGGCCGGATGCGGCGGCATGTCCAGCGGCTGGCTGACGGCCCTGACCACCAATCCCCTGCTCAAGGGCCGGGTCGAGATCGTCGGACTGGTGGACCTTGCGCCAGGCCTTGCCGCGCAGCGGGCGGCCGAATTCGGGCTCGTGTCCGCGCAGACGGGTACCGATCTCAATGCCATGCTGGACGGCACGAGGCCGGACCTGGTGTTCGACGTGGTGATCCCGGCCGCGCGGGCGGGCGTGGTCGAGACAGGGCTGGCCCATGGCTGCCACGTGCTCAGCGAAAAACCGATGGCGACCAGTATCGCCGAAGGCCGCGCCCTGATCGAGGCGGCCCGGAAAGCGGGCAAGGTGCACGCCGTGGTGCAGAACCGCCGCTTCATCGCCGGGGTGCGCCGCATTCGCGCCCTGATCGAGAGCGGCGCGCTGGGCGAATTGACCGCTCTGCATTGCGACTTCTTCATCGGCGCCCATTTCGGCGGCTTCCGCGAAGAAATGGAACACGTGCTGCTGGTCGACATGGCCATCCACACCCTCGACGCCGCGCGCTTCATGGCCGGCAAGACGCCGCTTTCGGTCTATTGCGAGGAAACCAACCCGAAAGGCTCCTGGTATCGGCATGGCGCGGCCGCCAATGCGATCTTCAGCTTTGCGGACGACGTCGTCTTTACCTATCGCGGCTCGTGGGTGGCGGAAGGGGCCAATACCAGCTGGGAAGGCGCCTGGCGCATCATCGGCACCAAGGGCACGCTGACCTGGGACGGGGGCGAGGTGTTGGAGGCCAAGGTGGTGGCGGGCGCGGAGGGCTTCTTGCGCGACGTGGAGCCCATTGCCATTCCCGAGGCGCGCGAGCGGGCGCGCATAGAGGGCCATGCCAGCGTCATCGCCGACTTTCTCGACGCCATCGAAGCGGGCCGCCCGCCGGAAACGGCCAGCGCCGACAATATCAACAGCCTTGCCATGGTGTTCGCCGCGATCGAAAGCGCCCGCACCGGCCGGCGCGTCCCTATCCAAACCTGAAGGACCTGACCCCCGTGAACGATCCAGCCAAGGCCATCCGCATCGGCACCATGATCAGCGCTTCGGCCGGCAAGGCCGCCGAGAGGATCGGCGCACTCGCCGATATGGGCTTTGAAAGTTTCGAGCCGTTCTTCTGGCAGACCACCAATGGCCAGGACCTGGCCGAACTGGGCAAGCGCAGCCTCGACGCCATCGAGGACCGCGACATCACCATCTCGACCCTGGGCATGTTCGGCAATCCGCTCGAGGACCAGGACATGGACCGCCAGACCCTGCAGGGCTGGAAGGACTGCATCGACAATGCTCACCATTTCGGCGCGACCTGCGTGGCCGGCTTTACCGGGCGGGTGCGCAACAAGCCGCTGACCGAGAGCCTGCCGCAATACAAGAAGGTCTGGACCGAACTGGCCCAGCGCGCTGCCGACAAGGGCGTCCGCATCGCCTTCGAGAATTGCGCCATGGACGGCAATTGGGCGACCGGTGACTGGAACATCGCGCACAATCCCGATGCCTGGGAGCTGATGTTCAACGAGACGCCGCAGGACAATATCGGGCTCGAATGGGAGCCTTGCCACCAGATGGTCTATCTTATCGACCCCCTGCCGCAGATCCGCAAATGGGCGCCCAAGATCTTCCACGTGCATGGCAAGGACGCCACCATTCGCTGGGACGTGATCCGCGAGCACGGTATTTTCGGCAAGGAAAAGTTCGTGTTCATGCGCACACCGGGCTTCGGCGACAGCAATTGGACCGACATCATCTCCGAATTGCGGCTGGCTGGCTGGAGCGGCTCGATCGACATCGAGGGTTGGCACGACCCGGTCTATCGCGACCGGCTGGAAATGACCGGCCAGATGCACGCGCTCAACCACCTGAAGGCGGCGCGGGGCGGCGTCTTCGTGGATATAGATGGATAAGTATGACTATTGACCAGCATTGAGAAACCGTTTTATCAAAGGTGAGAAAAGGGTTTTCCTGTGAGGTATGCCGAGGTGAGCAAGGCTGAACGCATTCGCATCTATGACGTTGCCCGCGTGGCCGGCGTCAGCGTCGCGACGGCCTCCAAGGCGCTGAACGATACCGGGCGCATGACCGAAGCGACGCGGATGCGGGTCAAGCAGACGGCCGCAGCGCTCGGCTTCCGCCCCAATGCCATGGCCCGCGCCCTTACCCGGCAGCGCAGCTTCACCGTGGGACTGCTCACCAACGACACCTATGGTCGCTTCACCCTGCCGGTGATGGCCGGGATCAACGAGGCGCTCGTGGACCAGGGCGTCTCGGTTTTCCTCTGCGGCATCGAGGATGACGCCACCCTGGCGCGGACCCATGTCGATGCCATGCTCGACAAGCAGGTGGATGGCATCATCGCCACCGGCAAGCGCATCGACCGTCGCCTGCCGGTGGATCTTTCCAACCTGCCGGTGCCGGTCGTCTATGCTTTTACCCAAGGCCCCGAGGACGCCGTGACGCTGGTGTCGGACGATGACCAGGGGGCGCGGGCAGCGATCAGCCACCTCCTGGCGCTGGGCCGCAGGCGCCTCGTCCACGTCACGGGACCGGAAAGCTTCGCGTCGGCGCAAAACAGAGCCAAGGCCTTCCGCGACCTGGCGGGCGAAGGCGCCCCGATCCTTCATGGCGACTGGTCGGAGGCCTGGGGCCATGCGGCCGTCGCCCGGCTCTGGGCCGAAGCCGGCGTGTTCGATGCCGTGTTCTGCGGGAATGACCAGATTGCCCGCGGCGTGGTCGATGCCTTGCGCGAGCGGGGGCTCGTCGTGCCGCGCGACGTGGCGGTGATCGGCTTTGACAATTGGGAGATCGTCTCGGCGGCGACGCGGCCGCCGCTGACCACGATCGACATGAATCTCAAGGAACTGGGCCGCGAGGCCGGACGCCTGATCCTCGAGCTTGCCGAGGGCAAGACGGTGGAGCCGGGCGTGCGGACGCTGCCCTGCAGGCTCGTGATGCGACAATCCTGCGGCGGCGCCACAGGCGCCGTCCGCGCGGAGGGGGAGGCGCTTCAGGAGGTCTAGGCAAGTGCTGCCACAGGCGTTGCAGCGCCCGTGGCAGCGAGGAAGAGCCGCAAGGGCAGGGAAGCCCGGGCGGCACATGGAGCGGCCGAGGCCGCAAGGGAGGATATAATGCAGTTTACCAAGCTCGGTCTATTGGCCGGACTCGCCTTTGGCGCATTGGTCGCGGCCACGCCGGCCCAGGCCCAGGTGACCCTCAAGGTCTGGTCGATCGATGGCGTCGACCGCCCGGGGATCGCCGATACCTATTCCAAGGAATTCGACGACGCCAATGAGGATATCGTCGTCGAATATCGCGCCATTCCGTTCGACGAGATCGTCAACGAGACGCTGCGCGCCTTTGCCACCGGCAACGCGCCCGACATTGTCTCCTTCGACAATCCCGATTTCGCGCTGTTCTCCTCGCGCGGCGCCATGCTCGACATCACCGACCGGGTGGCCAATTCGGAGATCATCAGCCAGGCCGATTATTTCGAAGGCCCGCTCAACTCGGTGACCTGGGACGGCAAGCTCTATGGCCTGCCCAAATATACCGACACGATCGGCATCTTCTACAACAAGGATCTGTTCGCCAAGGCGGGCCTCTCCGAGCCGCCCAAGACCTGGACGGAAGTGGCCGATTATGCCGAAAAGCTGACCGACCCGGCCAGCAATGTCTATGGCATCACCTTTTCGGCCCGCGCCGGCGAAGAAGGCACGTTCCAGTTCCTGCCCATCATCCAGATGTCCGGCGGCGGCGCCGACAAGGTCAATACCGAGGGCGCGGCCCAGGTTCTCGATATCTGGAAGAGCCTGATCGACAATGGCTATGCCAGCCGCGACGTGCTGAGCCTGGGCCAGTGGGACTCCACCGGCGTGTTCAATTCGGGCAATGCCGCCATGGCCATTTCGGGTCCCTGGGAAATCGACCGCATGGTCGAGGATGCCCAGTTCGACTGGGGCGTGGCGCTCCTGCCCACCATCACCGAGGCCGATCAGAAATCCTCGGCGCTGGGCGGCTTCAACTGGGGCATCATGGCCAATACCCAGCACCCCGACGAAGCCTTCCGGCTGCTCGAGTATTTCGTGGACCAGGAAGACCGCATCTTCCCCGAATTCGGCAATCTGCCGGCGCGTGGAGATATCGAACTGCCGGTGACCGGCGAGGCCAAGAAGGACGCGGCGCTGGTCGTCTTCCAAGAACAGCTGCAATATGCCCAGCCGCGCGGCCCGCATCCGGAATGGCAGAAGATTTCCAAGGCCATCTATGATGCCGAACAGCAGGCGCTGACCGGGCAGATGTCGTCCATGGACGCGCTGAACCAGGCCCAGGCCACCATCGACACGATTTTCGGAAACTAGTCCTCCCGACTGGGTCGGCCGGGCTCGTCCCGGCCGGCATTTCCGCTTTCGGCGCATGGAGGATCCGATGCCGCGCTTTTCCGCCTGGCTCCGCGACGGAGTGGGATTTGACATCCTGCTGGTCGGGGCAGCCCTGCTCTTTCTCGTCGCGCTGGCCGGCGCACCGCTGGTCTATAACGTGCTGATGAGCTTCCAGCAGGTGGACATGTTCACCCTGGGCTCGCTCATCCGCCCCTTCGTGGGCTTCGACAATTACGTCGCCGTGGTGCGGCAGCCCGAATTCTGGCTGGTGACGCGCAATACGCTGATCTTCGTCTTCGGCTCGATGAGCGGTCAATTCGTGCTCGGCTTTGCCCTGGCGCTGTTTTTTGCCCAGAATTTTCCCGGCGCCTCGACCATTCGCGGGCTGTTCCTGGTTTCCTGGGTCATGCCGGGGCTGGTGGTCGGGGGCATCTGGAGCCTGATCCTGGCCGGGGATTACGGCGTGCTCAACGTCATCCTGCGCAGCCTGGGCATCATCCAGTCCAATATCTTCTGGAAATCGGACCCGAGCTTTTCCATCTGGGCCGTGATCATCGCCAATATCTGGCTGGGCCTTGCCTTCAACATGCTGCTGCTTTCGGTGGGGCTGGCCGCCATTCCCAAGGACCTCTACGAAGCGGCCGAACTGGACGGCGCCAATGCCTTCCAGCGGTTTTGGACCATCACCCTGCCGATGATGCGGCCGACGATCGGCGCGGTGCTGTCGCTGGGGCTGATCGGCACGTTGCAGCAATTCGACCTCTTCCCGGCGCTGACCGAGGGCGGGCCGGCCAATACGTCCAATGTCGCCGGGTTCTGGTCCTGGCAACTGAGCTTCCAGCTCTACGACTTCGCCAAGGGCGCCACCGTCTCGGTGATGATGTTCCTGCTCGTGCTGTTCGCATCGGTGATCTATGTGCGCTCGACGCGCCACGAGGTGCGCGGATGACCCGGACCTATACACCCTGGTTCCTGCTTGCAATCGCTCTGGGCCTGGCCGCGATCTACCTCTTCCCGCTCTACTGGATGTATATCACCAGCATCAAATCGGGCTCGGAGATCTTTGCCAATCCGCCCACCTTCTGGCCCACCAATCCCAATCCAGCGGTGTTCGCCGATGTGTGGGCGCGGCGCGCCATGCCCACCTATCTGTGGAACTCGGTGGTCATTGCCGGGGGCGTGACGGCACTGACCGTGGTGCTGGGAACGGGCTGCGCCTATGTGCTGGCACGGTATCGCAATGGCTGGATCGATGCGGGGCTGTTCTGCATCCTGATGCTGCAGGTGCTGCCGGCCTCGGTGATGATCACCCCGATCTTCGTGGGCTTCAACCAGGTGGGGCTGCTGAACTATCCCCGCACGGCGGTGATCCTGGCCGCAGCGGCTAAGGCCATGCCCTTCTTCGTGGTGCTGGTACGCGCCACCTTCATGAGCGTGCCGCGCGAACTGGAGGAAGCAGCGCTGGTTGACGGCAATTCGCGCATCGGGGCCTTCTTTTCCATCGTGTTGCCGCTGGCCCGCAACGGCATCCTGGTCTGCGCCATCCTCACCTTCATGAGCGCATTCGGGGAATACATCTATTCCAAGTCGATCATCCAGAGCCCGGCCCTGCAGCCGGCCAGCGTGGGACTGTCCGGGTTCCTGGGCCCCAATTCGACCGACTGGAACGCCATTATGGCCTATTCGGCGATCTATGTGACGCCGATCCTTGCAGCCTTCGTCATCCTGCAGCGCCGCATCGTGGCCGGCCTCACCTCGGGAGCCCTCAAATGAATGCCCAGATCCAATTGACCGCCATAGACAAGCATTACGGGGGCTTTCACGCGCTGAAATCGGTGTCGCTGACCATCGAGAAGGGCAGTTTCGTTGCGCTGGTCGGCCCGTCGGGTTGCGGCAAGTCCACCTTGCTGCGCTCGATTGCCGGGCTCGAGACGATCAGCTCGGGCGAGATGGAAATTGCCGGCAAATCCATGAATGGCGTGCCGCCCCGGCACCGCGACATCGCCATGGTGTTCCAGTCTTATGCGCTCTACCCGCATATGAGCGTGGAAGAAAACCTCACCTATTCGCTGCGCCTGCGCGGGATCAGCAAGGCGGAATGTCGCCAGAAGGCGGCCGAAGTGGCCCAGACCACCGGGCTCACGCCCCTGCTCAAGCGCTATCCGCGCCAGCTTTCGGGCGGACAAAGGCAGCGCGTTGCCATGGGCCGGGCCATCATCCGCAATCCCAAGGCGTTCCTGTTCGACGAACCATTGTCCAATCTCGATGCGGCCCTGCGCGTACAGATGCGCAAGGAAATCCGTGCGCTGCATGACCGGCTGGGGGCGACCTCGGTCTATGTCACCCATGACCAGATCGAGGCCATGACCATGGCCGACTGGGTGGTGGTGATGCGCGACGGCATCATCGAGCAGCAGGGCAAGCCGCTCGATCTCTACGACCATCCGGTCAATCGCTTCGTTGCCGGCTTCATCGGCTCACCGGCGATGAACTTCCTCGAGGGGCAGATCGGGGCGGACGGCAAAAGTGTCGCGCTGGCGCAGGGCGGCACCCTGCCCCTGCGAAGAGCCCTCGCGCCAGGCCTGCCGGTCGTGGCCGGCATAAGGCCCGAGCACCTCGAAGTCGGCGCGGACGGGGCCAGCTTCCGGCTCGAGGTGGGGAGCGTCGAATCCACAGGCTCGGCAACTTACCTCACTTCGCCTGACGGCACGTTCCAGCTGGTGCAGTCGGACCGCAGTGCGCTCGTCGCCGGCGACAGCATTCCCCTGTCCATCGATCCGGCCCGTGTCCACCTTTTCGATCCCAAGACCGGCATCGCTCTTTAAAGGCTTCTCCATGTCCCGCTACGCCCCCGTCCCCTTTCCCCAGGTCAAGCTCGAAGGCCAGTTCTGGCGCGAGCGGCTCGACACCGTGCTCGACCGGACCGTGCCCAGCCAGCATCGCAAGCTGGCCGAATACGGCATTCTCGATTCCCTCAAGCTGCCCGATCCGCCCCCGCCCCTGCGGTTTCCGCGCCACCCGAACGGCTTTACCGTGCAGGTGTTCTGGGACAGCGACGTGGGCAAATGGATCGAGGCGGCAAGCTATGCCCTGGCGCATCGGCGCGACGCCGATATCGAGGCCAAGATCGAGGCAGCGATCGACGACCTCGAAAAGGCCCAGGCGCCGGACGGCTATCTCAATTGCTGGTATCTGGGCCGGGAGCCGGACAAGCGCTGGACCAATCTGCGCGACAACCACGAGATGTATAATGCCGGGCACCTGCTCGAGGGCGCCATCGCCTATTTCCAGGTGACCGGGCGGCGACGCTTTCTCGACGTGATGGAGCGCTATCTCGACCATATCTATGCGACCTTCGGCACTGGACCGGGCCAGCGCCCCGGCTATGACGGGCACGAGGAAATCGAGCTGGCGCTGATGAAGCTCTATTACCTCACCGGGATGCGCAAGCACCTCGACTTCGCCGCCTATCTCGTCAACGAACGCGGTCGCCAGCCCCATTACTTCGACTGGGAGCGCGAACGGCGCGAGGCCGGCGAAGCCAAACAGCGCTACGTCTTTGCCAATTACGAATATTCCCAGTCCCACAAGCCGGTGCGCGAACAGGACAAGGTGGTGGGGCATGCAGTGCGTGCCATGTATCTCTACACCGCCATGGCGGACCTGGCGGCCGAGCTCGACGACGCCGACCTGCAGCGCGCCTGCGAGGTGCTGTGGAAAGACGTGATGGACACCAAGATGTATGTGACGGCGGGGCTCGGCCCCTCGGCGCATAACGAGGGTTTTACGCACGATTTCGACCTGCCCAACCAGACGGCCTATGCCGAGACCTGTGCCTCGGTGGCGCTGATCTTCTGGGCGCAGCGCATGCTGCATCTGGGGCTCGACGGCCAATATGCCGACATTCTCGAACTGGCCATGTTCAACGGCGCCCTGTCGGGTCTCAGCCGCGATGGCGAGCATTATTTCTATGCCAATCCGCTCGAAAGCGACGGCACCCCGACCCGCTGGGACTGGCATACCTGCCCCTGCTGCACCATGAACGTGAGCCGGCTCGTGGCCTCTGTGGGCCAGTATTTCCTCTCCACGGCGGAGGATGGGGTGGCCTTTCACCTTTATGGCGGCATCGCCTCGCAGGTCGAGATCGCCGGCACGACAGTGGGGCTGCGGGAAGTGTCCAACTATCCCTGGTCGGGCGAAATCGCGATCCATGTCGATCCGCAGGAACCGGCGGCCTTTGCGGTGAAGCTGCGCATTCCGGGCTGGTGCGAGGGCGCCAGCGTCACTGTCAACGGCACTCCGATCGGGCTGGATATAATCGAAAACGGTTATGTCACGATCGATCGTCGATGGGCGGCAGGCGACGTGATCGGGCTCGACCTGCCGATGCCGCCGGAGCGTCTTTATGCCCATCCCGGGGTGATCATGGATGCAGGGCGCGTGGCGCTCAAGCGCGGCCCGCTGGTCTATTGTCTCGAGGAAGCGGATAATCCCGGCGGCCGGGTGCAGCGGCTCAAATTGCCGCGCAACGCGCCCCTGCAGCCGGAAATGCGCACCGATCTCTTCGACGGGGTCGTCACCCTCAGGGCGGATGCCACGGCAATCGAGGAAACCAGCTTTACCCAGCTCTATCGCACCAAGCCGCCAAAAGAAGCCCCCGCCACGCTCACGGCCATTCCCTATTTTCTCTGGGCCAACCGCGGACGCGGCTCTATGGTGGTCTGGGTGCCCGAGGCAACGGCCTAAGCCATACGCCGGGCCTGCCATGCGGGCCCGGCACACCAGCGCTACACCGCGCGCAGCGGCATCACGATCCGTTCAGTGCAAAATGGAAAATGGCGGAGAGAGAGGGATTCGAACCCTCGAGACGGTTCCCCGCCTACACACTTTCCAGGCGTGCGCCTTCGACCACTCGGCCATCTCTCCGCATCGCGCAATGCCGGGCTGGAAAAACCGGATCCGCACCCCGGAGGGCCGTTGCGAGCGAGGCGCAATATACCCATGATCGTTTCGGGCGCAAGGGATCACTTTGGTGATTGAGCGATTGTTTTTTAGGAATTCACCGGCCATCTTGGGCCCCGACGGCGCAAGGCCGTGATCCGGGCGGAGACGGCCCGGCATGGGGCGACGGGCACAGGGAATTTTCATGCGGCTTGTGCTGAGACTATTGGGCACCTGGCTTGTGGGGCTGGCGCTGGTTCTGCTCGTCGTCGACGGCACGCGCTCGCTGGCCGGCAATGCCATCGTCTTCACCAGTTTCGGGCAGGCCTGGTCGCAATTGCATGAGCCGAGCCTTGAGGCGGTGACGCGCTTTTTCGAAAGCCGGTTCTTTGCCGACCTGCTCGATCATGTGATGCAGGCCATCCTCTCCTATCCCGCCTTTGCCGTGCTGGCGGTGCCCGGGGTGATCCTGGCGCTGGCCGGGCGGCGCCCGCGCCGCGAACGCTTTCTGCGCCAGGAACAGATCTAGGGCGGGAGCCAGCAGGCCCCCTGACAAAATGGCGGCACCGTTCCTATATAAGGAGCCGAAAGGAGCACCTCATGTTCTTCCGCCAAAAACCCGCCACCCTGCCTTCCGCCGCCGACGCCCTGCCCGGGCGCGCCCAGGAAATGGCCGTGGCCAGCCAGCATTATGTCAATGGCGCCCCCCTCAAGAGCCCCTATCCGGACGGGGCCGAAATCATCTATCTGGGCCTGGGCTGCTTCTGGGGCGCTGAACGCCTGTTCTGGCAGATGCCGGGGGTGATCGTGACCGCCGTGGGCTACCAGGGCGGGCACACGCCCAATCCCAGCTACGAGGAAACCTGTTCGGGCATGACCGGCCATACCGAGGCGGTCAAGGTCGTCTATGACCCGAAGGTGACAAGCCTTGAGACCCTGCTCAAGACGTTCTGGGAGGAGCACGACCCCACCCAGGGCATGCGCCAGGGCAATGACGTGGGCACGCAATATCGCTCGGCCATCTATACGACCACGCCTGAACAGGCCGAGATCGTAGCCCGGAGCCGCGATGCCTATCAGGCGGCCTTGCGGGCACGGGGCCTCGGGCCGATCACCACCGAGATCGCCCCAGCCGGACCGTTCTACTACGCCGAGACCTATCACCAGCAATACCTGGCCAAGAATCCCAATGGCTATTGCGGTCTGGCGGGCACCGGCGTCAGCTGCCCGATCGGGCTGGGCGTTGCCGCCCAATAGTCTTGGCGCCTGCCCGGGACACTGCAACAATCAGGGCGTCGGCAGCGCTGCCGGCGCCCTTGCCGTATGGAGGCCCCGCCCCGATGCCGCCCCTGCCGATCATGCACCGCGCCGTGTTCGAACCCTTCGTGCTCAGCTTGAAGGGCGCGACATTGGTGCGGCAATGGCGCGACGATTCGGTGGCCAAGGTCGGCGGCAAGATTTTCTGCCTGCTCGATTGCGATCCGGGGGAAATCTGGCTCAAGGTATCGGACATGAGCTTTGCGCTGATGACGGAAATGGACGGTATTCGCCCGGCGCCCTATTTCGCGCGGGCCGGCTGGGTGGCCATTTCGCATTTCTCCCCGCTCACCGACGCCGAGATACGCGTCTATATCGGCGCCGCCCATGGTCTAGTCGCGCAAAAGCTCAGCCGCAAACAGCGTCAGGCGCTTGGCCTTGATGAACCGGCCGGCGACGCCGGTCAGGGCAGGATCGCATAAAGGTCGAGCGGGCCGGGACCTGGCACCTTGACGATCCAATCGGGAAGCGCGTCCGCCGCCATCATGGTGAGAAGCGTGCCTTCGACGCCCAGCCCCTCGCCACGCATCTCGGGCATGGCTTGACAGGTGACCACGAGGCCCAGGCCGCGTTGGCGGGCAATATCCCGGGCCGCGTCCGCTGGTCCATTGAAGAAACGGAACGTATCGAGAATGCCGCGCTCGTTGCGATGATAGGGCGCGGCGACCACCGCATGGGGCGTCTCGAGCAGGATATGGCCCCCCAGATCGATCGGCGCCATGATGCGCTCGGGTGGCAAGGCGCGCAAGTCGGCAAAGGCGGAGCCGGCGAGGCAAGCCCGACGACCGGACAGTGCCTCGGAAACCCTTTGCGCGCGCTCCTGGGGGAACAGCGACACCACGATGGCCGTGGCGAGCATGACGACCAGTCCCGACGCGCTGAGCCAGGCGCCGATGACGCCGAGCGCCCCTGACAGGCGCGGCCTTTCCAGATAGGCCCGGCGCGCAAAAAGGATGAGCCAGGCAGCGCCGGGAATGGCGGGGAGGATGGCCAGACGGGCGCCGCGCACCTGCGCCAGCATGATGCACGCAGTGGTGAGAATGAACACCAGCAGGATGAGCCATTCAAGACGCCGCCCACGCTCCTGCCGGAGTGCCAGCAGCGCCCCCGCCAGCCCGACCAGCACCGGCACGGCGGCGCCCATGGCAAAGGCAGGCACATCCTTGAGCGCTTCGGGCCAGGACTTAGCCTCGACGATGCCGGCGATCCAATGGTCGCGCAGCCAGGGATCGAGATCGGCATAGGGGCCGCCGAGGCACAGGGGGAACGCCGTGATGACGACAATGACGGCAAGCCCGGCGAGCCCTGCCAGCAGGGCAAACCGTTGCCAGACATGACGCGGCGCCGGCAGGCGGGACAGAGCGACATAGCCGCCACCGACGATCACCCCGGCAAGGACATAGACGACGGAAAGCCCGTCGCAGGCCGGCGCGAGCCAGGATGCGGGCGGCTGCGCCAATGCCAGGTGCAGGACAAGACCGAGTGCGAAGGCCAGCCCGAAGCGACCGAGATTGCCCCGGGCCTCGGCGGCAAAGGCGTAGGACAGACCGAAGGCAACGATGACGGCCAGGACGCCGGGCAGCGATTCGACGGCGATGGCCAGGGCGGTGGCCGCGACGAGCCCCGCTATCCAGGACCAGAAAGACCGGCGCAGGGAAAGGAGAGACGCGAGCAGCCCGGCCATGACCAGGACGATGACGACGTTGTGGTGATCCACCCGACCGGGCGCGAATTCGGCAAGGAATGCCGGCGCCAGAAGCGGCAGGACCAGCGCGGGCAGGAGACCGGGGCGCCCGAGCAGCGCCAGGCCTGTCCGGCCCGTGAGATAGAGGGCAAGGCCGAGCAGCAGGAAAGGCCAGACAGTGCCGGCAAATTGCAGAGCGCCCTGACGGCCCGCAAAGGGCTCGGACAGCAGGACCAGCCCGGCCAGCGGCAGATCGACCCAGCGTGACCAATGAATCTGGGTGCCGAAGGGGGTGTCGAGCCGATATTGCAGGTGATCGTACCAGGCTTGGCCGCCCAGAAAATCGCTGACAACGACCATGCGCATGGCATCGTCCGTATCAGCAAAGAAGGGGACGTCGGCGCCTCCGGAGAGGGCGCGCAGCAGCAATCCCCCGGCCGCCATGGCCCAGACCACGAGGAGGAGGAGCCAATCCCGTCCATGCAGAGACGTTTCGCGCTGTGGCATGGTGACGACCTTGAGCAGAGCTGGCCCCACCATGCCCGGCGCCGGTTAATGCAATATGGACCTGTCTTGCCGTTTCAGGGCGTCGGCTTGAGCCCCTGGCGCGGGCGGGGCGTCAGCCCATGCATGAACAAGTGCTCGAGATAGCGCGCCGCATCGTCGAAGCGCCCCTCACCATTGCGGTTGCGGCCAAGCACAGCGCGGACCTGGACATCGAAATCGGCGTAATGCTGAGTGGTGGCCCAGATGGAAAAGATCAGGTGGTAGGGATCGGTGCGGCTGAGCTTGCCCTGGTCCATCCAGGCGGTCAGCACCTTGGCTTTTTCATCGACCAGGCTCTTGAGGTCGACCTCGATCATATCGATGACATGTTCGGCGCCACGCAGCATTTCATTGGCAAAGAGCCGGCTTTCGCGCGGGAAGTCGCGGGCCATTTCGAGCTTGCGGCGGATATAGGACCGGATTTCGGTAAAGGGATCGCCCGTCTCGTCCATGTCGCGCAACGGCGCCAGCCAATTGTCGAGAAGCTCGGAAATCAGCCGGCGGTGGATCTCTTCCTTCTTGGGGAAATAGTAGAGCAGGTTGGGTTTGCTCATCCCCGCCACCTCGGCGATCTGGTCGATCGTGGCGCCGCGAAAGCCGTGCACGGAGAACACTTCGAGCGCCGCCTCGAGAATGATGTCCTGCTTTTCCTTTTGAATGCGGGTCAGCGGACGCGGCTTTGCCGGCGCGACGGAAGAGTCGGCGGATTTCACTTTTCGCGGTGCCATTTTCGCCTTGCGGGAATGTGTAGGGATGCTAACATTTTTCCAACTGGTCAAAATTTCTTGGGTTCGCGAGCGCGCGTCAAGGCCCAAACGGAAACCAGTCCAAACATTCGGGAGCGAGAGTTCGTGTCCACTTCATCCACCGTTGCGCCAAACGACCTCAGCGCCTTCTGGATGCCCTTTACGGCAAACCGGCAATTCAAGAAATCGCCGCGCATGTTCGTGGCCGCCAAGGACATGCATTATACCACCAGCGACGGCCGTCAGGTGCTGGACGGGACTGCGGGTCTCTGGTGCGTCAATGCCGGCCATGCCCGTCCCAGAATCGTCGAGGCCATCGCCAAACAGGCGGCCGAACTCGATTACGCGCCGGCTTTCCAGATGGGTCATCCCAAGGCATTCGAACTGGCCAACCGGCTGGTCGATCTGACGCCCGACGGGCTGGACCATGTGCTCTTCACCAATTCGGGCTCGGAATCGGTGGAGACCGCGCTCAAGGTGGCGCTGGCCTATCAGAAGGTGATCGGCCAGGGTTCGCGCACCCGGCTGATCGGGCGCGAGCGGGGCTATCACGGCGTCAATTTCGGCGGGATTTCGGTGGGTGGCATCGTAGCCAACCGCAAGATGTTCGGCACGCTGCTGACCGGCGTCGACCACATGCCCCATACGCACAATATCAAGCAGAATGCCTTTTCGCGCGGCGAGCCGGAGCATGGCGTCGATTTGGCCGACGAGCTCGAACGCATCGTCACCCTGCATGACGCCTCCACCATCGCCGCCGTCATCGTCGAGCCGGTGGCCGGCTCGACCGGCGTGCTGATCCCACCGCCGGGTTATCTCAAGCGCCTGCGCGACATCACCAAAAAGCACGGCATATTGCTGATTTTCGATGAGGTCATCACCGGTTATGGCCGGCTCGGCACGCCGTTCGGCGCCGATTATTTCGGCGTGACGCCCGATATCATGGTCACTGCCAAGGGCCTCACCAATGGCGTCATTCCGATGGGCGCGGTCATGGTCTCCAAGGAGATCCACGACGCCTTCATGACCGGGCCGGAACATCTGATCGAGTTCTTCCACGGCTATACCTATTCGGGCAATCCGGTGGCCTCGGCCGCCGGCCTTGCCACGCTCGAAACCTACAAGGAAGAAGGTCTGCTCTCGCGCGGGGCAGAATTGGCCAAGGCATGGGAAGACGGGCTTCATTCGCTCAAGGGCCTGCCCCATGTCATCGATATCCGCAATATCGGGCTCGTGGGGGCGATCGAATTGCAGCCGATCGAGGGGGCGCCGACCAAGCGCGCCTTCTCGGCCTTCCTCAAGGCCTATGAACAGGGCGTTCTGATCCGCACGACGGGCGACATCATCGCCCTCAGCCCACCGCTGATCATCAGCGAGAGCCAGATCGACCAGATCGTCTCGACCCTGGCCGGCATCCTCAAGACGCTTGAGTAAAATGGAACAAACATTCTATAGGTTCAAATATAGAATTTTTATTCCTGCCAAGGAGAGGATTGCCTGATGCAGATCATCGAGAATGCCATCGGCGGAAAGCGTTCCGTATCGTCATCGACGCGTCGCGTGCCGGTCTTCAACCCCGCAACGGGCGAACAAAGCGCAGAACTGCCGCTGTCCACACTGGCAGAGCTTGACCAGGCCGTGGCCAATGCCGTCAAGGCACAGGTCGCCTGGGGCGCCACCCCGCCGATGAAACGGGCGCGCGTCATGTTCAAGTTCAAGGCATTGCTCGACCAATATGCCGACGATCTGGCGCGCGAGATTTCCAAGGAACACGGCAAGGTGCACGACGATGCCCTGGGCGAAGTGGCGCGCGGCATCGACTGCGTGGATTTCGCCTGCGGCATTCCGCATCTGCTCAAGGGCGAATTCTCCCGCAATGTCGGGCCCAATATCGACTCCTATTCCGACCGCCAACCGCTGGGCGTGGTTGCGGGCATCACCCCGTTCAACTTCCCGGCCATGGTGCCGATGTGGATGTATCCGGCGGCCATTGCCTGCGGCAATGCCTTCATCCTCAAGCCTTCCGAGCGCGACCCGTCTGCGCCGATGCTGGCCTGGAACCTCTTCATGGAAGCCGGCCTTCCCGAAGGCATCCTGCAGGTCATCCACGGCGACAAGGAAATGGTCGACGGCATTCTCGACCATGCCGACATCAAGGCGGTCTCTTTCGTCGGCTCCACGCCGATCGCCGAGTATGTCTATCAGCGCGGCACCAAGGCCGGTAAGCGCGTCCAGGCGCTGGGCGGCGCCAAGAACCACATGATCATCATGCCGGACGCCGATCTCGATCAGGCTGCGGACGCATTGATGGGCGCCGGATACGGCTCGGCCGGCGAGCGCTGCATGGCGATCTCGGTGGCGGTGCCGGTGGGCCAGGAGACGGCCGATGCGCTGGTGGCAAAGCTCAAGCCCCGCGTCGAAAGCCTCAAGATCGGTCCTGCGACCGACAAGGACGCCGAAATGGGTCCTGTCGTCACCAAGATGCACCGCGACAAGATCGTGGGCTATATCGACAAGGGCGAAGAACAGGGCGCAAAGCTCGTGGTCGATGGCCGCGGCTTTACGCTTCAGGGCTACGAGAACGGCTATTATGTCGGCGGCACTTTGTTCGACAATGTCGAGCCGCATATGGACATCTACAAGGACGAGATTTTCGGGCCGGTCCTCTCGGTCGTGCGCCGCGACAGCTTCCAGGATGCAGTCGACCTGATCCATGGCCACGAATATGCCAATGGCACGGCGATCTTCACCCGCGACGGCGACGCCGCCCGTGAATTTGCCGACAAGATCGAAGTGGGCATGGTGGGCATCAACGTGCCGATCCCGGTACCGGTGGCCTATCACTCCTTCGGCGGCTGGAAGAGGAGCCTGTTCGGCGATCACTCCATCTACGGACCCGAGGGCGTGCATTTCTATACCCGCCTCAAAACCGTCACCACCCGCTGGCCCGCCGGCATCAAGGGCGGCGCGGAATTTTCCTTCCCGAGTGTGAAGTAGGAAACATGGTCAGCGTCGCTTTCAAATCGCTGACCGTCTTTTCTCACTCCTTGCGGAGCGGGCAATATCCGCTCCCTCTCTCTTCCTTCTGGCCCTGCCGCTCGCTGCACCGCGACGGCGGGGCTTTTTGTTTCGATCTATTTTACGAGCACGCAGCATGACCTCTCCCGGCGAAAACCTTCGGATCAATGGCGAACGGCTCTGGGAGAGCCTGATGGACATGGCCAAGATCGGGCCGGGCATTGCCGGGGGCAATAACCGGCAGACGCTGACCGACGAGGACAGGCAGGGCCGCGCGCTGTTCCAGCGCTGGTGCGAAGAGGCGGGCCTCACCATGGGTGTCGACAAGATGGGCACCATGTTCATGACCCGGCCCGGCAGCGACCCCGATGCGCTGCCCGTCTATATCGGCTCCCATCTCGATACCCAGCCCACGGGCGGCAAATATGATGGCGTGCTCGGTGTGCTGGCCGGCCTCGAAGTCGTGCGCTCGATGAATGATCTCGGCATCAAGACAAAACACCCCATCGTCGTCACCAACTGGACCAATGAGGAAGGCGCGCGTTTCGCCCCGGCCATGCTGGCCTCGGGCGTTTTTGCCGGTGTCATCCCCATCGACCACGCCTATGCGCGGCAGGACATGGACGGAAAGACGTTCGGCGAAGAACTGGAGCGCATTGGCTGGGTGGGCGACGAAGAGGTCGGCGCGCGGAAAATGCACGCCTATTTCGAATATCACATCGAGCAGGGGCCCATCCTCGAGGCCGAGGAAAAACAGATCGGCGTCGTCACCCATTGCCAGGGGCTGTGGTGGCTCGAATTCACCCTGACCGGCAAGGAGGCTCACACCGGCTCGACACCGATGACCATGCGCGTCAATGCGGGCCTTGCCATGTCGCGGATCATCGAGATGGTGCAGGAGGTGGCCATGGCGGCGCAGCCCGGCGCTGTCGGTGGCGTTGGCCAGGTCAAATTCACGCCCAATTCGCGCAATGTGCTGCCGGCCAAGGTTGTGTTCACCGTCGATATCCGCTCGCCTGATATCGACAAGCTCAACGGCATGCGGGCGACGATAGAAAAGCGCGCGGCCGAGATCTGCGCCGGAATCGGGGTCGGCTGCGCGGTCGAGGCGATCGGGCATTTCGATCCTGTGACGTTCGATCCGACGCTGGTGGGCCGGGTGCGCTCGGCGGCCGAAAAGCTGGGCTATAGCCATATGAACGTGATTTCGGGCGCCGGCCACGATGCCTGCTGGGCGGCAAAGGTAGCGCCGGCAACGATGATCATGTGCCCCTGTGTCGATGGGCTATCGCATAACGAGGCCGAGGAAATTTCGCCCGAATGGGCGGCGGCGGGATGTGACGTGCTGCTGCATGCAGTCTTGGAGACGGCGGAGATCGTGGACTAAACCGAAGAATTCGGACCCGTTCCGCGCTCAGGAGAAGGCGCGCGGACGGGCAGACTATAAGGACAGGGAACGAATTATGAGCACAGTCATCAAGGGCGGCACGGTTGTTACTGCCGATCTCAGCTATGAAGCCGATGTCAGGATCGAGGGCGATGTGATCGTCGAGATCGGGCAGAACCTTTCCGGCGACGAAGTGCTGGACGCAAGCGGCTGCTATGTCATGCCGGGGGGGATCGATCCGCATACCCATCTCGAAATGCCGTTCATGGGCACCTATTCGGCCGATGATTTCGAGAGCGGCACCCGGGCGGGGCTGGCGGGCGGAACCACCATGGTGGTGGATTTCTGCCTGCCCAATCCCGACCAGAGCCTGCTGGACGCGCTCAAGATGTGGGACAACAAGACCGGCAAGGCCTCAGCCGATTATTCCTTCCACATGGCCATCACCTGGTGGGGCGAACAGGTGTTCAACGAGATGGCCGAGGTGGTGGATCGGGGCATTACCAGTTTCAAGCATTTCATGGCCTATAAGGGCGCGCTGATGGTCAATGACGACGAGATGTTCGCGTCATTCCAGCGTTGCGCGGCACTGGGGGCCCTGCCCCTGGTCCACGCCGAAAACGGCGACGTCGTCGCGGCCATGACGGCAAAGCTGCTGGCCGAAGGCAATAATGGGCCCGAAGGCCACGCCTATTCGCGCCCGCCGGAAGTCGAGGGCGAAGCCACCAATCGCGCCATCATGATCGCCGACATGGCCGGCGTGCCGCTCTATGTGGTGCATACGAGCTGCGAACAGGCGCATGAGGCCATTCGCCGGGCGCGGCAGAAGGGCATGCGCGTCTATGGCGAGCCGCTAATCCAGCACCTGACGCTGGATGAAAGCGAATATTTCAATCCCGACTGGGACCATGCGGCACGCCGGGTGATGTCGCCGCCCTTCCGCAACAAGAGCCATCAGGATTCGCTCTGGGCCGGGCTGCAGGCAGGCTCGCTTTCCTGCGTGGCCACCGACCATTGCGCCTTCACCAGCGAACAGAAGCGCACCGGCATCGGCAATTTCGCCAAGATCCCCAATGGCACGGGCGGTCTCGAGGATCGGCTGCCGGTGCTCTGGACCGCGGGGGTCAATACCGGGCGGCTGACGCCCAATGAATTCGTGGCGGTGACCTCGACCAATATCGCCAAGATCCTCAATATGTACCCGAAGAAGGGAGCGGTGATGGTCGGTGCCGATGCCGATATCGTCGTGTGGGACCCCAAGCGCAGCCAGACCATCAGCGCCAAGAACCAGCAGTCGGTCATCGACTACAATGTGTTCGAAGGCTTCGAGGTCACCGGCCTGCCGCGCTTCGTGCTGAGCCGGGGCAAGGTGTCCATCGTCGAGAACGAGGTCAAGGCGGAGCCGGGACATGGCAAGTTCGTGGCGCGCGAGGCGAAAAACCCGGTGAACCGGGCGCTTAGCCAGTGGAAGGAAATCGTCGCGCCGCGCAAGGTGGAGCGCAGCGGCATTCCGGCGACAGGTGTTTAGCCGAAAGCCATGCTGATGAAAAAGGAGGCACATGCCGAAAAGGGCGGGATGAAAAGGGATAAAAATCCTGCATCTGCGGAGATCGGCATGGGTCTTGCAATGAACTTGCCAAAGGCAAGCGCGATCGGGATGGCGGGATGAAGACGCCCCGCCTCCTTTCGTGCAACGAGTTTTGAGGGGCCGAACTTTTGTCCGATACGTCGTCCAGTCATCCTGCGGCACTTGCACCGGGCGAGAGCGCCCCGGTCGTAGAGGCGCGCAATCTCGGCCTCACCTTTCCGACCGGCGACGGCGACGTTGTGGCTCTGAGCGACGTCAACCTCACCATCAACAAGGGCGACTTCGTTTCCTTCATCGGCCCCTCGGGCTGCGGCAAGACCACTTTCCTGCGCACGATTGCCGACCTCGAAAAACCGACATCAGGCACGCTGACCGTCAACGGCCAGACGGCAGAGAATGCGCGCAAGGATCGGGCCTATGGCTATGTGTTCCAGGCGGCGGCGCTTTATCCCTGGCGCACGATCGAAAAGAACGTCGCGCTGCCGCTCGAGATCATGGGCTATTCGAAGGCCCAGCAGGACGAGCGTATCAAGCGGACCATGGACCTCGTCAATCTCTCGGGCTTCGAGCAAAAATATCCCTGGCAATTGTCGGGGGGCATGCAGCAGCGCGCCTCCATAGCCCGGGCTCTTTCCTTCGATGCCGATCTCCTCCTGATGGACGAGCCGTTCGGGGCACTGGACGAAATCGTCCGCGACCATCTCAATTCCGAACTGCTCAAGCTCTGGGAGCGGACGCAAAAGACCATCTGCTTTGTCACCCACTCGATCCCCGAGGCGGTCTATCTATCCACCAAGATCGTGGTGATGTCGCCGCGCCCGGGGCGCGTGACCGACGTGATCGAGTCGCCACTTCCCCGGGAACGCCCGCTCGATATCCGCGAGACACCGGAATTTCTGGAGATCGCGGCGCGGGTGCGCGACGGGCTCAGAGCCGGGCATAGCTATGACGAGGGGATGGTTTGATGGGGGGCCTCACCTATCCCCCGTGCAGGGACCGGTGCGCATGACCCGCATCATCCCCGTTCTCACCGTTCTCGCTGCCATCGGCCTCTTCTGGTACGCCATGGCCGTGCATATGAATGCACCCTGGCAGAATACGCTCAATACCCGCGCGGGCCTTGAAAACGTGGCTTTGCTCGATTTCGCACAGCAGACCTGGGCGCAGGACAAGCCGGTCCTGCCGGCGCCGCATCAGGTGGCTACCGAAATCTGGAATGCCACGATCGGGCTGGAATTCACCTCGCGGCGTTCGCTGGCCTATCACGCCTGGATCACGCTCTCGGCGACGCTTTTGGGCTTTGCCTTGGGCACGGTTCTGGGCGTGGCCCTCGCCGTCGCCATCATCCACAACGATGCATCCGACCGCTCGCTGATGCCCTGGATCATCGCCAGCCAGACCATCCCCATTCTCGCCGTCGCCCCCATGGTGGTGGTGGGGCTGGGCGCGGTGGGACTGACCGGCCTCGTGCCCAAATCGCTGATCTCGATGTATCTGAGCTTTTTCCCGGTGGTGGTCGGCATGGTCAAGGGCCTGCGCTCTCCCGAAGGTATCCAGCTTGACCTGATGCGCACCTATGATGCCACGCCCTGGCAGACATTCTGGAAATTGCGCTGGCCTGCCGCCATTCCCTTCCTTTTTGCGTCGATGAAGGTGGGGATCGCCATTTCGCTGATCGGGGCGGTGGTGGCCGAACTCTCCAATGCTTCGGGCGGGGGGCTGGGCGTGCGGCTTCTGACCGGCTCCTATAATGGTCAGACGATCCAGATCTGGGCGGCGCTGTTCATCGCGGCCGGCCTTGCCGCCGTGCTGGTGGCGATTGTCGGCAGCACCGAGAAATGGGTCAACGGCCGGATGGGGGTGCGGGCATGAGGCTGTCCAATCTGCAACTCTATCTGCTGCTGGTCGGCGGGGGCGCCGCCATGCTGGGCCTTGCCCTCAGCCTTCCGACGCTCGGCAATGCGCCGCTCGTGCTCATCTTCTTTGTCCTGGCGACGCTCCCCCTGTTCCGGCTCGCCAAGCCGCTGAGCCTCTGGCTCGACGGGCTGATAGCAATCTTCGGAGCGGTGGCGCTGATTGCCTCCCTGCCACAGGGCGCGTCGATGCCGCTGCATCACTGGCTGGCGCTGTTCTCGGCCTGGGCCTTCGCCTGGCTGTTCGTCGAACGCCTGTCGGCGGCGATCCGCGCCGGCACATTGCCGGAAACCGGCACCAGCCTGATCATTCCCGTAATCTTCGGGCTGGCGCTGCTGGCGATGTGGGAAGTGGTGACACGAGGGGCGAACGTGCCGGCCGTGCTCTTGCCGCCGCCCTCGGCCATCGGAGCGCGCATGGCGGCCGAGACCGGCATCCTCTGGGCCGATTTCGTGCAGACCTTCATCCGGTCGGTCCTGCCCGGCTATGCCATCGGGTGCCTGGCGGGACTGGGCGTTGCGATCCTCGTCGACCGCTCGCCTTTCCTCAAGGCCGGGATCATGCCGATCGGCAATTTCATGTCGGCTCTGCCCATTATCGGCATCGCACCGATCATGGTGATGTGGTTCGGCTTCGACTGGCAATCGAAGGCGGCTGTCGTCGTGGCGATGACCTTCTTTCCCATGCTGGTCAACACCGTCGCCGGGCTCAATGCCGCCTCGGTGATGGAGCGCGACCTGATGCGCACCTATGCTGCGTCCTATTGGCAGACACTTTTCAAGCTACGCCTGCCCGCCGCGGGGCCGTTTATCTTCAACGCCCTCAAGATCAACTCGACTCTGGCCTTGATCGGCGCAATCGTAGCGGAATTCTTCGGGACGCCCGTCGTGGGAATGGGCTTCCGGATATCGACCGGGGTGGGGCGTCTCGCCATCGACCTGGTCTGGGCGGAGATCGCTGTTGCGGCGGTCGCGGGGTCCGCCTTCTACGGGGTGATCGCCCTCATCGAAAGGGGCGTCACCTTCTGGCATCCGTCCGTCCGTGGTGGACGGGCGTAACAGGGAAAAGGGAACGACAAATGAAGAAGATCATCACAGGGTTGATGGCCGGCGTGCTGGCGCTGTCCGCAGCCCCGGCCGCCATGGCGGCCGATGCGCTGACCCTGCAGCTCAAATGGGTCACGCAGGCGCAGTTTGCCGGCTATCTCGTCGCCGAGGCCAAGGGGTTCTACGACGAGGAAGACCTGGACATCACCATCCTGCCCGGCGGTCCGAACATTGCACCCGAACAGGTCATTGCCGGCGGCGGCGCCGACATCATCGTCACCTGGATGGCGGCGGGCATGGCGGCACGTGAATCGGGCGTGCCATTGGTCAATATCGCCCAACCCTTCAAGCGCAGCGGCCTGATGATGATCTGCCCGACCGAAACCGGCATCACGTCGGAAGCCGATTTCCCGGGTCACACGCTGGGCGTCTGGTTCTTCGGCAACGAATATCCGTTCTTTGCCTGGATGAACAAAATCGGCCTTGCCACCGATGGCTCGGAAGGCGGCGTTACGGTGTTGCAGCAAAGCTTTGACATCCAGCCGATGATCCAGGGCCAGGCGGACTGTATCTCGGTCATGACCTATAACGAATATGGCCAGGCGCTCGATGCCGGTTATGGCCCGGACAACCTCACCATCTTCAACTATACCGAAATGGGCAACGACCTGCTCGAAGACGGTCTCTACGTGATGGAAGACACCCTGTCCGATCCGGCCAAGGTGGACGCCTATACGCGCTTTGTCAGGGCCTCGATGAAGGGTTGGGCCTATGCGCTCGAAAACCCCGATGAAGCCGCTGAAATCGTGGTGGAGATGGACGAAACCGGCGCGGCCGAATTCGACCATCAGCGCTATATGGTAGAGGAAGTGTCCAAGCTGGTCGATGCCGAAGATCCGGCGCTCGACATGGCCACCTATGACCGCACGGTGCAGGCCCTGCTCGATCAGGAAATCATCACGGCGACCCCCGAAGGCGCCTATACGACGGCAGTCACCGACGGCCTCTAGAATTAGCCTGGGTTACACGCGCGCGGAGCGGGAAAGCAATTTCCCGCTCTTTTTGTATCGTCGTGCCGTATTTTTCAGCATCACTTATCCACCATTTCGCCGCATTCGGAACAAAAGCCGCTCCCTCGCCGTTGCAGGACCACTAGCGTCACAAAGAAGAGGGCTAATCATGAATTCCATCATCTATCTCGTCGGCCTCGTGGTCATCGTCATGGCCATCCTGTCGTTCATCGGCCTCGCTTGAGCGCCAACACCCAGGAGGGCAGACTATGAGTATTGAATCCCCCGGCATCGCCGTCGTGGAAACCGGCTCCACCACAGGGCGCGAATCCTCCAGCTATGTGGATTGGCCCGCCATCTTCGCCGGTATCGTCTTCGCCTCGGCCGTCTCGCTGGTCCTGATCAGCTTCGGCTCGGCCATCGGCCTGAACTTTGTCGGCTTCAACGCGCGTGAAGGGGCCCCGGCCTTCCTGATCGCCATCGGGGCCGCGTCGTGGTTTCTGTGGGTCCAGATCTCGAGCTTCATGGCCGGTGGCTACCTCGCCGGTCGCCTGCGTCGTCGTCACTTCGACGCCACGGAAGACGAGAGCGATATGCGCGACGGTGCGCACGGCCTGCTGGTCTGGGGCGGTGCACTGATCATCGGCGCCATCCTGGCGGTCGGTGGTGTCGGTGCCTTTGCCAATGCTGCCGGCAATGCGGTCGCCACCGCCACGGTTGCGGCGTCGAACACCGCCGAAGGCGCTGCCGACAATATCGATCCTAATGCCTACTTCATCGACACCCTCTTCCGTGGCAATACCGCACCGGATGCCGAGGGTTCGCGCGCTGAAGCCGGTCGGATCTTTGCCCAGGCTGCGCTCGGCGATGGTACGCTTGCCGCCGACGACCGCACCTATCTGGCCAATGTCGTTGCCGCCAATACGGGGCTGTCGCAGGAAGAAGCCCAGGCGCGCGTCGATCAGGTGGCAGCCAATGTCGAAGCGGCGCGCCAGCAGGCTATCGAGGCGGCCCGTGTTGCTCGCAACACCGCCATCATCGCCGCTTTCCTGCTTGCAGCATCTTCGCTGGTCGCAGCCATCGGCGCCTATTGGGCGGCTCAGAAGGGTGGCAATCACCGCGACAAGAACACCGCCTTCACCGACGTCTTCCGTCGCTTCTAACCTGGCAGAGAGAGGAGAAATACCATGTTCAAGGGTCTAGCGCTCTGGCTGCTCGGCGTGCCGATCTGGCTCATCATCATCATCTTCCTGGTCACCTGACCAGACAGGCGGGGCTCAGGCCCCGCCTTTTTCGATCTTGAAGCACCCTGTCAGCATCTGACGCAGTCATGGTCTTATCTCGTTGGGTCACAACCGGGAGATCAGGATGCGCTTCACCTCACTTTTTCCTTTGCTGCAAGTCGAGAACCTCGCCAGAAGTGCGGATTTCTACCGCCGTCATTTCGGGTTCGTGCCGGTGTTCGAAAGCGACTGGTACATGCACATGAAGGGCGATTGCGATCATCCGCATGAACTGGCCATCATCCATTACGACCACGACAGCATTCCCGAAATCGGCCGCGTGCCCAGCCGTGGGGTGATCCTGAGCTTTTATGTCGAGGACGCGGCGGCCGAGGCGGCGCGGATCGAGAAGGCGGGCATTCCTATCGTTCAGGCCCTGCGGGACGAGGTGTTCGGACAGCGGCATGTGATCGCCGCCGATCCCGACGGCATCCTCATCGACATCATCACGGCTATCGAACCCGACCCGGACTGGCTCAAGGCGCAGATGGGGTGATCTGGGGCCAAAGGGGGGGCGCATTGGAGTCAATTCTCTTGCCACCCCCTTCCGCCTCTGCCTGCATGCCGCTAGTCTGATGCACGTACATCTGGGAGGACGCGCGCATGTCTGACAAGCGCCTCGGTATCGGTTTCATCGGTACCGGCAATATTTCTTCGGCCTATCTCAAGGCCATTCTGGGCAAGGACGGCATGCCGGGCTTCCCGGTTCTCGACATCAAGGCCCTGTCCGACATGCGGCCCGAAGCGGCGACGGCACGTGCGCAGGAATTCGGCCTCCGCTCGCTGAGCGTGGACGAGATGCTGGCCGATCCCGAGATCGACCTGGTGATCAATCTCACCATTCCTCGCGCCCATGTCGATGTGGGCCTGAAATGCCTTGCCGCCGGCAAGCACGTCTATTCCGAAAAGCCGCTCGGCATCACCTTCGCCGAGGGCCGCAAGCTGCGCGACGCCGCCAATGCGGCAGGCCTGCGCATCGGATCGGCTCCGGACACGTTCCTGGGCGGCGCCCATCAGCAAGCCCGAGCCGTTCTCGACAGCGGGGTCCTTGGCCAATTGGTGGGGGGCACCGCCTATATGCAATGCCCGGGCCATGAAAGCTGGCACCCCGATCCGGCCTTTTACTATGATCTGGGCGGCGGCCCCATGCTCGACATGGGACCCTATTACATCACCGATCTGGTCAACCTTTTCGGGCCCGTGGCGAAGGTCTCGGCCATGTCGTCGCGCCTGCGGTCGGAACGCACCATCACCTCGGAGCCCAAAAAGGGCCAGGTCATGCCCGTGCATATCGATACGCATGTGACCGGCACGCTGGGCTTTGCCAATGGCGCGATCGTCCAGATCGCCATGAGCTTCGATGTGGCCGCGCACAAGCACGTGCCGCTCGAAATCTATGGCACCGAGCAGACGATGATCGTGCCCGATCCGAACCACTTTGGCGGTGCGGTCGAATTGCGGCCACGCGGGCGCGATGCGCAATGGCAGGACGTGACGATCGGGCAGCCTTATGCGGATGGCAATTTCCGTTCGCTCGGCGTGGCCGACATGGCCCTGGGCATTCTCGAAAACCGGCCGCATCGCGCCAATGGCGATCTGGCGCTGCATGTGCTTGAAGTGATGGAAGCCTTCGAGCATGCCGCGCGCGACGGCCGCATCGTCGACATCAAGACCCCTGTCGAGCGTCCGGCGCCGTTGTCGGAGAGCCTCACAAACGGCCGGCTGGCCTGATCCCCTCGGCCCCTTCCCGCCGGGAGGGGCCGTTTAATAAAGCCCCAGGCGCCCGGCGGCTTCCCCGTCGAAATAGAGGGTCACCTCGGCATCGAATTCGGGACGATACTCTGTGCCGTTGGCATATTGCCTTTGGGTGAGGGTGATGGTCTCGGCGGCCTCGTCATGGCCGCGATAGAGGTAATCGAAACATTCGGCGCTGCCGGACGTGTCGATGACGCCAGCAATCTCTACCTTGAGCGCCGCCAGTGCCCGGCCGGTAATGGCGGCTCCCGTCGCACGATCCTCGGCGCGCACACTGGGCACCCAGTCGTGGCCGATGTCGCAGATATAGCGTCCGTCGCGCAAGTTCCCCTTGCCGATAAAGCTGATGGTGACGGCGTCGTCCCAGGCATTGGACAATTCATAACTGACCGCGTCGCCGTCGATGGCGAGATAGATGTCCGACCAGGCGCAATTCCCCTCGCGCTGGTTATAGCACCAGCGTTCGGCACCCAGCATGAGCGTCGCCACATCCGCGATCGGCAAGAGCTTGCCGGGCTTGAAATGCCCGACGATCGCCCGGCTTTGCGCATCGAAGGCCCCGGCAGGCAGACTGGCGGCAAAAAGAACGGCAAAGGCAATTCCAGCACGGCGCATGTCATCCTCCCGCTCGATGCATCGATCCTAACGCCGGCAGCCACGTTTGCACCAGTGGCTTGACTTGCCATGACACACGAAACATATTGAGTTACGTATCTATGGTCACGGGCTGTCCCCGTCGCCATCCAACGCACAATCGAGGAGCGGCCCATGCAGGACGTGATCATCATCGGCGGTTCGTTTGCGGGCCTCGCCGCCGCCATGCAGCTGGGCCGCGCACGTCGCAAGGTCACGGTGCTCGATACCGGGCTCAACCGGAACCGCTATGCCGAGGCGGCGCATAATATCCTGGGGCAGGACGGCGTGCCGCCGGGCGACATCCTCGCCAAAGCCCGGGCCCAGGTCGCCGCCTATCCGAGCGTGACGCTGGTTTCTGGCCGCGCAGACACGATCAGCGGCGAGGATGGCAATTTCACCATCACCACCGAGGATGGCCGCACGATCGGCGGGAAAAAGCTGATCCTGGCCTATGGCATCGTCGACGACTTCCCCGATATCGACGGCTTTGCCGCGTGCTGGGGCAAGACGGTCATCCATTGCCCGTTCTGCCATGGCTATGAGGTGGCAGGGCGCCCCTGGGGCCTGCTCTATTCATCGCCCATGTCGCTGCATGGACCGGTGCTCTACGCCAACTGGACCGATGACATCACGCTCATCCTGGACGGCAATGCCATTATCGACGCCGAGCGGCACAAGTTGGAACACCGCAAGGTGCGCATCGTCGAGGGCGGCATCAGGGCCATCAACCACCAGGATGGAAAGCTGGAGAGCCTGACACTCGACGATGGCAGCACGCTCAAACTGGCGGCGCTCTATGCCCATCCCCGAAACCGCCCTTCGGCGACGCTGCATGAACAGCTCGGGCTCGAGATGAAGGAGACGCCCACCGGCGAAATGGTCGCGGTCAAGGACATGCAGGCCACATCGCGCCCCGGCGTGTATGCCGCCGGGGACCTGTCCATGGCTATGCATTCGGTGACCTTCTCGGTCAATTCCGGATCGCTGGCGGCCATGGGCGCCCTGCACTCGCTGATGATGGACTGACGCCCAGCCGGTCCGGACTAGCGCAGCCAGCCCTGCGGGCGGGGATGAAGTTCCATCTGCCCGTTCTGGGTGGCCGCATCGATGGCCGCGATCTCTTCATCGGAGAGATCGAGATTATTGAGCACGCCCAGATTGTCCTTGAGCTGTTCGAGCGTGCGCACGCCGATCAGCGCCGAAGTCATCTCCTTGCGCCGCAGCACCCAGGACAGCGCCAGCTGCACCATGGACTGCCCCCGGGCACGGGCAATCTCGCCGACCTTGTCCACCGCCTCCAGAACGCGCGGCTCGATATGGCTGGCCCGCAGCGAGCCATTGGGGTTCTCGCCCCGCGTGCCTTGCATCTGGCCCGAATTGTACTTGCCCGAGAGCACGCCCTGGGCCAGCGGCGAGAAGGCAATGACGCCGATGCCCAGTTCGCCGCAGGCATCGATGGTCTTGTCGTTCTCGATCCAGCGGTTGATCATCGAATAGGAGGGCTGGTGGATGGTGGTGGCCACGCCCATGTCCTTGAGGATGCGATGGGCCTCGCGGGTCTGCTGCTCGGGATAGGAGGAAATGCCGACATAGAGCGCCTTGCCGGATTTGACGGCATGGGCCAGCGCGCCCATGGTTTCCTCGAGCGGGGTGTCGGGATCGTAGCGGTGGGAATAGAAGATATCGACATAGTCGAGCCCCATGCGCTGCAGCGACTGGTCGAGGCTGGCCAGGAGATATTTGCGGCTTCCCCATTCGCCATAGGGGCCGGGCCACATATTGTAGCCAGCCTTGGTGGAGATGATCATCTCGTCGCGATAGGGGCGGAAGTCGCGGGCCATGACCCGGCCGAACAGTTCTTCGGACGAGCCGGCGGGCGGACCGTAATTGTTGGCGAGGTCGAAATGGGTGACGCCCTGGTCAAAGGCATAGCCGAGGATTTCCATGGCACCCGGATAGTCCCGCGTGCCGCCGAAATTCTGCCAGAGGCCCAGGCTCACCACCGGCAGCTTGAGGCCCGATTGGCCGGAGCGACGATATTGCATGCTGTCATAGCGTGCGGGATCGGCCCGATAGGTCATGAAAAGTGCTCCCGATATGTTGGCTGCAACCGCCCGTGACGCCGGGACCGGTCTTTGCTATGAGCGTGGCAAATGAAAGCGCAAAGCTCATCCTCGATGTCCAGTCTGCCCCAGCCCGATCATCCAGACAAGGTGATGGCGCTCTATAAATTCGCCGCCCTGCCGGACGTGGAGGCGCTCAAGGCGCCACTGGCCGCCTTCTGCTGCGCGCGCGCCATAAAGGGCACGCTGATCCTCGCCCCCGAGGGGATCAACGGCACGGTTGCCGGAACACCGGAGGCCATCGATGCCCTGGCCGATTACCTCTTCGCGCATGGTCCGTTCGGCGACCGGCTCGCGGGGGCAGAGGTCAAGTATTCGTTTGCCGACAGCGCGCCGTTCCTGCGCATGAAGGTGCGGGTAAAGCCCGAGATCGTCACGCTGCGCGCGCCGCAGGTCGATCCCAACAGGCAGGTCGGCACCTATGTCGAGCCCGAGGACTGGAACGGGCTGATCGAGCGCAACGATGTCGTGCTGGTCGATACGCGCAACGATTATGAGGTGGGCCTGGGCACGTTCCAGCGCGCGCTCGACCCCAAGACCGCCAATTTCACCGAGTTCAAGGATTACGTGGCACGCCATCTCGATCCGGCGCGCGACAAGAAGGTGGCCATGTTCTGCACCGGCGGCATCCGCTGTGAAAAGGCCTCGTCCTACCTCCTCAGCCAGGGTTTTGAGGAAGTCTTCCACCTCAAGGGCGGGATCCTCAAATATCTCGAGGTGATCCCCGAGACACAAAGCCGCTTTTCGGGCGAATGCTTCGTGTTCGACGAGCGCGTCTCGGTCGGCCATGGGCTCGAGCCGGGCCATGCCAGCCTTTGCCGCGCCTGCCGGCATCCGCTGACCGAGAACGATCGGCAGCACGAGGATTACCATGAGGGGATTTCCTGCCCCTATTGCAAGGCCGACAAAGCCAAGCATGAAGCGGCCGCCGAGCGGCAGCGTCAGATGGAGCTGGCCCGCCAGCGCGGCCACGCCCATATGGGCGACGCCGCCGGGAGCGATGCCGAACGCCGCCGCCGGGAGAAAAAGGCTCGGGCCGAGCAATCCCGCCAAGCCAACAAAGCCTGATTTGCGTCGATCGCCGTATAGACTTTGCAAATGCCAGAGCACATAGAACGGTCAGACACGCCAAAGCGCATAAGCCTTTTCTATGGACCTCGACCAGCTCCGCACCTTTGACCGCATCGTTCGCGACCAGTCCTTCACCAAGGCTGCGGCCTATCTCAACATCACCCAGGCTACCGCCTCGATGCGCATCAGGGCGCTGGAACAGCTCCTGGGCGTGACCTTGTTCGTGCGGGGTCGCACAGTGACGCTCACCGACCAGGGCATGACCTTCCTGCCCTATGCGCGACGCATCATCGGCACGGCGCAGGAAGGCCGCGAGGCGTTGCGCCGGGTGGAGCGGGGGCGCGTCTCGATTGCCTCCCTGCGCACGCTGGTCTCCCCGCTCATCACCGAAAGCCTCATCCGCTTCCAGGAGCATTACCCATCCGTGGACGTTGTCGTGCGGGAGGGCCGGCAGGGCCAGATCGCGGCCATGCTGCATGAGCGCGAAGTGGAAATGGGCATACTCTGCTGGCCCAATATCGATCCGCTGGTGGTCGATCTCGAGCCTCTGGTCATTATGCGGGAGCGCGTGCCGCTGGTGGTGGCCGCCGATGTGGCGGCGCGCCTGTCGAGCCGGCCGGAGATCGCCGAGGTCCTGGCGCTGGTGCCGCGCGTCATCGCACTACGCTGGTGGCAGGCCGATCCCGAAACAGCGGCGGCGCTGGTGCGGCTGGCCAAAACCAGCGTCGAACTCCCCACCGGACCGGCGCGACGGCTGGCGATCAAGGGCGAGGGTCTGGGCTTTTTCGTCAATTCGGCCATTGCCGATGACGTCAAGGCAGGGCGGTTGGTCGAGATCGCCCCTGTCGATTTCGAGCCACTGCATCGCGACACCGCCATGGTGGTGCGCTCGCTTGCGGCCCTGGAACGACCGATGCTGGCCGACTTCATCCGCGAAATCGCCCTCGAATGCGCCAAGATGGGCGAGATCATCGACGATCGCCTCGACAAAGTGGTGCCGAGAAAGCCTTGGCCTAAACCAGCAATCCCGCATCCCTGACGGCGGGCAGGAAGGTGCGGCTGACCGGCACGAGCACCCCGGTTTCGAGTTCGAGTACCGGCTTGCCCCCGATCCTGCGTCCGCGCCGGACCGCATCGAGCGCCACCCAATGCGAGCGATGCACCTGAAGACCCCTGATCGGGGCCGTCTCGCGGATGGCGTCGGAAAGCCGCATCAGCACCAGCGTCGTGCCCCTGTCGGTGGTCACATCGACATAATGGTCGGAGACGGCGATATGGAGAAGTCGCCCGCGCTGCGGAAGCGGCAGACGATCTAGGAGGGCCGGCGCGGCGCCATCTGGCAGGCCTTCCACATCGTCGCTGCGGACGAGAACATGCACCGCGCTGGTGACGAGGGCCGCAATGGGGATCGTATAGGCCAAAAGCGCCCAGAGGCTCATCGCTTCGGTTCCCGTGCCGAAGACCATCCGGTTGAAAATCCAGACGCAGAGGGCAATGGGCAGGCCGGCCAGCGCACCGCCGACAAGGACCGCCACGAGGTCAGGCAGGCGCCCGCCGATGGCATGAAATACCCAGCGCTCGATCAGCAGGCAGAGCGCCGTCGTTCCCGTCACCACGGTCAGCCAATAGGCAAGGCGCGGCACGACGGGCATGTCGAACGTGCCGAACGGGCCGACCATGCCCATGATCAACCCGGTGGCCGCGAGCACGATCCAGGCCTGCGGACGGCGCGCCAGGTCCTGCAGTTCACGAAGCGCCAAATGCATGGATTGGGTGTTCACGAAAGCAGGGGGCCTTTGGCGAAGAAGGATTTGCGCGCGGTACTCTAGTGCGAAAGCTGGGCAGTACAAGACCAACGGAGCCCGCCAATGTCTCTCGAACCGCTGCTCAGCGCCTCGCCCACTATCCAGATCCATGCCTTTGCCGCCATGGGCGCCTTTGTGCTGGGTGGCATCGTCCTGTTCCGGCGCAAGGGCGATGGCCCGCATCGTCGGCTCGGGCGCTTCTGGGTGATCCTCATGCTCGTTACGGCGCTGAGTTCGCTGTTCATCTGGCAGACGCGAACGTTCGGCCTGTTCTCGCCGATCCACCTCCTGTCCCTCTTGACCCTGGGAAGCCTCTGGCTGGGTATCCTTTATGCCAGGCGCCGCAATATCAGGGCGCATATGGCGGTTATGCAATCGCTCTATCTCGGCGCGCTGGTGATCGCCGGCTGGTTCACCTTCATGCCCGGGCGGATCATGAATAAAGTGGTGTTCGGTCCGGATGGCGGTTCACCGCTGGCCAGCGCGGCGTTCCTCGCCACCAGCATCATCTTCGGCGCCGCTCTCGTATGGCTGGTGCGGCGCGCCAGCGGCCACTTCCGCCGGCCTCGCCCGGCCTAAGGGCAATCGTGCCAGAAGGCCAGCAACGTTGCCCGCCAAAGGTCCGTCGCATCGAGATTGGCGCAATGGCCGCCCTCGGGCAGGTCGACGATGCGCCAATTGGGGCGTCGGCGCAGTGTCTCGAGCTGGCCGAGCAGTGCGCGGTTCACTGCCCTGTCTCGCCCGCCCACCATAACCAGGCCGGGCCCGGCCCAGGCCCGCGCCGCTGCAAGCAGATCATAGCGGGTGATATGGCCGATCATGGCCGTGACGGCAGCGCCGTCATAGCGATTGAGCAGGGCCTCGACCAAGGGCCGCGCCGCGCGGTTGCGTGTGGTCGACCACGCTGTCATCCGCGCCATCGGGCCCCGCCCGGGGAAACGATCGATCGCGGGCATGAACGCGGCGGTCCATCGCGGCAGGCTCAGCGCCAGCGCCGTTCCGAAGAGAGATAGCGAGGCAAAACGCCCCGAATGGCTGGCGACCAGGGTCAGGCCGATAATGCCGCCCAGGGAATTGCCCACCCAATGTGCGCGGTCGATCCCAGCATGGTCGAGCATGTCAATCTGGTCCTGCGCCAGCCTTTCGAGGCCGTAGCCCGCGTCAGCGCCGGTTTGGGGAACGCCAGAGGCGCCGTGGCCACGCAGATCAGGCGCGATGACGCGAAACCCATGCTGGGCGAAAAACCGAGCATCGAGGGTAAACTGCTCGGCGCCCGCGCCCAGTCCATGGCAGAGGACCAGAGGGACACCATCGCGCGCGCCAACATCCCAATAGACGAGCGGCGTGCCATCGCTGGCCGTGAAACGTTGTACTTCCATGGGTGACGATATAGGGGAACACGGCGCGCGCAGCCAGTCTTCAGGCACTGCCGATCAGGATGCCGGCGGCAAAGACCAGGGCGCCGCCCAGGACCACCTGCAAAGCGGCACGCCAGAACGGGGTTTGCATGTAGCGCTGCTGAATGAAGGCAATGGCCCAGAGTTCGACCAGCACAACGAAGACGGCGACGCCGGTCGCGACCCGGAAATCGGCGATCAGGTAGGGCAAGGCGTGTCCCAGACCGCCAATGGTTGTCATGATGCCGGCAGCCAGGCCCCGGCGAATCGGCGAGCCCCGTCCGGTCAGCCGGCCATCGTCAGAGGCAGCTTCGGTAAAGCCCATGGAAATGCCCGCACCCACGGCGGCGGCGAGGCCCACGAGAAAGGTCTGGTGCGTATCGCCGGTGGCAAAGGCAGCGGCGAAAACCGGCGCCAGGGTCGAGACTGAACCGTCCATCAGCCCGGCCAGTCCCGGCTGGACATAGGTCAGGACAAACTGGCGATGCGCTTCACTGGCTTCCCGCTCGCGGCCAGGCCGGCCGAGAACCGTCTCGTCGATCTGGTCAGCGCGACGGGCGTGCCCTTTTTCGGCTGCGGCTAGATCGCCCAGAAGCTTGCGGATGGGCGCGTCGGTCACGAGAGCGGCAGCGGCGAGATAGAACCGATAGGCGCCTTCTTCCATCTCCCAGACCTGTTGGCGCGCCTGGTCGAGCGTCAGCGTCTTTTGCAGCCAGAGCGGCTTGCGGGTGAGAAAGCCGCGCACATGTTCGCGCCGGATCGGCACCAGATGGGTGCCGAAGCGCAGTACGTAGAGATCGAGCAGGCGCCGGCGGTGTTCGTCCTCCTCGGCTGCCATGCCCTCGAACAGGGCGGCGCTGCCGGGATAGGTCTCGCCCAGGCGGGTGGCATATTCGGAATAGATGCGCCCGTCTTCCTCTTCGGCGGCAATAGCCAGCGACAGAATTTCGCGCTCGGAAAGGGTCGAGAAATCGCGGCGATTATCGGGCCAGAGACGCAGCATGGCAGCCTCGAACTTTAGAATGATTCCAAACAATGCTTAGAACGATTCTAAGTTAGGTGCAATGAGAATCTGTGCTGCGACACTTTGGGTGCAGCCCATGGCGTGGTTGGCGCTTGTGGGTCGGTGCGCGTCGGGCTATTGGCCAGAGGACGAGGAGCCCGATGAACAACAGCCGGCGGACAATGATGCGCGAGATGGGAGCCGCTTTTGCGGTTCTGGCCATCTATGTGCTGACGTTGCTGTTGCCGCTGCATCAGGCCGCGGGATTGCAGCGCGATCTCAACGCCATCGGCTATTCGACGCTCGATGCCTGGTCGGTCTGCCAGCCCATGGCGCAGGACGAGAATGGCGATCCGGCTTCCGCTGCGGCCCTTACCTGCCCGGCCATGGGCATCGCCAAGCAGCAGCTGGCCGCAATCCTGCCGCCGGCCCTCGTCGTCGAGGTCCCCACCACCGCCGACATCATCCATTTTGCGCAGGCGCCCCCGGCGCAGAAGAGCGTGCGACCCGATCATTTCGGGCAATCGCGCGCGCCTCCCGTCACGGTCTGATTCATTTTCCTGGCGGCATGCCGCCTATCAGACCCTTTTTGACTGGAGATCATCCGATGATCCGCACTTTTGCCCGCGCCACACTGGCCGCAACCACCCTCTTTGCCTTGGCTGCCCCGGCCTTTGCCCATGCCACGCTCGAAGTCCAGGAGGCCGCGATCGGCTCCGGCTTCAAGGCCGTGCTGCGGGTACCCCATGGCTGCGGCACCGAAGCCACCCATACCGTCCGCATCCAGATCCCCGAGGGCTTCTTCTCGGTCAAGCCGATGCCCAAGGCCGGCTGGGACCTCGAAACCGTCACCGGCCCCTATCAGAACACCTATCTCAACCACGGCACGGAGGTGGCCGAGGGCGTCAAGGAAATCGTCTGGTCCAACGGCAATTTGCCCAACGAATGGTATGACGAATTCGTCTTCCGGGGCACCTTTGCCGACACGCTCGAGCCAGGGAAATTCTACTTCCCGGCCATCCAGGAATGCGCCAATGGCGAGGAAGCCTGGATCGACACCGACGAAACCGGCGACATGCCCGCACCCAGCCTGACTCTGGTCCCTGCCGCGAGCGGCGCCGGTCACTAGGACCCGGTCAGGGCGGGGCCGCTGCGCCCCGCCCGCACGCCCCTTGAGCACAGGAGAAGCCGATGATTGCCGTCGTCGCCCGCCTTGTCGCGCCTCTGTTCGCCCTGGCCTTCATGCTGGCCGGCGCGGTGCCGGTGCTGGCGCATGCACAGATGCTCTCGAGCGTGCCTGCGGCCAATGCCATGCTCGCACAGGCACCCGCAGAGGTCAGCCTCGTCTTCAACGAGCCGGTCAGCCCGCTGGTCATCACCCTGATCGGCCCCGGCGGCGACAGTCTTGACCTGACCGCCACGACCATGGGCGGAGAGACGGTCGTCGTGCCTCTGCCGGCCGAAGTCGACGAAGGCACGCATGTCCTCAGCTGGCGGGTGGTGTCGGTCGATGCCCACCCGGTCGCTGGGTCCGTGGTCTTTTCCATCGGCAGCCAGAGCGGAACGGTTCCGGACATTGCCGCCGCCTCGCTCGCCACCAGCATCCTGCTCTGGGCCAGCAAGACTGCCTTGTTCGCGACCCTGTTTCTGGGGCTGGGCACGGCAATCTTTGCCCTTGCCGCGCCCTTGCCGGATCAAGCCCGCAGGCTGGCTGGCGCAGTCAATCTTCTCGGCCTCGTCGTGGCACCCGTCAGTCTTGGCCTTCACGGCGCCGATGCGCTGGGCGTGACCCCCATGGGCTTGTTCTCGCCCGATGCCTGGGTGACGGGCTATGCCACGCGCTATGGCCTGACGACGATGCTGCTGGTTGCGGCGCTGCTGTTTGGTCTGATCTCGCTCCATCGCTTTCGCGTCCTGGCCCTGATCGGCTGGGGACTGGCTGCGCTGGCGCTGGCGCTGAGCGGCCATGCCGGAGCTGCCGAGCCGCAATGGCTGACCCGCATTGCAGTAGTCCTTCATATTGCCGGCATCCTGTTCTGGATCGGCGCGCTGTTGCCGCTCTCGATCTGGCTGCGCGAACAAAGCCATGCGGCTGACCGGGCGCTGCGGCAATTCTCGCGCTTCATCCCCTTTGCCGTCGCGCCGATCCTGATTTCGGGCGGGGTGCTGGCCGCTGTCCAGATGGGGCCGCCCGGCCCGGCCTGGCTTGCCCCTTATGGCGTCATTCTTGCGGCCAAGCTGGGCCTGATGATCGCGCTTCTGGGTCTGGCGGTGTGGAACCGCTTCCGCCTGACCCATCCCGCGCTTGAGGGCACAATTCGGGCGCGCGGCCAATTGCGCAAGGCCATCCTTCTCGAGATCGGGCTGGTCCTTATTATCTTCGCGCTTGCCGCGGGCTGGCGGTTTACCCCGCCGCCGCGTGCCATCGCAGCGGCGGCAGTTTCGGCCGAAGAGGCGTCAGCCCCGCTTTATGCGCATGCCATGGATCAAGAGGTCATGGCTGACCTCGTGATCACGCCGGGCCGCGCCGGCCCTGTCGCCATCGATATCGGCCTCACCGACCTCCTCGGCGCCCCGGTCGAACCCTTGACTGTCGAATTGACCCTGTCGGCACCGGAACTGGGAATCGAACCGATCAAGGTGCCTGCAACGCTCCGTGACGGGCTCTGGCGCGTCGAGGGGCAAACCATTCCGCTCCCGGGACCCTGGGATTTCACTCTTGATTTGCGCCTGGATCGGTTCACGCTGGCGCGTGTCCGCACCCAGATTATTCTGCCTTGAAAGGACAGACCATGACCCGATATCGTTTCGCCGTCGCCCTCACCTTCGCTGCCGCCGCAGCCTTGGCGCCCGGCCTGCCCGCCTGGGCCCAGGCCACTGCGAGCCATGCCGACGCCCCCCTGCAGGACGCAGCACCGGTCACTATCGGTGCGATCGAGATTTCAGGTGCCTTCACCCGCGCCACCTTGCCCAATGCGCCGGTGGCGGGCGGCTTCATGACCATCACCAATACCGGCACCGAGGACGATCGCCTGGTCGGTGTCGAAACCGGCATCGCCAAGGAAGGCCAAATTCACGAAATGGCCATGGAGGGCGATGTGATGAAAATGCGCCAGCTTACCGATGGCCTTCTGATCCCGGCCGGTGAAAGCGTGTCGCTGGCGCCGGGCGGCTATCACCTCATGTTCATGGGCCTCAACGCCGCTATTGCCGAGGGAGACGCGGTGCCGGTGACGCTCATTTTCGAGAAGGCGGGCACAATCACCCTGGACCTGATGGCCGGCGGCACGGCCGCGTCGCAGGCCATGGGGCACTAACAAATGCGCCTTTTGCATCTGCGCACGGCGCTCTGGTCGCTCGTGGCAGTGGCGGCTCTCTCCGCCACCGGGCTCTATGCCTATACGACAATGGTCCGGCCCACTTCGGTGGCCGGGCTGGGGCAAGGGGATTACCGGCTGCAAACCGCGGACGGGGAAACCTTTACCCGCGACAGCCTCACGGGCAGCCCGTCCATGCTGTTCTTCGGCTTTACCCATTGCCCGGAAGTCTGCCCCACCTCGCTGGCCGAGATGACGAGCTGGTATGACCGGCTGGGCGCTGAAGCCCGGGACCTCAAGGCCTATTTCGTCACTGTCGACCCCGAGCGCGACACGGCCGAGATCATCGGCGACTACGTGTCGTGGACGAGCCATGTGACCGGCCTCACCGGCTCGCCGGAAGAGGTCGAAAAGGCCGCCAAGGCCTGGGCGGTATATTACGAAAAAGTGCCGCTCGAAGGAGGCGATTACACCATGGACCATACCGCCTCGGTGTTCCTGCTCGACCGCAATGGCGACTTCCAGGGCACTATAGCCTATCGCGAAAGCAGCGACACGGCGATCGCCAAGCTCCGCCGGTTGATCGGAAGCTAGGCACGCAGGCGCTGCCGGGCCTGGCGGCTCAGGCCCCCAGAAACCGCCCCATGCGGAAGGGGTGCACGTCGATGGCAGTGTCTTCGTGCGTCATCATCTGGGCGAGAAGCTCCCCGGTTGCCGGCCCGAGCGTAAAGCCGTGATGGGCATGGCCGATGCCCACATATAACCCGGCATGGCCAGGAGCCTGGGAAATAATCGGCATCATGTCGGGGGTGCAGGGACGCGCCCCCTTCCACGGCTGGGGGTCGAGCCGGGCACCGAGCGGAAAAAGCTCGCGCGCCGCCTTTTCGGCCTTGGCCAGCTGGATGGGTGTCGGCGCGGCATCGCGGAGCGAAAATTCGGCGCCGGTGGTGATGCGAATGCCCGCGGCCATGGGTGCCATGGCATATCCGACCTCGGGGTCGAGCAGCAGGTGACGCAGAGCGGCGTCATCGGCAGCGGCATAATGCATGTGATAGCCGCGCTTGACGAATAGCGGCAGGCGATAGCCCAGCGGTTCGAGCACATCGGGCGCCCAGGGGCCGAGCGCAATGACGGCCTGCCGGGCGCGCAGGGCTTGCCCATCGACCCGGGTGATCCAATTCGCGCCGTCCTGGCGCAAGCCGTCGGCCGCGCCGTGCACGAAGGTGCCGCCCAGCTTTTCGAAGAGGCCGAAGTAAAGACCCACCAGCGCGCCGGGGTCCTTCACGGTCCAGGGATCGGTCCAGTGGATGGCGCCGACCAGCTTGCCCAGCAGATTGGGCTCGGCTGCCTTGAGCGCTGGCCAATCGAGCGCTTTGTAGCCGATGCCGAACTGTTCGTGGTCGCCCTGGGCCTTGCGGATTTCCTTTTCGAACTTGTCCTGGCTGCGAAAGGCAAGATGCCAGCCATAGCGGGAAATCAGCGCGTCCGCCTCTGGCCCCACGGCCTTGATGAGATCGTCGTGGGTCAGGATGGAGCGTCCGATCAGCGGCGCATAGGATTGCACGACCTTGCGATAATGGTCGGGGGACGATTCCCACCAATAGCGCAAGAGCGGTGGCGCCAGCTTGGGCAGCGCCAGCGGTTCATAGCGGGCAGCCGTGGACAGGTGCAGCCCCACCTGCAACAGGGTCTGCAAGTCGCGGGGGAAAGCATGGGGGCGCACGCCTTCGCGCTGGATGATGCCGGCATTTCCGAAACTGGTTTCCCGGCCCGGCGCGCTCTTGTCGACAAGGGTGACGCTGCGCCCGCGCCGCAACAGGTGGATGCCCGTCGCGATCCCGACAATGCCAGCGCCCAGAATGATGACGTCGTCCATGCTGCCCTCGCCTCTTTGCTTTGCAGTCTAGCAGAGCACAGGCGGCAGTTTTCGTCTATCTGCGGCGCTCACGCCCAGATTCTGGGATGAACGCAGCGCCACCTGCCGAATAAGCACAATAAATTTGCAGAAATACACCAACTGGCAGGACGGAATGCGCTTGCTAATCCGCAGCCTGAAACCGGTACCCACGGGCGCTGGCGGCCGTTTCGGCAGCGAGCCAGTCGCGGAACAGCTTGAGCTTGTGGCTTTCCCGGCGGCCCTGCGCAACGGCGAGGTAATAGCCGCGCGGACTGCGCACCGGATGCTCGAAAGGCCGCACAAGCCGCCCGTCGCTGACCGCATCGGCACTCATCATATCGGCGGCCAGCAGCACGCCCTGCCCATCGATGGCCGCATCGAAGGCCAGGGAAGCATCGGAATAGTGTGGACCGGAAAGCTTCATCTTCGGATCAACCCCGGCGCTGGAGAGCCAGTTGGGCCAGTCCAGCATGGAGGTATTGTCGGCAATAACCGGCACCCCGGCCAGATGCGCGGGCGTCGACAGGCGCTCCAGCAATAGCGGCGAGCAGACAGGCTGGTACTCTTGCCCGCCGATCAGGCTGGACCGGGTGCCCGGCCAGTGGCCATCTCCGTAGCGGATCCCGCAATCGATGTCGGGCCGCGACAGGTCCACCATTTCCGCGGTGACGTTGAGGCGCACTTCCAGCCCCTGCGGCAGGGTGGCGAATTTGCGCACGCGCCAGATCAGCCAGCGTGACGCGAAGACGCTGCCCACCGTGACATTGAGGACGCTGTCATGGGCGCCGTTCAGGCCGGCCAGTCCCTCTTGCGATTGGCCGAACCCGCCCGAAAGCAGCGGCAGCACGGCGAGCAGGGCCGGCAGGGGGCGCAGGCCCTGTGGCGTACGGGCGAAGAGTTCGACGCCCAGCCGCTCCTCGGCGCGGCGCAAATGCTGGCTGACGGCCCCGACTGTTACGCCCAGTTCCTCGGCCGCCGGCGCCAGCGCCCCGCGCCGGGCCACGATCTCGATGGCCCGCAGCGCGTTGAGGGGAATGGGAAAGCTCTTGCTCATATAGATTTTCTATAATGAGGCGGATAAGGTTGTCCATTGCCCGATTGGGGTGCGCGGCGCATGGTCAGATCATTCCCGAACTCATTCACCGGAGACAGAAATGTCCTTGCTCCGCCGCCTTTTGGCGCGGCTGCGCCCCGTGCCGCGCCCACATACCTTGCCGCATCCGGACTGCCTCGCCCTCCGCGACTGGGCCGATCTGCCCGTGCATCATCCCCGATAAAATCAGGTCCGCCAACGTCACTCGCAAATTCGCGCCGTGCAGGCCTGACCGTGACAGCCGAGATCGAGGTGCAAATGATCCTCGTGCTCGGCATTGGCTTCGGGCCCCAGAACGGTGGTGAAGCGTGCGCAGGCCGCGCCATGGGCCTGGCGCAAGAGCCTGCCTTCAGGCGCCGAGGCGGGGAGCCAGTCGGCTTCGACAGCAATGTTCGTGCCGTCTTCCAGGGTGAAGCCGACCACATCGAGGGCATTGGCAAAGCCGTGCTCGGAGACAAAGCTCTCGTCGCCGCCATTGCGATTGCGGCACATCATCGAGGTGCCGGTATTGAGCGTGGTGACGGGTGTCTTGAGCGCGGCCGTCGCATAGGCATCCACCTCGGCCACCCAGTCGGCCAGCGCGTCGGCCATGGCGCAATTGGTCGTGACGGGGCTCGAAAAGCCGATCTCATGCCCATTGGCGCTGACGGCGTTTACCGAGAGCGGCGACCGCTCTTCGCAAATGCCCTCGGTTATGGGCGGCAGCATCTCGCCCACCACACGGCCCGAGAGCAGGGCGGGGCAAGCGGTCTGATAGACGCGGTCCGGCTCGGCACTGGCTGACGGCTCGACAACGCCGGAGGCTGGGGCCGCCGTGTCGGGTTCGGGCTCGGCGGCGATCTCGGCCTCCTGTGCGTCCTCGGGCCGGGGTCTTGGCAGAGGCGGCGCATCGGTCGGCTCCTCCGCTTCGGCTCCAGGCCGTTCGGCTGCAGGCGTGGGCGGCACGGGCCGCACCGGCTCAGGCGCCGGACGCGGGGCGGCGCGCTGAGGCACGAGCTCTTCCACCAGGTCCTGAAGAGGCTGAAAAATATCCTGCGCAGCCAGAGGCGGGGCCGCAGCGAGAAGGATGGCGAGGGCAAAGGACATGGCGCGCATGACCTCTGCAACGCGGTGTGCCCGTCCACCGTTGCGCAAAAGCCCCGTTAAGCCTACGGAAACCATCTTTCTTGGGCCCCGGGCTTCTGCTATCAGCGCGCCATGACCACGCCGCTCAGCAATATCCGCAATTTTTCCATCGTCGCTCATATCGACCATGGCAAGTCCACGCTCGCCGACCGCCTCATCCAGATGACGGGCGGGCTCGATCTGCGCGAAATGAAGGAACAGGTTCTCGACTCGATGGATATCGAGCGCGAGCGTGGCATCACCATCAAGGCGCAGACCGTCCGGCTCAACTACAAGGCCAAGGACGGGCAGGATTACGTGCTCAACCTCATCGACACGCCCGGCCACGTCGACTTCGCCTATGAAGTGTCGCGCTCCATGGCCGCCGTCGAGGGTTCGCTCCTGGTCGTCGATGCCTCGCAGGGCGTCGAGGCGCAGACGCTGGCCAATGTCTATCACGCCATCGACGCCAATCACGAGATCGTGCCGGTCCTCAACAAGGTCGACCTGCCCGCTGCCGATGTCGAGCGCGTCAAGACCCAGATCGAGGACGTCATCGGCATCGATGCGTCCGAGGCGGTGGAGATTTCGGCCAAGACCGGGCTCAATATCGATGCGGTCCTCGAGGCCATCGTCACTCGCCTGCCCGCACCCAAGGGCGAACTCAATGCCCCGCTCAAGGCGCTGCTCGTCGACAGCTGGTACGACACCTATCTGGGCGTCGTGGTGCTGGTGCGCATCATCGACGGGGTGATGAAGAAGGGCCAGCGCATCCGCATGATGGCCTCGGGCGCCGTCTACGAGCTGGATCGCGTCGCTGTCACCACGCCCAAGCTGGTCGAGGTCAAGGAACTGGGCCCGGGCGAACTGGGCGTCTTTACCGCCTCGATCAAGGAAGTGGCCGATACCAATGTCGGCGACACCATCACCGAGGACAAAAAGCCCACCCAGAACGCCCTGCCCGGCTTCCGTCCGGCGCAGCCAGTGGTGTTCTGCGGCCTGTTCCCGGTCGATGCCTCGGACTTCGACGAGCTGCGCGCCGCCATGGGCAAGCTCAGGCTCAACGATGCCAGCTTCTCGTTTGAAATGGAAACGTCGGCTGCGCTGGGCTTCGGCTTCCGCTGCGGTTTCTTGGGGCTGCTGCACCTCGAAATCATCCAGGAGCGCCTCAGCCGCGAATTCGATCTCGATCTCATCGCCACCGCCCCTTCGGTGGTCTATGAGGTCGAGCTGACGAGCGGGGAAACCATGCATCTGCACAATCCGGCCGACCTGCCGGACGTGATGAAGATCAAGGAAATCCGCGAGCCCTGGATCAAGGCGACCATTCTGACGCCGGATGAATATCTGGGCGCCATCCTCAAGCTCTGCCAGGACCGGCGCGGCATCCAGACCAACCTGTCCTATGTCGGCCAGCGTGCCATGGTTGAATACGAATTGCCGCTCAACGAAGTGGTGTTCGATTTCTACGACCGGCTGAAGTCGATCTCCAAGGGCTATGCCAGCTTCGACTACCAGCTGGGCGAACATCGCGAAGGTGACCTCGTCAAGCTCTCGATCCTGGTCAATGCCGAACCGGTCGATGCGCTCTCCATGCTGGTGCACCGCAGCGTGGCGGAATCGCGCGGGCGCATCATGTGCGAAAAGCTCAAGGAGCTGATCCCGCCGCACCTGTTCGTCATTCCCATCCAGGCGGCCATCGGCGGCAAGATCATCGCCCGTGAAACCGTCCGCGCCATGCGCAAGGACGTGACGGCCAAGTGTTATGGCGGCGACGCTACCCGCAAGCGCAAGCTGCTCGAAAAGCAGAAGGCGGGCAAGAAACGCATGCGCCAGTTCGGTTCGGTGGAAATTCCCCAGGAAGCCTTCATCAAGGCCCTCAAGATGGGTGACGACTGATCGGTTCGTTTGCAGCTTGCCCGGTCAAGGCAGGCTGAAGGACGAGCGCGCGCAGTCATTGGCCTGCCAATAGCGGTCCACCGGCGTGTAGGCGCCATAGGCGAGTTGCTCGACCAGGGCGGCAAAAGCCATGGCCCGGCATTCATCGGGGCCGGCAACCACATGCACCATCTCGTGAAGCATGGTCAGCCGCCGCAGAGCATCGGCGCCAGTGCTGGAAAATTGCGGGCAGAGCACGAGCCGGACGCGCCCGTTCTCGGGCGGAATGCGCACATAGGCGGCAAAGCGCGCGCAGGCACCGCTTTTATCCTGGGCCTCGGCGATATCGAGCGCAATTTCTCCGCCCCAATGGCCTGAAACAAAGCGACCATATTGTAGGGCATCGGCATAGGCGCGCGTGTCGACGCCCATGGTCTGGGCGCCCAATTGGGGAGCTGCCCGGGCATAGGCGTCAAGCGCATCGGCCCGTGCCTGGGCGACGGGCTGGGCCTGAGCCACATTGATGGTCAGCAGAGCAAAGGCGGCAAGAAGGACCGGTTTGAGCAAGCGCATGGCCCTTCTTGCCTGTTAAGCGGGGCAGCCGGCAAGAGGTCACCGACCGCGCCCCCCGCTTATCGCTTGAGGAAATCCAGCAGGTCGGCGATCAGCTGGTCCTTGTGCGTTGCAAAGAGCCCGTGGGGGGCGCCCTCATATTCCACGAGGGTCGAATTGGCGATGCCCTTGGCTGCCGCACGACCGGCCGCATCAATCGGCACGGTCTTGTCGGCGGTGCCATGCACGATCAGCGTCGGCACGGAGAAGCTCGCGAGGTCGGGACGGAAGTCGGTGGTCGCGAAGGCTTCGGCACAGGCCAGGGTGGGGCGCAGACCCGCCTGCATCGCCACGAGCCAGGCGTGATGGGCCTCATCGTCCGAGGTGGGATGATCGAGCAGCGACAGACCGAAGAAGGTCTTGAAGAAGTCCGTGAAGAACTTGGCCCGGTCCGCCTTCATGCCCTCGGTCATCCCGTCGAACACATCCTGGGGCGTGCCGTCGGGATTGTCCGCGGTCTTGAGCATATAGGGCACGACCGAGGCAACGAGGCCAGCCTGTGTGACATTGCGGCCGCCATGACGCGACATGTAGCGGGCCACCTCGCCTCCACCCATGGAAAAACCGATCAACGCGGCGTCTTCGGCATCTGTGGCTTCGATCACATCGGCGAGGTCATCGCTGAGCGTATCGTAATCATATCCGGTCCAGGGCTGGTCGGAGCGGCCGAAGCCACGCCGATCATAGGCAATGGCGCGATAGCCGGCATTGGCGAAGGCCAGGGCGCCATCGTCCCAACTGTCGGCCGAGAGCGGCCAGCCATGAAGAAGGATGACGGGACGACCTTCGCCCCATTCCTTGAAATAGAGTTCAGTCCCGTCCCGGGTCTCGAGGTAAGGCATGAAGAAATTCCTTAAGCAATAATCTCATTCAAGCCCGAAATGGCTCCCGCGTTCCGCAATCGTGATCGTCGCAACACAAAGTGATCGACGTGTCCGGCCGGCAACACCGGAGGCAATCTCGTCCTCTGCCCCATAAACCGGCCACATTTGACGCGGAAAAGCGCAGTCGTGCTGCCATGAGCGGCGGAAGCGCCGGAGCTGGACCGGTTAACCGCTCGCTTACCAATTGTTTCCCTCAATGGAGGAACAAGGTAGAAGCAGCGTGATCCCCCTCTGCGACAGGTTTGCTTGATGGATTTCCGTATTTCGGCCGATGACCGTGTTGGTGCCCCTGCCGGCAAACAAAGCCGGCCGCAGCAACGCCCCGCGGCTAAAAGCCAGCGCGTCGAACCCCGCATGGCCGCAGCGTCGACCGGCATGGGCCAGACCATGGCCTTTTCGGTGGATACCGAGCGTCCGGCCGGCGGCAATGGGGGCGGCGGCAAGCCGTCGAAATCGGGGGGCAAACCGCCGCGCAAGGGCAAGGCCGAGCCTGCCCGGCCGCGCAAGAAGAAACGCCGCTCGGGCGGATTTCTCATCGGCCTTTTGTGGTGGGGCTTTGTCGCCTGCCTCTGGGGCGGGCTGGCCGTTATCGGCATCATCGTCTATTACGGCGCGCAATTGCCGGCCGCCAATACCTGGGCCATTCCCGAGCGTCCGCCCAATATCCGCATTCTTGCCGCCGATGGCACGCTGATCTCCAATCGCGGCCAGACCGGCGGCGAAGCGGTGACCTTCCGCGAACTGCCGCAATATGTGCCGGCCGCATTCATCGCCTCCGAAGACCGCCGCTTCATGAGCCATTTCGGCGTCGATCCGATCGGCCTGATGGCGGTTGCGGTGGAATCGGTGCAGGCCCGCGGCGTGACCCGCGGGGCGTCCACCATCACCCAGCAGGTGGCCAAGAACCTCTTCCTCACGCCCGACCAGACCCTGGGCCGCAAGGTCCAGGAAGCCATCCTTGCCGTCTGGCTGGAGCAGAACTTCACCAAGGAAGAAATTCTCGAACTCTACATGAACCGGGTCTTCTTCGGACAGGGTGCCACCGGCATCGAGGCCGCAGCCCAGACCTATTTCGGTGTCTCGGCGCGCAATCTCTCGCTCGGCCAGGCTGCGATGCTCGTGGGCATCCTGCCGGCGCCTTCTGTCTATAATCCCAAGACCAATCCCGACCGCGCCCGCGAACGGCAGCGCCTGGTGCTCAATTCGATGGCGCAGGAAGGCTATATTACCCGCGAGGAAGCCGATGCTGCCCGTATCGATCCCGACCAGCAGGTCCGCACTGTGGTGCGCGGCTCGGAATCCTACGTCGCCGACTGGGTCGAGAGCCTGATGACGTCCTATATCGGCGATATCGAGAACGACGTGATCGTGCAGACCACCATCGACTACAAGCTGCAGCGCGATGCCGAATTCATCGTCAAGGAAGCCGTGGCCAATGAAGGCAGCAATCGCGGCTTCAGCCAGGGTGCGCTGGTGGCCATGGATGTCGATGGCAAGGTGCGCGCCATGGTCGGGGGCGTCGATTACCAGGCCAGCCAGTATAACCGCGCCGTGACCGCCAAGCGCCAGCCGGGCTCGACGTTCAAGCCGTTCGTCTACTTGGCCGCCATGGAAAAGGGCTATACGCCCGATACTTTGGCCGAGGACGCCCAGTTTGAATACAATGGTTGGAGCCCGCGCAACGCGACCGGCAATTATGCCGGCACGGTAACGCTGCGGCAGGGTCTGGCCTATTCGCTCAACACCATTGCCGGGCGGCTGGCCATCGACGTCACCCCCGAAAAGGTGGTGGAAGTGGCCATGCGCATGGGCATTTCGTCCAACCTTACCCCGGTGCCGTCCATCGCGCTGGGCACCCAGGAAGTGAACCTGCTCGAGCTCACCAGCGCCTATGCTCCCTTCGCCAATGGCGGCAATGGCGTCATTCCCAACGTCATCACCAATATTTCCGATGTCGAGGGCAAGGTGCTCTACGAGGCCTCCGATGCCGGCCCCGGCCGGGTCATCGATCCTACCGTGCTGGCCCAGATGAACGACATGCTGGAGACGGCGGTGGAAGTTGGCACGGGCCGTGGCGCCAGCGTCGGCGGCTGGGAATATGCGGGCAAGACCGGCACGTCCCAGGAATCTCGCGATGCGCTGTTCGTCGGCTATACCTCGGCCATGGTCACCGGCGTGTGGCTGGGCAATGACGACAATCGCGGTACGCGCCTCTCCGGCGGCAACGTGCCGGCATCGATCTGGTCGCAGTTCATGGCCAAGGCGCATGAAGGGCGCAGCCCGGCTCCGATCCCGGGCGGCTCCTATGCCGGCCAGATGATCGCCCAGCAGATGATCGACCCCAATACGGGACAGCCGCTGATCGATCCCAATACCGGCCAGCCCATGGTGCAATATGTCGATGGCGGCACGGGCCAGCCGGTCCAGACCATGACCGACCCGGCCACCGGACAGACCTATGCCATTGATCCCACCACAGGCCAGCCGATCGAGGGCCTGCAACCGGTGCAGGGACAATCGGCCAATCCGCCGATCCAGACCGGTGTGATGACCGATCCGGCCACAGGCATGCAATATGATGCCACGACCGGCCAGATGATCACTGACGGCACGCAGCAGGGCGGCTGGGAACAGTTCGACCAGGGCCAGAGCGTCACCTATGACGCCAATGGCCAGGCCATCGACCCGGTGACCGGTTATCCGCTGCAGGGCCAGAGCAACGGCTTTGACAACAGCGCCCCGATCGATCCCGATACCGGCCTGCCGATGATCCTGGTGGTGGACCCGGCCACCGGCGAGCAGGTCTGGGTCCCCAGCGCCCCGGCCGCGCAGAACCAGCAGGTCTATGTCCAGCCCCAGCAACAGGGCCAGTTCGCCCCGCCTGCCGATATGGGCCAGCAACCGGTCTACCAGCAGCAGAATTCTCAGCGGACGCTGATGGACCTGATCTTCGGGAACTGACCTTTCTGACCACCACGCACAAAAAAGGCCCCGGGAAACCGGGGCCTTTTGCATTGGTAGCTTGTGTGCCTAGATCACGAGGATCGGGGCGCCGTTGGGCACCCGATCGTGCAGGTCGATAATATCCTGGAACAGCAGCCGGACACAGCCGCTCGATACGGCGGTGCCGATCGTGGCCACGTCCATGGTGCCATGCACCCGGTAGAGCGTGTCGCGATTGCCCTGGTGGATGTAGAGCGCGCGGGCACCCAGCGCATTGAGCAGGCCCGGCGGCTGGCCATGGCGATACATTTCCAGCTCGGGCTGGCGCTCGATCATTTCGGCGGGTGGGGTCCAGACCGGCCATTTGCGCTTGTAGGCGATGTGGCCCTTGCCGCTCCATTCGAAGCCGGCCCGGCCCAGGCCGACGCCGTAACGCATGGCGCGGCCATTGGGCATGGTGAAATAAAGGAAGTAATTGGCCGTATCCACCACCACCGCGCCTTCGGCCTCACCGGTGGTGTTGGCCACTTCCTGGCGCCAGTAGATCGGGTTCATCATGGAAATATCGGCCGCAGGAACCGGATGGTCTTCCTCGGGGCGCGCGGCATACATCGCCAGGATTTCGGGCGGAACAGCTGGCCGAACCGGCTCGGACGGGGCGGTACGGGTAGCGCCGGTGGTGGTACAACCGGCAAGGGCAAGGGCGCCGAAGCTGGCAAGACCAGCCAGCACGGCGCGGCGCGACAGGGTCGCGTCGGAAACAATCGACATCATCATATCCTCGGCCACAAAAGGCCATGAGCGGGAAGAAAGGGCGGGCTTTTCTTCAGGAGGATATGGGCGGTCGCAGCGGCAGCGGGTTGGACCAGCGCTGGTCGGTGGCATGAGCCTGCGGGATGGGCGCATCGCATTCCGGCGCCAGCGGCAATAACGGCGCGGTGACGGGAATGGCCTGGTGCGGTCCGCAGGGCATGACGATGCCCGAGCCAAGGTCGATCTCCCCGCGCTGGATCTGCACCACGACGGGAATGGCCACGTTGTTCTCGTCCACATGGTTGAGGACCACGATGGGCGTGCTGACATAGCGATGGGCATGCGCGGTCGTCGTCCCGGCAAGGGACGCGAAGGCGAAGATCAGCGCGATGAGGGCGACGAGGCGGTGCATGCGACCTGTTAGGCGCTCGATTGCGGCAGGAACGGGGCACGAAGGGGCCTCACGCCCCTTCTCCGGGCGCCTGCCAGGCCATTAGTGCGCGACCGTGTGCTTTTAGCCACGCCCGGCCTTTCGCCATGTCGGGCAAGGTGCGCTCGACCTCGGCCCAGAAGGCGGGCGAATGGTTCATTTCCAGAAGATGGGCCACTTCATGCGCTGCGACATAATCGAGCACGTGGGGCGGAGCCAGGATCAGTCGCCAATTGTAATTGATATTGCCAGTGGACGAACACGAGCCCCAGCGGCTCGACTGGCTGCGCATGCGCACCTGCCGGACAGTGACGCCCAACCGCGCCGCGTGCACCGCGCTGCGGGCCTGCAAATCCGCCAGCGCTTCGGCCTTGAGCCAGTCATAAAGCCGGCGCGGCAGATGTTCCGGGCTTCCCGGGACAAGCAGGATCGGGCCATCGTCGTCGGCGCCGGGCTGGACGCGACCGCGGAGCTGGCCCGAGGCGACGACGCGATGCGGCACACCCCGCAGGGGAAGATCAATGCCTTCAGCCAGAACCTGTCCCTGGGCCGTCCGCGGCAGGCGGGCTGCCAGCCAGTGCCGATGCCGATCGAGGAACGCCTCGGCATCGCTCCAGCGCGCCCCCTCGGGCACGCTCAGTAGCGGCCCGGTCGAGGGCAGCGACAGCCGGAAGGAGCGCGACCGCTTGCTCACCCGCACGGCGACAGCCGTCCGCACCCCATCGAGATCGACATGGGTGACGCTGGGCGGGACGGGTCTTTGCCGCAGGAAAGAAAACATCGGCACGGGAACAAAGGAATCGACTGCGCCAGTCTAGCGCCGCGCGCCGGGCAATGCGCATAAAAATGGCGCCCCTTTCGGGGCGCCGCAGTGGCCGTTGGGAAGAACCGGCTTCAGGAGATCGGGAAGTCGGGAGCTATAACGGGCTAGCCGTTATTTGGGTTGCCCCAGCTGTCCTGATTCTTTGGCGCCTGATCGCCGTAGCCCTGGCGGTTGCCGCGATGTTCGCTCATGAAGCGGTCGAATTCCTCGCGATCCTTGGCCTTGCGGAGGTTGGCCATATATTCGTGGAAGGCGTCGATCTCGGCGTCGAGACGGGCGCGTTCCTCTTCGAGGCGACGCAATTGCTCGGCACGATAATCGTCAAAGGCGGCATTGCCCGAGCTGGCATAAGTGCTGCGGCCGAAGCCGGCATTCTTGGTATTGCTGCGCACGTAGCTGCATCCTTTGTTCCAGTAGGCCTGGGCCTTGTCGGCAGAGCCGCCGAACTTCTCACCCCACAGGATGTAGCCGAGCACGGCCAGGCCCAGGGGCCAGAAGATCACAAAGCCAAGGACCATGAGGCCGATGGTCAGAGGCGACCATTGAGGTTTGATGATTGCTGTGTTCATGTCGTTCAGTCTCCCAGTCACGATGACCCTAAAATGGCCCCGGCCGGCACAGGATCAAGAATGTGCCTGTGGATTTTTTGGTCTTGAAATACGCGCAAACTTACCTAACGCCACTTGTGACAGCCGTCCGCGCCGCTGAAAATGGTGCCCGTTGCGTGAAAAAATGGGCTATGAGGAGGCCATGACCAGCCCCTCGCCGCTGCCCAATCTGTTTCCCGCCGGATGGCGCCCGCTGCGCCTGCAATCGCTGCTCGTGCTGCGCTGGCTTGCCGTGGTGGGGCAGACGATCGGCGTGCTCTTTGTCTATCTGGGGCTTGGCTTCCCGCTCCCGCTTCTGGCCTGTCTCGGGCTGATCGCGCTTTCCGCCGCGCTCAATATCGGCCTTGTCTGGCGCTTCGGCGCCAATATGCGGCTCACCCCGCGGGTCGCGGCGTTGCAACTGACCTTCGACCTCTGCCAGCTCGGGGGACTCCTGGCCCTGACCGGGGGGCTGCAAAACCCGTTCTCGCTGCTGCTGCTGGCGCCCGTTTCGGTCTCGGCCACGACGCTGCCGCAGCGCCAGACCCTCCTGATCGCGTTTCTGGCCTGCGCCGTCGCCTCGCTGATTTCCGTCGTGCACCTGCCCCTGCCCTGGGACCCGGCGGAGCGGCTGGTCTTTAACCGCATCTATGTCATCGGCATCTGGGTGTCGATCATTTGCGGCGTGGTCTTTATCGCCGCCTATACCAATAGGGTGGCCCACGATTCCCGCCAGATCGCCGATGCGCTCTCGGCGACCGAGCTGGCCCTGTCGCGTCGCGAGCAGCTGTCGGCGCTCGATGGGCTGGCTGCCGCTGCCGCGCACGAGCTGGGCACGCCGCTCTCCACCATCGCCCTGGCCGCCAAGGAAATGCGCGCCGAGGTGGAGGAGGGCAGCCAATTGGCCGAGGACGTGGAGCTGATCATCGCGCAATCGGCCCGGTGCCGGGCCATCCTCGCCAAGCTGCGCAATCTGGGCAACGAGCCGGCCGATCTCTTCGCCGAAGCCCCGCTTACCGACATCCTCGCCGAAGTCGCCCGCCCGCATGAAGGACGGGGAAAAGTCATCCTGTTCTATTCGGAAAAGGCGGCCGGCGCAGCGCCGGTCTTCCCGCGCTCGGTAGGGCTGCTCTACGGGCTGGGCAATCTCATCGAGAATGCCACCGATTTTGCCACCCAGACCGTGCGCATCGAAAGCGCCTGGGACCCGGCCGAGATCACCGTGTCGATCACCGACGACGGCAAGGGCTTTGCGCCCGAGCTCATCGCCCGGCTGGGCGAACCCTATCTCACCAGCCGCCCGCGCGATCCGGCGGGGAGCGACGCGCATCAACCGGGCGGGCTGGGCCTGGGCATCTTCATCGCCAAGACCTTGCTGGAGCGAACCGGCGCCCGGCTGCGTTTCGACAATGCCGAACCGGGCGGACACGCGCGGGTGACCATCGCCTGGCAGCGCAATGCATTGGACCTGCGATCCGGTGGGTGAATTTTGACGTATCGTCAGCAAGCGATTATGGAAAAGCCATGAACACGATCGAAGATCTTCTGGCGACCGATCCGAGCCTGCTGCTCGTGGACGATGACGTCGCCTTTCTGGGCCGCCTCGAACGCGCAATGGCGCGGCGGGGCTTCGAAGTACGCATTGCCGGCAGCGTTGCCGATGGCCTGGCGGCAGTGGCCGAACGCCCACCGGCCTATGCCGTGGTCGACCTGCGGCTCGAGGACGGGAACGGGCTCGACGTGGTGTCGGCCCTCCACCAGAAACGCGCCGATGCGCGCGCCATCGTGCTGACCGGCTATGGCAATATCGCGACTGCCGTCACCGCCGTGAAGCTCGGGGCAATGGATTATCTTTCCAAGCCTGCCGATGCCGACGATGTCATCAATGCTCTGCTGGCCACCGGCGAAGACAAGCCCGAGCCGCCGGAAAACCCGATGTCGGCCGATCGGGTGCGCTGGGAGCATATCCAGCGCGTCTACGAGCTCTGCGACCGCAATGTCTCGGAAACCGCGCGCCGGCTCAACATGCACCGGCGCACCTTGCAGCGCATCCTGGCCAAGCGCGCACCGCGCTGATGTCGGCTGCGAACTGAGCGGTTATCCATCAAGGCCAGGCCGGCTTCTGTCGGATGGCCCGGCCTGCTAAATCTCCCCACCGGGGAGATTTAGCCGCGTCGTGGCTACTGGCTAGACGTCCAGATTGGAGACGTTGAGGGCATTGTCCTGGATGAAGTCGCGGCGCGGCTCGACCAGGTCGCCCATCAGGGCGGTGAAGATCTGGTCGGCTTCGTCGGTCTGGTCGATCTCGACCCGCAGAAGCGTGCGGGCATTGGGATCGAGCGTGGTTTCCCAGAGCTGCTCGGCATTCATTTCGCCCAGGCCCTTGTAGCGCTGCAGCGACACGCCCTTGCGTCCGGCATCGGTCACCGCCTTGAACAGGCTCGCCGGGCCATAGATGGAGATCGTCTCGCCCTTGCGGGTCAGCGTCGGCACGCCGCCGAACAATTCGTCCAGCCGCTCGGCCAGCTGGCGGAGCTTGCGCGCATCCGCGCTCTGCAGCAGCGCCCGGTCGATCTGGTGGGTCTCGGTCACGCCGCGCACGGTCCGCGAAAAGGCCAGCGCCTCCTCGTCGGTGACCTGCCCGCTCCAGCCGCGCTCCAGCTCGTCGGAAATCCGGTCGAGACGATTGGCAACGCGCTTGAGCGTTTCCTCGCTGCGCTCGGGATCGGCCATGCCGTCGGGGTCCAGCCCGCCGACGATGGCGGCCTGCTCGACCAGGTTCCGATTGTAGCGGGTGTTGAGATTGTTGATGGCTTTGACGATGTCGCGCGACTGCTGGAGAATGGTCAGCAGGTCATGCCCGGCATGCTCGGCGCCGTCACGGGTCTTGAACACCGCATCCTCGATGCCGCCCTGGAGCAGGTAATCCTCCAGCGCCACCTCGTCCTTGAGATAGAGCTCGGACCGGCCGCGGGTCGCCTTATAGAGCGGGGGCTGGGCGATGTAGATATGGCCCCGCTCGATCAGCTCGCGCGTCTGGCGATAGAAGAAGGTCAGCAGCAGGGTGCGGATGTGGGCGCCGTCGACGTCGGCGTCCGTCATGATGATGATCTTGTGGTAGCGCAGCTTGTCCGGATTAAACTCCTCGCGGCCGATGCCGGTGCCGAGCGCGGTAATCAGCGTGCCCACCTGATCGGACGAGATCATCCGGTCGAACCGGGCGCGCTCGACATTGAGGATCTTGCCGCGCAGCGGCAGCACGGCCTGGTTGGAGCGGTCGCGGCCCTGCTTGGCGGAGCCACCGGCCGAGTCGCCCTCGACGATGAAGATTTCGGACTTTGCCGGATCGCGTTCCTGGCAATCGGCCAGCTTGCCCGGCAGCGACGAGATTTCGAGCGCGCCCTTGCGGCGGGTCAGTTCTCGCGCCTTGCGGGCCGCTTCGCGCGCGGCAGCGGCCTCGGCCACCTTGCTGACAATGGTCCTGGCCTCGTTGGGATGCTCCTCGAACCACTGGCCGAGCTTTTCGTTGACGATGTTCTCGACGGCCGGGCGCACTTCGGAGGACACCAGCTTGTCCTTGGTCTGGGACGAGAACTTGGGGTCTGGCACCTTGACCGACAGCACGCAGGTCAGCCCTTCGCGCGTATCGTCGCCCGAAAGCGTCACCTTTTCCTTCTTGGTGATGCCCGAGCTCTCGGCATAGCCGGTCACCTGGCGCGTCAGTGCGCCGCGCAGGCCGGCCAGATGCGTGCCGCCATCCCGCTGGGGGATGTTGTTGGTGAAGCAGAGCACGTTCTCGTGGTAGCTGTCATTCCATTGCAGCGCCACCTCGACGGTAATGCCGTCTTTTTCCGAGCGCATGACGATCGGCGTTTCGATCACCGGCGCCTTGGACTTGTCGAGATATTTGACAAAGGCTTCGAGCCCGCCCTCGTAGAACAGCTCCACCTCGACCGGCTCGGGGTGACGGCGGTCGGCCAGCAGGATGCGCACGCCCGAATTGAGGAAGGCCAGCTCGCGCAAGCGATGTTCGAGCGTCTTGAAGTCGAACTCCACCATTGTGAACGTGTCGGTCGAGGGCAGGAAGGTGATTTCCGAGCCGGAGCGCCCGTCATAGGTGCCGGGCTGCTTGTCTTCGACATAGGTATCCACGACCTTGAGCGGAGCGTCGGCTACGCCATGGGTGAAGCTCATCTCGTGGATTTCGCCATCGCGGCGGATGCGCAGCTTGAGAAAGACGGAAAGCGCATTCACCACCGAGACGCCCACGCCATGCAGGCCACCGGACACCTTGTAGGAATTCTGGTCGAACTTGCCGCCGGCATGGAGCTGGGTCATGATGACCTCGGCTGCCGAAACCCCTTCTTCCTTGTGGATGCCCACCGGAATGCCGCGACCATTGTCGATCACCGTGCAGGAGCCGTCGGCATTGAGCGTCACCGTGACGAGGTCGGCATGGCCTGCCAGGGCCTCGTCGATGGCGTTGTCCACCACCTCGTAGACCATGTGATGCAGACCCGAGCCGTCGTCGGTATCCCCGATATACATGCCCGGGCGCTTGCGCACGGCGTCGAGCCCCTTGAGCACCTTGATGCTGTCGGCGCCATACTCGTTCGGGGTCGGGTTTTCGCTGTCGCTCATGAGATCCGAATCAGTCGTTAAAACTCACGTTCCGTTCTATCGGAACAGGGGGCAAACCCCAAGGAAATTGGCCGTTTCGAGCCCATTTCCGGGGGATTTCAGGGCCGCAGCTCCAGCCGGCCGTCGCGGACCGAAATGCGCTGCGCCCGGTCACCCAGCGCCTCGAAGAGCATGGCGTCCGTGCCAGTGAGGAAACATTGCGTTCCCAGCCCGTCCAGCGCCAGGAAAAGCGCCCGCCTGCGGTCCGGATCGAGATGGGCGGCAATCTCGTCGAGCAGCAGGAAGGGCGTGATCCCCGTGCGCAAGCGCACCAGCCGCGCATGGGCCAGGATCAGCCCGATCAGCAGCGCCTTCTGCTCACCGGTGGAGCCGAGGGCTGCCGGCATGTGCTTTTGGGCATGCAGCACTTCGAGATCGATCCGGTGTGGACCCGATGTGGTGCGTCCTGCCGCCCGATCAAGGCTGCGCAGGGCATGCCAGCGTTGCGCAAGGAGGCTCTCCAGCGCTGCCGAGGTGGCCGGTTCGGGCACATCGTCGAACAGGGGCGTCAGCGACAGGATGGCCGCTGGGAAACTGGCATCGTCGAGACTCTCGGCGATCAGTGCCTGCAGCGAAACCAGGCTGTCGGTGCGGTTGAGATGAACCGAGGCGCCCAATTCGGCCATCTGCGCCTCTACCGCCGAGAGCCAGCGCGGATCGCCATCCTCCTCGAGCAGCCGGTTGCGCTGGCGCATGGCCTTTTCGAAGTCGGAGACGGCCGAGGCATGGGCAGGCACGAGCGTCGTCACGAGACGATCGAGAAAGCGCCGCCGGTCGCCGGCCGGGCCGGAAAACAGGCCGTCCATGGCCGGGGTCAGCCAGAGCACGCGCAGATAATCGCTCATCGCCTCGATGGAGCGGGCATTGGCGCCGTTGATGCGCACGCGCCGCCCGCCTTCGGGCGTCGCCCCCGTGCCGATATCGGCCGGGCCGTCATAGGCCTCGATGGAGGCGGCAACCGCCCAGGGCAGGTCGGAACCCTGCGATTGCAGCGTCTCAAAACTGGCCCCACGCAGGCCGCGCCCCGGAGAGAGCACAGAGACGGCCTCGAGCAGATTGGTCTTGCCCGAGCCATTGGAGCCGGTCAGCACGACATGGCGGGAATCGAGATCAAGCGCGGCCGAGGCATAATTGCGAAAGGCGGTGAGGCGCAGGCGGGAAATGTGGCGGATCATGATGTCACTCCGCGCCGCCCCCATTCCTTTGAGGTTGAAAGTGATCGAATATGCCGCACATCCGGGCCCTGAGAGCATAGCTCTTCAGGCCTCGTCAGCTCAAATCGCTCCACTGGCGCGATTTCCCCTTCGGGACGCAGCCTAGACCCGCATCGGCATCAGCACGTAGAGGGCGTTGGCCTCGCCCTCTTCCTTGACCAGGGTCGGGGAATTGGCGTCGTTGAACAGGAAGACCGCATTTTCCGAGCGGATCTGCTGGATGATGTCGAGCAGGTATCGGGCATTGAAGCCGATTTCAAACCCGTCAGTGTCGAAGTCGACGGCCACTTCCTCGCTGGCAGTGCCGTGATCAGGATTGGTAACCGAGAGCTCGAGGAGCCCGCTCTGCGCCGACAGCTTGACCGCCTTGCCGCCGCGATCCGAGGCGATGGTCGAGACACGATCCACCGCAATGGCGAAACCGGATTTGTCGACCAGCATCTGCTTGTCGTTGTTCTTGGGGGTCACGCGGTCGTAATCGGGGAAGGTGCCCTCGATGAGCTTGCTCAGCAGCACGACCGTGCCGACGGTGAAGCGGATCTTGGTGTCGGAGACCTCGACCTTCACGTCGCCGTCAACGCCATCGAGAAGCTTTTGGACTTCGCCCACGGTCTTTTTCGGCACGATGATGCCGTGCATGCCCTCGGCGCCAGAAGGCGCGGCGATTTCGGCGCGGGCCATGCGGTGGCCGTCGGTCGCCACGGCGCGGAAAAGGCTGCCCGTGGCGCTGTTCTCGACGGCATGGAAATAGATGCCGTTGAGGTAGTAGCGCGTTTCCTCGTTGGAAATGGCAAACTGGGTGCGTTCGATCAGCTCGCGCAGCGAGGCGGCGGCGATATCGAATTCATGGGCGAAGGCGCCCGATTTGAGATCGGGAAAGCTGTCCGGCGACAGGCAGGCGAGGTTGAAGCGCGAGCGGCCGGAAGTCAGCACCATGTTCTCGCCGCCATCGGTCTCGAGCCGCACTTCGGACCCGTCGGACAGCTTGCGGACGATTTCGTAGAGCGTATGGGCCGGCACGGTGGTCGAGCCAGGCGTCGAAACCATGGCCGGCAGGCTCTCGGTCACCTCGATGTCGAGGTCGGTGGCGCGCAGCTCGACGCGGTCATCTGCGGCCTTGAACAGCACATTGGCCAGGATGGGATAGGTGTTGCGACGTTCGACGACGCGATGCACATGGCTCAGCGACTTGAGCAGATGGTTGCGTTCGAGCGTGACTTTCATGTTCTCAACCTACCCTGACACTCAAAAACCCGCCCTTAAAGACGGCAAACCCCGGCGAACCGGGGCTTGGACATTTACAATTCGTTGATGAAAAGGCAAGGGCGGGCGGCGGATTGCCACGGGAAAGTGGCGATGGTGCCGGCCGCTGCGCGGGGTCTGCGGAATTCGCGCCCTGCGCCAGCCATCCGCCCGCAGGTCTCTCAGCCTGCTTCGGACGTTTGGCCCTAAAATCGCTTCACCGGAGATATCTTGCGCTGCGTGCCGCTGGAAGGCGCCTCTGGAATTCGTGCCCCTGCGAGCGTAGCTCTTCGGGCGGAGTCACATCAAAACGGTCCACCGGACCGTTTTGAGCCCGCCTTTGGCGGGTCGGTGACTACTCTTCCAGCATGCGCTTGAGCAGCTCGATTTCCTGGCCCAGTTCCAGGTCGTCCTTGATCATCTGCTCCACCTTGCGCACCGAGTGGAGTACGGTGGTGTGATCGCGGCCACCGAAGCGCCGGCCGATTTCGGGCAGCGAACGGGCGGTCAGCGCCTTGGCCAGATACATGGCGATCTGGCGCGGACGCACCACGTCGCGCGAGCGGCGGGCCGAGAGCAATTCGTTGCGCGGCACCTTGTAGTGGCGCGACACGGCCTTGAGAATGTCCTCGATGCGCACGCGCTTGGCGTCACGGGCCCGGATCAGGTCGGCCAGGGTCTTTTCCGCCAGCGGCACGGTGATCAGTTCGCCGGTCAGCTGGTTGGCGGCCACGAGACGATTGACGGCCCCGTCGAGATCGCGGCCATGGCTGACCACGGCCCGCGCGATGTAATCGATCACCGCATTGGGAAATTGCATGCCGAAGCGGGCATTCACCTGCTCGGCGCGGCGCTGCACGATATCGCGGCGCAGATCGAGGTCGAAGGTCGAGATCGGCACCACAAGGCCGCCGGAAAGGCGCGAGCGCACCCGCTCGTCGAGCATTTCGAGATCGCGCGGCGGCGCATCGCCGGCAACCACGACCTGCTTGGCGCCGGTCAGCAGCGTGCCCAGCGTATGGCCAAATTCGGTGGCTGACTTGCCCTGGAGGAATTGCATGTCGTCGATCAGCAGCAGGTCGACCCGACGCAGCCATTCCTTGAAGCCGAGCGCGCTCTGGCGCTGCACGGCGGTAATGAAATGGTACATGAAATGGTCGGCGGTCAGATAGACGATGTTCTTGGACGGATCGGCTTCCGAGACCGCATGGGCGATGGCATTGAGCAGGTGCGACTTGCCCAGGCCAACGGTGGAATGAATATAGACCGGATTGAAGGTCACGGTATTGTTGATCGCGGCATTGGCCAATTGCTTGGCGACGCCGAAAGCCATTTCGTTGGCCGAGCCGGCCACGAAGCTATCGAAGGTCATGCGCGGATCGATGGCGCTGCCCGAGAGGGCATCGCCCTTGGCATTGTCGCGGACGAGGCGCGGCGTCGCAGGCACGGGAGCGACCGGAACGGGCTGGGCGGAGGATGCAGCCGGGGCTTCCTGCGCCGTCTCGGTCGTGGCGGCGGCAAGACGCGGACGCGCCTGGCCATTGACCCGCATGGTCACCTGCAGGCGCCCGGCATCGGGCACGTCATGGCGGAAGGCTTCCAGAATGCGCTCGGCATAATGGGACTGGACCCAGGAGCAGAGGAAGCGGGTCGGGGCCGACAGATGCACGAGGTCATCGACCAGTTCCTCGAGCTCGAGACGGGCAAACCAGGACGTGAACACATCCTCGCCGACACCGGCCTTGAGGCGAGCCCGCACGCGGGCCCAGAGATCACGCTGGGTATCGGAAGCTGGATCGAGCATGACAGGTTTGCCGCCTTGGGTAGAGAGAGGAAGGGAGGGTGCGCTGGTCTCGGACCAGTCATCCCTTCCCGCAGTCGCCTGTCGCATCATTGGTTCTAGCCCCATTAATTCTATCGCCCGGTCCGCATAGCCCGGTCGTTGCTGTTGTTATCCGCTGCGTCCCGGCTCTTTCTGAACCTTTTTCGGACACAGCTCCGCCCCCACGCCCGCTCGACACGGGCGCACGTTTCCTTCGGTGGCGGACCACCGCTTCCCTATCGACCTATCCCTTGAACCCGGCCTGAACCGACCGGCGGTCTCTTCTGAACGTTGCCAAGTCCAATTTCACCGGCCACGCCGAGGCGCAACCAACAATATCTTCATCGGCTTTTACTCCCCGGCATCGCTGCCGGTACTGCCCCAAAACCAGGCCCGTTTCCGGTCCCGGCCGGTGGTTCAGAGGATCGTTCCACCCCTCTTTTTCCCCGCCGGCAAAAGTACATTAGTGGGTGGTTCTGGGACCCGCAACACGTGAATCATTGAAATAGGGGCTTGACTCTGAACTGAGGAAATCCGCACCCGCAGCCCTTGAAAAGGGCGGTCTGGCAAGGGCCTGTGACTCAACGCAGATTCCAACGCTTAGGGTAGAAAGCCATGGTGAAAAATTTATTCCACCTGACGCTGTTTTCATCTCCAGCGGCTCAAGCCGGGCCCCAGGGGCGATGCCTTCAAGGCATTGGAGTGTCTTGAAAAAAACGCCAGCGCACCCGCCAATCCCGTCGCATCGACTGTGTCACCCACTCGTCATGTGACACTTTGATGGCGGAAAAGCTTACCCCATGCACGTACCAACAAAAAGGGCTCCTTGCGGAGCCCGTTTTCGTCGTTCCGTGTCGGCCGTTCCGGCGCCACGGACCCTTGTGCAATCAGACCGCGAGAGCCTTCACGCGGCTGTTGAGGCGGGAGACCTTGCGCGAGGCGAGGTTGGCATGGACAATCCCCTTGCCGGCAGCGCGGTGGATTTCCGGCTCGGCAGCCTTGAGAGCAGCAAAGGCGGTAGCGTGATCACCGGCGGTGATGGCTTCCTCGACCTTGCGGATGAACGTGCGCACGCGGCTACGACGCGACTTGTTGACCGCGGTGCGGGCAGCAATCTTGCGGGTGGCCTTCTTGGCTGACGGCGTATTGGCCATGTGGTCCTCTTGAGCGTCCTGCCGGCCGGTCCTGCACCCTTGATGGCGCCAAATCCTGCCGGAATAAAATGAAAGCGGCGGCACGCTGCCGCCAAGTCGGTGGGTCTATAGGGGATAGGCGGGGAGGCGTCAACTGGATTCGGGGCTCGGACCCGTCCCGGTGCGCCACCTCTCTGCCGCCAGACCGGTGAGCGGTCCGGGTCACGGCGCTTTCTGGCACACCGGACAATAAAAGGTCGAGCGCCCCGATTGTACGATCCTTTTGACCACGCCGGTGCAGAGCGGGGTCGGACAGGGATCATCCTCCCGATCATAGACGGCGAAATTGTGCTGGAAATAGCCTGCGCCCTCGACGCTTCTGAAATCCCGGATCGTCGAGCCGCCCACCTCGATAGCCGCGATCAGCACTTCGCGCACGGCGGCGGCCAGCAGGTCCAGTGCCTTCTTGGGCGCACCATCGGCCTTGACCAGGGTTCTGGCCTCGATATCGGGCCGGATATGGGCGCGATGCAGCGCCTCGGCCACATAGATATTGCCCAGCCCGGCAACGACACGCTGGTCCAGCAGGGCCGCCTTGATCGGTGCCTTCTTGTCCTTGAAGGCTTCCGCCAGACCCTGCGCACTGAAATCATTGCCCAGGGGCTCGGGACCAAGGCCCTTGAGATATGGGCTCTCCTCGATGTGATCGTAAAGATCGATGAAGCCGAAACGGCGGGGATCGGCGTAGATCAGGTGGCTCTGGCCGTGGTCGGGATGGGTCACCTGGCAGATCATGTGGTCATGCTTGGGCGCCGTCCCCGGCTCGTAATAGCGCGGCGGCTTGTCGATGCCGTGTTCGGCAAAGCGCCACGAACCGGTCATGCCCAGATGGCTGAGCAGGGTCTTGCCGCTGGAGAGTTCGAGCAGGAGATATTTGGCGCGGCGCCCCACCTGCATGACGGTCTGGCCCTCGAGCGCAGCCTTGAGCCCCTCTGGAAAGGGAAACCGCAGATCCTTGCGATTGAGCGTCACCGCGTCGATCCGCGCTCCCGTGAGCCAGGGTTCGAGGCCTCGGCGGACGGTCTCGACCTCGGGCAATTCGGGCATGGCAATCTCCTTCACCCTGCGCGCCTTTGCGCATGGGCATTTTCCGACGCCTTATATATGGTGCGCGCAATTCATTCGAGCATCGAGGTCCGATCATGGCCCAGCCTGGCGAAACCACCCATTTCGGCGACCGCATCGTCGCCCTCGAGGACAAGCAGGGCCTGGTGGACAAGGTGTTCCACGACGTCGCCGACCGCTATGACCTGATGAACGACCTGATGAGCATGGGCGTGCATCGGCTCTGGAAAGACGCCATGGTGGCCGAGCTGGCGCCGCCCAAGGCCGGGACGCGTCCCTATCGGGTGCTCGACATGGCCGGGGGCACCGGCGATATCGGCGAGCGCATCGTCAATCGCTCGCTCGGCTATGCCGAGGTCGTTGTGTCCGACATCAATGCCGACATGCTGCGGGTCGGGGAAGAGCGCGCCACGGGCTGGCGCTATCCGGGTCAGGTCAGTTTCGTCCAGGCCAATGCCGAAGACCTGCCCTTCGAGGACAACAGCTTCGACGCCTATACGATCGCCTTCGGCATCCGCAACGTGCCGCGCATCCAGAAGGCGCTCGAGGAAGCCCATCGCGTGCTCAGGCGCGGCGGGCGCATGCTCGTGCTCGAATTCTCCCAGGTCGACCTGCCCGGCTTTGATGCGCTCTATCGGCTGTATTCGGATCGGGTCATCCCGCCCATGGGCCGGGTGGTAACGGGCGACGCGCAACCCTATCAATATTTCATCGAGTCGATCCGCAAGTTTCCCGAGCCCGGCCGCTTCTCCGCCATGCTGACGGAGGCGGGCTTCCGCCGCGTCAGGCACCAGAGCTTTACCGGCAATATCGCGACCCTGTTTTCGGGCTGGAAGATCTGACGCATGGGTCTGGGGTCTACCTTTCGCCTGATCCATGCCGGCTGGGTGCTGGCGCGCGAGGGCGCTTTTTCCATCCTGCCGGCCGAATCGCTGCCGCCGATGATGAAGCTGGGCATTTCCATGGCCCGGCTGATCGAGCGCCCCTCGGTGCGCCGGACGGGCAGTGTCGAGCGGCTCAACGCAGCGCTTCACAAGCTCGGTCCCAGCTTCGTCAAGTTCGGCCAGACGCTGGCGACCCGCCCCGATATCGTGGGCGCGCAGGCCGCCGCCGATCTCTCCGGCCTTCAGGACCGGATGCCGCCCTTCGACCCGGCGCTGGTGCCCACCATCCTCAGCGATGCCTTGGGCGCCAAGGCCGCTCAGCTGACCGAGATCAGCGCGCCCATCGCGGCGGCCTCCATTGCCCAGGTGCACCGCGCAATCCTGCGCAAGCCGGGCGACGCGCCCAAGCGGGTAGCGGTAAAATTGCTGCGCCCGGGCGTCTCCGAACGCTTCCACGCCGATACCCAGGCGCTTTATGCCGGTGCCCGCCTCGCCGAAGCCTTTGCCCCCGCCAGCCGGCGGCTGCAGCCCACCCAGGTGGTGCAGACGCTCGACCATTCCATGCGCCTCGAACTCGACCTGCGCCTTGAGGCCGCCGCCATTTCGGAAATGGCCGAGAACATCAAGGACGACGAGGGCTTCCGCATTCCGGAAGTGCAATGGGACCAGGTGGCGCAGAACGTGCTGACCACGACCTGGGTCGATGGCATCCCGATCCGCGACCATGCCGCCATCGACGCCGCCGGCATCGACCGCAAGGCGCTGGCCGCCAAGCTGTTGCAGGGCTTTTTGCGCCATGCCATCCGCGACGGCTTCTTTCACGCCGACATGCATCCGGGCAATCTTTTCGCCGATCCACGCAGCGGCGACGTCATTGCCGTGGATTTCGGCATTATGGGCCGGATCGGGAAGTTCGAGCGCCGGTTCCTCGCCGACATTCTCTACGGCTTCATCACCCGCAATTACCGGCTCGTGGCGCAGCGCCATTTCGACATCGGCTACGTGCCCGCCCATCAATCGGTGGACGATTTCACCCTCGCCATCCGCTCCATCGGCGAGCCGCTGCATGGGCGCAAGGCCACCGAGATTTCCATGGCCAAGGTGCTGGGCCAGCTCTTCACCATCACCGATCTCTTCCAGATGCGCACGCGCCCCGAACTGGTGCTGCTGCAGAAATCCATGGTGCTGGTGGAAGGGGTGGCGCGCAATCTCGATCCCGAGCTCGATATCTGGACCATTGCCGAGCCGGTCGTGGGCGATTGGCTGCGCCGCGAGGAAGGCCCGCTGGGCCGCATCGAGGATTTCTCGGGCCATCTCACCCGCATGGGCGAGGCGCTGGGCCGCGTGCCCAATCTCATTGCCCAGGCCGAGCTGGCGCTGGCCGAACACCGCGCCATGGTCGACCGCCCGCGCGACGGGCTGATGCGCTCCGGCATGCTGGCCGTGCTGGGGGCTGCCTTTGTGTTCCTGATCGTGATGACCTGGAAGATGCTGTTGAGCTGACAGCATCTTCGGGCCCGGGGGCTTGCAGCCCATAAGCCTTTCCGCCACCCTGACGGCAGGCGGCAGGATCGTTCGCCACTGGAGAAAGACATGCGCCTCATGGGTTTGGGAAAGACCATTGCGGTCGGCCTTTTGGGCCTGGCCCTTTCCGGCTGCGTGGATGTCGATATCGATGTGGCGCTGACCAGCGCGACCACTGCCCGCGCCACCATGACCCAGACCATGTCCGCCGACGTCTATGCCATGGTCAAGATGGATGCCGAGAGCGCTGAAACCAGCGAGCCCGGCTTCTGCGACGAAGGCGATCTAGTCGAAAACGCCGATGGCAGCGCCACCTGCACCATGACCGAACAAGGCGCCTTCGCCGATCTCGACCTCGGCCAGAGCGAAGGTGGCATCAGCTTCACCGCAGCCGGACCCGGCCTGGTGCGCCTGGCTCTGCCCACGGCCGAGCTCAATGCCGGTCTCGACCTGGACAGCGACATGGATGAACAGACACGGCAGATGGCCATGGCCTTCTTCGAGGGCCATTCCATCAGCGTCACCTTTTCCGGCCTCGAAATCGTCGACACCAACATGACCCGGTCCGCGGACGGGCTCAGCGCCAGTCAGGCCATTCCCATGACCGGGCTCATCGAGGGCACGCTGGCCCTGCCCGACGAACTCTTCGCCATCGTTCGCGCGCCCTGATGATGACCGACGTCACCATAAGCCTTCGCTTGCTGCCGCATGGCGCGGACCTGCCTCTGCCAGCCCTCGCCAGCACCGGCGCCGCCGGCGCCGATCTGCGCGCAGCGGTGCCGGCCGATGCACCGCTCCTGCTGCAACCGGGCCAGCGCGCCCTCGTGCCCTGCGGCTTCGCCATGGCTCTGCCCGAAGGCTTCGAGGCGCAGGTGCGGCCCCGCTCCGGGCTTGCCGCCAAGCATGGCGTCACCGTCCTCAACGCTCCGGGCACCATTGATGCCGATTACCGGGGCGAAGTCATGGTGATCCTGATCAATCTGGGCGAAGACGCCTTCCCGATCGCCCGCGGCGACCGCATCGCGCAGATGGTGGTCGCCCCGGTCGTCACACCCCGTTTTATCCTTGTGGAGGACCTGGATGCGACCGCACGCGGTTCAGGCGGCTTCGGCTCGACAGGCCGGGCTTAAGGCCTTCATGGCGGGCGCCCTCGCCGTCCTCCTGCTCTGTCTGGGTGCCATTTCCGCCCTGGCCGGAGACCGGGCGCTCATCAACTATCTCGGCTATTCCACCGATTTGCGCCATTTCGCCTTCGAGGAATTCGGCATCCAGGATGGCTCGGGCTTTGCCTATGCCAATGTCTACGTGATCGATCTCAGGACCGACAGCTGGGTCGCCGGCACGCCCATTAGGATGCGGAGCGACGATCAGGCGGTGACCCTGGCCACCATCCGGGCTCAGGCCATGACGAAAGCGGGCGCCGTTCTTGCCGATCTCGATATCGGCGTGCCGGTCGAGATTGCCGCTCTTTTGGGCGACGGCGTGCCCGACGCGGATGGCAAGAGCCTCGTCTTCGGCGCGCCGGCCTATCAGCCGGGCAGCGTGTCGGGGCGCCATGAGCTCAGCCTTTCCGCCTTTCCTGCCGAGGCGGCGAACCCCTGCATGGACTGGTTCGCAGCGGCGCCGCTGGGGTTCGAGCTTACCCTCTCCGAGGACGGCACTGCGCGGCGCGTGCACCGTGACGCGGCCCTGCCCGCCGCGCGCGGCTGTCCGCAGGATTATCGACTGCACAGCGTCGTGATGCCCTTTGGCGGGCTCGCCCTCGAGCATGCCGTGGCCATCGTTTCGAGCTATCCCGGCGGCTTCGAAGGCCCGGACCGGCGCTTCCTGGCGGTGCCCCTTGCCCCCTGATCCCCCGCTAAGCCCCGAGGAAACCCGGCGCTATGCCCGCCATCTCGCTCTCAAGGGCATGGGCGGCGCCGGACAGCAAAAACTCAAGGCTGCGCGCGTGCTGGTGGTGGGCGCGGGTGGCCTTGGCAGCCCCGCCATTGCCTATCTTGCCGCTGCCGGCATCGGTACGCTCTCGATCATCGATGCGGATGCGGTCTCGCTGTCCAACCTTCAGCGCCAGATCGTGCATGACAGTGCCGCAATCGGGCGGAACAAGGCCGAAAACGCTGCCGATTTCGCCACGGGGCTCAACCCAAATGTGCAGGTCGAGCCCCTGCCCCATCTCATCGGCCCGGACAATGCGGAAAGGCTGGTGCGCGGCCATGACATCGTGCTCGACGGCACGGACAATCTGGTGGCGCGCCGCGCGGTCGCCGACAGCGCCGCACGGCTGGGCGTGCCGCTGGTTTCGGGCGCGGTGTCGATGTTTTCCGGCCAGGTCACGGTCTTTGCCCCCCATCTGGGCGGGCCGCGTCACGAAGCGCTTTATCCGGCCGAGGCCAGCGATGACGCCCTGCCCTCCTGCGAAGCCAATGGCATATTGGGGCCCGTCACCGGCATCATCGGCTCGCTCATGGCCATGGAGGCGATCAAGCTCGTCACCGGCATCGGCACGCCGCTGATCGGGCGCCTATTGGTCTATGACGGACGCGACGGGCACTTTTCCGAAATTGCCTATTAGCGTCGCCGGCAACCTTCGAACGGCTCGCAGAGTTGCCGCCCCAAAGGAGAGCGCGGCATGAGCGATGATGACCTGACGGACGCAGAATTGGCAACGCTGGCCCGGTTTGCCGGACCTGAACAGCCCGAAGACGTCGACCCGCAGCATTTCGCCGCGCTCCTGGCCCTGGCGCTGCTCGAGCAGAAGGAAGGCGGCCCGGTGCTGACACGATCAGGCCGCGAGCGCCTCGCCGCGTGGAACGGCGCGCGCTGAGGACGCTGGGCCCCGTCAGGCGTCGGGGTGCTTGAAGACCAGGGCTGCGTTGGTGCCGCCAAAGCCGAAGCCATTGGACAGCACATGTCCCAGATCGACATCGTCGCGGCGCTGGCGAAGGATCGGCATGTCCTGGAAGGCCGGATCGAGCGTTTCGATATTGGCGCTCTCCGCGATGAAGCGATGCTTCATCATCAGGATCGAAAAGATCGATTCGTGCACGCCGGTGGCGCCCTGGCTGTGGCCGGTCAGCGACTTGGTGGCCGAAATGGGCGGACACTTGTCTTCATTGCCGAAAACGGCGCGCAGGGCTTCGATCTCCTTGAGATCGCCCACGGGCGTCGAGGTGGCATGGGGATTGATGTAGTCGATGGGGGCCTTGATGTTCTGCAGGGCCATGCGCATGCAGCGCTCGGCGCCTTCGCCCGAGGGCGCCACCATGTCGACCCCGTCCGAGGTCGCGCCATAGCCGACCACTTCGGCCCAGATCTTGGCGCCGCGCGCCTTGGCATGTTCAAGCTCTTCGAGCACCAGCACGCCCGCACCGCCGGCGATGACGAAGCCGTCCCGATTGGCGTCATAGGCGCGGCTGGCTTTGGCCGGGGTCTGGTTGAAGTCCGAGCTCATCGCGCCCATGGCGTCGAAGAGGTCCGAAAGCGTCCAGTCGAGATCTTCGTGGCCGCCGGCAAAGACGATGTCCTGCTTGCCCAGCATGATCTGCTCATAGGCATTGCCGATGCAATGCTTGGAGGTCGCACAGGCTGCGCTGATCGAATAATTGATACCCTTGATGCCGAAGGACGTGGCCAGCGTCGCCGAGGCCGTCGAGCCCATGGCCTTGGGCACGGCCAGCGGCCCGATACGCTTGGGGCTGGTATTCTTGCGGACGGTGTCGGCCGCTTCCACGATGGTGCGGGTCGAGGCCCCGCCCGACCCCATGACGATACCCGTCATGGGATTGGAAATATCGCCCGGCTCGAGGCCGGCATCGGCGATGGCCTGCTGCATGGCAAGATAATTCCAGGCCGCGCCCTTGCCCATGAAGCGGGTGACGCGGCGGTCCAGTGCCTCGAAGGGATCGAGACGCGGGTCGCCCTTGACCTGGCTGCGAAAGCCGAGCTCGGCATAATCCTCGGCAAAGACGATACCCGGCTTGGCGTGGCGCAGGCTGTCGGTGACCTCGTCGAGCGAGTTGCCGATGGAGGAAATGACACCCATGCCGGTGACGACAACTCGTCTCATATGATCCTCAGCTTGATAATTCTTCAGGGCGCCCGCAAGGGCGACGCCATCTTATATGGTACAGAACAAAGCGACTTTAAGGTCGTCGTCTCAGCCCAGTTGCCCGGCATTGGCCTGAGCATCGGTAAACAGACCAACGCGCAAGTTGGCTGCTTCGTAGATCACGTTACCGTCAGCCTTCACCCAGCCATCTGCAATGCCGAGCGTCAGTCGACCCTTCATGACCCGCTTGAGGTCGATGCCATATTCGACCAGCTTGACGTCGTTCGTCACCTGGCCGGTGAACTTGATTTCCCCGCCCAGGGCCCTGCCCCGGCCGGGTTGCCCGATCCAGGACAGGAAAAAACCGGTCATCTGCCAGATGGCGTCGAGGCCCAGGCATCCGGGCATGACCGGGTCACCGATAAAATGGCACTTGAAGAACCAGAGGTCCGGATTGACGTCGAGCTCGGCGCGTACCAGGCCCTTGCCATGGGTGCCGCCATTTTCCTGGATGTCGGTGATGCGGTCGAACATCAGCATGGGCGGCGCCGGCAGGCGCGCATCGCCCTGGCCGGGCAATTCGCCGCGGCCATGAGCCAGCAATTCCTCATATCCAAATGCGTGTTGCCGCTCGGCCATGGATTTTCCCCGCTCTGGTTCAGGCCTCGTCTCGTATAGAGGTGCCGAAGGGGGGTCAAGCGGTCGAGCCTGCCGCCCCCGGGCCGGCTCTTGGCGCGGCAACTTGTTTCCAAAGCCCCGGCCCCTTATAAGAGGCGCTGGATTACGGACCAAAAGACGAGCATTACCGGCCCCATGACCGACCGCATTACCGCCGCCCGGCCCCATCCGTCCCGCAAGCCGTGCCTGACGGCGGTGTTGCGCATGGCCGGCCTGCGCCCGACCCGGCAGCGCGTTGCCCTGGCCGAACTGCTGTTCGGCGGGCCGCATCGTCATGTCAGCGCCGAGCAATTGCACGGCGAGGCCGGCAGCGCCAATGTCAATGTCTCGTTGGCCACCATCTACAATACCCTGCATCAGTTTCACGAGGCCGGGCTGCTGCGCGAAGTGGCCATCGATGCGTCGCGCTCCTATTTCGACACCGATACCTCCGATCACCACCATTTCTACGTGGAAGACGAGCAGCGGATGATCGACATCCCCGCCGATGCGGTGACCTTCAAGTCGCTGCCCCGGGCGCCCGAAGGCATGGAAGTCGCCCATGTCGACGTGGTGATCCGCGTGCGCAAGGCTCCCATCTGATCGGCCGTGTCAAGCGGCATTGGCGCTCGTTGCCCGCTGCGAGGCGAGGTGACAAAGCCATTGCGCGCGACCATATTCGTCCCGGTTTCAACAGCACAAAAGGTGGTCGATGCCCGAAAAGGTCAATCTGAACGCCTATTTCGAGCGAATCGGCTTTTCCGGTTCCATCGCCCCCACTTTGGGGACCCTCGAAGCGCTGCATGCGCTTCATCCAGCCGCCATTCCCTTCGAGAACCTCGATCCGCTGATGGGGCGCAAGGTCAAGCTTGACCAGGCCAGCCTCGAGCAGAAGATGCTGGTCAAGGGGCGCGGCGGCTATTGCCTCGAGCACAACACGCTCCTGATGAACGTTTTGCGCGATCTCGATTACCCCGTGCGCGCCCATGCCGCCCGCATCCTCTGGGAACAGCCCGAGGGCGGCGCGACGATGATCAGCCACATGGTGCTGCTGGTCGAGATTTCGGGCAGCAATTATCTCTGCGACGTGGGCATGAGCAGTTTTACGCTGACCGCGCCACTCAAGCTGCGGGACGGGGTCGAGCAGAAGGTCGGCAACGACACGTTCCGCCTCTTGCGCGACGACGCCCTGTGGCGGCTCGAGGTCAGGGTGGGGGAGGACTGGCGCGGGGTCTATCAGTTCGACCTCGTCGAGCAGGGCCCGGCCGAGATCGAGGCCATCAACAGCCTCGTGGAGACCGAATATCAGAGCCGTGCTTTGCTCTACGCGGCGCGGATCGACGGGGAGGTGCGCAGCACCCTTTCGGGCAACCGGCTCAGCATCTACCGGCCGGGCGAACCACGCGAGCGGCGCCATGCCCCCGATGTCGAGACGCTCAAGGCGATTCTGAGCGAAGTGTTCCGCATTACCCTGCCCAGCGCCGAAGACCTCGACCCGGCCCTGGCCCGCGTGATCGAGGCGGCGCCGCCGGTCGAGCCCGAGGCGTAAGCCATGGCGCCCGTTTCGGTCCGGCTCGACAGGCTGCGGGAATTTCCCGATTTCCAGAGCTTTTATGACTGGCTTGCCGTCCACCACGCGAGCGAGGAAGAAGTCTGGATCCGCATCTTCAAGAAAGCCAGCGGCCACAAGACCATCAGCCCCACCGAGGCAATCGATGCGGTGCTCTGCTGGGGCTGGATCGATGCCATCAAGAAGAGCTGGGACGATCAATCCTATGTGCAGCGCTATTGCCCGCGCCGTCCCAAATCGGTGTGGAGCCAGGTCAATCGCGACAATGTCCAGCGGCTGACCGATGCCGGGCTGATGACCGACCATGGCGCGGTCCATGTCGCGGCAGCCCGGGCCGACGGGCGCTGGGATGCGGCCTATGCCACCACTCAGGCCCCGCCCGACGATCTGCTCGCCGCCATCGCCGCCAACCCGGCTGCGCAGCATGTCTATGACCAGCTCAGCGCCCAGAACCGTTTCGCCCTTACCTTTCGCACCATCGGCATGAAGACCGAGGCCGGACGCAGAAAAAAGATCGAGACCTTTGTGGCCATGCTGGCCCGGGGCGAAACCATCTATCCGCAAAAGCTGGAGCCGCGCTGATGCCGGTCTGGTGCGCGTTCCTCCGCGGCATCAATCTGGGCAAGCGGCAGATGCAGATGGCCGAGCTCAGGGCCTGTCTCGAGGCTGCCGGCTGCACCGAGGTCAAGACCGTCCTTGCCAGCGGCAATGTGCGGTTCACCGCCGATGGGGCCGAGCCCGCCCTGCGCGACCGGCTCGAAACCGCCATCGGCGCTCGCTTCGGCTTTAAGGTCGGCGTGGTGCTGCGGCCGGCCGAGACCATCGCGTCCATGCTGGCGGACAATCCCTTCGGCAGGCTCGATCCGAACGCCGACCTCACTCGCCATGTGGTGCTGTTTGATCAGAAGCTGCCGGAACACCTCGTCCTTGCCGATCGCCCGGGCGATACCGAAATTGTCGGCATCGGGGCCCGCGACATCTATATTGCAGCCTATAGGCAGCCCAATGGCCGCTATACCGAGCATGTGGAGGAGGTGCTGCGGCCCCTTTACTCCAGCCTGGCAAGCGGCACCCTCGACACGATGCGCAACTGGAACACGATAGAGAAGATTCTCAAATGATCACCGTTTTCGGCTCCACCAATCTCGACCAGATCGGCACCGTCACCCGCCTGCCCAAGCCCGGCGAAACCGTGGCCGGCGGCACCTTTTCCATGGCGCCGGGCGGCAAGGGCGCCAATCAGGCCTTGGCGGCGCGGCGGGCCGGGGCCCAGGTCCTGCACGTCTCGGCCGTGGGCGCGGATGCTTTTGCCGATCTGGCGCTGGACCTGCTGCAATCGGGCGGGGTCGATCTGACGCGGATGCGCAAGGCCGAGGCGGCCACCGGCATCGCCATGATCTTCGTGGATGCGGAGGGCGAGAATGTCATCGCCATCCTGCCCGGCGCCAATGGCACGATCGGCCCGGATGATGCCGAGCATGGGCTCAAGGACCTCTCCGCCTCGGACACGCTCCTCGTGCAACAGGAGGTTCCGCAGGCAGCCACGCGTCGCGCCCTTGAAATCGCCCGTGAGCGCGGCGCCCGCAGCATTCTCAATACGGCACCCTATCTGCCCGATACCGGCGCGCTGGCGCCTCTGGCCGATATCGTCATTGCCAACGAAACCGAATTTTCTCTGCTCTCGGGCCGCCCCATTGCCGAGCTTGATGCCGCCATGGCCGACTGGGTCGCCGAAACCGGCCGCACCATCGTCGTGACCCTGGGTCCCGAGGGCGCCCGCGCCATGGGCCCCGGCGGCGCGATCACCGTTGCCGCGCACAGGGTCGAGCCGGTCGATACGGTGGGTGCCGGCGACACTTTCTGCGGCTATCTCGCGGCCGCGCTCGATGCCGGCCTCTCGCTCGAAGACGCCATGCGCCGCGCTGCGGTAGCGGGAAGCCTCGCCTGTCTCAAGCCGGGAGCACAACCCGCCATTCCCCAGAGCGCGGATGTGGACGCGGTGCTTGCGGGCTAGCTCAAGCCATTTCCTTGCGAACGGGCGGTAAAGCAGTCAAACCGAGTGTCGTCACATTTGTCCGCTATCGATCTCCGCTCAATCCAAGAGGAGATCATGAAGACACAGATCCTGGCTGCACTTGCCGCATTCACCACCCTTGCCGTCGCGACACCGGCTCTGGCCAATGACGACATTGCCATCATCGCCACCGAACGAGCCAATGGCTCCATGGCTCTGGGTGACACCATCGCCTATAGCAAGTCCTTCGACATTGCCCTCACCAACACGGTGGACGAGCCGGTTGCGCTCGAAGACCTGTGCCTGGTGGCGGTCACTGCCGAGGGCGACACCTTCGTTCTCGACACGGTCGATGAAAGCCTGACGACGGGCATGATCGAGCCCGGCGCGGCGCTCAACGGCATCGCGGTCTTTTCATCCGATTCCATCACTGTCCATACCGCCAGCGCGGTGCGTGCCGGCAGCGACTGCTGACCGCTCCCCGCCGGCCGGGCAAAAAAAAGCGGGCTCGATGGCCCGCTTTTTCGTCTCTGGGTTCGGCGCTTATTTCGGCGCCAGAACCATCACCATCTGGCGACCTTCCGAGCGTGGCTGGCTTTCCACCTTGGCCACGGTTTCGGTCTGCTCCTTGACCTTGAGCAGCAATTGCATGCCCAGATCCTGGTGCGCCATCTCACGGCCGCGGAAGCGCATGGTCACCTTGACCCGGTCGCCATCGCCCAGGAAGCGGTGCACCGCCTTCATCTTGGTTTCGTAATCGTGGTCATCGATGTTCGGACGCATCTGAACTTCCTTGACCTCGATCACCTTCTGCTTCTTGCGCGCCTCTGCCGCTTTCTTCTGCGCGGCATATTTGTAGCGGCCGAGATCGAGCATCTTGGCGACCGGCGGCTGCGAATTGGCGGCAATCAGGACAAGGTCAAGTCCCTGCTCCTGCGCTTCAGCCATCGCGTCACGGGTGCGTACGATGCCGCGGTTTTCACCTTCTGCATCGATGAGCTGAACGTCGGGGCTGGTGATATCCTCGTTGGCAAGCGGCCCATCCTTCTGGGGCGCAACGGGTCTCATGGGACGGCGAATGGCAAGCTTTCCTTATTCTATTGTCAGGCGGGGCTGAAATCGGCCCTAAAATCGTGGTACCGGGGCGTAAAGTCAACTGGCAGGACCAGCGATTTCTTCGCTGTTGCGACCAGGAGACGCCAATGGTTTCCCAAGAGAAAAGCGATATTGCGCCCATGGGTTCCCTCAATTCGCTCCGCCTCGCCCTCGGACAGGGGCCGGAGGCCCGCCAGATCGCCGTCGAACATCGGAGCGGGGCCGCGCCTGGACTCTTCTGGCTCAACGGCTATCGCTCGGTGATGACCGGCGCCAAGGCCATGGCGCTCGATGCGCTGGGCGCTCAACGCGGCCTCGCCGTCACCCGCTTCGATTATTCCGGCGATGGACAATCGGGCGGCACTTTCGCCGATGGCACGATCAGCCGCTGGCTCGAGGATGCCGAGGCCGCCTTTGCGCTTGGCCCCGGGCCGCAGATTGTGTGCGGATCTTCCATGGGGGGCTGGATTGCCCTTCTGCTGGCGCGGCGCCAGCTGCAGCTGGGTCGCCCGCTCAAGGGTCTCATCCTCATTGCGCCCGCCGTGGATGCCACCAGCACGCTCCTGCCCGCCCGCATGACCGAGGCGCAGCGACAGCAGCTGGATCGGCAGGGCTTTTTCGAGCGCGACAGCCGCTACGGAGACGGACCCTATCTTTATACGCGCCGCTTCATCGAGGACGGCAACCGGCACAGCCTCTTCGGCCAGGTGATCGAAACCGGCTGCCCGGTCCATATCCTGCAAGGTGGACAGGACCCCGACGTGCCGCCGGCTCATGCCCACAAGCTCATGGCCCATATCCTGCACGACCCGGTCAGTCTCACTCTCATCCCCGATGGCGACCACCGCCTGAGCCGCGACCAGGATCTGGACTTGTTGCAGCGGATCGTGCTGGGGATGCTCCCGCCCGACGTCACCCCCGTAAAGGCGGGGATTTCCGCCTAGGACCTGGCCGCCGCCAACCTGCTCTTTTGAACGCCCATCTCGTCAAAGTTCTCGGGGGCCAGCCAGCGTTCAAATTCGGCGCGCAGCGCCGGCCATTCGCCGTCGAGGATCGAGAACCAGGCCGTGTCCCGGCTCTCTCCCTTGACGATCATGTCCTGGCGAAACAGCCCTTCATAGGTGAAGCCGAAGCGGGAGGCGGCTGCCTTGGAGGGCAGGTTGCGGTCATTGCACTTCCATTCGAGGCGTCGATAGCCCAGATCGTCGAAGGCGTGACGGGCAAAGAGATAGAATGCTTCTGTAGCAAGGCGCGAACGGGCCATCGGCAGGCCCCAATAGATGCCACCGATTTCCACCGAGCCCTGTTCGGGCCGGATGCGCATCCACGCCTGCTGGCCGACCGCCCGCCCGCTCGCATCATCGATCACGGCCACGTAGCGGTCGGGACCGGCTTTGCAGGCGAGGATACGCTCTTGCATCTGCGCGAGACTGGCGGGCGCCTCCGAGGGCAGCCAGCGATAGCGCTCCGCCCCGCCCGGCAGGGTCGAGACGGCAAAAAGATCGGCGGCGTGGCGGGCAGCGAAGGGTTCGAGCCGCACGTAACGGCCCACAAGATCGATCGGCTCCGGTGCCGATTTCGCCGGCTTGACTGTCATGGCTCGTTCTCCAGCACCTGGGCCAGGCCCGCGCGATAATTGGGGAAGAGCATCTCGATGCCCAGTGCCTGTTTGATGGCGCGATTGGAGACGCGCTTGTTGTCGCGGTAAAAGCTCCTTTGCATCGGTGTCATCTCCGCCGTCTCGAAGGGCATGTCGGGCGGAACCGGCAGTCCGATGAGCCCGGCGGCATGGGCGATGACGTCCTGGGGCGGCGCCGGTTCGTCATCGGCCATGTTGAAGGTGCCCTCGAGGCGCTTTTCCGCCGCAAGGGCGGTGACGCGGGCAATGTCCTCGACATGGATGCGGTTGAACACCTGCCCCGCCTTGATGATGCGGCGCGCATTGCCCTCGCGCAGCTTGTCGAAGCTCGAGCGGCCCGGGCCATAGATGCCGGCCAGTCGCAGGATGGTCAGCGGCACTCCGCGCGCCGCCGCATAATCCCGCCATTGCTGCTCGGCGATGACGCGATAATCCGATCGCATGTTGCGCGGCACGAGCGGGGCGCTTTCGTCGATCCAGGCGCCGTCGAAATCGCCATAGACGCCGACGGTGGAATAATAGCACAGCCATTCCAGCGCGCCCGCGGCATCGAGATCGGCGCGGTGATGGCGCAGGACCGGATCGCCCGTTTCGTCGGGAGCGATCGAGAGCACGACATGGGAAACCCCGCCGCGCAGGGCCGGGCCAACCATCGCGCCCGGCGCAGTGCCGTCGAAGACGAGGACGTTCCGGCGGGCATGGGTCAGCGCCTCGGCCTTTTGCGGGCTGCGCACGGTGCCCAATATCTGTTCGTAGCGGCCGGTCTCATCCATGACCGCTGCAGCGCGCTGCGCGGAAAAACCCAGTCCGAAGAAAAATGCCTGCATCACACCGTCCCGTCCCATTCTGCCCGTACCGTCTCGTCGCCTTCGCGCGCCAGATGCGCCTGCCTTAGCCCATCGGCCCGTTCGGGGTCGAGCCGCCGCAGCGCCCAGATCGCCGCGCCGCGCACCAGGGGGGAGGCGTCATCGAGCCTGTCGAGCACGGCGGGCACATGCCCGGCATCGCCGGAATTGCCGATGCAGATCAGCACATTACGCAGGAACCGCGCCTGCCCGATGCGCTTGACCGGGGAGCCGGAAAACAGCGCGCGAAACCCCGCATCATCGAGCTGCACCAGCTCGGCCAGCGCCGGGCGCTCGAATTCGGGCCGGCTGCGCAGCTTGGCCTCCCGGCTGATGCTGGCAAACTTGTTCCAGGGGCAGACTGCCAGGCAATCATCGCACCCATAGACGCGATTGCCCATGGGCCGGCGGAACTGGCGTGGAATGGCCCCTTTGTGCTCCACCGAATAATAGGCGAGGCACTTTCGCGCATCGAGCCTGAAGGGGGCGGGGAAGGCATTGGTAGGGCAGATATCGAGGCAGCGCGTGCACGAGCCGCAGCTTTGCGTGCCGGGCTTGTCCGCGGGCAGGTCCAGCGATGTGAGGATGGCGCCCAGGAACAGCCAGGAGCCGAAATCGCGGCTCACCAGCACCGAATGCTTGCCCTGCCAGCCCAGGCCCGCCGCTTCCGCCAGCGGCTTTTCCATCAGCGGGGCGGTATCGACGAAGACCTTGACGTCGGCGCCGGCGCGCTGGGCCAACAGCCCCGCCACTTCCTTGAGCCTGCCCTTGATAATGTCGTGATAATCGCGATTGCGGGCATAGGCGGAGATGATGCCGATATCGGGTTGCGACAGAAGCGTCATCGGATCGGTGTCGGGCCCGTAATTGACCCCGAGCAGAATGACCGAGCGCGCCTCGTCCCAGAGCCGGCGCGGATCGGCGCGGCGGGTTTCGGTCTCGGCCATCCAGTCCATGTCGGCGTGCCAGCCCTCGGCCAGGGCATGGGCCAGCTTGTCGGGCAGATCCGGGCGCGCATCGGCCCGGGCAATGCCGAAGGCGTCGAAACCCAGGGCCTGGGCGCGGCTGCGCAGCTCGGCGATGAGTTTTTGCGGATCAAGCAAGGGAACGCTCAGCCTTCACCCGGTCTTTCCGGCAAAAATACCCTAGAAGTCCAGATCGGCATAACCCCGGGCCGGCGGCATGGCCACGACGCGATCGTTGAGCAGGGTGCGGAAGGCCGGGCGCGACTTGATGCGCGAATACCAGTCGCGCGTTTCGGGCGGCACCTTGGACCAGTCGACGTCGCCCATATAGTCGAGCGTGGAAAAATGCGCTGCCAGCGCAAAATCGGCGAGGCTGAGCTCGTCCCCGCCCAGCCAGTTGCGGCTGGCCAGGAGCCAGTTGAAATAGAGCATGTGCTCGGTGAGGTTCGCCTTGGCCGCGCGCAGCACGGAGGGCTCCGGGGTCGCGCCGCGAATGTCGCGCTTGGCGATCTTTTCCTCCACGAGGTAGCGCGTCACCTCGTCATTGAGCTTGACCAGAACCCATTCGACCAGCCGCCACATTTCGGCGCGCGCCAGCGGATCGGCGGGAAACAGCCCCCCGACGATATCGGGCGTATAGAAATCCTCCACGGCATGGATACTGGCCATGATGCCCACCACCGCATCCTCGCTGTCGGTGAACAGGATGGGCAGGGTGGCGGCGGGATTGAGCTCGAGCAGGGCCTCCTCGCGCAGCCAGGGCTTGATCTCCTCGAGGTCGAGCGGCACGCCATATTCGGCGCACATCAGCCGCACGAGGCGCGATGAGGGATCGAGAGGATAATGCACGAGAGTGGGCATGAACGGGCTCTAATTGACGCAGGCCAGCCCTGCTCCCCTCGGCTTGGCGCAATGGCCGAACACGGCTAAGAGGAGGGCGAACGGCCCTTTGAAACGAGTTAGGGGATCAGATGAACGCCGATCAAGGTCTTTTTGTGCCCCTGGTGCTGGGAATTATCGAAGGGCTTACCGAATTCCTTCCCGTCAGTTCCACTGGCCACCTGCTTCTGGCTGGCCACTTCTTCGGCTTGAGCCAGCCGGCCACCTTCATCGTGCTGATCCAGCTGGGCGCGATCCTGGCTGTCATCACCATCTATTTCGCCAAGCTGGGCGTGCTGATCCGCGATGCCTTTGCCGGAAAGGCCTATGCCTGGCATTTTGCCCTGGCGGTAATCCTGGCCTGCCTGCCCGCCGTGATCATCGGGGTGCTGTTTCGCGAATATATCCAGCAGGTGCTCTACGAAACGCCGCTGGTGATCTGCACCACGCTGCTGCTGGGCGGCATCGTGCTGCTGATCGTCGATCGCATGCCCAAGAATGTTCGGTACGATGACATCTACCATTTCCCCTGGCATCTGGCGCTGATCGTGGGCCTGTTCCAGGTGCTCAGCCTCATTCCGGGCGTCTCGCGCTCCGGCTCCACCGTGGTGGGCGCCATGCTGTTTGGCGCGTCCAAGCGCTCGGCGGCCGAGTTCACCTTCTTCATCGCCCTGCCGATCATGACCGGCGCCTTCGGCTACGATCTCTACAAGAGCCGGGAGCTGATCGACATGAGCCTGGGGATCAACATCGCCATCGGCTTTGCCGCCTCGTTCGTGGTGGGTGCGCTGGTGGTCAAATACCTGCTCGACTTCGTCACCCGCCACGGCTTTGCACCCTTTGCCTGGTGGCGCATTGCCGTGGGCGGCGCGGGCCTGATCGCCATCCTGGTCTTCGGCCTCTAGCCTCTGCCAGTCGACCCCTCAATGCAAAAAGCCGCCCCAGAAGGGCGGCTTTTCTCTTATCGGCGATCGGAGCCCTCAGCGCCGCGACGGATCGCGGCTCGCATAGGTCGAGGGAATGGAGAAGAAGGCCGGGGGGATTTCGACGCCCTGCTGCACGTCATAGAGCGAGAAGGTCAGCTCCGAGCCCGAGGGCTCGACCAGGGTCCACTGCGCCAGGTCCTTGGTCTCGATGTCGAAGATCAGCGAGACCTGCACCGTGCCGGCGACGGTATTGTCGATCACCGTGATGCTGAGATAGCCGTCCGAGGTGGTGACGTCGACCACATTGGCGTTGAGCAGGTTGATCTCGCTGCCCAGGAACTGGCGCAGCGGAATGGAATCCTGCGGATAGGCGTAATAGGTCTCCTCGCGCCGGTCGAGCACGTAGAAGCCGCGTCCCTGCGAGACGATTTCCTCGCGGCTGGGCGGGGCATAGCGGAAGGCGATCTTGTCGGGCCGCTCGAGGAAGAACGTGCCTTCGGTGCGCCCGCCATTGGTATCGATCTGCAGGAAGCGCCCCACCATGGTGCGGATGGCGGTGTTGTGCGCATTGATCTCGGCGATGAGCTGCTGTTCCTCAGGCGCCAGCGCGCGGTCCAGGGCCAGGGCGGGAAAGGCCGGCGCCAGGGCAGCGGCGATACCGAGCATCAGGGCATGGCGTCGAATCATGATGGGGTTTCCTCGCAGGCTTCTGGTTGACGCTAATCTAGGCAGCAAATACGGCAAATGGTGGAAAGTTCCGCTTACTGTTTCGTCATCTGGAGACTTGCAGTCGTGAGATCAATCGCTTTGGCCGTTTTTCTGGGTGGCCTTGCAAGCGTGCCCGCCCTTGCCGCCCTGCCCCCGCATTATCAGCGCCAGGCTGAATTCGTCGCCGTGATAGAGGCGGCGACCGAGGCCCTGGGCATTGCCCATCCGGTCGAGGCCGTGCTCCTGGTCGAGACCGATCACTACGAGGTCAAGGCCGGCCCCTGCACGTTGTCGGTGCGCATCGTTGACACCGCGCGTGCCGAAGATCCGCCCATTGTCGGCCCGCGCCAGTTCGAGGCTCGCCCGGAAAGCCCTGTCTGCCGCTGAAACCGGCATCAGCGGGCAATAAAAAACCCCGGCGCCTCGCCGGGGTTCTTGATCTTGGGATGGGCCCATCGGGCTCAATAGCCGTCGGCATTGTTGCCGACGAGGATTTCGCGCTTGCCGGCATGGTTGGCGGGGCTGATCACCCCTTCCTGCTCCATGCGTTCGATCAGCGTGGCGGCCTTGTTGTAGCCGACGCCAAGGCGCCGCTGCACATAGGAGGTCGAAGCCTTCTTGTCGGTCAGGACGATATGGACGGCCTTGTCATAGAGCTCGTCGCCCGAATTGCCCCCGCCGCTGCCGCCGGCCGCATCGTCCCCGAAGCCGCCGCCGTCCTCGTCTTCCTCGGTGATGTTCTCGAGGTAGTCGGGCGTGCCCTGGCTCTTGAGATGGGTCACCACCGCCTCGACTTCGCTATCGGCCACGAAGGCGCCGTGCAGGCGCTTCGTGCGGCCGCCAGAGGCCATGTAGAGCATGTCGCCATTGCCCAGGAGCTGTTCGGCGCCCTGCTCGCCCAGAATGGTGCGCGAATCGATCTTGGAGGTCACCATGAACGAGATGCGGGTGGGGAAGTTGGCCTTGATCGTGCCGGTGATCACGTCCACCGACGGGCGCTGGGTCGCGGTCACCATGTGGATGCCGGCGGCGCGGGCCATCTGGGCGAGCCGCTGGATGGCGCCTTCGATGTCCTTGCCGGCCACCATCATCAGGTCGGCCATTTCGTCGACGATGATGACGATATAGGGCAGCGGCTGGAGATCGAATTCCTCGCTCTCGAAGATGGCCTCGCCGGTTTCGCGGTCGAACCCGGTCTGCACCGTACGGGTGATGACCCGGCCTTCCTTGGCGGCTTCGGCGACGCGCTGGTTGAAGCCGTCGATATTGCGCACGCCGATCTTGCTCATCTTGCGATAACGGTCTTCCATCTCGCGCACCGCCCATTTGAGCGCCACCACCGCCTTGTGCGGGTCGGTGACCACGGGGGTCAGAAGATGCGGGATGCCGTCATAGATGCTCAGTTCGAGCATCTTGGGATCGATCATGATCATGCGGCACTGCTCGGGTGTCATCTGGTAGAGCAGCGAGAGGATGAAGGTGTTGATACCCACCGACTTGCCCGACCCGGTGGTGCCGGCGATCAGCAGGTGCGGCATGCGCGCCAGGTCGGCGATGACGGGCTCCCCGCCGATGGTCTTGCCCAGGCAAATGGGCAGCTTGCCCTTCATCTTCTCGAAATCCGAGGACGCCAGCATCTCGCGGAAATAGACGGTTTCGCGGGTCTGGTTGGGCAGTTCGATGCCGATGGCATTGCGGCCGGGGACCACGGCGACGCGGGCCGAAATGGCGCTCATCGAGCGGGCAATGTCGTCGGCCAGCGAAATCACTCTGGATGACTTGATGCCGGGCGCGGGTTCGAGTTCGAACAGGGTCACGACCGGGCCGGGACGGACATTGATGATGTCGCCCTTGACGCCGAAATCCTGCAGCACGGCCTCGAGCTGGCGCGCCATTTCCTCGAGCCGGGCCGGAGCGTGCTCGGGCGAGGGGCCCAGACGCCTGGGCTCCGCCAGGAGGCTGAGCGCCGGCAATTCGAAGCCGGAGGGATCATCGAGGAAGGAGGGCTGGGCCTCGCGGAACTGGCGCTGGCCCTGGGCCGGGCGCGGCGCGGGTGCGGCCACTGGTACGCGCGGCGCCGCCGGGTCGGCCGGATGGAAGCGCGAATCGCCCCGCTGGGTGCGGCTCGGCATCGGCACATCGGCCACGAAGGGAACGGCGTCGTCCTCTTCGTCTTCCGGATAGTCGATTGCCGCGTCGTCGTAATCGGGCTGGGCCAGCACGCGGGCGGTGGGTTCGAAACTGGGTTCGACATGCTGGACCGGCGCATGGATATGGCGCTGGGGGCTTGCGACCACCGGCTCGGGACTGACCTCGACGCGCGGCGCGCGCCCCTCGAGCACCGGTTCGGCGTCATGGTCGAACGGCGCCATGTCCTCGCTGGAGCGGCTTTCGGCATGGGCGGCGCGGGCCCGGCGGAACGCGGTGCGCAGCGAATAGCCCATATGCACCACCGCGCCCATGGCCACTTCCACCAATGGATTGGGGTCGCGCTCGTCGTCTTCGACGGCCCTGCGGGCGGCGGCGCCCTTGCTGGCCTTGACCGGCACGGTGCTGCCCAGGCCCATGGCGATCCAGAACAGCGCCAGGGCCGGCGCAGCCAGGATGATGGCAAAGAGCGTGGAGGTCACCGGCTGCGGATCGGAACCGGCGATCATGGCGGCGAGATAGGCGAACATCATGCCGGCAAGGCCACCGAGCCCGGTGGGCAACGGCCAGGTTTCAGGCATGGCGATGAAGGAAAAGACCCCGGCGGCGAGAATGGTCGCGCCGATCCAGGCCAGGACGCGGCTGCCCAGGCGCATGACGGCGTGACGGCGCGCCATGGCCCAGCCCCAGAGCGCCATCGGCACGACCATGACGAGGCCGGCGAGGCCGAGGAACTGGAAGATCAGGTCGGCGATCACCGCGCCCGGAAAGCCCAGCCAATTGGCCGGCGCCTTGCTGGTGGCCAGCGACAGGGAAGGATCATCGACCGACCAGGAGGCGAGCGACGTCAGGATGATGGCGCAAAGACCCAGAAGGACCAGACCCGCAATCCGCAGGGGAATGCGGATGGCAATGGCCGGGGGCGGCGTGGGCGCCTTGGCGCTGCTCTTGGAACCGGAAGAACGGGTGCCGCTGCGCGAGGATACGGGGCGGACATCGTCGATCGTGGGGACAGGATGGCTAGGCATGGACACGCATTACTCTTTGCCGGCCCGCAAACCATCGAATGGGCCGATATGAGCCGCATGCTAGCGGTGTGTGGTTAATCGCGTGCTAACCATCAGCGATTGCCTTGCGCCTGTTTGAAAGACCCGGGTGTGCGGCCCATGCATTTGCGAGTGGGAAGCCTCTGTGGCGGGCCAAGAGGACATGAGCCGCACGCCCCGGCCTTCCGGAGCGGGGGTCGGGTGGCGGCAGGCCGCCACCCGGGCGATTGGGTCAGTTATAGGCGCGTTCGCCGTGGGTCGAGAGATCGAGACCGTCGCTTTCGGCAGCTTCGGAGACCTTGGCGCCACCAAAGAGCGCCTTGACGATCAGCATGGCGACGAGCGCCACGACACCGGACCAGACGATGGCGATGACCACGCCGGTCAGCTGCACCATGAACTGGCCGCCGATCGAATAGGCTGCCGCATCGCCCAGCGGGTAGCCACCCAGCGAGGGGGCCGCGACGACCGCGGTGCCCAGGGCGCCGACAATGCCGCCGACGCCGTGGATGCCGAACACGTCGAGCGAATCGTCGTATTTCAGCAGCGGCTTGAGGTTGACCACGGCCCACAGGCACACCACGCCGGCAATGGCGCCGAGCACGATGGCGCCACCCACACCGGCAAAGCCGGCGGCGGGGGTGATGGCCACAAGACCGGCAACGGCGCCCGAGACGGCACCCAGGGCCGAGGCATGGCCGCGGGTGACCTTTTCACCCAGGGCCCAGGCCAGGGCACCGGCGGCGGGAGCCAGGATGGTGTTGATCAGCGCCACGGCGGTCAGGGCATTGGCTTCGAGATTGGAGCCGGCATTGAAGCCGAACCAGCCGAACCAGAGCAGGCCCGCACCGATATAGGTCATGACCAGGTTATGGGGCGGGATGGGCTCCTTCATGTAGCCCAGGCGCGGTCCGAGGATGATGGCGGCGACGAGGGCGGCCACGCCCGAATTGATATGCACGACGGTGCCGCCGGCAAAGTCATAGGCGCCCATGCCGAACAGCAGGCCCGGGCCGGACCAGACCATGTGGGCCATGGGGACGTAGGAGAAGGTGAACCAGATGGCCAGAAAGGCCATCAGCGCCCCGAACTTCATGCGTTCGGCAATGCCGCCGACGATGAGGGTCGAGGTGATGCAGGCAAAAGTCAGCTGGAAGGCGATGAACACCAGTTCGGGCAGCTCGAACCCGGCCGAGAAGGTTGCCGCGGTCGATTCGAGCGTCACGCCGTTGAGGAAGAACTTGGAGAAGTCGCCCACGAAAGCGGAGAGCCCGCCCTCGGTGGGGCCGGCAAAGGCCAGCGAATAGCCATAGGCCACCCAGAGGATGGCGATCATCGAAAAGCCGAGGAAGACCTGGGTCAGCACCGAGAGGATGTTCTTGGCGCGCACGAGGCCACCGTAGAACAGGGCCAGGCCCGGAATGGTCATGACGATGACGACCATGGTGGAGACGAGCATCCAGGCCACGTCGCCCTTGTCGACCACGGCGGCCGGTTCGCTGGCGGCATCGGCAACCGAGGCGGCGGCCTCGGCGATGGGCTGTGCCGCGTCCTGGGCCCAGGCCGGCAGGGTCAGCAGCAGGGAGGCAAGCGCACTGCCCGCCAGTACTTTTGACATCTTCATTCTTGGTTTCTCCGGATGGGGGTCAGAGCGCGGAAGCGCCGGTTTCGCCGGTGCGGATGCGGGTGACCGCGAGCAGGTCGAGCACGAAGATCTTGCCGTCGCCGATGCGGCCGGTCTGGGCGGCATCGCGGATGGCGGTGCTCACCGCATCGGCAATGGCGTCATCGACGGCGATCTCGATCTTGAGCTTGGGCAGGAAATGCACGGCATATTCGGTGCCGCGATAGATCTCGGAATGGCCCTTCTGCCGGCCATAGCCTTTCACCTCGGTCACGGTCATGCCGTGCACGTCGAGCGAGTTGAGCGCCTGCCGGACCTCTTCGAGCCGGGACGGCTTGATGATGGCAACCACCAGTTTCATGTGACCCCCTTGGCGCCGAAGCGGCGCATGCTGGAACGATCACAGCAGACTCAAGCCGCGTGCCAAATGATCCGGCACGGAAAAACACAGTCTTTACATCATGTTAAGAATGCAGGGCGCAAAGCGACTCGGAATTGGGCAGAAAAGTGCCCAATTCGTGTGCAAGTTCGATCGGCATTGCCGCTCAATTGAGCAGCCTGGTGATCACTCTTGCCGGGGGTGTGCAGTCCGCGCGATTTGCGAGTGGGAAGCCTCTGTGGCGGGCCAAGAGGGACGCGAACTGCACGCCGCCGGCAAGCGGCGGGACGGCCGGGGCAAAAAGCCCCGCCCGTCCCCTGGATTTACTTGAACTCGGGATAGGCCTCGACGCCGACCTCGGCCACGTCCAGACCCAGCTCTTCGTCCTCGGCCGTTGGGCGCAGGCCCATCGTGGCCTTGAGGATCGCCCAGACGACGAGGCTGATGACGAAGACGAAGACGCCCACGGCAAGGATGGCCAGCAGCTGCACGCCCAGATTGGCATCGGGATTGGTGAAGACCACGGCGATGGTGCCCCAGATACCGGCGAACAGGTGAACCGGAACGGCGCCGACCACGTCATCGATCTTGAAGCGGTCGAGCAGCGGCACGGTGAAGACCACGATGGCGCCACCGACGGCACCGATCAGGGTTGCCGTGCCCAGACCCGGAGTGAGCGGCTCGGCGGTGATCGAGACGAGACCGGCAAGCGCGCCATTGATCACGAAGGTCAGGTCGACCTTCTTGTAGATGATCGCCGACAGCACGGCAGCGGCAAGCGCGCCACCGATGGCACCGGCATTGGTATTGGCCATGACGCGGCCCACATCGGCAATGTCACCGACAGTGCCCATGGCCAGCTGCGATGCACCGTTAAAGCCGTACCAGCCCATCCAGAGGATGAACATGCCGAGCACGGCGAGCGGCATGTTGGAGCCCGGAATGGCGCGCACGGTGCCGTCCGGATTGTACTTGCCCTTGCGGGCGCCCAGCAGCAGCGCACCGGCCAGAGCCGCCCAGCCACCGACAGAGTGCACGACGGTGGAGCCGGCGAAGTCGAGGAAGCCCATCTGGTCGAGGAAACCGCCGCCCCACTTCCAGGAAGCCTGGATCGGGTAGATCAGCGCGGTCAGCACGGCCACGAAAACCAGGAAGGGCAGGAGCTTGATGCGCTCGGCCAGGGCACCGGACACGATGGACGCGGCGGTGGCACAGAACATGACCTGGAAGAAAAAGTCGGAGCTGACGGTCGCATAGGTCAGGTCGGCGGCCTCGGCCGTCAGGCCGACCGGCTCGAGCACGGCAATGCCGATGGCGCCGAAAATGCCATCGATGATCCAGCCGTCGCCAGGATACATGATCATGTAGCCGACAAGATAATAGGCAAAGCAGGCCAGCGAATACATGGTGATATTCTTCAGGAGCTGCATGGACACGTTCTTGGTGCGCACGAAGCCGGCTTCCAGCATGGCGAACCCGGCCGCCATCCAGAACACCAGGATGCCGCCGAACAGCATCAGGAACGAATTGAGAATGAACTGAGTCTGGATCGCCGGTTCACCGGCGACCACCGCTTCCACGACCTCTTCGGCCGGGGCATCCTGAGCGAGCACCGGCAGCGCCAGCAGCAGCGAGGCGAGCGCGACGCCGCCTGCGATCTTTAGGGGAGTTTTGAACCCTGTCATTGTGTTGTTTCTCCTGAAGTCGGGTTGCGTCAGAGCGCCGACGCGCCGGTTTCACCGGTGCGGATGCGGGTGACGGCGAGCAGGTCGAGGATGAAGATCTTGCCGTCGCCGATGCGGCCGGTCTGGGCGGCGTCGCGGATTGCAGTGCTCACGGCATCGGCCAGGGCGTCGTCCACGGCGATCTCGACCTTGAGCTTGGGCAGGAAATGCACCGCATATTCAGTGCCGCGATAGATTTCGGAATGACCCTTCTGCCGGCCATATCCCTTGACCTCGGTCACGGTCATGCCGTGCACATCGAGGGAGTTCAGCGCCTGGCGGACTTCCTCCAGGCGTGATGGCTTGATGATTGCAACCACCAGTTTCATGAATGCCCCTTTTCTTGCCTTGCCATTGTTCGACAAGGCCAGGAGACTCAAGACCCGTGCCAAACTGGCGCAGATGCGCGAAATCTCCCGGAAATAAAGGGGTTATTTCCTTGGTGCGGCGACAGATTAGATTGTGGCAAAGCTGTGTCGCAGCAATAAGTGCACCATAATTGTGCATTTTTTCGATTTTGCATAAATTTTGCCACCATCAGGCTGCGGCATAGGGCCACTTGCTTTCCGGCCGCGCCGGGCAAACAACATTGGGACAAAGGAGCGCCAATCATGACCCTTTCAGCGCAGGCCCGATATGACGTCATCATCGTGGGAGGCGGCCCTGTCGGCCTGACCCTGGCGCTGGCCCTGGGGCGCTCGGCCCCCGGCATTCGCGTGGCGCTGGTGGACCGCCGCCCGCTCAGCGTGCCGCGCGACAATCGGGCCTCGGCCATTGCGGCCGGCGTGCGTCACATCTTCGAGGCGCTGGGCGTGTGGTCCGCCATGGCGCCCCAGTCCCAGCCGATCGCGGCCATGCGCATCACCGATTCGGGCGCCAATGACCTGGCCCGTCCGCTCTTTCTCGAATTTGACGGCGAAGCGGCCCCCGGCGAGCCCTTTGCCCATATGGTGCCCAACCAGGCCAGCGGCGGCGCGCTGCTCGAGGCGGCCTCCGGTCTCTTCGACATGGTGGCGCCGGCCGAAATCCTCGACTGGTCCGGGGATGGCGCCCTTGCCCGGCTGCACCTTGCCGATGGACAGGTTCTGGTTGCCCCGCTCGTCGTCGCGGCCGACGGCGCCAATTCGGGTCTGCGCCAGCGCGCCGGCATTGCCACCTGGGGACATGATTATCGCCAGACCGGGCTTGTCGCCACCATCGCCCACGAACTGGCCCATGAGGGCATCGCCTACGAGCATTTTCGCCCTGCCGGGCCCTTTGCCAGCCTGCCGCTGCCGGGCAATCGCTCCTCGCTGGTCTGGACCGAGACGGTGGAGGACGCGCCGCGCTATCTTGCCTTGCCGCCCGAACAGCTCGCCCTCGAGATCGAGGGCGTCATGGGCTCGACCCTGGGCAGCGTGACGCTCGAGGACAAGCTGATGGGCTTTCCCCTGCGCCTGCAGCTCGCACAGAGCTTCATCGGTCCGCGGCTGGCTCTGGTGGGCGATGCGGCCCATGTGGTCCATCCCATCGCGGGACAAGGCCTCAATCTGGGCCTCAAGGATGTTGCCGCCCTGGCCGAGGTCATCGTCGAGGCCATGCGCCTCGGGCTCGATCACGGGTCCGCGGACGTGCTCGAGCGCTACCAGTCCTGGCGGCGTTTCGACACGGCCTCGATGGCCGCGGTCACCGATGGCATGAACCGGCTCTTTTCCAACGATGCCGCGCCGCTACGGGCCCTGCGCGATTTCGGCCTCGGCCTTGTCGATCGCGCCGGCCCGATCAAGTCGGCGCTGATCAGGGCCGCTGCCGGCGGCTCCGGCCCCCGGCTGCTCAGCGGCCTGCCGATCTGATCAGGTGAGGTTGCGCGAGAGCCTTTCGAGCTCCTCGCCTTCGAGCGGTCGCGCTTCCTCGAGGCTGAGCAGCGGCACACCCTTGGTGATGGGAAAGGCCAGGCGTGCCGCCACCGAAATCAGCTCGTCGCGTCCTTCGGACAGCGTCAGGCGCGTCTTGGTCAGGGGGCAGACCAGCATTTCAAGAACGCGCGGATTGAGGGTGAAGCGCCTGCCGCCCGGCTCGCCGGCCATCAGTTGAGCGGCGCGGAATTGCCCCGCGCCATTTCGTACTCGGTCATGGCAATCAGGGTCTCTGCCCGCGCCTCGAGGGTCGGCGCTTCGAGCAGAACCTGCTTTTCGGCCGCGCCATAGGGCGACACCATGCAACAGAAATTGACGAGGTCTGCCGTGCCGGTCGATTCGATCTCTTCCCAGTTGAGCTCGATATTGGCGAATTGGGCATAGTCGCGCATCATGCGCACGAAGCGGGTGCGATCCACCCCTTCTTCCCCAAAATTGCGGGTAAAGTCGGAGGCAAAGGCCTCCGCATCGATTTCGCCCTGCCGATAGAGAGTCTCGGCGGGCACTTCGCGCACCAGCCGGAACCGCGCCACGCCTTCGAGAATGACGAAATAGCGGCCATCGCCGCTTTCCTCGAAATGGGTGATGCGCCCCAGACAGCCGATCGGATGCAGGGCCGACGCCCCCTTGGGGCTTTCCTCGCGGCTATCCTCGGGCTGGATCAGCCCGATCAGCCGATCGCCGGCAAGGGCCGCATCGATCATCTCGATATAGCGCGGCTCGAAGATATTGAGGGGCCGATGGGAGAAGGGCAGGAGCAGCGCCCCGCTCAGCGGGAAGAGCGGCACGATGGGCGGCAGGTCTGCGGGCTGGGCGGGACGCTTGGGCATGGGCTTGACCGATCAGGAGAACAGGGCCGTGGACAGCAGGCGCCGGCCCTTGAGGGTGGCGGGATCCTTTGGGCCCCAGGCATCGAAGAATTCGAGCAGCTTCTTGCGGGCGCCGTCCTCTTCCCAGGCGCGGTCGCGCTTGATGATGGCCACCAGCGCCTCGGCAGCCTCGATCTTGCGGCCTTCGGCATTGTGCACGATGGCGAGATCGAAGCGGGCCTGGTGATTGTCCGGATCGGCGGCGATGGCGGTTTCGAGCGCGGACGCCTCGGACAGGCCCGCCGCTTCCTGGCGAAGCCGCAGGGCATTGGCAAGGGCAAGGTAGGCATCGCCGCTGCGCTTGTCCTCGGGCAGCATGTCGAGGATGGCCTGCGCCTGGTCGGCTTCCCCGGCGCTCATATAGATGCCGGCCAGCCCGATAATGGCCTCGGCATTGTCCGGCAGGCGTTCGAGAATCATGCCGTAGACCTGGGCGGCCTGGCCGATCTCTCCGGCATCGCGGGCGGCCTCGGCCATCTTGAGGGCATCGGCGACCTGGGCTTCGAGCGAATCGGTCTGCGGCTGGGGCGCACCGGCGGCGGCGATCACCTTCTCAGCGAAGCGGCGCACCTCGCCTTCGGGCATGGCCCCCATGAAGCCGTCGACCGGGCGGCCGCCGGCAAAGGCGAAGACGGCAGGGATCGACTGCACGCCCAATTGGCCGGCAATCTGGGGATGCTCGTCGATATTGATCTTCACGAGGCGAATCTGGCCGGCCTTTTCCGCCACGACCTTTTCGATCGCCGGGCCCAGCTGCCGGCACGGACCGCACCAAGGGGCCCAGAAATCCACCAGAACCGGCACATCGAGCGACACATCGATGACGTCGGCCTTGAAACCGGCATCGCTGCCGTCGCGAACGAGATCTGTGGCACTGGGGGCGGCGGCGGGAGCGCCAGTGAGGGAAATTGTCATCGCGAAGGGCTCTCGATCGTGTTCAAACGCGCTTGTTGCGGCCTTTTTGCGCCCAGCGGCGGGTTGGTGGCAAGCCCTCTTTCCCACAGGTTTGAGAGAAGATGACAGCCAGAAGAAAAACTGGGTTGCAATCGGTCCGGCGATTGGGCATATAGCGCCCGTCGCCGCACTTACAAGGTGCAGCGTCTGGAGCGCGGGTGTAGCTCAGGGGTAGAGCATAACCTTGCCAAGGTTAGGGTCGTGGGTTCGAATCCCATCGCCCGCTCCAATTTCCTTAACGGGAAAAGCAGAAAAAGCGGTCCTTCGGGGCCGCTTTTGCTTTTCCGGGGTTCGGCCCGGCCTCAGCCGTTGGTCCAGCGATGCATTACCGCCTCGCCGATCTCTCCCGCAGCCTTCATCTTTGCAAACCGCCTCTCGAAATCCTGAGCGATATCGGAGACGCGGATAGAGGCGAATCGCGTCATCAGCAGCTGTTCGGCTTCGCTCAGCGTTTCCCCCATGCGCGCGTCCACCGCCCGTTCGACGAGACATGTCGCCACCTCCGCATCGGGACCGATATTGAAGAGCGCGGGTTCGCCGATGGCGCGATAGACGTCGAGCAGGCTGATTTGATCGAGCGCCCGCGCCAAAGTCCAGCCGCCGCCATGGCCTTTTTCGGAGGTGACGATGCCCGCCTCGCGAAACCCGGCCATCATGCGGCGCACCACCACCGGATTGGTATCGAGCATCTGGGCGATGCGCTCGGAGGTGGCGCGCTCGACGTGGCGGTCCATGTGGATCAGCACATGCAGCATGCGCGACATTCGGGTGTCTCTGGGCATTTTCGCCTCGGCAAGCAAGAAGGCCGGCACACTAGCACCGGCCTCCTCATGCAACAATGTGAAGTCCTTGAGGACTCAATCGTCCTCGACGAACACTTCCTTGCGCTTGCGCCGGATCGAGGGCAGCACCGCGATCAGCACTGCCGCCAGGGCCAGAACCAGAAGCGTTGCGGAAATCGGCCGCGTCACGAAGATCATCGGATCGCCGCGCGAAATGATCATCGCCCGCCGCAGATGCTCTTCGAGCAGCGGTCCCAGAACGAAGCCGAGCAGCAGCGGCGCCGGTTCGCAGCCGAAGCGGATCAGCAGGTACCCCACCGCCGCAAAGAAGGCGATCGCATAGACGTCGTAGATATTCTGGTTGATCGAATAGGTGCCGATGCAGGCAAAGAGCACGATCGCCGGGAACAGCACGCGATAGGGGATCGAGAGCATCTTTACCCAGAGCCCGATCAGGGGCAGGTTGAGGATGATCAGCAGCAGGTTGCCGATCCACATCGAGGCGATGATGCCCCAGAACAGAGCCGGCTGTTCGTTGATGACATTGGGGCCGGGCGTGATGCCCTGGAGGATGAAGGCGCCGATCATCAGCGCCATCACCGGATGGGCAGGAATGCCCAGCGTCATCAGCGGGATAAAGGAGGTCTGGGCGGCGGCATTATTGGCCGATTCGGGTCCCGCCACGCCCTCGATGGCGCCCTTCCCGAATTCCTCGGGATGTTTAGAGAGCCGCTTCTCGGCCGAATAGGAGGCGAAGGAGGACAGGATATGCCCCCCGCCCGGCAGGATGCCGAGCAGCGAACCCAGGCCCGTGCCGCGCAGGATGGGCATGGCGATGCGCCGGAAATCCTCGCGCGTCAGCCAGAGATTTTCGACCTTCTTGACCCCCACTTCGCGCTCGGTCTCGTTTTCTAGATTGCGCAGGATTTCGGCGATGCCGAAGACGCCCACGGCCACGGCCACGAAATTGAGCCCGCCGAACAATTCGCGCAGCCCGAAGGTGAAGCGCGGCGTGCCGGTATAGATGTCCTGGCCCACCATGCCGAGCAAAAGCCCCAGCACGATCATGGCCAGCGCCTTGAGAATGGAGCCATGGGCCAGCGCGATGGAGACGAGAAGGCCCAGCACGATCAGCGAGAAATATTCGGGCGCCCCGAAATTGAGCGCCGCGCGCGCTAGGGGCGGCGCGAAGAAGGCCAGGAGGAGCGTTGCCACCGAGCCGGCAAAGAACGAGCCGATGGCGGCGGTCGCCAGGGCCTGCCCGGCCCGTCCCTTGCGCGCCATCTGATAGCCGTCGATGGCCGTCACCGCCGAGGAACTCTCGCCGGGCAGGTTGATGAGGATGGCCGTGGTCGAGCCGCCATATTGGGCGCCGTAATAGATGCCGGCCAGCATGATCAAGGCCGTTGCCGGCCCGAGCGTGAAGGTGATCGGCAGCAGCATGGCGATGGTCGCGGTCGGCCCGATCCCGGGCAGCACGCCGACCAGCGTGCCCAAAAGGACGCCGATGAAACAATAAAGGATGTTGACCGGGTCGAGCGCGACCGAAAAACCCAGCGCCAGGGAGGAGATGAGATCCATTTTTGCGGCCTCCTAGAAGCTGAGCCAGGGGCCGAAGAGCGGCACCAGCATGCCCAGCCCGACCACGAAGATGAGATAACAGAGGACGGTGAGGCCCAGCGCGATCACGAGGGCCGAGAGCAGCGTGTTGCGCCGGCTCGAAATGGCAGTGACCAAGGCCGTGATTGCCACGACCGGGATGAAGCCCAGCCCCCTGATGGTGGCGGCAAAGAACAGGATCGTGCCCAGGACCAGCGCGATGCCCCGCCAGGGCCAGGCCGGGGGCGCCCCCTCGTCGGGCTTGCCGATGCCCTTGGCCGCCACGGCGATGCCGAGCGCCACGAGGATGCCGCCCAGCAGAACGGGCATGAAGCCGGGTCCCATGCGGAAAGGCGTGCCGAATTCATATTTGAGGGCTTCGAACGCAAAGTAGGTGCCGAAGGCCACGAACATCGCCCCCGAGGCCAGGTCATTGCGCGATGCATTGAGCGCCATTGTGTTGTCTCCAAAGCCGGATTCACTGCCGATCGAGCAAGCTCCGATCCATAGGCGTAGGCGTGGCCGCATCTCCCCTTGACGAGGGAGGTCGGGAGGGTGGGGGTGAGCCCCTATATTCTGGCTCACCCCCACCCCATCCCTCCCCCACGCGGGGGAGGGGGCAGGCCGGTAATTGCCGATAAATCGAGCCTTGGCCCTTACTGCGCCGACACGCCGGCTGCCGCGATCAACTCTTTCCAGAGGGCGATCTGGCCTTCGAGCGTCTGCGCCAGGGCTTCGGGCGTGGCCTGGTCGGCGGGCACCGGATAGGTGCCAAGCTCGGCAAAGGAATTGCCGACGCTTTCATTGGCCAGGGCCACCTGCAAGGCGCCGGTCAGGCGTTCGAGGATAGCCGGGTCGGTGCCTGCGGGGGCATAGAGGCCGTGCCAGATGGCGAGGTTGAAATTGTCGAGGCCACCTTCGGCCAGGGTCGGCAGGTCGGGCAGCACGGCGATGCGCTCGGGCGTCGTCACCGCATAGGCCTTGATCTCGCCGGCCTGGATCTGGCTCGTCGTATTGGTGGTCTGGTCACACATCATGTCGATCTGGCCGCCGAGCAGGTCGGTCATGGCCGGGCCCGTTCCCTGATAGGGGACTTCGGTCATCTTGGTGTCGAGCGCATCCATGATCAAAAGACCGCAGAGCTGGCTGGCAGCGCCGATACCGGCATTGGCATAGGTGATGTTCTCGCCGTTTTCCTTGATATAGGCGACGAGGTCTTCGAGCGTTGCCGGCTCGAAATCCTTGCGGGCCACCACGGTCATGGGCACTTCGGTGACAAGGCCGATGGGGGCGAAATCGGTCATGGGGTCGAAGGGCAGGCTGGCATAGAGCGCCGGGGCGGTCGACATGCCGATATGGTGCAGCAGAAGCGTATAGCCATCGGCATTGGCCGCCGCGACCTGGCCGGCGCCCAGCGTGCCACCGGCACCGCCGACATTCTGCACCACAACCTGCTGGCCCAGTTCGTCGCTCATGGCCGCGGCCACAAGGCGCGTCACCGTATCGGTTGGCCCGCCGGCCGCGAAGGGCACGACGATGGTTACCGGCTGGGTGGGATAGTCCTGCGCCACGGCGGCAGCCGCGCCAAGCGCGGAGGCGGCGAGCAGGATGGCGGACAGGGTCTTGAAGCGAACGTGCATGAATTCCTCCCAAAGAAACGATCCCGCTTCCTCCGCGGGATTGCCACAGGCTTTGCAAAGCCCGTGCCAGATCACAAATGCAAGGCAGATATGCATTTGCGCCGGGGCATGCTAAGAGTTTCGGCAAGAAATTGCCGGCTCTTCGGCGGTTATCCGGCAAGATCTTGCCGAAACAGGATTTCACCGTGCGAGCAGGCTTGCGCAATCTGTTGGGACGACGCCACTTGGTCAGCGCTGGACTGGGCCTGATCCTCGTGACGCTGGTCGGCTGGACCACATTCGAGATCGCGCTCAACGCCGCTATTCGCGACGCCGAGGAGCAGGCCCAGCGCCGCCTCACCCTTTTCGACCGCACGCTCGAGGCGATCATCGAGCGGTTCCATTATCTGCCGGTGGCCATTTCGCAATCGCGCGAGGCGCGGGCGGCGCTCGACGATCCGGACGATGCGGCGGCGGTCGAGGGTGCCAATGGCTTCCTGAGCAAGCTCAACGAAACCGCAGGCGCCGGCGAGATCTTTCTCATGGACGAAAATGGCAGCGTCGTCGCCGCCAGCAATTGGTGGACGCTCACCTCGCTGGTGGGCACCAATTATTCGTTCCGGCCCTATTTCGCCGACGCCATGGAACGCGGCAAGGCGCAATATTATGCCTTCGGCATTTCCACCAGCGTTCCGGGCTATTTCCTCTCCCAGCGGGTCGATGGTCCCGATGGCCCGATCGGGGTGGCGGTCACCAAGATCCATCTGGGCGAGCTCGAAGCCATCTGGTGGCGCTCGGGAGAATTGATCGGCATCGTCGACACCAATAACGTGGTGATCCTCTCCACCCGCCCCGACTGGCGCTATCGCCCCATCCAGACCATTCCGGCAGGACGCGCCGCCACCATCGCCGCCCAGCAGAGCTATGGCGAAAACGGCATTGCCAATAGCGGCATCGTCGCCGATCGCTGGCAGTCGCGCGGCACCGAGTTCGCCTATATTGCCGGCGGCGACCCGGAGGCGTCCGGCTATTTCGTGCTCGAGGAATTTCGCCTGCCCAAGCTGGGCTGGCGCCTCTTGTCCTTCATTCCGCTGGCGCCGCTCCAGACCGGGGCGCTTGCCTTGTCCAGCGCGGCGGCGCTGGGTTGCGCCGCGCTCCTTCTGATCGGGGTATTGTTCGAGCAAAGACGGCGTCTGGTGGCGCAGCGGCTGGGCGATCACCTGCGGCTCGAACAGCGCGTCGCCGAGCGCACCGAAGACCTTCACGCCATGAACGCCCAATTGCGGGCCGAGATCGCCGAACGGGTGCGGGCCGAGAAGGCCGAGCGGGACGCCCAGGCGGGCCTCGTGCAAGCGGCCAAGCTGGCCTCGCTCGGCCAGGCTCTGGCCGGGGTGGCGCACGAGGTCAGCCAGCCGGTCGCCGCGCTCACCACCCATCTCGCCAGTGCGCGCCTGCTCGAAACACGGCGCGGTTCGGGCGAAATGGCCCCGGTGATCGCGGCCATGGACAGTGTCGTCAATCGCCTTGCCACGCTTACCGGCCATCTCAAGACCTTTGCCCGCAAGGAAGTGAACGCGGTCAGCCAGGCCGAAATCGGCGCCGTCATCGCCCAGGCGCTCGAGCTGGTCGATCATCGCCTGCGCGAGGTCGGCGTCGATATCGAATATCGCCGGCCCAATCCGCCGATCCAGGCCAGCGCCAATCCGGTTCACCTCGAACAGGTGCTGATCAATCTCATCGCCAACGCGGCCGATGCCATGGAAGAGCGCCCCGTGCGCGTCCTCTCCATCGGTGTCAGGGCCGATGACGGCACCGTCGCCATCGCCATTGCCGATACCGGCAGCGGCATTGCTCCACACGACATGGCCAATCTCTTCGACCCCTTCTTCACCACCAAGCCGGCCGGCAAGGGCCTTGGCCTGGGCCTTGCCATTTCCTCGGGCCTCATCCGTGATGCGGGAGGGCATCTCGGCGTCGAGACGGTACCCGGGCAGGGCAGCACCTTCACCATCACCCTGCCCCTGGTGCAGACCCTGGCCAAAGGCATGGATCGCGCGGCCTCGCCGACCCTGCAGCCTCGACCCGCAAGCGCGAGCCAAAGTCCAGAACCGAAAAGACGTCCCGCATGACGACCCCCAAAATCCTCATTGTCGACGACGACGACATGATGCGCACAGCGCTCGAGCAATGGCTGCGCCTGTCGGGCTTCGACACCACCATGGCCGGAACGGCGCAGGCAGCCCTTTCCCTGGTCGACGACACCCATCCCCATGTCATCCTGACCGATGTGCGCATGCCGGGCCTGTCGGGGCTCGACCTGTTGCACGCGATCCAGGATCGTGGCCTGCCGGTCGAGGTCATTCTCATCACCGGCCATGGCGACGTGCCCATGGCCGTGGAAGCCATGCGCGCCGGAGCCTTCGACTTCCTGCAGAAGCCCTATGTGCCCGAGCAATTGGTCAATTCGCTGACCCGCGCGGTGGAGCGGGCTCGGCTCAGGCGCGAGATCTCAGACCTGCGGCGGCGGCTCGACGGCGGCGACAGCGAACTGGCGACCCGGCTCGTGGGCAATTCGCCCGGCATGGAGGCCCTGCGCCGCGCCGTCCTCGAACTGGCGCCGATCCCGGCCGACATCATCCTTCTGGGGGAGACCGGCACCGGCAAGGAAGTCGTCGCCCGGTGCCTGCACGATTTCTCGCCCCGCGCCGACAAGCCCTTCGTCGCCGTCAATTGCGCCGCCATTCCCGCCGAGCTGATCGAGAGCGAATTGTTCGGCCATGAAGCCGGATCGTTTACCGGGGCGGCCGGGCAGCGGATCGGCAAGTTCGAATTCGCCAATGGCGGCACGCTGCTGCTCGACGAGATCGAATCCATGCCGGCCCTGGCCCAGGCCAAGGTCCTGCGGGTCATCCAGGAGCGTGTCGTCGAGCGGCTGGGCTCCAACAAGCAGATCGCGCTCGATCTGCGTATCGTTGCAGCCTCCAAGGTCGATCTCGAGGCCGAAAGCGCCGCAGGCCGTTTCCGTGCCGACCTTTTCTACCGCCTCAACATGGCGACCCTGCACCTGCCCCCCCTGCGCGAGCGCGGCGATGACAGCGTGCTGCTGTTCCACCATTTTCTGGCCCTGGCCGCGCGCCGCTTCGGCCGCGAGCCGCCGGACCTGCATCCGGCCGATATCAGCGCCATCCTCACCCATGCCTGGCCGGGCAATGTGCGCGAATTGCGCGCCGCCGCCGATCGCTTTGCTCTGGGCCTCAGCGGCAATGGTCGCGCGCTCGGCCAATTGCTGGGCAATCGGGGCCCCGAGCCGGCCGGGGGAAGCCTCGCCGATCGCATGGCATCCTATGAACGCCACATCATCGAAACCGAATTGCGCCGTCATGGAGAATCGGTCTCGGCTGCCGCCGAAGCGCTCCAGCTGCCCCGCCGCACCCTCAGCGAGAAGATGAGCCGGCTGGGCGTTAGCCGTTAGTGACGTCCAGGTGCCGTCAGCGGCGTTCGCCGAAGCTCAACGTTCACAGTCTGCTCACCAATTCCGCCCTGATGTCACAAAAAACCCCGCCCTTGCGGACGGGGTTTTGTGCCTTGCGAGAGCGCCGGAACGCTAGCGGATGGCATTGCCCTCGGCGTCGAAGACATGGGCCTTGGATGGATCGAGATAGGCCGGAACCGTCGATCCCAGTTCGACGCTGCGCTGGCCCTCGAGCACGATGGTCAGCGCCTCGCCATCGGCTGTCGTGGCGTAAACCACTGTCTGGCCACCGAGATTTTCGACGAGGTCGACCCGAACATCGGCGAACTTGATCCCCGAGCCCTCGACGATCGTGATGTGTTCGGGCCGGATGCCGAGCGTCTTGGCCCCGCCCACATCCCGTGCCAGCGCCAGGCTCGACCCCGCCGCCCTCAGAACCCCGCCTTCCGCACCGGCGGAAAGGAAATTCATCTTGGGCGAACCGATGAACCCGGCGACAAAAAGATTGCGCGGATTGTTATAAAGCTCGAGCGGCGCCCCCGCCTGCTCAATGATGCCGGAGCGAAGCACCACGATCTTGTCGGCCATGGTCATGGCCTCGACCTGATCATGGGTCACGTAGATCATCGTGTTGCCCAAGTCATTGTGCAACTTGGCGATTTCGACGCGCATGGCGACGCGCAATTCGGCGTCGAGGTTCGACAGGGGCTCGTCGAACAGGAAGATCTTCGGCTCGCGGACGATGGCCCGGCCAATGGCGACGCGCTGGCGCTGGCCGCCGGAAAGCTGCTTGGGCTTGCGCTTGAGCAAGGGCTCGATCTTGAGGATTTCCGCCGCCCGCTGCACCCGGCTCTCGATTTCGTGCTTGGGCATTTTCGCCGTTTCGAGACCAAAGGCGAGGTTCTGGTACACGTTCATATGCGGATAGAGCGCATAGGACTGGAACACCATGGCGATGCCGCGCCGCGCCGCCGGCACCTCGTTCATGCGCTGCCCATCGATCAGAAGATCGCCGCCGGTAATGGGCTCAAGCCCGGCGATCATGCGCAGCAGCGTGGACTTGCCGCAACCGGACGGGCCCACGAAGACGGTGAATTCGCCAGGGTCGATGGTGAGATCGACACCATGGATCACCGCCACTTCGCCATAGGCCTTCTTGATCTGCTTGAGTTCGATACGGGTTGCCATATGCCTCTCCTCCCGCCCGTGCCTACCGGTACGCCGCCGGTACCCAGCTCTCATAGAGCGGGTGATCGGGGCCCAGTGGCAGAACGACTTCCTGATGGGTGGACGATGAGTGATAGAAAGCGGTCACCAATTCGAGCGCTCGACGGGAATCCGCACTGGTCACAGGCAGTTTCCCCTTGCCCTCGATGGCATCGTGGAAGCGGGCCATTTGCGTCTGAAAGCGGGACGGCACATGTTGCCAATCGGCCAGCAGCGCCTCGATCCTGTCCTTGACCTCGTCATTGCGCGGCAGGATCTTCCAGGGTGCATTGCCCGGATTATAAGGGGCGTGGTCGCTTTCGATCGTCACGTTCTCGAACTGCAGCCGGATACGGGTGATCTCGTCCACAGAGCCCAAGGTTGCAGTAAAGCTGGCCAGCGCTCCGCTCTTCATTTCGAGCGAGGCTGAAATCACGTCCTCGACCTCGATCGGGTTCACCCGGGTGGCGACGCGACCGAACATGCGGGCAATGTCGCCCATCAGATAGGTGAAAATATCATGCGGATGGATGGCGTGGCCCATGAGCACGCCGCCCAGTTCGGTCTTCCACTTGCCGCGCCAGGGAACGGCGTAATAGGGCGCTTCGCGCCGCCACATGGTTTCAACGGTGCCGCAATAGGCCTTGCCGGCAACGCCGGCATCGATCACGGCCTTGGCCTGTTCGATGCCATCGCCGAAGCGATATTGAAACACCGGCATCAGAAGACCGGAAGTGCTCTTTTCCAGCGCCATAATGGCGTCGACTTCCTTGAGCGAGCCGACAAGCGGCTTCTCGCAGACGACGTGCTTGCCTGCCTCGAGCGCTGCGGTGACCATGGAAAGATGGGCGCCCGGGGGTGTGCAGACATCGATGATGTCGATGTCGTCCATGCCCAGCAGGTCATCGAAATTGACGACGCGCCGTTCGATGCCGAACTCATCGGCGACCTGCCCCAGCCGCTCGGGATTGAGGTCACAGAGGGCCACGACCTTGAACTTGTCGGAATTGGGCAGGTAGCCCTCGACAATATGGGAGCGGCCGATGCCGCAACCGACGACAGCGACGTTCAATACGCGGCTCATTGTGCCCACTCCGTGCCTTGTTCAGCCATGGCCTGGGCGGTCAGGGCCATCTTCATGGCGTTGTAGCAGCGCTGCTGCGGCATGGCCGTTTCCGTGCGGTTGCGCACGTCGTCGAGGAACTGGCGGCCAAAGGGCATGTCGACGCCAGAGCAGTCGATATGCTGGGTGCCCTTTTTGTCGACGAGGAAAAGATGGTTCTCGCCGGTTCGGCCGGCGATATCGACATATTTCCTGAGCTCGATAAAGCCCTCGGTGCCCAGGATTGTGAGGCGCCCGTCGCCCCAGGTCGGCAGACCCTCGGGCGTGAACCAGTCGACACGGATATAGCCGGTCGTCCTGTCGGTGCGGATATGGGCGTCGCCGACGTCCTGCAGTCCGGGCCGGTTGGGATGATTGCGGTTATGGACATTTGCCGAGACCACTTCGCCGTCCATGGCACCCGAGAAGAACAGGAATTGCTCGAACTGGTGGCTGGCGATGTCACAGAGAATGCCGCCATAGCGATTGCGCGTGAAGAACCAGTCGGGGCGGTTGTTGAGCCGCAGCGAATGCGGCCCGAGGCCGACGGTATTGACCACCTCCCCGATGGCGCCCTGGGCGATGAGATTTCCGGCCTCGACGGCGGCAGGCACTTCGAAATGCTCCGAATAGAGCACCGAAAAAATGCGGCCGGTTTCCTTTTGCACGCGCATGACCTCGTCGAGTTGCGCGAACGTGGTCATGCCCGGCTTGTCCGTCAGCACGTCCTTGCCGTGCTTCATGGCGGCAATACAGATATCGGCGCGGTCGCCGGGAATGGCGGCAGTGGTCACGACCTGGATGGTAATGTCTTCGAGGATTTCCCGCGGATCGGTCACGCGCCTGGCCTCGGGATACTTTTCGCCGAAGGTCTTGGCCAGATCATCCTCGATGGCGTGGAACGCCACGAATTGGGCGCCAGCACGCTTGAGGCAGTCGACCTGGCCATAGATATGGGCGTGATTGATGCCGATGGCGGCAAACTTGATGGTCATTTCAGCAGTTTATCCTGGTCGTCGCTGATGACGGAGCGTGGCGCACCACGCTCCGAAAGCTGGGTTAGCGCTTCATGCCCGTGGTCGCGATGCCTTCAATGAGAAGACGCTGGAACAGGAGGAAGAAGACAAAGATCGGGACAAGACTGAGCACGCTCATGGCGAACATGCCGCCATAATCGGACATGCCGGTATTGTCGGTGAAGGTGCGCAGGCCCAGCATGACCGTGTATTGGCGCAGATCGCTGAGATAGATCAGCGGGCCAAAGAAGTCGTCCCAGGTCCAGATGAAGGTGAAGATGGCCGCCGTCGCCAGAACCGGAGTGGAAAGCGGCAGGATGATCTTCCAGTAGATGCGCCATGGCCCGGCCCCGTCCATACGTGCGGCTTCATCAAGCTCCTTGGGCAGGCCGCGGAAGAACTGCACCATGAGGAAGATGAAGAAGGCGTCGGCGGCAAGAAATTTCGGCACGACCAGCGGCAGGATGGTGTTTACCCAGCCCAGGTTGAGGAAGAACACATATTGGGGGATCAGCGTCACCTGATAGGGCAGCATCAGGGTCATCAGCATCATGGCGAACCAGAAGCGGCGGCCGGCAAATTCGAGCCTGGCAAAGGCGTAGGCCGCCAGCGAACAGGCGATGACATTGCCGATCACCGAAAGGATCGAGATGACGAAGGAGTTAATGAACAACTGCCCGAAGCCGACGCGCAGGCCGTTCCAGCCGCGGATATAGGAATCGATGCTCCAGTTCGGCGAAGGCAGGACCGAGACGCCGGAGGTGAAGATCTCGTTTTCCGGCCGGAAAGACGAGGCCATCAGCCAGAGCAGGGGGTAGAGCATGACGATGGACGCACCGATCAGCAGCACATGCGCGATGATCGACATGATTTTCTTGCGGGTCGGCGACGACCCGGTGACTACGGTCATGCGCGCTGCATCAGTCGTCATAATGCACCCAGTATTTCGAGCTGAGGAACGAGAAGGCCGTGAAGAGGGCGACGATGGCCAGGAGCACCCAGGCCAGGGCCGAGGCGTAACCCATGCGGAAGAAGCCGAAGGCCTCGTTGTAGAGATAGAGCGTGTAGAAAAGGGTCGAATTGATCGGCCCGCCCGTGCCGCCCGAAATGATGAAGGAGGGCGTGAAGCTCTTGAACGCCTCGATGGTCTGGATGATGGCGTTGAAGAAGACCACAGGCGTCAGCATGGGCAGCGTGATCTTCCAGAATTGGCGCCATTTACTAGCGCCATCCAGGCTTGCAGCTTCATACATGTCCTGCGGGATCTGCCTCAGCCCGGCAAGAAAGATGATCATGGGCGAACCGAACTGCCAGACCGCGAGGATGATCAGCGTCCACAAGGACGTATTGGGATTGGAAATCCAGCTCGGGCCCTGGATGCCGAAATTGGCGAGAACCTGATTGACGAGGCCATTGCCTGCGAACATCTGCCGCCAGAGAATGGCGATAGCCACAGAGGCGCCAAGCAGGCTCGGCAAATAGAACAGGGCGCGATAGAGCGGCAGGCCCTTCATGCCGCGATTGAGCAGCAGAGCCACGCCGAGCGCGAAGGCCAGCTTGAGCGGCACCGAGAAGATGACGAACACAAAGGTGACCCGCATTGAGGCGGCAAATTTCGGGTCATTGGTAAACATGCGCATGTAATTGTCGAGCCCGGCCCAGCGCGGTGCTGTCAGCAGGTCGAAATGCGTAAAGCTCAGGTAGAACGATGTCAGGATCGGCCCGATGGTCAGGCCGAGAAAGCCGATGAGCCAGGGCAGAAGAAAGAGATAGCCGGGGGCGTGGTTTTGCCACACCCCAGACCAGAAGGATGGAGGGGCCACGCGGCCGGCTCCGCTCGAAGCAGTGTTGTCGACCTGCGTGGCCATAGTCTGGTCCTGGATCAGCTTGCGCGCTGCAGAATGGCCGCAGCTTCGGAAACGAAGTACTGGCCGGCGTCTTCGGGCGAACGGGCACCGAAGGCTACTTCCTGGCTCAGGACTCGCAGCAGCGACGCGTCGATTTCACCGGCAGCAGCCGGGGGCGGCGGCGGCAGTGGCCCGAGCAGGTCACCGAGATTGGCGACGAATTCGAGCGCGATCTGGTCGGCAGCATTGAGGTCGGGAGCAACCGCCTCGCGCGTTGCCTCGATGCAGGGAATGCCACGCTCGACGCCGAGCACCTTGGCCGCTTCGAGGTCATTGACGAAGAAGCTGAGATATTCGGCAGCCAGTTCCTTGTTGGCGGACGAGCCGCCGACAGAGAAGAACATGGACGGCTTGCGGTAATGGCCGCCACCGACACCCTCGGCAATACGGGGATAATTGGTGATGGTCAGCGCATCGGTCATCAGCGTCTGGAAGGCCACGAGCTGGTTGGAGTTCGACGGCATCATCGCCGACTTGCCCATCACCACCATCGTGGTTTCCAACGGACCATTGGTGTCGAGCGCCTGATCCTCGGCGGTCACGCAGATACCGTCATTGCGGAAGCCCTGCCAGAGCGTGAACCATTCGATCGCCGCATCGGCATCGAAACCGAGCTGGCCATCGGCTGTATAGAGGGCGAGGCCCTTCTGGCGCAGCCAGTTGTCGAGCATCGGCTCGGAGCCGGAACCATCGGCGATGACGCGGATGCCGCCGCGCACATTGGCGGACTGGAACGCCTCGCCCATGGCGCGGATGTCGTCATAGGTGGTGTCGCGGTTGGGCGGCTCGATGCCGGCTTCCTCAAAGGCTGCGAGGTTGACCAGCTGCGCCACCGAATTGGCGCCCAGGCTGATGCCGTAGAGCTGGCCGTCAACCTTACCGCCTTCGAGCTGATCTTCGTCGAAACCATCAAGCTTGAGCGCGCTGCCGACATATTCGTCGAGCGGCGCGATGGCGTTGCGCTTAGCGTATTCGACGATGTAGCGGTAGTCCATCTGAACGATATCGGGCGCGTTGCCGCCAGCCGTTTCGGTGGCAAGCTTGGGCCAGTAATCGCCCCAGCCGAGGAAGCTGCTGTCCACGCCGGCGCCATTGGCTGCGGTAAACAGGTCATTGACCGCATAGGTGCGATCGGCGCGGGCCTGACCGCCCCAGAAGAACTGGCGCAGAGTGGCACCCTGTGCCCAGGCCGGTCCGGAACCGAAAGCTGCCGCGGCAGCCAGTGCCGACGATCCCATCAGGAACTGGCGGCGTCCAAGTCGAATGCTCATGTGTTTTCCTCCCATGAAACGGACTGCTTCGATCGCGAAGCAATACCCTGTCTCAGCGGCCTCCCCGCCGCTAAATCACTAATCGGTTACTAAGCGAATGCCTTGCAGACATCCGCTAGATGGTCTTCACAGACGCTAACCTGCGGCACGCCCAAGGCAGAACCCACTTAAATAACCAGACAGTTACAGCTTAGCACGGCGGCGAGGCTATCGGCAACCTTCTTGTATGGAAGCCGGTCAGAGCCAGAATATCCTCGAGGGTGCTGAACCTTTTCTCTCATCCTCCGAACCGTGCAGATGCAAAGGTCGCCTGCGCAATTCGCCTCGACCGAGACAAGGAGTGTGTCGCAAAAAAAGGGGATGGAAAACTACGAAATCACGCGTCTAATATAGATTTTATCTATGGAGGCGTAGTTGGACAAACTTCTCAACCAGTTTCTGGCGGTGGCCGATGCGGGCACATTGAGCGGCGCTGCGACATCGCTGTTCATCACGCAGCCAACTCTCACCTTCAATATGCGCAAGCTGGAAGAAACCATTGGCGTGCCGCTGTTCGAACGGTCTTCGCGCGGCGTGCGGCTCACCCGCTATGGCGAAACGCTCTATGAGAACGCCCAGTTGATGCGCCGGCTCTATGACAACACGATGAACGCCATTGCCGACCAGCAATGCGGCACAGAGCGCGGCCTTTCGGTCGGCTCGGGCTATTCGTGGTGGAGCATGTTCCTCAAGGACATGATCATTGCCTATCAAAAGGAATTTCCCAAAGCTCCGGTGCAAGTGAGCCTGGGCAACCAATTGCGCCTCATGGACCAGATGCTCTCGGGCGACATCTCGATGTTCCTCGCCCATGAAATTGATGGATTGAGCTCAGCCATCGGCACCGAATTCATTCCGTTGACGCGGGTCTATAACGCTTTCTTCGTGCGTGCAGGCCATCCGCTCCTGGGAGAAAAGCGCAGCCAGGCCGAGGTGGATGCATACCCCATCGTCATCTCCTCGCTGGCGGAAAGTCGGCATGAAAGATTTTTCGATCCCTCGCGACGGCGTGCCCGGGTGGAAACAGTTTTTGATCGGGCGACCTATGCTTTCCGGTCCAATTCGCTCGCAGCCTGCATCGACTATACGCTGGCAACCGACGCGGTGCTGCTGCATACCCACGTCCTGCGCGACGACTTCAGCAGTCGTGGCCTGATGGAAGTAGACCAGCGCGGCGAGCCCAAGCGCGCGGTCACCGGCATCTATGTGCTCAAGGAACGTCGCGGCGACGAACGGGTGGAAGACCTGATCCTCCGCATCCAGGCAGCCGCCCACGCCGTTCTGCCCGCATTCGCCTAATTCCGCTTCGCAGCGCATTACTAACATGTTAGTACCAACAGCATGCAGACCACCGCCATTGCCTCGATACAGCCCAAGGCTCCCCACCCCGACAAGCTCGCCGCAGGCGAGCGCATCGCGACCCGTCTAAGGCCAGTGATAAAGGGCAGTATCCATACTGACCCGCTTATGACCTATGCCTGGAGCGGGGACGCCAGTTCCTATCGCCTCATCCCGGCAGTGGTGGTGTTCATCAATAGCGAGGACGAGGTGCGTGCGGTGTTCAGAGCTGCCCGCGCCGAAGGCCTGCCGGTGACGTTTCGCGCTGCGGGGACGTCGCTTTCGGGGCAGGCTGTTACCGATGGGGTCCTGGCCGTCCTCGGCGACGGTTGGCGGCAGTTGCACATTCTCGATGGCGCTGAGCGCATCACGCTGGGGCCGGCCATCATCGTGGCCGAGGCCAATAAGGCGCTCAAGCCTTTCGACCGCAAGATCGGCCCGGACCCCGCGAGCCAGGCCACCTGCAAGATTGGTGGCGTGGTCAACAACAATTCATCCGGCATGTGCTGCGGGGTTGCGCAGAATACCTATCACACCATGGCCCGCCTCAGGATCGTGCTGGCTGACGGGACCATGCTCGATTCGGGTGATGCCGAGAGCTGCGCGGCCTTTCGCGCCAGCCATGCCAGCATGCTCGAGGCGATCAGTGCGCTGCACCGTGACGTCATGGCTGATGCCGATCTGGTCGCACTGATCCGGAAAAAGTACCGGATCAAAAACACGGTCGGCTATTCCCTCAATGCGCTGGTCGATTATCATGACCCGCTTGATATTCTCATTCACCTGATGGTGGGCTCTGAGGGAACACTCGGCTTTGTCTCCGAGGTCACCTACAACACGGTTCCCGAACATCCCTACAAGGCCACCGGCCTCATTCCCTTCCCCGACCCGCAATCGGCGGGTCGCGCCATTATCGAAATGGCCAATGGCGGCGTGCAGGCGACGACGGGGATCACCGCTGCCGAATATATCGAGCGCCGGGCGCTGGCGACGGTGGAGCACCTGGCGCCCATGGCCCCGCTCCTGCCCTGGCTTACCGAGAATTCGCCGGCCGTACTGATCGATGTCACGGCGCCAGATGCGGCCACGTTGGCCGTGGAAGTGGCGAAGGCGGAAGAGCTTCTGGGGCGCCACGGCGCCACGCATGTCGAGTTCTCGACCGACGAAAAACGCAGCCATGCCCTTTGGGATATCCGCAAGGGCTTTTTCACTTCGGGCGGCGCGGCGCGGCCCAAGGGCACCTCGATGCTCACCGAAGACGTGGCGGCGCCCATCGAGCGGCTTGCCGAATTCGTGGTGGACATGCGCGACCTGCTCGACCGGCACGGCTATCACGATGCCATCATTTTCGGGCATGCCCTGGCCGGCAATTTGCATTTCCAGATGAGCGACAATTTCGCCGAGGCCGGCGCGGCAGAACGGTTCGATGCGCTCAACCAGGAATTGTCCGAACTTGTCTCGATCCGCTATGGCGGCTCGCTCAAGGCCGAACATGGCACCGGCCGGGCAATCGCTCCATTCGTGGAAGCCGAGTGGGGCAGCAAGGCCTATGCGATCATGCACGCGATCAAGACGATCTTCGACCCCGAGGGGCTGCTCAATCCTGGCGTGCTGCTCAATGCCGACAAGAAGGTGCACATCAAGAACCTCAAGATCATGCCGCTGGCCGACGAACTGGTCGATCTGTGCATCGAGTGCGGCTTCTGCGAACCCGCCTGCCCCAGCCATCACATGACCCTGACCCCGCGACAGCGCATTGCGGTAACGCGTGAGCGCGCACGCCTGCGCGCCAGCGGGGAGGACCCGGCGCGGCTGGCCCGGTTCGAGGCCGATTTCCAATATGCCGGGCTCGATACCTGCGCGGCCTGCAATCTCTGCGCCCTGCGCTGCCCGGTTGGCATCGAAACGGGCACCATGATCATCGGCGAACGCGCGAAGCGGCGTGGCGGAACGGCCCATATGGTGGCTCGGCTGGCTGCCGACCATCGCGGCAGTGTCGAAACGCTGATGCGCGGCGGTCTTGCCGTGGCCGATGCAGCCCGCGCTGTCATCCCCGCCCCCGCCGTCGAGGCCCTGACCGAAACGGGACGTCGCCTCACCGGCAAAAGACTGCCGCGGGTCTCCCGCGCCTTGCATCGCGGACCGGGGGCACCCAGAGCCCGCGATACACGACAAGATCCGCGACGGAGCGGCGTGCCAGTGCCGATCGCGCAGACTGGCCGCCCGAGCATCGTCTATTTTCCTGCCTGCCCCAGCCGGATGTTCGGCGCACCCAGCACCGAGCATGATCTGCTCTCGACGCCGGAGGCGATGGTCGTCCTGCTCGAACGTGCGGGCTATGACGTCATCCGGCCCGAGCAGACCAATGGCCAATGTTGCGGCCAGCCTTTCCAATCAAAGGGCTTTCCGGAAGACGCTGCAAGGGTGGGCGGTGCGCTGAGGTCAGAGCTTTCAACCCTTAGCGACGGCGGCCGGCTGCCGGTCGTGACCGATGCATCCACCTGCGCCAAGCATCTCAAGGACTTCCCCGGCGACGCGAGCGTTGCAGATTCCGCGCAATTCCTCATGAGCCATGTGCTGGGCAAGGTCACGATCACGCAGAAACTGCCCTCGCTCGCCGTACATCACAATTGTTCGGCGCAAAGGCTGGCTGAACAACCGATGACCGAAGCGATTGCGGCTGCCTGTGCCGACGAGGTGACGGTCTTGTCCTCGATCACCTGCTGCGGCTATGCCGGAGACAAGGGGCTGTTCGTGCCCGAGCTCAATGCGCATGCGACGCGGCGCGTTCGTCCGCAAATTCCGGATGGCTGCACGCTGGGTGTCTCCACCGTCTCGACCTGCGCCTCAGGCCTCAGCGAACACGCCGGCATTGCCTTTGTCAGCCTCGCCAGCCTGCTCGAATGGGCGACGCGGTAGGCCGAAGGGTCAGTCGAAGTCCTCATCGGGGTAGACACCCCAGAGTTCGGCCTGGCGCACCCAACCGTTATAGCTGGCGCGTTCATGCGGCTGGCCGGCCGAAACCTGACACCACTCACCGTTGCAGGCGCTGATCGTCACCTTCACACCGGATGCCAGGCGAGCGCGCAGGGGCGCTCCCTCGGACGGATTGGCCCGCATTTCGACTTCGCCATTGGCCAGGAGGGGGGTGGCATAGCCGATGCGCGTGCCCACGAGCAGGCTCTGGTGGACCCAGCCCTCGTCCCCCTCGCTGTCACGGATTTTGCGCCAGGTGTCGAATTCCTGGATGATTTCCACCGGCACGCCTGGCACGAGGAAGTTCCAGGCGATCTCATAGCGCGTCCCCGGCCCGACACGGACGTTGATGGGACTGGAGCGCGTGCTGACAAAGCGCGGCAAGGGCAAGCCACTGGGATTATCCTGTGCCAGAGGTGCCGAAGGCGCCACCGGAACGAGAAGCGCCAGAGCCAGAAACGTCAGCAGAAAAGGGCGCACAAGGCCCGAAATAGCGGGCAAACCGAACATCACTTTGCAGATGGGATGGATTTGTCCTATCACTAGACCATGATCCTTAATGGTCGCTAAAGGGCCTGCGAAAGCCGGCCTGGCCGATCCTATCCGGTACGCATGACATCCAGCAAAGCCAAGATTCTTGTCACGAGGCGCCTGCCCGCGAGCATCGAAGCCCGCATGGCGACCTTGTTCGAGACTGACGTCAATGAGGCCGACACCGCGCTGACGCCGGACGATATCCTGTTCGGGCTCGAGGGCAAGGATGTCCTGGTCTCAACCATCACCGACCGCATCGATGCCGGGCTGATCGCCCGCCTGCCGCAAAGCGTGCGGCTGATTGCCCAGTTCGGCAATGGCGTCGACAACATCGACCTCGATGCAGCCTGGTCGGCCGGGCTGACCGTCACCAATACGCCCTCGGTCCTGACCGAGGACACCGCCGACATGGCCACGGCACTGATGCTGGCCCTGCCGCGGCGCCTGCTCGAAGGCACGCAGATGCTGCTGCAGGACCGCGCCTGGGCCGGCTGGTCGCCGACTTCAATGCTGGGACACCGCCTGCGTGGCAAGGCCCTGGGTATCGTCGGAATGGGGCGCATCGGCACGGCTGTTGCCAGCCGGGCGCGTGCCTTCGGCCTTTCCATTCATTATTATTCCCGCAAGCGTCGGCCACCGGGCATAGAAACGCCGCTTGAAGCGACTTACTGGGACGATCTCGACGCCATGCTGGCCGCCGTGGACATCGTGACCCTTCACACGCCGCTGACGCGTGACACGCACCACATTCTTTCGGCCCGGCGCTTAGCCAGCATGAAGCCGGGTTCTCACCTGGTCAATGTCAGCCGGCCGGAACTGCTCGACGAGGCCGCCCTCATCGAGCAGCTGGAAGCCGGCCACCTTGCCGGGGCCGCGCTGGACGTGTTCGAGAACCATGACGGGATCAATCCGCGCCTGCTCGACCTGGCCCAGCAGGGACGGGTAGCCCTGACCGCGCATATGGCATCGGCCACGCTCGAAGCCCGCATCGAGATGGGCGAAACCGTCATCGTCAATATCCGCACCTTCATGGACGGGCATCAGCCGCCCCATCGCCTGCTGCCCGAGACCCCGGTGCCGCGCGGCCCGCAGGCGTGAGTGTTGCAGCATGTCCGCAGGCCCGGACTCATCGGATCGATGCCGATGGGGGGCACTTGCTTCTGCCTAAGTTCATCCCTAATCGTCCGATTGAGCGACCCATGCAGGGGGCGCTGATGGCTGGTCGGCATGGAGGCCACGCGCCTCATTTTCGGGTTTAGGAGAGCTTCGTGCTGCTCAAAAGACTTGTCAGCGTCATCTGGATGACCGGCCTTCTGATCTTGCCGGCCTTTGCGCAAACGCCACGCCCGACACCCCTTTCTGTCGAGAACGGCAATCTGGTGCTGCTGGCCCTCGACCAGCAGCTTGCACTGCCGCTGCCGGACTGGCTGGAACTGGACGGCGCCGGACCGGACGCGATCCTCGACCGGATGTCCGTGCAGTTCAGCGAAGACGCCTCCGAAGCCCGGCTCGAACTCTATCCGCGTGGAGAAGGAGAAGCGCTCTGGACCCGGCTCTACGGCGCCCGCCTGTTTCGCCAGCCCAATCTCTCCCTCACCGATCTGCGCTCGGTGATCATCAATGTCTATGCGCGTGCCTGCCGCCCCGATGCGGTTGCCCTGTTCCAGCTCGAGCCGGACAATGGCGAGGATATCCCTCCGCTCGGGTTTGTCTGTGGGGCCTATCTCGACCTGCCCGGATATGCAGGACAGGGAGAGGTCATGCTGGCGCGCTTCGTCAGGTCCGAGACTGGCGCAGCCATGGTCTACCAGGAGTGGCGGGGAGCAGCCTTTGATACCGCCGATCCGGCCAGCTGGCCCATCTCCGCGGCGCAGATCGAGCAGCGCGTTGAGGAGTTCAAGTCGGCGGCAGGAATAATCGCTGCGGATTGACGGCGGTCGCGGGAAAGCCTAAGCCGCTTGCCCATGAAAAAAGACCATAAGCCTACAGGCCCCAGCCAGCGCATGCTGCGTGTCGGTGAACTGGTCCGCCACGCCCTGGCGGCCATGTTTGCGCGCGGAGAAATCGAGGACGAAGCCTTGCGTGTCGCGGTGGTGACCGTGCCGGAAGTGCGCATGACGCCCGACCTCAAGATCGCCAATGCCTATGTCATGCCGCTGGGCGGCGCCCATGCCGACGAGATCGTGGCGGCGCTGAACCGCCATCGCAAGTTCGTACGCGGCCGGATCGCGCCGCAGATCGACCTCAAATATGCCCCTGAAATCCGCTTCTTCGTCGATGACACATTCGAGGAAGCCGGGCGGATCGACGCCCTGTTGCGTTCGGATCGCGTCAAGCGCGATCTCGATGACGAACCTGACGACAGCGAAGGCTGAACCTTGACCCAAGTCCGTTCCAAGAAGCGCGCCATCTCCGGATGGATCGTGCTCGACAAGCCTTATGACATGACCTCTACCCAGGCCGTGGGCAAGGTGCGCTGGCTTTTGTCCGCCGCCAAGGCCGGTCATGCCGGAACGCTTGACCCCCTGGCGACAGGTATCCTGCCGATCGCCCTGGGCGAAGCGACCAAGGCCGTGCCGCAGATTCAGGACGGCACCAAGGTCTATCGGTTCACAATAGGGTGGGGTCGCGCGACGACCACGGACGATGCCGAGGGGGAGGTCATAGCCACCTCGGACAAACGAGCTGACCAAGGGGCTCTCGAGGCCGTGCTGCCGCGCTTTATCGGAACGATCCTGCAGCGGCCGCCCGCATTTTCGGCCATCAAGGTCGATGGCGAACGCGCCTATGATCTGGCGCGCGCCGGCGAGACCGTCGAACTGGCGGCACGCCCCGTGGATATCGATACCATAAGCATTGTCGAACACGGCGGCGAGGCCAGTACGTTGGAAGTGACCTGCGGCAAGGGCACCTATGTCCGCTCGCTGGCACGTGACATCGCCGAGGCTCTGGGCACAGTCGGCCATGTGACAAAGCTGCACCGGGCCGCCGTGGGTCCGTTTACAGATGCCGATGCAGTCACGATCGACATGCTGGAAGCGGCCGAAGCCGGCCCGGCACGCGACGCCCTGATGGCTCCGGTGGCCCGCGGTCTGGCCGATCTTAAGGAAATCCGCCTCGATGCCGGGCAGGCAGGCGCTGTGTCGCACGGCAATTCCGTCCTCCTGACCGGTGCTGCCGCGCCAGCCCAGCTTGACGAGTGCTGGGTCAGCTTCAAGGGACAGGTATTGGCCACCGGATCGGTCGAATATGGCCAGTTCAAGCCGCGGCGGGTTTTCAACCTTTAGGCCTGAGCTGGCCTGCCATGACAAAGGTGAGCACAAGCAGCGGGATGAGGACGGCAAAGGCCATCCGCACGCCAAGCCCCTGAGCCACGGCGCCGATCAACACCGGAGCGCCGAGATTGACCAGCTGAAAGACCAGTGTCACCGAGGCGACGTTCTGCGAAGCCGGGCGGTCGCCCAGGCGCGCAGCGGCCGACAACATCAGCGGGTAGAGCACGCAGATGCCGATACCGACCAGTACAAACGCGAAGAGCCCCAGCCATGCATTGGGCGCCAGCACGACCATGGCCAGCCCCGATATTGCGACCAGTGCCAGCGCCCGGGCCACAAGGACGGGCTCGAAACGGTCAAGCACCCGGTCGGCGCCCAGCCGGCAGATGGCCATGGCGGCGACCAGCGCCGGCAGTGCGAGCGACTGCACCCAGGGTGCGACGTCGAAACTGTCGCGCAGATAGATGATGGCCCAGGCCCGGGACGCTCCCTCGGTAAGGCCCGCGCCCAGCCCGAAGGCCACAAGGCCCAGGGTGGCCAGGGTCGGCAGCGCCAGACGACGCCGTGTCTCCCCGGCATGCGGGCGCGGCACCGATATTGGCATGGGTCGGATGATTATCAGCAGCAGAATGACCAGGATTGGCGCCATGAAGCTTAAGTGCAGGGCTGGCGAAATAGAGAGGCCGCGCATCGTGGCTCCGATCAGGGCCGTGGCCAGAAAGCCAACGCTCCAGATGCCGTGGCAGGTGTTCATGATGCGCGCCCCGGACGTGGCCTCCACCCGGTCAGCCTCGACATTGATGGCAATGTTGGTGAGGGAAAATCCCACCCCGTTGAGGGCCAGCATCACAAAAAGGGCGATCGGATGCAGCAAAATGCCTGCCAGGGCGGAAGTGACGATCACTACGGGAAGAAACCAGAGAATGACCCTACGGGGGCCAAAGCGCTCGATGATGGCGCTGGAGACGAGGAACATAGGCAGCCCGCCCAGCGGCTGACCCATGAGCACAAGGCCCAGTTGCGCTTCCGAGAGGCCATTGAGCACCTGCAGGTCCGGAATGCGGGTCTGCACGGCACCAATGGCCAGGGCGTGGATGAAGAAGAGCGCGGCGATGCGCCAATGGGCCAAAATCATGAAGCGTCCAGAGTGGCGAGGCGCGAGCGCCCTGGTTCAGATGCGGGGGCCGGGATCCATCAGGATATGGATACGGTCGGCGCCCATGCGGGCAAGCTTGAGCATCAGCGCCTTGCGCCGCGCCGGGGCAAGCGGAGTGTCGGGGCTGTCGCGCAGAATGGCACCGTCATGGCCGTCGGCAACGATCAGTCCTTCGCTTTCAGGAAAGATTTCGGCGTCGAGCTCCGGCGGCTTGGCGAAAAAGAAGCGGTCGGAGAACTCGCGATATTCCGGCCATTTTCGGTCGACCTGGAAGTCGATCAGGCTCGACTTGATCTCGATGATCCAGATTTCGCCCTTGGGGCCGACCGCCAGCACATCTGCACGCCGCCCATTGGCGAGCGGCACCTCGGCAAAGCACGCCATGTCATGCCGTTCGCGCAGCATGCGCATGACGCCACGCTGCACCCGCAGCGCCGTCGCCGACTGGCGCAGATCGACAATGGGCGGCAGACCCTCAGCCATTGGGCCCGATCGGCTCGGGCGGCATATGCAAGGGCGTTTCGACCTTGTGCGTACCCAGGGCAAAGCTGGACGCCCAGAGCCCCGCCAGAAGCAGGGGCAGGCAGACGAGATAGGACGCCCGGATGTCGATGAATTCGGCCACGAAGCCCAGGAGCGGCGGGGCCAGGAAGAACACGACGAAGCTCACCTGTCCGAGCGCTGCCACGTTGACCGCGGCAGGGCGGTCGGTGCGCTGCGCAGCAGCCGACACGGCCAGGGGATAGACTGCCGAGCAGCCCGCGCCCATCAGGGCAAAACCGAGAAGCGCCAGCTCCGGCGAGGGCGCGATGCCAACGAGAAGTGCGCCGAGGCTGGCAAAGGCCAACATGACCATGGCCACGTTACGCGGGCCATAGCGGGTGACGATGGGATCGGCCGTCAGGCGCATCAGCGCCATGAAGAAGGCAAACAGCGTGAGGCCCATGCCCCCCACGAAGGGCTCCACCGCGAAGACCTCACCCATATAGATAGCGGACCAGTCGATGCCCGCGCCTTCGACGAGAAAGGCGGCAAAGCCGATGAGACAAAGCGGCAGCAGCGCCAAGGTGGGGAAGGCGAAACGATGGTGATCGGCATCGCCATCGCCGCGGACCGGTTTGGGCGCATTGGTGGCGCCGTAGATGAGGTAACCACCGACAAGCACAACGATCAGCGCGACAAGACCCATATGCAGGGCTGCCGAAAGACCTGACTGGCGGATTACGGCGCCGAACAGGGCCGTGATGAAAAATCCGACGCTCCAGAAGCCATGCGCCCGGTTCATGAACCGCCGGCCCGTCTGCGCTTCGAGACGGTCGATCTCGACATTGAGATTGATCTCCAGCGCGCCCGAAAGCAGACCGACGACGAACAGCACGGCGAACATGGCGGGGGCCGAGGGCAGCCAGGGGATAGTTGCAAAGAGGATCGCAGGCGTGAGCGTGGTAAAAAACGCCGTGGTTCGGAAACCGAGCCGCTCGATCACCGGCGCGCCCAGAGTGAGCGAGATCAGCGAGCCGATGGCCATGCCGATCATGGTCAGTCCCAGCTCTGCCTTGGTGACATCGAGATGCGCCTGGATATCAGGCAGGCGCGCCATGAGGGCGCCTGTGGTGACGGCGAAGAAGAAGAAGCAGGCATAGATGCGATGCTGAGGGGCGATCATGGCGTGACAAGCCTTGAAACCGGACGAGGGCGCAGGGCATGCGCGGTTGTCAGGCCCAGCAGCACCAGCGGCAGGCCGACACCAAAGGTCCACTGAATGCCGTAATGCTCAGCCACAAAGCCCAGGAGCGGCGGGCCGAGGAGGAATGCGGTGAAGGAAAACTGGGCGAGCGCCGCGACGTTGATGGCGGCGGGTCGGTCGGTCTGCTGCGCCGCCGCCGACATGGCCAGCGGAAACAGTGCGCTCGAGCCGATACCGATCATGGCAAAGCCCAGATAGGCCGCCCAGGCGGATGGCGCGAGGAAGACGATGATGACCCCTATGCCCAGGATGCACAGCAGGACCCGGGCCACGTTGACCGGACTATAGCGCTCGACAAAGCCATCGGCGAAGAACCTGGCAAAGGCCTGCGAGCCGGCGACGACGGCAACGGCGAAGCCGGCCCAGAACGGCTCGGCACCGAACATGTCGCGCATGTAGATGGCCGACCAGTCGATCCCGGCACCTTCCATGAGCATGGCCGACAGACAGACGCCGACCAGCATCATGATGGTGAAAGTGGGCTTGGCCAAGCGTGGCGTTTCATCGGTGCTGGAGCCGGAGCGATGGGGGGCGGGCTGAAATTTCCCGAGCAAAATCAACGTCACTATAAGGATGACCGGGATCATGCCGGCCAGGTGCCATTGCGGGGAAATGCCCATTTGCGCAATGAAGGCGCCGACCATGCCGGCGGAGAAAAAGCCGAGGCTCCAGAAGGCGTGGGCACGGCTCATGATGCGCTTGCCGACGGCGTGCTCGACGCGGTCTGCCTCGATATTGATGATCACCTCGATGGCCCCGATGGTGAGGCCCACCGGCACCAGCAGCAGGAAGAACATGAGCGGGCCGTCTGCCCACATGGACAGAGCGTAGAATACCGAGAGCAATGGAATGGCGACCAGCAGCACCCGGCGATAGCCCACGGCCTCGAGCAGGCGGCCGGCAAATGTCAATGAAATCAACGTTCCGAAGGCCGAACCGATCAGCGCCAGGCCCAATTGTCCCTCGCCCACGCCCATGGCCCGCTGGATGTCGGGCAGCCGTGGAAACATGGATCCCATGCAAAATGAATAAACGAAAAACGCCCCGAAGACCGTGATCTGGGGCGGCAGGGAGAGGCCGAATCGCATGTCAGGAAACGCTCAAAAGATCAGTCGCGGGCAAGGCTATGGCATTTTGAGCGCGCTGAGAATGGGCTTTTGTAACGTTGCCATCTCGTTGACATCGAGGGGCAATGGGTTAGCAGACTGTTGACGTTGAGCCTCGCATCGGGCCGCAATTGAAAAGGGCCGCTCTTCTGAGCGGCCCTTTTCAACGTCCTTATCAAAGACGTTGTCTATTCCTGAGCGATGCACACCGTGGTGACGCCGCGATTGCGGAAGCCGAGTGCGGTGGCAGCAGCCTTGGACAGATCGATGATGCGCTTGCCGTGGAAAGGGCCGCGATCATTGATCGTGACCTCGATCGAATTGCCGGTGCGCTGGTCGACCACTTCGACCTTGGTGCCGAATGGCAGGGAACGATGCGCCGCCGTCATGGCGTTCTCGTTGAAGGTTTCACCCGATGCGGCCTTCTTCCCGTGGAAGCCGGGGCCGTACCAGGAAGCGCCGCCACATTGGGCATAGGCTGCACTGGAAAAACTCAAGACACTTGCAGCACAGATGGCGGCGATAACGGCTTTCTTAGTCAATGATCCTGGCTCACTGAAATTGATGATGCCGGGATGTCTAAGAGGGGCGGACGGCCACAATGTGAGCAAATCCGGCCATCTCCGCCTCATTGGCCTGCCTGTTGCCCGATTGCCGCAGGGTTGGAGACGAAATCTGTTAACTGAACGCGTTAGACTCTTGGAAAGTGTAGAAATCGAATCCGGTGGATGGACGAATCATTGTCATACGCTCGTCCGATTCAGCGCGTTGGGAGAACCAGTTTGCGGGCTGTGGCCGATGGGCAACGGTTGCTTCAAAGTTCGCCCAGAGGCTTATTTTCTTGGGTTCCCTGGGGAAAAAGGCCGGAAATCTGGCCGGGACGGAGCGGTTTGCGGCTCGAATGTGGCGGGAAATCCTGTCTGGCGCGGCCGCCGGGACAAAAAAAGGGCGGTAGCCATGCCACCGCCCAGTCCGTCAGGGAAGAAAATTGGAGCCGTGATCAGCCGCGCGGCTGGGGCACGATGCGCAGGTAGGGCTTCAGCTCCTTCCAGCCTTCAGGATATTTGGTCTTGGCCTGTTCGTTGGAGACGGCGGGAACGATGATGACGTCTTCGCCGCTCTTCCAGTTGACCGGCGTCGCGACCTGGTGCTTGGCGGTGAGCTGCAGGCTGTCGATGACGCGCAGAACCTCATCGAAATTGCGGCCGGTGGAGGCCGGGTATTCGATCTTGAGCTTGACCTTCTTGTCGGGGCCGACGACGAAGACCGAGCGGACGGTCAGCGTATTGTCGGCATTGGGGTGGATCATGTCGTAAAGACGGGCCACCTTGCCCTCGGTATCGGCCAGGAGCGGAAAGTTGAGGGCGGCGCCCTGGGTTTCCTCGATATCCTTGGCCCAGCCGCCGTGATCCTCGAGCTTGTCTACCGAAAGCCCCAGCACCTTGACGCCGCGCTTTTCGAATTCCGGCTTGAGCTTGGCGGTATAGCCCAATTCTGTGGTGCAGACCGGGGTGAAGTTCTTGGGATGGCTGAACAGGACAGCCCAGGAGCCTTCGATATAGTCGTGAAAATGGATGGTGCCCTCGGTGGATTCGAGGGTGAAATCTGGGGCGGTATCGCCAATCAGGATCGCCATGTCGTTTTCCTCTTTGCCCGCTCCGAGCGGGTCATTCGTTGTGATTGAGAATATCGTGCCCGAGGCCGTCAGTTGAAGCGGGCAGGGGCGAAACGCTTTTGCCTTGTTGAGGGAGAGCCGGGCATCGTTTTGCCCAGCCACCCGCCAGACCGCAACGGCGCTATTCGCCGGTGACCATGATTGAACCCTGCATGGGCTGGGAGGCCGGGGCACCATTGGTCCAGGTAACGTCGAGCCCATTGAGCGGCACGACCGACAGGCTCATCTTGCCCGAGCCCTGCTGGATTTCGCGCGCATGGCCGAGATAGATCAGAGCATTGTTTGCCGCATCATAGATGCGGGTGACCCGAAGCGACTTCCAGATGAGCGAGCGACCTTGCTGGAAGATTTCCTGACCGCCGGCGCTGGTGCGGACATTGCCGATGGTGATCGGGCCGATGGCCGAGCAATCGAGCGCGGAATAGGACGGGTCCTCGAACCAATTGCCTTGGCTCACCCGGTCGATGAAGGAGCGGTTGAAGAAAGCCAGGTGGCAGACGACGCCCTGCACATCGGGGTCGGCCACCGCCTCGATGGAAATATCGTTGCCGGTCCAGTCGACGCCGACATTGCCCACCTCCCCGCCGCGGCCACAGGCCGCCAGGGCCAGAGCGGTAAAACCGAGAATGGCGACGCGCGCGACATGGTGCATGAAAGGCCTCCGGAATGATGGGGCAAAGATGGGGTGCGCGCGGGGGATAAGCAAGGTGGTGGTTGGCGAAGACGGCCCGCGTGTCGTGGCGATTGCAGCCCTCCCAGCCAGCCCTCGCTTCCGGGGCGGGCAGGAGCTGTGCGCTCCGGGGTGACGCAGGGTCCTTGGCGCGCTCCTGCGCTAGCGGCTGGCTTTGCGGTCCATGAACCGCTCCAGCCAGCGGACGAGGAGGGAGAGCGAAATGGTCATGGTGAGATAGAGGAAGGCCACGACATTGTAGGTTTCGAAGAACAGGAAGCTCGAGGAGGCCGAAAGCTTGCCGAGCTGGGTGATGTCCTGCACGCCCAGCGCCGAGACCAGGGCGCTGTCCTTGACCATGGAGACGAAGTCATTGCCCAGCGGCGGCAGGATGGTGCGCAGGGCCTGGGGAAAGATGATCAGCCGGAAGCAATGCCAGCGCGACAGGCCGAGCGAGCGCGCCGCCTCGATCTGGCCGCGCCCAACCGCTTCGATGCCGGCGCGGAACACTTCGGCAATGAAGGCGGAATAGCAGACGGTGAGCGCGAATATGGCGCGCCAGACGAAATCGAAGCCACGCACGGTGGCCGGGGCGATCCAGCCCCAGTCAATAAAGGGCGCCAATACCCAGTTGAACGCGCCCACCATGGCCGGAGCGGCCACGAAGGCGATGTAGAACAGAAAGACCAGGATAGGGATGCCGCGGATGATCTCGACATAAAAGGTGGCGAGCTCGCGCAGGGGGCGGATGGATGACGTGCGGGCCAGCGCCACCAGCAGGCCCAGCACGGTCGCTGCGACAAAGGCGATGCAGGTGACCCAGAGCGTGGTGAAGACGCCGCCCACCAGCGACTGGAAAATGCCCGAATAGGTCTGGTCGCTGGTGATGGCCCAGAGTCCGAGCACGAGGAGCAGCAGAATGGCGAGGAGCCAATAGGGCAGGCGCGCAAACAGCGACGGACGGCGATGGGGGCGAGCGGTCATGGACAAGAAATCCGCCGACGGCGTCCGCCGACCTGTGGTTCAGACGTCACCACCGGGCGTGCCCCGGTGGTCCATGGCTTGCTTAAGCATTGCTGGATTGCCGGGACAAGCCCGGCAATGACGACGGCTTGGGGCAGATCGCTGATTTCTATTCCGCCGCGTAGTCGAAGAACCAGTAATTGATGCGCTCATCGAGCCAGCCTTCGGCTTCGAGCTGAGCCAGCGCGGCGTTGAAGGGGTCAACGAGGTCTGAACCGGGGGTGAGGATGAAGCCGAAGGGATCAGACTTGATGGCATCGCCAGCCTGCTTGAAGGCCCCGGGATCGGCGCCGATATAGCCGGCGGATGCGGCCTGGTCGGCGATGACGGCATCGACGTCGCCGGCCTTGAGCGCCTGCACGGCCGCCCCGAAGCTGTCGAAGGTCTTCACCCGCGGATTGGCTTCGTCGCCGTCGAGCACGTCATAGATGGCGGTATAGAACGAGGACGTACCGGCCTGGGCGCCGAACAGCAGGTCTGTGTCCTCGGTGAAGCTCTCGGGGCTGGTGATGCGCTCCTCATCGGCGCGGACGAGGAAATATTGCTCGACCGTGATGAAGGGCTGGGTGAAATCAACCTGCTGGGCACGTTCCTCGGTGATGGTGATGCCATCGGCACCGACATCGAACTGACCGGACCGCACGCTTTCAATCATCACGTCCCAGGCCGTGAGGTCCCATTCGACACTGGCATTGAGGCGGCTGGCGATCTCGTTGATGACGTCATATTCCAGCCCGATGCCCTGCCCGTCGGGGCCGGCGAAATTGAGCGGGTAATAAGCGTTCTCGGTGACCGCATGAATGACGCGCCCGTCGAGATCGGGCAGGTCCTGCGCCAAGGCAGGAGCGGCGAGAAGCAAAAGGGCTGCGCCCGAAAGAAGCGTGGACTTGAGCATATGGATGACATCTCCCGAAATTTCTCGGCGAGACTAGACCAGACCACTCGAGTTTGTGAATGCCTTATGATGGCGGCGCGACGCGATCGAGATGGCCGAGATCGCGCTCGGGATCGATGTGATCGCGCACCAATTGCTTGAGCACGCGGCTGTCGGGAAAGCCATTGTCGCGCTTGCGCTCCCAGACCAGGTGGCCATCGATGCGGATTTCGAAAATGCCGCCGGTGCCCGGAACGAGGGTGACCCCACCCAGATCGAGCGCAAAGGTGGAAAGCAGTTCCTGCGCCATCCAGGCGGCGCGGAGCATCCAATTGCACTGGGTGCAATAGGCGATCTCGACGCGCGGCGCGGCGGGACTTGTCATCGGCGTGCCCCTTCCGGAGCGGTCGGGGGGCGAAGTGCGGCCCTATCATGCTGGTGTCTGCTCATGGCGTGCAAACTAGGACAGGACATCGGACAAAGCAAAGCCACCCGGTGGAAACCGGGCGGCCTTGCAGCAAGACTTCAGGCTTACTGGAACCAGACCACGGCGCGGGTCGAAGTATCGACCACGGCCGGGCGGCCATTGATATAGACATAGCCATAATAGGGGTCTTCGGGGACCGGCGTGATTTGGGCGTCCTCTGGGACCACATAGCCGACGACGACGTCGCCCTGGGCATTGATCTCGCCGATGGGGTTGGCCGTGGCATAATCAACGGCACTCTGGTTCACCACATAGCCGGGCGAGTAGACCAGGGTCGAGGCAGCCATGTCCACGATCCAGACGCGGCCATTGGCATAGATGTAGCCATAGGCCGGGTTATCGGACGGATAGACCGTGACGCCGGACGGCACGGCGTAGCCGACTTCGAGCGCACCATCGATATAGATGGGTTCGACGGGATTGGCCGAGACATAATCGATGGTGGAGGTCTCGATGCCGGCCTCGGCGCCGATTACTGCGCCGGCAAAGCCGCCGATCACCGCGCCGATGGGGCCGCCGACCAGGCCGCCGACCACGGCGCCCGTGGTGCCGCCACCAGCAGCGCCGATGGTGGCGCCAGCCTGGGCGTCCTGGGCAATTGCGGGGGCCATGAGGCCGAGCGAAAGCGTTGCCACGGAGGCCAGAAGCAGTTTCTGCATTGTTATTGTCCTTTACATTGCGGGGGCCGCGTAAACGGCCATTGTCCGCCCCTCGGGCAAACGAACGAGCAAGCGCAGGAAATGTTCCGGAGCCGAAGCAATGTGATGGACGCCGTTGCCCGAACGCTATAGCAGCGCCGCGATCTCGGGTGCGAGGGCCGCAGGCTCGGTGGTGGGAGCATGGCGCGACACGACCTGGCCGCGACGATCGAGCAGGAACTTGGTGAAGTTCCATTTGATGGCCTCGCCCAAGGTGCCGGGCGCGGCATGCTTGAGCCACTTGTAGAGCGGATGGGCCCAGCGGCCATTGACATTGATGCGCTCAAAGACCGGGAAACTGACGCCATAGGTCAGGGCGCAGAACTGGGCGATCTCGGCGGACGTGCCCGGCTCCTGGCCGGCGAACTGGTTGCAGGGAAAGCCGAGGATGACGAGGCCCTGGTCCCGATATTGCCGATAAAGCGCCTCGAGGCCCTCATATTGGGGGGTGAGGCCGCAACGGGAGGCAACATTGACCACCAGCACAACCTTGCCGTCATAGGCCGAAAGGTCCTGCGGCGTGCCATCGAGAAGGGGCAGGCTGAAATCGGACAGAGCGGTCATGCGGCATCCTTTCCGGGGACTTTCCGTCCCAGGCCTAGGCGCATGCAGGGACAGCGTCAAGCCGGGGGATGCCGCAGCGCCACAGGCAGCCGCTAGACCGAGAACAGGGTCTGGAAGCCGCCGAAGATCATGCGCCGGCCATCGAAGGGCATGTCGGGGACATTCATCATGGCGGGGTCGTTCATCATCTTGTGGGAGACGATGTCGCGCGTCGCCTTATCGGGATATTCGATCCAGGAAAAGATGATGACCTCATCCTCGCGGGCCTGGACGGCGCCGTAGAAATCATTCGTCTCGCCGTGCGGCACGTCATCGCCCCAGTTCTCGACGACGCGCGTGGCGCCCCAGGACCTGATGAGGTCGGCGGCGGCGCGGGCATGGGCGATATAGAGCGCCTTGTTGGCCTTGGGAACGGCGGCGAGGAAGCCTTCGATATAGGTCATGACGGGTCTCCGTTTGCTGGTTGTGGGCGGGGCGGATGCCGCCCCCCTCCCCTTTTGACGAACGGGCGGCGCCGGTTTCGACAGAGCGGAAATGTCAGGCCGCCTCAACCGCCGCGATCCGGGCGGAAAGCTCCTGCACGGCCCTGATCAGCGGCGCGATGAACTGGTCGTAGCGCAGGGCATGCCGGTCGTCCTCGACAACATGGCCGCCAAAGGATCTGCCAGCGAGGCAGGCGGCGACCTCCTGGGCGATGAGGCCGTAATGGGTTTGGTCGTCGCCCCCGATCCAGGCAAAGCGCACCGGGCGCAGCGCCAGGATGAAATCGAGCCCCAGATCGGTGGGCGCGACCGCGGTCTTGAGGCGGGCATCGGAGGTCTGGATGGTGCCGGTGGCGGACCAGATGGCCGACCAGCGGGCACCACTGGCGCCCAGGGTCATGGCATTGTCGAGCGCCGGGCGCGGGGCGGCGGCGAAACTGGCCGCGCCGGTCGTGGCATTGACGGCGATGGCATCGACCCAGCTCGTGCCATTGGGGCTGACCTTGAGGCGCCAGAGATCGTCGCCCATCAGCCCCATTTCGGCGCGGCCGGTCCAGTTGGACTGGAAGAGCAGGCTCGCCGTGTGGCCGGAAGCGGCCTTGTTGAGCTTGAGCTGGTGACCGGCCCCGTCATGGGTAAAAAGCGTTGCGGCGGCGGAGACGGCTAGCCGATTGGTAGCATCGGCGCTGGTATTGACGCCGAAAAGCGGCAGGCCTGCGCCCAGGGCCGCCAGCGGCAGCCAGGCACTGCCAGAATAGACCAGCAGCGTATCGCTGGCGCGGTCGAAGACCTGCCAGCCTTCGGCCGGATCGTAAAAGCGCCAGGCGCCCGACTGAAAGGCCGCGATCTGGTCGGCATGGCCGGACCAGGCCCCGGTGGCGCCGGCAGGCACGATCCAGGCCTCGCCGGGCAGCGGCGATGCGGGCGGACTGGCAAGACCGCGCGTCTCGACGATGGGCTGGACGAGCGCATCGAGCGTTTCGAGCGCCTCGTTGTGGGTGATGTGCTTGAGGGCCTGTCCGGCCATGATGAAGGGCAGGTCGAGGCGGGCTGTGTGATCCATGAAAGGGCTCCATCTGGTGCTGGCGCCAATTCTGGGCACGGGATGGGGCGGCGGGGATAAGTGGGCCCGCCCCCCAGGCTAGACCGTGGCGACGGTCTTGCGCTGGGTGGCGAGGAGGACCACGACAAAGCAGAGGCTCATCAGCAAGACGATGGTGGGCGCGGGGGCGCTGTCGATGAAGAAGCTGAGATAGACGCCGAGCAGGCTTGCGGACAGGGATATGGCCGTGGCGATCAGGAGCATGACGCCGAAGCGGCGGGTGAGCAGAAAGGCGATGGCGCCGGGCGCGATCAGCAGGGCAATGACCAGCACGATGCCGACGGCCTGCAGCGCACCCACGATGGTCAGCGAAATCAGCGCCAGCAGGCCGTAATGGAGCAGGCGCACCGGCAGGCCGATGGCGCCGGCCTGCTGGGGATCGAAAATGAAGAGCATAAGGTCGCGCCATTTGGCGGCGATGACCAGAACCACGACGATGGCGATGATGCCGGAGGTGACAAGATCAGCCTGGCCCACGCCCAGCATGTTGCCGAACAGGACATGGTCGAGGTGCACGTCGGTGCGGATGGCGGTGTAGAGCACGATGCCCAGCCCGAAGAGGCCAGCAAAGACCACGCCCATGACGGTGTCTTCCTTGATGCGGCTGTTTTCCTTGAGAAAACCGACGGAAAGCGCGCAGACCATGCCGGCGGCAAAAGCGCCGACGCCGAGGGGAATGCCGGCGATGTAGGCCAAGACGATGCCGGGCAGCACGGCATGTGAGATGGCGTCTCCCATCAGCGACCAGCCCTTGAGCACGAGAAAACAGGAGAGCAGCGCGGTGGGGATCGCCACGAGCGCGGCGATGAGCATGGCCTGAACCATGAAGGGCAATTGGAAGGGCCAGAGCGCCATTTCGTACCAGGCCATTACTGCACCTCGCGGGCGATGCGCCGGCGGGCCGCGAGCAGGCCATGCTTGGGCGCGAGGAGGAAGGCAAGGAGAAAGACCAGGGTCTGCAGCACGACAATGACCGCGCCGGTGGCGCCATCGAGAAAATAGGAGAGATAGGCGCCGATGGCCGAGCAGGAGACACCCAGGGCGATGGCGATGAGCACGAGCCGGGGAAAGCGATCGGCCAGGAGATAGGCGGTGGCGCCGGGCGTGACGACCATGGCGATGACGAGGAAGGCGCCGACGGTCTGCATGGCCGCCACGGTGGCCGCCGAGAGCAGGGTGAAGAACACTACCTTGAGCCAGGTGGTCCGCAGCCCGATCGAGCGGGCATGGCTTTCATCGAAAAAGGTGACCATGAGGTCTTTCCAGATGATTGCCATGACGGCCAGGGTCACCACCGAGATGGCGACCAATTGCACGATGTCCTCGGGGGTGATGGCCAGGATATTGCCCAAAACGATGGACTGCACATCCACCGGCGTGGGCGAAATCGACACCATGAAGAGCCCGAGGCCGAAAAAGGTGGTGAAGATCAGCCCGATGACCGCATCCTCGCGCAGCCGCGTGCGCTGGGAGAGAAAGAGCATGGCGCCCGCCGCAAGGCCGCCAGAGAGGAAGGCGCCGAGCGAAAAGGGCAGGCCCAGCATATAGGCGCCGGCGACGCCCGGAACGATGGAATGAGACAGGGCGTCGCCGATCAGCGACCAGCCCTTGAGCATGAGATAGGCCGACAGGAAGGCACAGATGCCGCCCACCAGCGCCGAGACCCAGATGGCGTTGACCATGTAATTATAGGCAAAGGGCTCGAGCAGGGTCTCGATCATGGCAGATCACTACCCCGGTTCTGGTGGGCTTCCCTGCCCTTTTCGCCATAGAACACCAATGGACGTTCGTCGTCGGTGAGAACGGAAAGATGGCGTGGATCGTCGTCGTCGTGCAGGCCGGCGCCGGAGAGAACGAAATGGCGCAGCACGCCGCCAAAGGCCTCTTCGAGCCGCTCGCGGGTAAAGATCTCGGCGGTGGGGCCATGGGCGAGGACGGTGTTCCGGACGAGGACCGTGCGATCGCAGAATTCGGGGACCGAGCCCAGATTGTGCGTGGAGACGAGGATGACCTTGCCCTCGTCGCGCAGGGCGCGCAGCAGGGCGATGATGGCGTCCTCCGTCTTGACGTCGACACCTGTAAAGGGCTCGTCGAGCAGGATCACTTCGCCTTCCTGTGCCAGGGCCCGGGCGAGAAAGACGCGCTTTTTCTGGCCGCCGGACAATTCGCCGATCTGACGGCGGGCGAAATCGGTCATATCGACCCGTGCCAGGGCCGCGGCAACCTTATCGCGGTCGATCCGGCGCGGCATCCGGAACAAGTTCATGTGCCCGAACCGGCCCATCATCACCACGTCCTCGACAAGGACCGGAAAATTCCAGTCCACTTCCTCGGACTGGGGCACATAGGCGACGAGATTTTGCCGCTGTGCCCGATGGCCCTGCCGGCCCAGAATGGAGATTTCGCCGCCCGCCAGCGGCACGAAACCCATGATTGCCTTAAAGATCGTGGACTTGCCGGCCCCATTGATGCCGACAAGGGCGGTGATGGAGCCGCGCGGTGCAGTGAAACTGGCATGGCGCAAGGCGGTGGTGCCATTGCGATAGGCGACGGTCACGTCGCTGACGAGCAGGCCCCTGTCTTCACTCATCGATCAGGCCCGCAGCAATGGTGCTGGCCGTGACGCGCAGCAGATCGAGATAGGTCGGCACCGGGCCATCGGGCTCGGAAAGCGAATCCACGTAAAGCACCCCGCCATAATGGATGCCGGTTTCGCGCGCGACCTGCTCGGCCGGGCGGGAAGAAATGGTGGATTCGGAGAAAATGACCGGAATATCGTTTTCGCGCACGGCGTCGATGACCTCGCGCACCTGGCGCGGGGTGCCCTGCTGATCGGCATTGATCGGCCAGAGATAAAGCTCCCGCAGCCCGAAATCGCGGGCGAGATAAGAAAAGGCGCCTTCGGAGGTGACCAGCCAGCGCCGCTCTTCGGGGACTTCGGCCAGAGCGGCACGGATCGGCTCGACAGTGGCGGTAATCGCCTGGGCATAGGCCTCTGCATTGGCTGCGTAGATCTCGGCATTGGCCGGATCGACGGCGGCGAAAGCGGCGCGGATATTGTCGACATAGATCAGGGCATCGGACGGCGACATCCAGGCATGGGGATTGGGACGACCCGCATAGGGACCATCGCCGATGCCGATCGGCTCGATGCCCTCGCTGAGGACGGCATTGGGCACATCGGGAAGATTATCGAGGAACTGGGCGAACCATTGTTCGAGATTGAGTCCGTTCCACAGCACGAGATCGGCATCCTGGGCGGCGAGAAGATCGCCCGGGGTGGGCTGGTAATTGTGGATCTCGGCGCCGGGCTTGGTGATGGAGACCACCTCGGCTGCATCGCCAGCCACGTTCTGCGCCATGTCGGCCAGGATGGTGAATGAGGTAACGGCCTTGATGCGCTCCTGCGCAGCGGCGGGCAGGATCAGCGCAACGGAAACCAGCAAGGCAGGCAAAAGGGCACGCGGCATCGAGAACTCCAATTCCATGCGCCTGATATAATGCAATTGCAAATCATTCGCAAGTTAGGAGAATGCGTCGGCGCCCTCGCGGTTCCCGACAGGGTGTGAGGCTCCGAGAGAGCAGGATCAGCGGAGAGACAATCCGGCTCCGAGCGGGACAGCCGGATCGATCCCTTCGCGTCGGCAGAGTTCGGCCAGGGCGCTGCCGGGCGCCGGAAGGGGCATGTCGGCCCGGCCCCGGTCGGTGAGCTGACTGCGCCAGAGGTGGATGGCAAGCGTTTCCGGCTTGATGGCGGTGTCGAGGCTCGACCCCGGCTGCATGAGCGCCGGGATGCCTTCATAGGGTACGGGATAGAAGGTGGCGCTGGGGCGCACCTTGTGCACGAGGCCGTGCTTTTTGACATAATGGGTCAGCGCCATCGGGCCGGTGGCGCCATATTGCATGTGCTCGGGCGTGACCCGATCGCCGAACAGGCGACGCAGCGCCACCTCGATGCGCCGCACGGGGGGCAGGTGCGGCTCGAGCAATGGCCGGGGGCCGGGCTCGAAAATGGCTTCGAGATCGTCGAGCAGCGGCGCATCGGCCGGCATGGAGAGCACCGCGCCATTGACCGATCCGGGCCGCTCCCAGGCCATGAGATAATCGAAGGGGCCGGAAAGAGGGCGCAGGCAATAGATGTCGAGATCGGCATAGATGCCCAGGCCTGCGCGCAGGGCTGCGTAGCGAAAATGATCGGAAAAGACGCCAGGCGTGCCACGTCCCTTGTAGAAGACCAGCTTGTCGCGCGGCAGCAGGTTCTGCGCGTCGCACCATTGTGCCCCCTGGGGCAGATCGGCAGGCCGATCATAGGAATGGACCAGCACCTCGTGACCCCGATTGAGGAAAGAGGTGATGCTGAGCACTTCCAGCCAGCTCAGCGGGCCATGCCAGAAGCTGACGATCTTGGGGAGGGTCATAAGGCTTATCTCCGGAACCGGGCGGCTCTAGCACGATTGGCAGACCAGAAAAACGCCGCACTCCGGACCGGAGCGCGGCGCAGGACGCGGGGCATGGGTCCCGCGTGTCAGTTGGCGGCGGCGCGACGGCGATATTGGGCGGCCAGCCAGATCATCACCAGGGCGAAGACAGCGCCGATGCCCACCTGCGTCCAATCGAATTTCTGCAGGAAATCGGTGGCGAAGAGTGTTGCATTGAACGGCTCCTGGCCTTCGAAGACCCGGTCGAGATGATCGAGCGAGACCGGCATCTGGCTGCGATATTCGAGGAAGGAAGAGGTTCGGGTGGCAAAGGGATGGGCGCCGCCCAGGGTCACCCATTCGAGCGCCGAAACCAGGGTGGGCAGAAGCAGGGTCAGCGGAATGGCCCAGCGCCCCACCACACTGCCCATGGCGCCGACCAGGGCGATATAGGGCAGATACCAGAGCAGCGCGCAGACCAGCACGACCAGATAGACCAGCGCCATCTGCCCGAAGATCAGCGCGATATTGCCCAAAAGCGCACCAGTGCCCAGGCCGGCGATCATGATGGTGACATAGGCGACACCGAACATGAGCAGGATGGAGATCAGGGCCACGCCGAACACCGAACCCGGAAGCACGGTGAGAGCCGCGGCGAGCTTGCTCATGAGCACCTTGAAATCGGAAACCGGCATGGATTTCCAGAACAGCATGGCATTGTCGCGCTTGTCGGCGGCAAAGCCATCGGCGCAGTAGAAGAACATGACGAAGCCCAGATAGGCGAGCCAGGCGACTGCGAGGCCGGCAAAGCCGGCTTCGAACACCCAATTGGGCACGACGGTGAGCATCTGGCCGGAAAAGCGCGTGTCGAGGCGATTGACGCTGAAGGCGAGGATGGTCAGCGCGAAGACCAGGGCGACCAGCACCAGCGGCGCAATGAGGAAAGCGCCGCGATGTTCGATATATTCGCGGTGCACGAGGGCGAAGAAGGCCTTCATCGGGCGGTCTCCGGATTGGCGGTGGGCCGCTGCATGAGCGCAACGAAAAGGTCCGAAATGGTCGGGGTGGAGACGCGGCCGAGCGGCTCGAGCCTTGTGGCGTCGACGCCATCGAAGATCATCACCGTCTGGCCGAAGCGGGTTTCCTCATAGACGGGACCAAGCGCGCGCGCCTGGGCCTGCTGGTCGGGTTCGTTGGCGACGAGCTGGCAATAGGTCTGGCCGACCGCTTCCATGGGCATGTGCAGGATCAGCGCGCCATCGCGGATGAACATGACGTCGGAGAGCATGAATTCGATCTCGTCCACCTGATGGGTGGTGATGATCAGCGTGCGTTGCTCGGTCATGTAATCCTCGAGCAGGCGGCGGTAGAAGCGCTTGCGATAGGTGATGTCGAGGCCCAGGGTCGGCTCGTCGAGCACGAGCAGCCGGGCGTCGATGGCCATGACCACCGCGAGGTGCAATTGCGCCAGCATGCCCTTGGACAGGGTCTTGATCTTCATGTCGGGCCGAAGATCGGTGCCTTCGAGGAAGGACTGGGCCTTGGCCGGACTGAAGCGGGGATGAATATCGGTGAGCAGCGCGAAGAGCTCGCGCACCTTGAGGAAGCGCGGCAGGCTGGCCACGTCGGAAATGAACGCGACGTGTTCCATCAGCCGGGGGCGGTGGGCAAAGGGGTCCTCGCCCAGGACGCGGATGGTCCCTTCATAGGAGGTGAGACCGAGCATGGCGTTGAGCGTGGTGGTCTTGCCTGCCCCGTTATGGCCGATCAGGCCGTAGATGCGGCCGGGGGGAATGTCGAAATCGAGGCCATGCAGGATCGGCTTGCGGCCGAAGGACTTGCGCAGGCCTCGCGCGGTGACGATCGGTTCGATCATGGGATTGTCAGTCATTTCTGCGCCTCATCAGGCTGGGACGGTGTCGAGAGCAGGCTGGGCAGGTCCAGCTCCAGCGCCCTTATCTGGGCGGCGATGCGGGGCCAGTCCTCGTGCAGGAACTTTGCGCGTTCGTGCACGAGCAGGTTTTCGCGGGCGCCATCGGCGACGAACATGCCCAGTCCGCGCCGCTTCTCGACCACGCCGATATCGACCAGGGCTTCGAACGCCTTGGTGACGGTGAGTGGATTGACCGAGAGATCGGCGGCGATCTGACGAACCGATGGCAAGGCCTGGCCCGGCTCGACCTGCCGACGCAGGATCATCTCGATCAGCCTTTGCCGGATCTGGACAAAGATCGGCTGGCTCGCGTGGAAGTCATCCATGTGTCTCGCTCTAATAGTGTGCTATATATCTATCACACTAAAGCGGGACGTCAATGGGGATCAGCCGACAAGAACGGGATTGTCGCAGCGCACGGCATGGACACGGATATCGGCTTCGCCAAGACCGAGGCCAAGCGTGGCGAGGACGCCATTGACCGTCAGGTCGAGGACCGGGGCCAGGGGCATCAACAGCGCCCGGAGCGCCTCGACGATCGCTCCTTCCGAGCCGAGGCCGAGGCGAATGCCCAGAATTGTGGGCTCGATCTTGAGAGAAGAAAACAACGAGCCGAAGAGCGAGGCGGCGAGCGTGGTGGTGCGCGCCGTCTTCACCGCATTGGCGGCAATGTCGGCGGAGGTGAAGGTCAGGGCAATCGGCTGGCTCTGGGCCATGTCGATCCGGCCCGAGGCGTTGACGCGCAACAGCAGCAGCACGTCGATGAGCCGGGCGGACGACGAAGACGGAACCGTGCCGAAGGTGGACAGGGCCGCATCGCTCATCTCGCCCAGGCCCAGCCGCACGAGGCCGGGCCGCACGGCGAGCGTGGCACTGCCCCGGGGCGCAGTGGGACCGGGACAGGTGGCCGAAACGAGCATGGCTTCGGAATGGGCGAGATCGAGCCAGAGCGGCACGGAGACGGCGGCGCCACCGAGAACCGGCCCGCCCAGGAGTTCGGCGCGAAAGCGCAGCCGCGTCTGGGCGGTGCGCAGCACCTTGCCTTGGGCGCCCACGGCAAACCAGCTGCCGCCCTGCGGCGGCTCGCCGATGCGCAGGGCGAGATCGAGCCGGGCAAGCCCCGGGACGCCGGCGCCCAGGAACAGGGACACCTGGTTGGCGCCATTGGCGAGAGCTGCTGCGCCGGAGAGGACATCGAGGGCGGAAAAGCCGATGCCCAGCCCATTCGAGCCGGTGGCCCCGATTTCGCGCCGGGCCAGCGGGCCGAGCGCAACCAGTTTGCCCAGTGAGAGCCTGCGGCCCGGGCCATGCGTGGCGAGGGCCGTCAGGGCGGTGCGCGCCGCGCCGTTGCTGAGGGTGGCCAAGGCACGAGCCACGGCGCCGGTATTGGCCTCCATGGCAAGGAGATCGGCATAGGAGCCGGCGGTGACGCCCATGTCGAGCGCCAACGCGTCAAGAAAGGAAAAGGCATCGATGCGGGCTGCCGCCAGCGCCTGATAATCCATGGCGGACAGCGACACGGAGGTGCCCAGAAGCGCGCTCAGGACGGCGTTGCCGAGGCCGCCATTGAGGCTGACGAGCCGCGAGCCGATGGAAAAGGACACCTGTGGGGTCACCGTCGCCAGGCCAGTGGCGGACATGAGCGGGGGCGCTGAAAAGCCGGCGGCGAAATGCAGATTTCCGGTGCGTTCGAGCGTCACCTCGACGGCATTGAGCGGCAGCGCATCGGCGCGAAAGCGTTGCCCGAGCGGCAGCGCCGGATCGTAGCGTCCCACCCGCACGATCAGTCCATCCGTGCTGGCCGGGGCAAGGAGCCTGGCCTCGACCAGCACGGATCGGGCGATCTCGGCGGCGCGCGGGGGGTGGGCCGCCGCCGAGATCGCTGCCAGGTCGACGCCGGCCTGGATCTGGCGGCGCTCCTGGTAGAGGGAGGCAGCGTCCACCGCGAGAGCGGAGACGAATGCCGAAAGCATGAAGGCAAAGGCGAAGAGGATGGCCATGTTGCCGCGCTCGTCGCGTAGGAAACGCTGCCAGATCATATGCCGCCTCGCCTGATGGTGGCGCCGTGCACGATCTGAGGGCTGGGCAGCGGCAGGGGCGGGTAGAGATTCCAGATCGGAAGGTCGCTGGCGTCGTAAAGCAGGCGCACCCGATATTGGTCCGCATTGCCGGCGGGAACGTCGAACTCGTAGCTCAGCCGCTCGGGATCAATGAGCATGTAGGCGCCGGCATTGCGGCGCAGATACGCTTCGACCAGCGCCCGCCCTTCGCCCTCATCGACGCCGGCAAGAGCGGTGCGCACGGTATCGGCCGCCAATTGCTGCAGCGCATGGGCCGCCCCGAAATAGATGCCATAGGCCAGCATGCCCATCAGCATGAGTAGAAAGACCGGTGTGAGCAGGGCAAATTCTATGACCGCCGTGGCGCGGCGGTCGGCCCGAAAATCCTTCAAACGCGAAAGCATGCCGGTCCCCCCGAACTGGTCCGGGAATGATGGCCCCTGCCCCCAGCCATTGGGGTAAAGCGTCATGGATGTAGGAAACCGGTCCTCCAACGGGGAAGATACGGAGGCTTTTCCTTCCCACAGGCACGCGCTAGGGAAGGCGAGACGAGGTTTGCCCGTGCGCGAGAGACACTTTCTATTTGCCCAGGATGGCGGGGATGCCGCCCTCACCCGACTGATCGCCACTGCCCATGCGGCGACCGGCTTCATGAAGGGCGCCCCAGGCGCGGCGCCGCGGGGCTGGCATCAGCTGGGGCGCGACAACGGCGCTTTTCTAAGGACGTTGCAACAGAAGCTGATGGCCAGCTATCCGGCGGCCGGCATGCCTTTTTACGCCGTGCGGCTCTGGACCAATCTGATCTGGCAGCCCGCCTATCTATCCGTGATCGCTACCCATCTGCAGGGCGCCCTGCCCGATCTTTCCGGCATCGCCCAGGCGCAGCGCGGCATCTATGTGGATGATTACCGGTTGCAGCCGGGGCCGCAGCACCGGGACCATACCGAAGCGCTGATCGGCAGGGCGGGACCGGCGCTGCGCCTCTATGCCGACAGGGTGCTGGAAGAAATCCAGACGATCATGCCGCTCAAGGAGCGGTTCGCGCACTATCTCCTGGCTGAGCGCATGCTGAGCCTGATGGTACGGCTACGCCATTTCCGGCCCATGCTGGGGGTCACAGAGCAATTGGCGTTCTGCACGCTCTGGCTGGATGCGATGGGGCTGGATCGTCATGGGCAGCTCGACGTGGTGACGCTGCCGCAAGGAGGCGAAGCCGTGATCGTCGCGCGCAAAGGGTGCTGCCTCGACTACCGCGCCATGCCGGGGACACTCTGCGCTTCCTGCCCCAAGCAGGACAAAACGGTGCGGACGGCCCGGCAGCGGGACAATGCCAGCGCTGAATTGTCCATGCAGTCCGACCCTGTCGGGACGGCGTGAAGCGGCCTATTCGGCCGCCTCTTTCTGTTCGGGGGTGCGCTGGTCGGTGATGGCCAGAGGCTCTTCGTCGCCAACATCCTTCTTGCGTCGGATGCGCAGCCGCTTGATGCGACGGCTATCGGCCGCCAGCACCTCGAACTCGAACCCTTCGAGCCCGTTAACGCGCTCGCCGCGCTTGGGCACGTGGCCGGCCAGATCAAAGACCAGACCGCCAATGGTATCGACATCCTCGCCGTGTTCGCCCGGATCGAAATCGGGGCCGACCATGGCGCGCACGTCGTCCAGTTCGGCACGGGCATTGGCGATGTAGACATCGTCGCCAACCTTGCGGATCAGGGCGGCTTCGGTGACGTCGTGCTCGTCCTCGATCTCCCCGACCACTGCCTCGAGCAGGTCCTCGATGGTGACGAGACCGTCGGTGCCGCCATATTCGTCGACCACGATGGCCATGTGCGTGCGGCTGGCGCGCATCTGCTGGAGCAGGTCGGCAGCCGGCATGAAGGTGGGGACGAACATGGCCGGACGGGTAATGCCCAATTTGGCGAGCTTCTGGCGCAAGACGGTGGAGATGAGCTTGACGGGCACCTCCTTTTCCGGATCGGTCACCGGCTCGGTGATCTTGGCCAAGGCATCCTTGATGTGGATGAAGCCCTTGATGTCGTCGAGGCCATCGTCATAGACGGGCAGGCGCGAATGGCCCACCTGCCGGAACTTGGCCAGCAGCGTGCCGAGATTGATGTCCGAGGCCACGGCGTGGATGTCGGACCGCTCGACCATGACGTCGTCGACCGACACCTTGGAAAGCTTGAGCACATTCTGCAGGATGACGCGCTCGCTCTCGGAGAAATCTCCGGGCTCGGTGCTGCCGGTTTCATCCAAAGCCTCCTGCAGGTCCTCGCGCAGGGAAACGCTGCGCAGGGTCATCAGACCCCTGATCCGCTCCAGGAGGCTCGGCCCCCGCGTGGCAGCGGAGGCGGGACTAGAAGGAGGTTCCGGGTTTTCGGCCACCCGAGGGGCCATGTTACTGTCGCTGTCGGTCATCATCTCGTGCCGCAAGAAAGCGGCTCTAATTGTCCTGTCGACGAAAATGCCCCGGAGCGTCCGAGGTTGCCTGGCATCAAGTCATTCGGCGTAGGGATCGTCTATCCCCAGCCCTGCCAATATCTGGGTTTCCAGGCCTTCCATTTGAAGGGCCTCGTCTTCCTCGATGTGATCATAGCCCAGAATGTGGAGAAATCCATGCACCATTAAGTGGGTGAAATGGTCATCGAGGCTCTTGCCGAGATCGGCCGCCTCGCGCTCGAGGGTTTCCCGCGCAAGGGAGATATCGCCCAAAAGCCCGAAAACCGGGTCGAACGGCTTGATCTGGGGGAAGCTCAGAACATTGGTCGCGCTGTCCTTGCCACGCCATTGGGCATTGAGTTCACGCTGCTCGGCATCGTCGGTGAGCAGCACGGAAATCTCGGCGGCGCCGCGAACCCTGGCCCCGGCGCCCGCCAGAGCCGCCAGGATGGCTTTTTCGGCCAGCGCGTCGAAATGGTCGGGCCAGCCCTCAGCATTGCGGATGACGGCGATCTCGAGAGGTGGCGATGACGGCATGGGCAGGCGGCTCAGCTCCGGGGCAAGGTGCCCAATGTGCGCGCCAGACCGTCCCGGTCACCCTCTTTCTCGGCGAGGCGCCGCGCGAAGTCCTGCTCATAGGCCCGAACGATGCGCCCGACAAGCGCGTGGCGCACCACATCCTTGTCGTTGAAGCGGGAGATATGCACGCCTTCGACGCCGTCGAGCAGATTGACCGCCTCGACCAGACCCGATTTTTCGCCGCGCGGCAGATCGACCTGGGTGGGGTCGCCGGTGACGATCATCTTGGAGTTCTCGCCCAGGCGCGTGAGGAACATCTTCATCTGCATGGACGTGGTGTTCTGCGCCTCGTCGAGGATGACGACGGCATTGGCCAGCGTCCGCCCGCGCATGAAGGCGAGCGGGGCGACCTCGATAATGCCAGAGGTGATGCAGCGCTCGACATTTTCGGGCTTCATCATGTCGTAGAGCGCGTCATAGAGCGGGCGCAGGTAGGGATCGACCTTTTCCTTCATGTCGCCGGGCAGAAAGCCCAGGCGCTCGCCGGCTTCGACGGCCGGGCGGGAGAGGATGATGCGATTGATGTCGCCGCGTTCCAGCAGCGAGGCGGCATGCGCCACGGCCAGGTAGGTCTTGCCGGTGCCGGCGGGACCCACGCCGAAGACCAGCTCGCTGCGCTCCATGGCGCGCATATAGGCGTCCTGAGCGGGCGTGCGCGCGACGATGGTGGATTTGCGCGTGGCGATCTGGGCCATGCGGACCTTGCCCTTGCGTTCGAGCGTGGGCAGCGTCAGCTGGCTGTCCTCGGTCTCGATCATGCGGATGACGGCGTCGACATCGGCAATGTCGATGGCGCGGCCCTCCTCGAGATTGGCATAGAGCGACTCCAGGACGCGACGCGCCTGATCGACCCTGGATGCCGCGCCCTTCAAAAGCACATGATTGCCGCGCGGCGTGGCCGTGACGGCAAGGCGCTGTTCGATCAGGGCAAGGTTCTGGTCGAAATCGCCATAAAGCTGAGAGGCAAGGCGATTGTCTTCAAAAGCAAGTTCGAGTTGCGATGCGAGGGCGTTATCGGCGGTCGGTGGCAAGTGCCTGCTCAAACTGGTGTGGCTCCCGAAGGGGACGGCGCGGACTGCGCTGTCCATGCAGAAACGAGGCTAGGATGATTTGGGTCCCGTGTCTGTAGATATTTTGTGACAGCGCGAGGCGATTGCAAGGGTTGTCCCGCTCCCCGGAATGGCACTTGCGGCCGGCATCAGACGATCTATACTGAACTTTATGGTTCAGTATTTACCAAGCTTCGATGCTTCCTTTTCCGCACTGGCCGACGTCACGCGGCGGGGCGTGCTCGAACGGCTGGCGCGTGCGGATGCCTCGGTGTCCGACCTGGCGGAAAGCTTCGACATGACCCTGACCGGCATGAAAAAGCATGTCGACATTCTGGTGCGCGCCGGTCTCGTCACCACCGAAAAGAAGGGACGCGTGCGCACCTGCCGGCTGGGGCGAAGCCGGCTTGAAGCAGAGCTGGAGTGGATCGAGACCTATCGCAGGCTGTGGTCGGCCCGCTTCGACGCGCTCGATCTGGTTGTTGAAGATCTCAAACGGCAGGAGAAGGACGATGGACGAGACCAGACCTGACAGGGAGCCGGCCGGGACCCCAACCGAAGTGACACGCGTCTCGGACCGCGAGCTGAGGATCACGCGGACCTTTGATGCGCCGGCGCACCTGGTGTTCGCCGCCTGGACCACGCCGGAATTGCTGATGCGCTGGTGGGCACCGGCCTCGTTCGGGATTCAGTTCGTGTCCTGCGAGGCCGATGTGCGTACCGGTGGCCGATATCGCTTCGTCTTCAGCCATCCGGACATGGAAGGGTCCATGGCTTTTGTCGGCCGCTATCTCGAGGTCGTGCCGCCGCATAAGCTGGTCTGGACGAACGAGGAAAGCGAAGACGGTTCGGTCACCAGTGTGACGTTGACCGAGAAAAACGGCAGCACGCTGCTGGTGCTATCGGACCTTTATCCATCCAAGGAGGCGCTCGACGCGGCCATCGCCTCGGGTAGCCAGGGCGCCTATCCCGAACAGTTCGAAGCCCTCGACATCCTGCTGGCAGCCGAAAAATCAGCTTAGACGGTCTCCGCCAGCGGGGTCGCCATCAGGCGGCCACGGCTTGCCTCAGCCGACCGACCAGCGAATTGGTGCTGGTGCCGATGATCTCGACTTGGTGAATGGCGCCGATGAGCTCGGTCGAGCCTTCGAGGTGCACTGCCTGGAGATAGGGCGAGCGGCCGCCGACCTGGCCGGGCATGCGCCCGACGCGCTCGATGAGGACCGGCAGGGTCTTGCCGACACAGGAGGCGTGAAAATCGGTGGTCTGCCGGTTGACCAGGTCCTGGAGGCGATAGAGCCGTTCGGTCTTGACCTCTTCGGGCACCTGATCGCCCAGGCTAGCGCCCGGCGTGCCGGGGCGGGTGGAATATTTGAAGGAATAGGCCGAGGCATAGCCGGTTTCCCGGATGATGGTCAGCGTGTCCTCGAAATCCTGGTCGGTTTCGCCTGGGAAGCCGACGATGAAATCACCCGAGAGCGCCATGTCGGGACGGGCGGCCTTGATCTTCTCGATCAGCGCCAGATATTCGGCTGCCGTGTGCTTGCGGTTCATGGCCTTCAGAATCCGGTCCGAGCCGGACTGCACCGGCAGGTGCAGATAGGGCATGAGCAGCGGCAGGTCGCGATGCGCGGCGATCAGGGCATCGTCCATGTCGCGGGGATGGCTGGTCGTATAGCGCAGGCGCTCGAGGCCGGAGATCTCGGCCAGAAGATAGGCGAGCTGGCCCAGGCCCACATCGCGGCCTTGGGCATCGAGCCCGTGATAGGCGTTGACGTTCTGGCCCAGCAGGGTGATTTCCCTGACCCCAGCATCGACCAGACGCCGGGCTTCGTCCAGCACCTGATGGACCGGACGGGAAACCTCGGCGCCGCGCGTATAGGGAACCACGCAGAACGAACAGAACTTGTCGCAGCCTTCCTGCACGGTGAGGAAGGCGGTGAGCCCGCGTTTGACCGTCACTTCCTTTTTCGCCGCCGGCAGGTGCGCGAACTTGTCTTCCTCGGGGAAATCGGTGTCGATCACCGCTTTCTTGAGGCTGGGATGCATGTGGCGCTGGCCTTGGGCACGCGCCAGCATGTCGGGCAGGCGGTGATAGGCCTGCGGCCCGAAGACCAGATCGACGACCGGAGCGCGGCGGGCAATTTCCTCGCCCTCGGCCTGGGCGACGCAGCCGGCGACGCCGATCATCATGTCGGCACCGACAGCCCGCCGTTCGCCCTGGAGCTCCTTGAGGCGCCCGAGTTCGGAAAAGACCTTTTCGGAAGCTTTCTCGCGGATGTGGCAGGTATTGAGCAGCACGAGGTCGGCCTCGGCAGCGTCCTGGGTCGGCACATAGCCGTGCGGCGCGAGGGCATCCGCCATCCGGTCGCTGTCATAGACATTCATCTGACAGCCATAGGTCTTGATGAACACCCGCTTGGGGGCGGTCTGGGAAAGTGTGTCGTGCTCGGTCATGGCGCGGTGTTTACCAGACGCGACGTCGTGATGCCATGGGCTGCAACCAGCACGGTGCTTATGTGTTGTAGGCGGACTGGAAGGATGTGACCATGACTGAAAAGCCAGCGAAAAAGCCCGATGCCGCCGCCGCAATGCGCGACGGAAAAAAGCCCGGCCCCGACGATGCGCCGGTGCAGGTGCGGCCTGCCGGTGCCGAGTCAATGGCCGATACCCCAAATAAATGGGATGACATTGACGAGGCGGTGGACGAAAGTTTCCCCGCAAGCGACGCCAGCGCCAAATACTGATTGGCCGTTTCGGCCAGACTAAGAAGGGATTGGGGCATGGCGGACAAGGTTGTCCGGGATAAGCACGCGGGGAGCAGCAAGGCTCGTTCCCGCCCGGTGGTCTATTACCTGGCCGCCCTCGTCCTGGCGATCCTGATTCCGGCTTTTGCGGTCGCGCTGGTGCTGCTGAACCGGACCAATGATGCCCAGCAGGACGTCCTGCAGGCGCTGACGAATGCCACCGTGCAAGCCATGGGGCATTCGGTTGACCGCGAAATTGCCGGCATGTCCACTACATTGCGCATCCTGTCCACCTCCGGGTTCCTGCGCGGCGGTAATCTGCAGGAATTCAGCGAACGATCTCTGCAGGCGCTGGCGGGCACCGGCACTTATCTCGTTGCCGTCGACGACCAGTACCGGCAATTGCTCAACACTCGGACCCCCTTCGGCGACGCCTTGGGGGCAAGCTCGGATCCGGAAACGGCGGAGCGTGCGATCCAGCGCAATCTCATAACCATTTCCGGGCTGTTCTACGGACAGACCGCGCAGAACTATGTCTTCAATGTGTGGCTGCCCGTAGAAGATGCCGGTGCAGTCCGCCTGCTGGCCCTGACGCAGAATGCGGGCAATCTGGTGCCGGCGCTGCAGTCGCGGCAATTGCCGCAAGGCTGGCATGCGGCGCTGGTCGACAGCGACAATCTGGTCATTGCGGCCACGGCCGATGCAGCGCTCGATATCGGGGAAACGCTGCCCATCCGGCAACTTGCCCCCCAGGCCGATGGGGAATGGGTCGAAGAAAATTTTGACGGCCGCGAGGTTGTGACTGCCGAGTGGCGATCGGGCCTGACGGGATGGCGCATCGTGGCCTGGGCCTCGGCCGAGCAGGTCCAGAAGCCCTTGCAGGATTCGCTGCTGCAATTGGCGGCCTGGGGCCTGGTGATTGCGCTGGCCGCGACGGCCGTGGCCTTCTTCATTGCCCAAAGGATCGGCCAGTCGGTCAAGGGCCTCAGCCTCGACGCCGCCCGAATGGGACGCGGCGAGGCGGTCTATCCGCGGTCCTACCCCGTTGCCGAAATTGCCGAAGTGTCCAAAGCACTGGCCGATGCTTCCGAGCGCCGGCAGATGGCCGAGCGCGACAACCGCTTCCTGATGCGCGAGCTGGCGCATCGCTCGAAGAACCAGATGGCGGTGATCGCCGCCATGGCCAAGCAGACGGCGCGCGGCTCGACCGACCTGCCCGGCTATGTGAAGGCGCTCGAGCGGCGCATCATGGGCCTGGCCCGCTCCACGGATCTGTTGCTGGCCCATGGCCGCGCAGGCGTGATGCTGGCCGAACTGGTGGACGAACAGCTGGCCCCGTTCCGGCCCGACGATCCGCGCGACACGATCGGCGGCCCGGAATTGCGCATCAACCCGCAAGGCGCGCAGATCCTGGGCATGGCGCTGCACGAGCTGGCCACCAATGCTACGCGCTACGGTGCGTTCGTGGACCCCGAAGGTCGGCTGGAGCTGACCTGGACGGTGAGCACGGACAGCCTCAAAATGCGCTGGCGTGAAACCCTGAGCGGGAAACTGCTCGACAGCGAGCGCTCCGGGTTCGGCACGATCGTGCTGCGCACGATGGTCGGCGGCGCGCTCGGCGCGCAGGTCAACCGCATTGCCCATGAAAACGGCGTCGAATGGGTGTTCGACATTCCCCTCAGTGCGCTCGACCCGGCCTTTGCGGCCGTGCGCCCCGACGAAGACGCGCCAAGCCAATAAATTCTGGCTTTGGCGGCCCATTTGCCCTATAGCAGCGCCAGCCGGTTGCGGACCCAATGGTCCGGGCCTGCCTCGTTACGGCCCCACCTGGACGACATCCCGGCTGGGGCGGCCACCATCCTCTTTTTTGAAAGGATATGCCGATGTCGATTACTGCAGAGCGCAAGAGCGAACTGATCAAGGAATATGCGACCAAGGCCAATGATACCGGCTCGCCGGAAGTCCAGGTCGCCATCCTCTCCGAGCGCATCGCGAACCTGACCGAGCACTTCAAGGGCCACAACAAGGATAACCATTCCCGCCGTGGCCTGCTGAAGCTGGTTTCGACCCGTCGCAGCCTGCTCGACTACCTCAAGAAGGTGGACGAGAACCGCTACAAGACGCTGATCGAAAAGCTCGGCCTGCGCCGCTAAGCGCACGATGTTTCCGGCGCGGGAGTTCACTTCCGCGCCGGTTGCCCTTCCAAAGGGCAGATACGGAGCGCCAGACGCTTCGTCTTAGGCCGGCACTGCCGGAGCATGGCAGGATTATCGGGTTCTTCCGCTGCTGGAGAATCTCATTGTCTTGTCCATGTTCTGTCCGTGCCAGACAGCAACACGTGCCTGATTTTGAGCTGGTGCGCACATAGGGTGCGCCGACCGGTGCGGGCACACCGGATGCGTTCGTGGGGTTCATTGCCTAGGCCTCGCGTTCCCGCGCATCCGGCAGAATGGAAAGACGATAGTCATGTCGATCAAGTTTGATCACCACAAGGTCGAGATCAATTGGGGCGGCCAGCCCCTGACGCTCGAAACCGGCAAGATGGCCCGCCAGGCCGATGGCGCCGTGCTCGCCACCCTGGGCGAAACCGTCCTGCTCGCCACCGTCGTTTCGGCGAAGTCGGCAAAGCCGGGCCAGGATTTCTTCCCCCTGACCGTCAATTATCAGGAAAAGTACTTCGCCGCTGGCAAGATCCCGGGCGGGTACTTTAAGCGCGAAGGCCGCCCGACCGAGAACGAAACGCTGGTTTCGCGCCTCATCGACCGTCCGATCCGCCCGCTTTTCCCCGATGGCTACAAGAACGAGACCCAGGTGGTCATCACCGTTCTCCAGCATGACATGGAAAACAATCCCGACGTTCTGGCCATGGTCGCCGCTTCGGCTGCGCTGACCATTTCCGGCGTGCCCTTCATGGGCCCGATCGGCGCCGCCCGCGTCGGTTACGTCGATGGCGAATACGTGCTCAACCTGCCGGTCGACCGCCGCTCCGACAGCAAGCTCGACCTGGTCATGGCCGGCACGGCCGACGCCGTGCTGATGGTGGAATCGGAAGCCCAGGAGCTGTCCGAAGAGGTGATGCTGGGCGCCGTGATGTTCGGCCACAAGGCCTCCGCCCAGGCCATCGAAGCCATCATCCAGCTGGCCGAAATGGCCGCCAAGGAACCGCGCGAGTTCACCGCACCGGACTTCTCGGCGCTCGAAGCCGAAGTGCTGGCCATTGCCGAAGCCGATCTGCGCGCCGCCTACCAGAACACCGAAAAGGCCGCCCGCTACGCTGCGGTCGACGCTGCCAATGCCAAGGTCAAGGACGCCTTCGCTGCCAAGATCGAAGCCGGCGAGGTGTCCAAGGAAGCGCTGGGCGAAGTCGTCCACAACCTTCAGGCCAAGATTGTCCGCTGGAACATTCTCGATACCGGCAGCCGCATCGACGGCCGTGATCTCAAGACCGTTCGTCCGATCAGCTCGGAAGTGGGCGTGCTGCCGCGCACCCACGGTTCGGCCGTGTTCACCCGCGGCGAAACCCAGGCGCTGGTCGTTGCGACGCTCGGCACCGGCGAAGACGAGCAGTACATCGACTCGCTCGAAGGCACCCGCAAGGAAAACTTCCTGCTGCACTACAACTTCCCGCCCTACTCGGTCGGTGAAGCCGGTCGCATGGGGTCCCCGGGCCGCCGCGAAATCGGCCATGGCAAGCTCGCATGGCGCGCCATCAACCCGATCCGCCCCTCGGTCGAGGAATTCCCCTACACGATCCGCGTGGTCTCCGAGATTACCGAATCCAACGGTTCGTCCTCGATGGCAACCGTCTGCGGCACCAGCCTGGCGCTGATGGATGCAGGCGTGCCGATGAAGCGCCCGGTGGCCGGTATCGCCATGGGCCTGATCCTGGAAGGCGAGAAGTTCGCCGTGCTCAGCGACATCCTGGGTGACGAAGATCACCTGGGCGACATGGACTTCAAGGTGGCCGGCACCGAAGAAGGCGTCACCAGCCTTCAGATGGACATCAAGATCGCCGGCATCACCGAAGAGATCATGAAGATCGCCCTGGCCCAGGCCAAGGACGGCCGCATCCACATCCTGGGCGAAATGGCCAAGGCGCTGTCGGCCTCGCGCGGCGAAGTGGGCGAATTCGCACCCCGCATCGAAACGCTCAAGATCCCGACCGACAAGATCCGCGAAGTGATCGGCACCGGCGGCAAGGTCATCCGCGAGATCGTCGAAAAGACCGGCGCCAAGATCAATATCGAAGACGACGGCACCGTGAAGGTCTCGTCCTCGGACGGCAGCCAGATCGATGCGGCCATCAAGTGGATCCGCTCGATCACCGACGAGCCGGAAGTGGGCGCCATCTATCAGGGCACCGTGGTCAAGACCGCCGATTTCGGCGCGTTCGTGAACTTCTTCGGCGCCAAGGATGGCCTGGTGCACATTTCCCAGCTGGCCGACCAGCGCGTTGCCAAGACCACCGACGTGGTCAAGGAAGGCGACAAGGTCTGGGTCAAGCTGCTGGGCTTTGACGAGCGCGGCAAGGTGCGCCTGTCGATGAAGATCATCGACCAGGCCACCGGCAAGGAAATCGTCAAAGAAGACGCTGCCGAGTAATCGGCAGGACGATATGAACACGAAAGGCCCGGAGCGATCCGGGCCTTTTTTATTCCAGCAGCATGGACAGGACTGTCAGGGCGGCGAAAGTGACCGCGACGCCCACCTGCACCTTTTTATGCGGCACGATGGCTGCAAGCAGCAGCAGGGCGAAAAGGACGGCGTTGAAGATCAGGAGGTCGGCTGTGATGGGAAAGTCGTCGAGACCGAACTTGATAATCGTATTGCCCAGATCGAGCAGGTGACTGACGATCAGCGCGCCGAAAAACCAGCGTCGCCGCGAAATGAAATAGTCGTAATGGGTTTCGACGCCGTCATGGGCGGAGACCTCGTCGGGCAGAATCACTGCCGTCATGAACAGGTAGCTCGAGCAATAGGCAATCTGGAACAGGTAGAGCGGATACGTCCATTGCACCGATCCGAAGGTCTGCGCCTCCCCCCACCAGAAAACCGAGACGGCGACGAAGATGAAGAAAATCCAGAGCGCGTGGAGGATGTTCATCCGGTACTGGGCCGGATGCTGCACGAATTTGGCAAGGCCGCTCAGCAGCTTGCCGATGGTGAGGCCCAGGATTGTGCCGGAGATCAGGCGCACATAAAGTGAAAAATCCGCCGCAGCGTCCATCGTTCAAAGCCCCCAAAATCCCTGATCACGACTTTGCGTAGCCGATTGTGTGGGAGTTTTGCAACACTGGCGAATGAGATCAAATTGTGGCGAGGAACTGCCGCATTCGTGCCACGTTAAGAATGGCAAGCGTATGCCCGAAGCAAGCGCGCACCTCTTGCGTTCGAGTTTTCCTTCCCGCCTGCCCCCGAGGTTTTGTGTTGATTTCCCGCCGCCTGTTCCTGCTTGGCATTTCCGCCACCGCTCTTTCGGCCTGTTCCACCACGCGGCAACCCGTCGTGCAGGAACCGGTCATCGATCCCTACTACCAGCGCATGTACGGCACGATGCCGAACGAGCCCTATATGGTCGCCGCCATGGACCTGCGCCGCGTCGACCCCAAGTGGTGGCGCCAGGAAGTGGAATATTACACCACTGAGCGTCCCGGCACGCTCGTGGTCGATACGCCCGCGCACTATCTCTATCTCGTGCTCGAGAACAACCGCGCGCTGCGCTACGGCATCGGCGTGGGCAAGGACGAGGCGCTGGTGTTCCGCGGCGACGCCACGATCGGTCGCAAGGCCGAATGGCCGCGCTGGACGCCGACCCAGTCGATGATCCGCCGCGAACCCGAGCGCTACGGTCCCTATGCCGGCGGCATGGGCCCCGGCCCGGAAAACCCGCTCGGTCCACGCGCGCTCTACCTCTACAAGAATGGTCGCGACACGCTGTTCCGCATCCACGGCACGACCGAGCCCTATACGATCGGCACCAATGTGTCCTCGGGCTGTATCCGCTTGATGAACCAGGACATCATCGATCTCTATGCCCGCGTGCCCGTCGGCGCGCGCGTGACGGTGATCAACGCGTAAAGAATTCAAACTGTGACTTGCACAGGCGGCGCGAGCCGCCTAAGTGGGGAGCACAGGTTTCGAAATTGCCGGAAGCGGACCAAACCGTAGTCACCCGCTTTCGGCATCCAAGGCCCGCTTCGCAAGAGGCGGGTCTTTCTGTTTACGGGCGGGGTTGGCTATGGGCGCCAGCGGGCGTTCCTCTGCCTGTCGTGACACCGAGCCGATGCGGCTGAGTTACGACAGCGTGGCGCCTGCGTCCCGAGGAACGCTGCCGGCAATTTGCGCGCCTATGCCGTCTCGCTTGGTCGAGGCAGGTGCCGACCGCGACATTGACCGATGCGATGCGCGCCGAAGAGGCTCTAATGATCCGCCAGGCAGACCTTGCTGGGGCGCGACTGCGCAGGAAAAAGGGCGCGGTCGATGCCGCGCCCTTTTTCAATCCTTGATGCATGCGTCGCCTTAGAGCGTGCGCTTGACGGTCTCGACGCGGAAGCATTCGATGACGTCGCCGGCGCGGATGTCTTCGTAATTCTCGAAGGCCATGCCGCATTCCTGGCCCATGGCCACTTCCTTGACTTCGTCCTTGAAGCGCTTGAGCGTCTTGAGCTTGCCTTCGTGGATGACGACGTTGTCGCGCAAGAGGCGCACGCCGGCCCCGCGCTCCACGATGCCTTCGGTGACCCGACAGCCAGCGACCTTGCCGACCTTGGTGATCTGGAAGACTTCGAGGATTTCCGCATAGCCGATGAAGGTCTCGCGGCGCTCGGGCGCCAGCAGGCCGCTCATGGCGTTCTTCACGTCATCCACGAGATCGTAGATGATGTTGTAGTAGCGGATCTCGATGCCGTCGCGCGTGGCCAGATCATTGGCCTGCTTGTTGGCACGGACGTTGAAGCCGATGACGATGGCGTTGGACGCCGCCGCCAGGGTGACATCGGATTCGGTGATGCCGCCCACGCCCGAGAACAGGATCTGGGCCGAGACTTCATCGGTCGAGAGCTTGTTGAGGGAAGCCACGATCGCTTCCACCGAACCCTGCACGTCGCCCTTGATGATCAGCGGGAACTTGGAGATGCCGGCGATCTTGAGCTGATTCATCATCTGCTCGAGGCTCGTCGCACCGCCGCCGGCCGTCTTTTCACGGATGGCGCGCTGACGATATTCGGTCACTTCGCGGGCACGGGCATCGCTTTCGACGACCGAGAAGCGGTCGCCCGCGCTCGGCACGCCGTTGAAGCCCAGAACCTCGACGGGCACGGACGGGCCGGCTTCCTTGACCTGCTCGCCCTTGTCGTTGATGAGGGCGCGCACACGGGCAAACTCGGTACCGGCCACGAGGATGTCGCCGATCTTGAGCGTACCGCGCTGGACCAGAACGGTGGCTACCGCACCCCGACCGCGATCGAGCTTGGCTTCGATGACCAGACCCTCGGCACGGCCATCGCGGGCCACCTTGAGTTCGAGCACTTCGGCCTGCAACAGGATGGTTTCGAGCAGCTTGTCGAGACCGGCCTGGGTCTTGGCGGAGACTTCCACGTCCAGCACGTCGCCGCCCATGGATTCCACGAAGACCTCGTGCTGGAGCAGTTCGGTGCGCACGCGGGTCGGATTGGCTTCCGGCTTGTCCATCTTGTTGATGGCCACGATGATCGGAACGCCTGCCGCCTTGGCGTGCTTGATGGATTCGATGGTCTGCGGCATGACGCCGTCATCGGCTGCCACAACGAGCACCGCGATATCGGTCGCCTGGGCGCCACGGGCACGCATGGCGGTGAACGCCTCGTGGCCCGGGGTGTCGAGGAAGGTGATCTTGGCACCGTTCTTTTCGACCTGGTAAGCACCGATATGCTGGGTGATGCCGCCGGCTTCGCCGGAAACCACATTGGCCTCGCGGATGGCGTCGAGCAGGCTGGTCTTGCCGTGGTCGACGTGACCCATGATGGTCACGACCGGCGCACGATCGGTCAGATCCTCGGCCTTGTCGTCCGAAGCGAGATCGAACAGGCCCTCTTCCACGTCGGCTTCCGACACGCGCTTGACCGTGTGGCCCAGTTCGCTGGCGATCAGCTCGGCGGTATCGGCGTCGAGAACGTCGTTGATCGTGGCCATCTGGCCCTGCTGCATGAGCAGCTTGATCACTGTGACCGAACGCTCGGCCATGCGATTGGCCAGCTCGGCGACGGTAATCGCCTCGGGAATGATGACTTCGCGGCTGAGCTTGGGCGCATCCTGCTGGTTGCGGCCCATCTTCTTGTCGCGGCGGCGGCGCATGGCGGCCAGCGAGGGACCGCGATCGCGATCGTTCTCGGTGGTGGCGCTGGCGACGGTCAGGCGGCCACGGGCGGCACCGTCATCGCTGCGGCGCGTCGGACGCTCGGGCTGGGCGCGGCTGGCGCGACGGGCATTTTCCAGTTCCGCCTCGGTGGTCGGACGATGCTGGGGGGCGCCGGTACGCGTGCGACGGCCATCGGCTTCGCTGGGCGGAGCCGGCGGCACATTGCCGATCGGAGCCATGCCGCCGGGGCCGGGGCGACGGTCGGCGGGACGGCCAGCCGTACCGGCAGGACGGGCACCGGCCGTTCCGGTCGGGCGGGTATTGGCAGGGCGCTGACCGGGACGTTCGCCTTCACCGGGACGACCGGCGGGACGTTCGTCGCGACGCTGCGGGCGGGCCGACTGGCCCGGCCGGCCGGCAACGGTACGCACGCTGCTGGGGCCGGGATTGCGCTGGCTGGCGGGCACGAATTCTTCGCGCGGCGGCTCTGGCTCGGCCTGGGGAGCGGACGATTGCGCCGCTTCTTCGGCACGACGGGCCTCGTCGGCCTGGCGACGCTCTTCCTCCTGGCGTGCCGCTTCCTCGCGAACCTGGCGGCGGCGATTGTCTTCCTCGATGCGGCGGGCTTCCTCGGCGGCAAAGCGCTGGCTGTCCTCGGCCTGGCGGGCACCGGCAAGCGCCAGTGCCTGACGCCGTGCCTCGGCTTCAGCTGCGGAAAGGCCCAGCGGCGCGCGGTTCTGCTGTTGCATGGGGCGGCCCTGGGGACGCCCGCCCTGCTGTGGACGGCCACCACCACCCGATGCAGGACCGGCATTGGGCTTGGGCACAATGCGCGTCCGCTTTTCCACGACCACGGTCGAGCGCGACGGTCCGCGCGACATCCCGCCGGGGCGGTTGCCCAGGCCAGCGCCGCCCTTGAGGGTCAGCGTCTTCTTGGCGCCGGTATCGTCGGTGCGCTTGTCGTCGTTATCAGCCATACTTCCTATCGTCTTTCGTCCTGATCCGCGGACAAAAGCACACCGGACGCCGCATTGCGGTCGGTGTACTCTTCCATCGGTTGGGCAATGTATCGGGCCAGTCTATTGGCCTTTTCCACCGCCGATTGGGCTGCCGCCCCGGTCATCAGGGCAGCATGTATCACATTTTCCAGCCCAAGTGCCAAATCCATTTCAGCACTTTGAAGCAATTCGAAATGCGGCACGTCCGGACCGGTCAGTCCGGCGTCTCGCCGCGCATGGTTCAGGGCCCGCAAAGTGCCCCGCATCTTGTTGCGCCCATCCTCGGCCGCGTCTCTGGCCGTGAGCAGGGCGATGACCCCGCCACCTTCAAGCGCAGTCTTGACCTTCATGGCCCCGGTGACGAACTGGCCGGCCTTGCGCGCCATGCCTAAGGCGGACAGGAGGCGCTGCCGGAGCCGCAATTCGGTCAGTTCGGCCAGATCGTCGGCGACCTGGACCGGCCCCTTGAGCGAGCGCGCGAATGCCTTCTTGCGCACCGCTTCGGCCACAGCCTCGCGGCTGAGCGTGATCCAGACGCCCCGACCTTCGGCCCGCGCCTCGACATCGGGGACGAGAACATCGTCCGGCCCGACCGCAAAGCGCACCAGCGCCTCGACCGGCTTTTCCTGCCGGGTCAAGGCGCAAGTCCTCGTCATGTCCGCGCGCCGAGCCAAGGCCGGTACCCCGCAGGAAGGCGGTCCTTAGACCGCCTCCTCCTCGGCATAGCCTTCTTCGCCTTCATCGGCCGCAGGCAGGTCATCCTGGCTGATCCAGCCGGCCTTGATGCGGGCCTGCATGATCATGTCCTCGGCTTCCTCGCGCGACACGGGGAAATCCTTGAAGGTGCCGTCAAAGCGCTTGGTCTCGCCATCCTTGCGTTCGGTCCAGCCGACCAGATCGTCGGCGGCGCAGCCGGCAAAATCCTCGACGGACTTGATATCTTCCTTGCCCAGGGCCACCAGCATGGCGGCATTGAGGCCTTCGATCTCATAGAGGTCGTCCGAAACGCCGAGCGCGGTGCGCTCCTCGTCGAACTTGCGGTCGATCTCGGCGAGATATTCAGCCGCGCGGGCCTGGATTTCGCCTGCGGTTTCCTCGTCGAAGCCTTCGATGGAGGCGATTTCGCCCGGTTCGATATAGGCCAGTTCCTCGACCGAGGAGAAGCCTTCCGAAGCCAATAGCTGGGCAACCATCTCGTCAACGTCAAGGGCCTGCATGAACAGGGTCGAGCGTTCGGTGAATTCCTTCTGGCGACGCTCGCTCTCTTCCTGCTCGGTCAGGATGTCGATGTCCCAGCCGATGAGCTGGCTGGCGAGGCGCACGTTCTGGCCGCGACGGCCAATGGCGAGGCTCAGCTGCTCGTCGGGCACCACGACCTCGATGCGCTCGGCCTGCTCGTCGAGCACGACCTTGGCGACATCGGCGGGCTGAAGGGCCGAAACGACGAGGTCGGCAATGCCGTCGGTCCAGGGGATGATGTCGATCTTTTCGCCCTGCAATTCGGCGACGACCGCCTGAACGCGGGAGCCGCGCATACCCACGCAAGCGCCGACCGGATCGATCGAAGAATCATTGGAGGTGACGGCGATCTTGGCGCGCGAACCCGGATCGCGGGCGATCGAGCGGATGGTGATGACGCCATCGTAGATTTCCGGCACTTCCTGCATGAACAGCTTGGCCATGAATTGCGGATGGGTGCGCGACAGGAAGATCTGCGGACCGCGCTGTTCGCGGCGCACGTCGTAGATATAGGCGCGCACGCGGTCGCCGTAGCGGAACATTTCGCGCGGGATCAGCTCGTCGCGGCGGATAATGGCTTCGCCGCGACCCAGGTCGACGATCACGTTGCCATATTCGACGCGTTTGACCGAGCCGTTGACGATCTCGCCGACGCGGCCGGTATATTCCTCGAACATCTTGTCGCGCTCGGCATCGCGCACCTTCTGCACGATGACCTGCTTGGCCGACTGGGCGGCGATGCGACCGAATTCCATGGGCGGCAGCGGCTCGGTGAGGAAGTCGCCGACCTTGGCGGTGGGGTTCTTGACCTGGGCGAGCTTGAGATTGACCTGGCGCGAGGGCTCCTCGACATCCTCGACGATCTCGAGCAGGCGCCACATGCGGGTTTCGCCCGAGCGCGGATTGATCTCGACCTTGATTTCGGTCTCGGCGCCATAGCGGCCCTTGGCGGCCTTTTCCATGGCGTCCTGCATCGCCTCGATCACGACCATGCGGTCGATGTTCTTTTCGCGGGCGACAGCATCGGCGATCTGCAACAGCTCAAGGCGGTTCGCACTAACGGCCATTTAGTTCTTCTCCTCAGAGACATCGTTGTCGGCGTCGGCATATTCGACCGTTTCGGTCTCGTCGTCGTCGATCGGGTGCAGCTCCTGGTCGGCGCGAGCCATGTCCATGAGCTTGTCGGTCATAACCAGCTTGGCCTCGGCGATATCGGCAAAGGCCAGCTTGTGTTCGGGGTCGGTGCCGCCAGGGGCATCGGGCAGGATGATGATGACGCCGGTGTCATCGACGGGGCCGATCTCGCCCCGGAACCGCTTGCGGCCATTGATCATGTCGGACAATTCGACCTTGGCCTCGTGGCCGACGAAACGCTCGAAGTCGCGCTTGCGCACCAGCGGACGATCAATGCCCGGGGAGGAAACCTCGAGGTGATATTCGCGGTCGATCGGATCTTCGACGTCGAGGACCGGCGAGAGATCCTTGGACAGGGTCTCGCAATCAGTGATGGTGAAGCGGCCATTCTGGTCTTCTGCCATGATCTGCAGGGTGCAGCCATTTTCCGGCGTGATCTTGATGCGCACCAGCGAAAACCCAAGATCGATGGCGACCGGCTCGACAATGCGGGCGATCCGGGCTTCGAGGCCGGTTTCCTTGATGTAGCGCGGTTCAGCGAGATCGAAAGCCATGTCTGTCATTCGGATCAGAAGCGGCAGCCGCCGCTCGGGTGGAAAACAAAAAGAGCGGGGGCCGGTCAGGGCACCCACTCTCGTATGAGAGCAATGATGTTGCCCCCTTATAGCGGCCCATCCGGCCCATGGCAAGACGAACGCGGCGTTAACCATGCGGTCACCGGATCGGGCAGGAAAGCCGGATTGCTCCGATTGTGACAAAATCAGGTTCTAGGAGCTGTCAGATCACGAAATTTTGGAGGTTCCATGTCCAGCGCCACTCGGATCGATCGCCAGAATGCGGATGCCGAGAGCCAGCGCCTCGCCGCCCTGGCGCGCTACGACATTCTCGATACGCCGCCCGAGCCTGCCTTCGAGCGCATCGCCCGTCTGGTGGAGCTCGTCTTCGGGGTGCAGAGTTCGGCCGTGTCGCTGATCGATGCGCATCGGCAATGGATCAAGGCCAGCCGGGGCGTTCCGGTGCGGGAAGCGGCACTTGACGACACATTCTGCCGCATAACCCTGCGCCGCAACGAGGCGCTTGTCGTGCCTGACCTCAGCCTCGACCAGCGCTTCAGGGACAATCCTTTCGTCACCGGCGAGACGGCGATACGCTTTTATGCCGGGGTACCGATCCGGACCGCAGACGGACACACGATCGGCACGGTCTGCGCGATGGACCAGCGCCCGCGCCCCTTTTCCGAGCGGGACGTGATGATCCTGACCGAACTGGCCGAGATCGTGATGAACGAAATCGAGCTGCGCCAGCTGGCAACGACGGACGGGCTGACGGGGTTGAGCACGCGCCGCGCCTTCAAGGAAGAGGCGGAGCGCTTCCTGGCTCTGGCCCGGCGCCACCGCACAGCGCTGAGCGTTGTGTGCTTCGACATCGATCACTTCAAGACGGTCAACGACACCCATGGCCACGCCGCCGGCGACGCCGTGCTCAAGGCGGTGGCGGAAACGGCGGCACGCACCCCGCGCGAAAGCGATCTGCTCGGCCGGCTGGGTGGAGAGGAATTTGCGCTTCTGGTGCCAGGCGCCGATGCCGGCTCGAGCATCGCCATAGCCGAAAAGCTGCGCCAGCGGATCGCGGCCCTGTCCTTTGCCCATATCGCGCCCGGCCTGCGCGTGACCGCCAGTTTCGGGGTGGCGGGCCTTGATCCGGACCGGGACGACCTCGAGGCGCTTTTGGCCAAGGCCGACGTGGCGCTCTACGAGGCCAAGCGATCCGGCCGGGATCGCGTTACGACCTTCAAGAGCGAAGCAGCCCCGAGCCTGCCCGTGACAGACCGCCAGCGCCAGCTGTCGCCCGGAAAGCTGGTCCTATCGGGCAGTGATGCAGATGCCGGCGAAGCGGTGGACTGCACGATCCGTGCCGTCTGGGACGAGGGCGCTGAGGTTCAGGTCAGTGCACCCGACCGATTGCCCGAGCGCCTGACGCTCGTGCTGCCGGGTCTCGACACATCCTGGCCTGCACGCATCCTTTCGCGCCGCGGCGGCCGGATCGAGCTGGGCTTCTGCTGACGGCGCCGTCCGGCCCGTTCCCCCCCGCCATTGCCGTGACTGTCCCGCGATCCGAAAGGGAAGCGCCCATTGTTACGCCCAGGTCACCAGGTTTCGCCAGGGAAACCAAAGCACGCGCAAAACCCTTGATTTCCCTGGCAAAACCGTCGGTTCGCAGGGTCGCATTTCAAGGCCTAAAAACATGTTTTGAGCTGGTTGTACGAGGCGGGAAGGAGGGTCATCTCCCAATCGTTCAACACAGAAAGGATCTCATCATGATCAAGAACAGCGTCGTCGCCCTCGTCACCGCAGCTGCCCTTGCCGGCGTCGCCATGCCGGCCATGGCCGCATCCGACCCGATCACCGCCGAATCCAGCTCGGACTCGTTCAACCGCGATTACGTGCAGTACCAGCTGCAGTCCAAGGGCGTGAATGCCACCTCGGTGGAGCAGTGGGGCAATTACGTGCGTGCCTTCGTGGTGGGCGATGACGGCCGCGTCACGATGCAATATTTCGACGAGGACACCCTGGCCCCGATCGCCATGTGATCCGATGACCTCGGCGCCGTCACATCCTGACGGCGCCCGAAGGTCGCAGGTTTATTCGAGGCCCTCGCCGACTGCATCGAAGCGTCGGCGGGCCGTCTCGACCGCTTCGCGGTTGCGCAGGGCGAAATCGTGGAACCGGTCGGCCAGTTCGAGCAATTGCTGGCCCATCTCGGTCAGATCGTATTCGACGCGCGGGGGAATGGTGGCATAGGCCCGTCGGGTCACGAAGCCGTCCCGCTCCAGTTCCCGCAGCGTCTGGCTCAGCGATTTCTGCGGCACCCCACCCATATTGCGGCGCAATTCGTTGAACCGCATGGTGCCGGAGCGCAATTGCACGATGACCACCAAGGTCCATTTGCTCGGCCGCACCACGAGAAGATCGTGTGGACTGGCCGCATCAGGGCTGCTCATGGTGGTTCTCCGGGTGACGCCTGGCTCCGATATGGGTCGGACTTGGCGCAGGTCCAGAGACAATGCAAATTAAAGACTGTTCAGGTTGTCGCAGCCGATGCGGTCAGCGGCGGGCAAAAGCGAAGTAAAAGCTGACCATGCGACCCTCGCGGCGCGCCTTCTGTTCGTAGCGGGTCGGCTGCCAGCCCGGATAGGGCTCGTGCCAGCTGCCAGGCGCGACCGGCTCGAAGGCAAATTCGGGCGTGCGCACGATATGGGCCAGCGTCCAATCCGCGTAATCCTCGATATCGCTGGCAAAATAGAAGGTGCCACCGGGCCGGATGACGCGCGCCAGCTCCCTGAGCGTCACCGGCGACACGAAGCGGCGTTTGTGGTGGCGCGTCTTGGGCCAGGGATCGGGATAGAGCAGATAGACCGCGTCGATCGCCGCATCGGGCAAGGCCATCAGCAGCTTGAGCGCGTCGTCGGTGAAGAGACGGACATTGTCGAGCCCGCGTTCATCGATGGCCTGCACCATCTTGCCGATGCCGCCGGTAAAGACTTCGCAGCCGATGAAACCGGTTTCAGGCTCTTCCGCCGCCTTGCGCGCCAGATGCTCGCCGCCGCCATAACCGATCTCGATGACAAGCCTTTTGGCGTCCGGAAACAGAGTGCCGGGATCGAGCGGGCCGTTCAGCTGCACCTCGAAGCGCGGCAGGATTTCGGCGACCTGCGCCTTTTGCCCGTCATGCAGCTTCTTGCCGGACCGCCGCCCAAAAAAGGCGCGCGGCTCACCCGATAGGGTTTTGGGAAGTTCGTGGTCCGACATCGTCACCTACTCAAACAAAGAGGCCTCTTCTCCGCTTTTGCGGAAAAGAGGCCCCCGGTCAATCTCTCTGTAGATCAGGCGACCGCAGCCTTCAGCGCCTTGACCAGGTCGGTTTTTTCCCAGGAGAAGGAGCCGTCGCGACCGGCCTTGCGCCCGAAATGACCATAGGCGGAGGTCTTGGCATAGATGGGCTTGTTGAGGTCGAGATGGGTGCGGATGCCGCGCGGGGTCAGGTCCATTACCGCGGCCAAAGCCGTTTCGAGCCGGGCTTCATCCACCTTGCCGGTGCCGTGCAGATCGACATAGATCGAGAGCGGCTTGGCCACGCCGATGGCGTAGGAGAGCTGGATGGTGGCGCGTTCGGCGAGCCCGGCAGCGACAACGTTCTTGGCCAGATAACGGGCAGCATAGGCCGCTGAGCGATCCACCTTGGTCGGGTCCTTGCCCGAGAAGGCACCACCGCCATGGGGCGCTGCGCCGCCATAGGTGTCGACAATGATCTTGCGCCCGGTCAGGCCCGCATCGCCATCAGGACCGCCGACGACGAACTTGCCCGTCGGATTGACGTGCCAGACCGTTTCGTCGCTGATCCAGCCATCCGGAAGCGCCTGGCGGATATAGGGCTCGACGATCTTGCGGACATCGGCGGACGTCAGCTTTTCGTCCAGATGCTGGGTGGACAGCACGATCTGGGTGACACCGACCGGCTTGCCGTTTTCATAGCGCACCGTCACCTGGCTCTTGGCGTCGGGACCCAGAACGGCCGCCGGGCCTTCGCCCGATTTGCGGGCCGCGGTCAGGGTCTCGAGAATCTTGTGGGCATAGTAGATCGGCGCGGGCAGCAATTCGGGCGTTTCACGGCTGGCATAGCCAAACATGATGCCCTGGTCGCCGGCGCCCACATCCTTGTTGCCGGCTTCGTCGACGCCCTGGGCAATGTCGGCGGACTGGCCATGCAGCAGCACGTCGATGCGCACATTCTTCCAGTGAAAGCCGGGCTGTTCATAGCCAATGGCGCGGATGGCCTTGCGCGCGGCGGACTTGAACCGGGACGGATTGACCATGGGAGCGCCCGAGGCATCGGCGATGACCTTGCCGTCGCGGTCCTTCTTCAGGAGCGTTTCGGGCACGCGCACTTCACCGGCAATGACGACGCGATTGGTGGTGGCCAGCGTCTCACAGGCGATGCGGACCTGGGCGGGATCCATACCGGCCTTCTTGGCTTCCTTGAACACCAGATCGACGATTTCGTCGGAGATGCGATCGCAAACCTTGTCGGGATGGCCCTCGGAAACGGATTCCGAGGTGAACAGATAGGACGAACGGGCCACGTTAAACCTCATTGCAAGTGGCGAGGGCGCACGCGGAAGTGCGCGTGCGGGGACACTTCCCCCGCACTTTCAAGGACGCTTCTCGCAGGTTCACTGGGCCTTGGCAATAGCGATATAAAGAAAGCTTTATATTGATCGGGCGCGGTCATTGCCTTTTCTTGGCCATCGCTCTGTGTCAAGGAAGACCGGAACCAAAACCGGGACTTACCTCATGGCCATCAGAGTGCATCGCGGCGACCTGCCCAATCTTTCCAATTACGGCCGCGCCGTGGCCATCGACACCGAAACCATGGGCCTGCATCCCCACCGCGACCGGCTCTGCGTGGTGCAGCTGTCTCCCGGCGATGGCAGCGCCGACGTGGTGCAGATCCCCCAGGATGCCACCGAGGCGCCCAACCTGGTCAAGCTGTTGTCCGATCCCGACGTGACCAAGATCTTCCATTATGCGCGCTTTGACGTCGCGGTCCTGCAGAAGCGGTTCGGCGTGGTCACCGGCCCGGTCTATTGCACCAAGATCGCCAGCAAGCTGGTGCGCACCTATACCGATCGCCATGGGCTCAAGGAGCTGGTGCGCGAACTTCTCAATGTCGATCTGTCCAAGCAGCAGCAGAGCTCGGACTGGGGCGGGGAAAAGCTCAGCGACGCCCAGCTCGAATATGCTGCCTCGGACGTGCTCTATCTGCACGACCTCAAGCGTCACCTCGACCGCATGCTGGCGCGCGAAGGCAGGACCGAGCTGGCCCAGTCCTGCTTCGACTTTCTCAAGACGCGCTGCGCGCTCGACCTTCTGGGCTGGGACGAAACCGACATCTTCGCGCATAGCTGAGACACGTCCCGTCCATGGCCGACGCTGCGGTAAAACTGGGCCGGCATCACCGGCTGATCCGGCGCAACCGGATGGTCGCCATCCTGCGGCTGGGCATTCCGGCCATGGGCGCCATCGTGCTTGCCGGATTGCTGGTGCAGATTTATCTGGCCAGCTTTACCGGCCGGTTCGGGGTGGGGCGGATCGAGGTGACGCCGGAGGCGGTGGTGGTCGATGCGCCCGAATATGCGGGCATTCTTGCGGATGGCTCGGTCTATCGGGTCTGGGCCGAGCGCGCCCGGGCCCGGACCGAACGCACCGATCTCATCGATCTCGTCGGGGCCCAGCTGGTCGTCGACCGTACCGACGGGGTGCAGATGCAGGTGGATGCGCGCGCCGCACAGCTCGATACGATGGGCCAGCTGACCATCGTGCCGGAGCAGGCCGAAATTGCCGATACGACCGGAACCGTCGGCACGCTCACCGATTCCACCTTTGACTGGGATGCGCAGACGCTGACCACCAACGGCCCCGTGGCCATCGACTATGCCGATGGCTCCACGGTGCGGGCGGAAGGCCTTGTCTACGATGCCGCGGGCAAGGTCTGGACTTTCTCGCGTGCCGTGGTCACCCTGCCCTCGACGCCGGGCGAAGATCGCCGCGCCGGTTCTGGAGACGAATGACATGCGCCTGACCCGGACCATTCTTGCCTTCGCCCTGCTGGCGGCCGTGGCCCCGATCGCCCTAGCCCAGAGCCAGGTCGAGATCACGTCCGACGTCTTCGTGATGAACGAAGCGGCCCGCCAGGCCGAATTCGAGGGCAATGTGATGGTGGTCCATCCCAATGTCACCGTCTGGGCGCCCAAGGTGGTGGCGACCTATGGCGAGGGTGGCACGACCGATATCCGCACCTTCGAGGCCAGCGGCGGCAATGTGCGGCTCAAGACCGCCGATCAGGACGCTACGGGCGAGCGCGCTGTCTTCACGCCCGGCGATCAATTGCTGCGCCTCACCGGCAATGTGAAGGTCACCAATGCCAGCGGTACGGTGGATGCCAGCGAATTGGTGGTCAATCTCGAAACCAATGTCTCGACCTTCACCAGCACCGGTGGTGGTCGCGTCACCGGGATCTTCACCTCGCAATGAGCATGGACACTGCCCGCTCCCGCATCGACCAGAAGGGCTGGCTGGTGGCCCATGGCCTCGCCAAGAGCTTCGGCAAGCGCGCCGTGGTGCGCGATGTGTCGCTGGCCGTGCGGCGCGGCGAGGCCGTGGGCCTGCTCGGCCCCAATGGCGCGGGCAAGACCACGGTCTTCACCATGATCATGGGCCTCGTAAAACCCGATGCGGGCAAGATCCTGCTCGACGGGCAGGCGATCACCCGGTTGCCGCTGTTCCAGCGCGGGCAATTGGGCATCGGCTATTTGCCGCAGGAACCCTCGATCTTTCGCGGCCTGACGGTGACCGGCAATATCATGGCCGTGCTGGAAAACACGGTAAGCGGCAAGGCCGCCCGCAAGGCCCGGCTGCAATCGCTGCTCGAGGAATTTTCGATCCAGCACCTGGCCAAATCCAATGCGCTGGCGCTGTCGGGGGGTGAGCGGCGCCGGGTGGAAATCGCGCGGGCGCTGGCCGCCGACCCCGCCTTCATGCTGCTCGACGAACCCTTTGCCGGCGTCGATCCGATCGCGGTGGCCGAGGTCAAGGGTCTCGTGCGGCAATTGACCCAGCGCGGCATCGGGGTGCTGATCACCGACCACGCCGTGCGCGAGACGCTGGGCCTGGTCGATCGCGCCTATCTCATTCACGGCGGCACCGTGATGATCCAGGGCAAGCCCGAAACCATCTCGGCCGATCCCGAGGCCCGACGTGTCTATCTGGGCGAGAGCTTTTCGATCTAGGCCGAACGGTCGCGACTGGCACGAAACTTGCCGCGCCTTTCAAACTGAGTCATGGTGCGCGCGGGAAGCAGCCGGAAACGGCTGGAAATTTGCAGCAAGAGACGTGAATTTATGGCGCTGTCGCCAAGGCTGGAATTTCGCCAGTCGCAAAGCCTGACACTGACACCGCAACTGATGCAGTCCATCCGGCTGTTGCAGCTCAGCCATCTCGAACTCAACGATTTCGTCGACGCCGAACTGCTGCGCAATCCCATTCTCGAGCGCGAGGAGGGGGGTGGCGACGACGTCGAGCCGGCGGAGGTGTCCGAACGGCAGACCGAAATGAGCGCTTACGAGGACACCTATGCCTCGGGCGAGCGCGTCAAGGATGCCGGCGAAATCGCCGAGGGCTATGACACAGCGGTCGAGAACGTCTTTCCCGATGCCGTGCCACAGGATATCGGGGAAACGCGCGGACCGGACCGCAATGGTTCCTTCGAAGGCGGCGAGGCGCCCGATCTCGATCAATATGTGGCCGCCCGCCCCAAGCTTTCCGACCATCTCGAAGCCCAGGCGCAGATGCTCTTGCGGACCGCGGCGGACCGGCTGATCGCGCGGCACCTGATCGACGGGTTGAACGAGGCGGGCTATCTGACGGTCGAACTGGCATCGGTGGCCGAACTGCTCGGTGCCGAAATCGAGGATGTCGAGGCGGTGCTGATGGCGCTGCAGACCTGCGACCCGGCCGGCATCTTCGCACGGGACGTGGCCGAGTGCCTCTCCATACAGCTGCGCGAACGCGACCGGCTCGACCCGATCATGGAGCGGCTGATCGCGCATCTGCCGCTTCTGGCCGAGCACAATCTGCCGGCGCTGCTCAAGGCTGTGGGATGCGACCGCGAGGACCTCACCGACATGCTGGCCGAATTGCGGCTGCTCGATCCCAAGCCGGGCCTGGCCTTCGACAGCGCCCCGGTCGAGGCGGTAGTGCCCGATGTATTCGTGCGCGCCGGCCCCGATGGCGGCTGGCAGATCGAGCTCAATTCGGAAACCCTGCCCAAGGTGCTGGTCAATCGCGTCTATTACGCCACGGTGACCAAGAAGACGCGGGACGCGGGCGAGAAGGCGTTTTTGTCCGATTGCCTGGCCAATGCCAATTGGCTGACCAAGAGCCTCGATCAGCGGGCCCAGACCATCACCAAAGTGGCCGCAGAGATCGTGCGCCAGCAGGACGGCTTCCTCACCCATGGCGTGGCCCATCTCAAGCCGATGACGCTGCGCAACGTGGCCAAGGCGATCGACATGCATGAATCGACCGTTTCCCGCGTCACGGCCAACAAATACATGGCCACGCCGCGCGGCCTGTTCGAGATGAAATACTTCTTCACCACCGCCATCGCCTCGGCCGATGGCGGTGGCGATCATTCCGCAGAGGCGGTGCGCCACCGGATCCGCCAATTGATCGATGCCGAAGCGGCCAGCGACATTCTGTCGGACGATACAATCGCCGAAATGCTGCGCAAGGAACAGGGGATCGACGTGGCCCGCCGCACGGTCGCCAAGTATCGCGAGGGCATGAACATTCCCTCCTCGGTGATCCGGCGCAGACAGAAAAAGGAACTGGCGCGCACCGCCTGATCCGTCGTGCCGCCGGGCACGCATGCAAAAAGAGACGATCACAAGCCTTGCATAAGCGCCGCAAAAGGCTATTTTAGAAGCGTTCTAATCGTAAACGCGCAGGCATTGCATGTTCATCCAGACCGAAGCCACGCCCAACCCGGCGACGCTGAAATTCCTGCCCGGCCGTGACGTGCTCACCGGCGAGCCGCGCGATTTCCGTTCTCCCGAAGCTGCCGCGGCCTCGCCGCTGGCGACGGGGCTCTTTGCCATTTCTGGGGTGACCGGCGTCTTCCTGGGGTCCGATTTCATTTCGGTCACCAAGGACGACACCAATTGGGCCCATATCAAGCCGGCCATTCTTGGCGTGATCATGGACCATTTCCTCTCCGGCAAGCCGGTGATCGCCGAAACCGGCGCCGCCCAGGTCGATTTCGACGAGATCGAGGAATTCTACGAAGACGACGACAAGGAGATGGTGGAAGTCATCAAGGAGCTTCTGGCCACACGCGTGCGTCCGGCCGTTGCGATGGATGGCGGCGACATCATCTTCAAGGGCTTCAAGGAAGGCACCGTGTTCCTCCATATGCAGGGCGCCTGTTCGGGCTGCCCCTCTTCTACCGCTACCCTCAAGAGCGGCATCGAGAACCTGCTCCGCCATTTCGTGCCGGGCGTTGAATCGGTGCAGCAGGTCTGAGCCGAGCCAGTTTTGCAGCAAGCCAGGGGCCCGATGAGCGATCATCGGGCCTTTGTCTTTGAGGGATTGGTTTTGCCGGTCAAACCCGCTAGGCCAAAAAACAGCAAGCCCCAAACCGAAGCGCCCATGACCATCACAACCACAATCGACAGCCTCGGCCACAGGGGCGAGGGCATCGCCCATATCGACGGCAGCCGGGTCTTCGTGCCCTTCACCCTGCCGGGCGAAGAGGTGACGATCACCCGCGATGGCGAGCGCGGCCAGCTCCTCGACGTGCTGTCGCCGGCGGCAGACCGCGCCGAACCCTTCTGCCCCTATTTCGGACGCTGCGGGGGCTGCCAGCTGCAGCACCTCGATGCCGAGCGCTACCAGGCCTTCAAGACCGGCCTCGTGGAAACGCCGCTGCGCCAGACGGGGCTCGAGGCACAGGTTTCCCGGTTCGTCCTGGCCCATGGTGCAGGGCGGCGCCGCGCCACACTGCATGCCCGCAGGGATGCGGCCGGTTACATGCGGATCAGAAGCCACGAGCTGCTCGACATCGAAGCCTGCCCCATCCTGGTGCCGGCTTTGACGCGGGCGCCGCAGATCGCCCGGGCGCTGGGCGCGGCGATCGGGGAATGCGACCTGGCTTTTACCGCCACCAATACAGGGATCGACGTGGGCATCCGCAAGGCAGCCAAACAGACGCGCGCGGAAAAACTGGTGCCGCTGGCCAATCAGCTGGGCCTGGCGCGGCTGGCGCTCGAGGGGGAGATGGTTTCCCTGCGCCAGCAGCCGAGCATCGGCATGGGACGTGCCACAGTCGAACTGCCGATCGGCTCCTTCCTTCAGGCAACGGCCGAGGCCGAGCAGGTGCTGGCCGATTATGTGCTGGGCGCCGTCGGCAAGGCCAAGACCATTGCGGACCTCTTCTGCGGCATCGGACCCTTTGCGCTGCGGCTGGCGGAGAAAGCCTCCGTCTATGCGGCCGACAGCGACAAGCCGGCCGTGCTGGCGCTCGACAAGGCGGCGCGCCACACCAAAGGGCTCAAGGGGATCACGATCAAGGCGCGCGACCTGTTCCGCGACCCCCTCACCCGGTTCGAACTCAATTTCGACTGCGTGGTGCTCGATCCGCCGCGCGCCGGAGCGCAGGCGCAGGTCAAGGAAATCGCGCTCTCCAAGGTCAAGCGGGTGGTGATGGTGGCCTGTGACCCCAAGACCTTCGCCCGCGATGCTGAACAGCTCGTTCAAGCAGGGTTCATGTTGCGTGACCTAATAGCGGTAGACCAGTTCGCTTGGTCTACGCACATTGAAGTGGCTGCGACCTTCGAGCGGTAACATTTGGCAACCCAATGCGAGCCGATGCGTTTGCTACGCCAGGGCTTGTATTTCAATTACATCCGCGCCCGAAACAGATCGGGCGCGACGACGCATGGAGTAAACCACGAATGTTTGCAAAATCTCTTGTTGCTGCCGCCGCAATTGCCTTGTCCCTGGCGGTCCCCACCATGGCTCAGGACGCTGCCAGCCCGGATGGCACCTGGGTCGACCGTTGGGGCACCAGCTTCACCTTTTCGCTCTGCGGCGACGGCACTCAGCTTTGCGGCGTGCTGAATGACATTCAGGGCGACAGCCGCACTGAAGAGAACCTGCAGTTCGTGAACCAGGAAGTGGTGCGCGGCACCCAGACCGGTCCGAACAAGTGGGAAGGCGATATCGCGCTGAACGGCGGCAATGCCAAGGCCACTGTGGAGCTGACCGGCGCGGATACGCTCAAGATCACCGGCTGTCGCGCCGCGATCTTGTGCTCGAGCATCGATTACCAGCGTCAGTAATCGCGGCTCACACCCGAAAACGCCCCGGACCACGGTCCGGGGCTTTTTGTTTCAGCACTTTGTGGCTACGCGATCCTTGATAATTGCCAGGACCTCGTCGCCCGGCCGCTTCCACCAATTGTCCTGGCTGAAGATTTCGACCTCCTGAGGCCCAAAAAAACCCGCGTCCTCGATCATCTTGCGAATGCCGGGCAGGTCGATGACGCCATCGCCCATCATGCCCCGATCAAGCAGCATATCCTTGGTCGGCACCAGCCAGTCACAGATGTGATGCGCAAAAATCCGCTTCATTCTTCCGGCCCGGGCGATGGCATTGGCGAGATTGGGGTCCCACCAGACATGGTAGACGTCGATGGCGACCCCTACGGTCTCGCCCAGGTCCTCGCAGATATCGAGCGCCTGATCGATGGTGTTTACGCAGGCGCGGTCGGCGGCATACATGGGATGCAAGGGCTCGATTGCGATCTTGACCCCCGATGCCTTGGCATGAGGCAGCATGGCGGCGATGCCATCGGCAACCATCCGGCGGGCGCCCCCAATGTCGCGGCTGCCCTCGGGCAGGCCGCCCACAACCAGGACCAGACAATCGGCATTGAGCGCTGCGGCTTCGTCGATGGCGCGGAGGTTGTCGTCGATATTGGCCTGTCGCCCCTCCGCGCTCGCAGCCGGGAACATGCCGCCGCGGCAGACGCCGGTGACCTGAAGCTTGTTTTCGCGCACGATGCGCGCTGCCTCATCAAGACCGATGGCCGCGATCTGGTCACGCCAAGGGGAGATGGCGGTGATGCCGGCGCGCAGGCACCCGTCCACCGCTTCGGCAAAGCCCCAGACCTGGCGGGTGGTGGCGAGATTGAGCGAAATACCCCGATCGGTCATGCCGGGACTCCATTCACCGCCAGCACCGCCTGCATCCGTGCCGTTGCCAGTTCCGGATCGGCAAGGACGCGCGCCTTGTCGGCAAGGCGGAACAATTCGGCCAGGTGCTGGACCGAACGCGTCGATTGCTGGCCGCCGATCATCTGGAAATGATCCTGGAGGCCGTTAAGATAGGCGAGAAAGACAACGCCGGTCTTGTAGAAGCGGGTCGGTGCCGCAAAGATATGGCGGCTGAGCGGCACGGTGGGCTCGAGAATATCGAAGAATTCCTGGCTATTGCCCTTACCCAAGGCGGCAAGACCCGCCGAGGCGGCTGGCGCGATGGCGTCGAAAATGCCGAGCAGGGCGTGGGAATAGCCCTGATCGTCGCCAGCGATGAGTTCGGCATAGTTAAAATCGTCGCCGGTATACATCTTCACGCTTGCCGGCAGGCGCCGGCGCATGGCGATTTCCTTTTCCGCCGAGAGCAGGGAAATCTTGATGCCGTCGACCTTGTCGGCATGGGCAGCGATGACGTCGAGGCAGGTGTCCATCGCGGCGTCGTGGTCGATAGTGCCCCAATAGCCCTGAAGGGCTGGATCGAACATCTCGCCCAGCCAATGCATGATCACCGGCTGTTTGACTTGGCTCAGCACATGGCCATAAACGCGGGCATAGTCATCGGGGGATTTGGCCGCCGCCGCCAGCGCCCGGCTGGCCATGAGGATGACCCGGCCGCCCTCGCCTTCGACAAAGCCGACCTGCTCGTCATAGGCCTTGATGATGTCGTCGATTGTGACATCGGGGCCCGGCATGAGGTGATCGGTGCCGGCACCATAGGCAATGAGGCTATCATCGCGCGTCCGCGCTTCGGCCTGCGAGCGGCGGATCAGCTCCTGCGCTTCGGCCCAGGTCAGGCCCATGCCGCGCTGCGCGGTGTCCATGGCCTCGGCCACGCCCAGGCCCAGATCCCACATGCGATGACGGAACTTGAGCGTCGTGTCCCAATCGATGGCCGGGGTCAGCCAGGGATCATTGCTGGCCAGCGGATCGGCGACGACATGGGCCGCCGAATAGGCAATGCGCGGAAAGTCCGTCGCCTTGAACTTGACGAAGGGAATGGGATCGCCTGTCAGCGTATAGGGGCTGATGGAGCGGTCGGGATTGGGCAGGTTGAGTGTGGGCATTCTGGCCTCCGGAAGGCCCCCTCACCCGGCCTTCGGCCGACCTCTCCCCGAGGGAGAGGTGAAGAGGGCACAATGAATGGTCTTGCGTCACCTCTCCCTTGGGGGAGAGGAGGGCCCCAAAAAGGGCCGGATGAGGGACCTTTCGTCCGCTTAGAATTCCAGCTTCGGCACATCCAGCCAGCGGCGTTCTTCCCAGCTCTTGAGACCAAGCTCGGCCAGCTGTACGCCTTTGGCGCCGGCTTCGAGGCCATATTCCCAAGGGGCATCTTCGGCGACGTGGCGGAGGAACATTTCCCACTGCGCCTTGAAGCCGTTATCGGCGGGCCAATTGTCCGGCACTTCTTCCCAGTCATTGAAGAAATTCATGGTCTGCGGCTGGTCGGGATTCCAGACCGGCTTGGGGGTATTGACGCGGTGCTGGGTCCAGCATTTGTGCAGGCCCGCCACGGCCGAGCCATGGGTGCCATCGACATGGAAGGTCACGAGATCGTCGCGCCGGACACGGGTGGTCCAGCTCGAATTGATCTGGGCGATCACCCCGCCTTCGAGCTGGAAGGTGGCATAGGCTGCATCATCGGTGTCGCAATCGAACGTATTGCCCTTCTCGTCCACACGCTGGGGAATGTGGGTGGCGCCCAGGCACGAAACGGCCTGCACTTCGCCGAAGAGATTGTCCATGACGTAGCGCCAGTGGCAGAGCATATCGAGGATGATGCCGCCGCCGTCATTCTTGCGATAGTTCCAGCTCGGGCGCTGCGCCTTCTGCCAATCGCCTTCGAAGACCCAATAGCCGAATTCGCCGCGCACCGAGAGGATCTTGCCGAAAAAGCCGCTATCGCGGAGCATCTTGAGCTTCATCAGGCCCGGCAGGAACAGCTTGTCCTGCACGACGCCATGTTTCAGCCCCGAGGCACGGGCGGTCCTGGCCAGGTTCACGGCCACTTCGAGATCGTCCGATGTCGGCTTTTCGCAATAGACGTTCTTGCCGGCGGCCAGAGCCCGCTCGAGCAGGCCCGCGCGCATCAGGGTCGTGCCGGCATCGAAGAAGATGGTGTCATCGGGATTGGCAAGCGCTGCATCGAGATCGGTGCCCCAGCGGGCAATGTTGTGCTTTTTGGCCAGCGCTTCGATCTTATCCTTGTCGCGGCCCACAATGATCGGGTCGACAACGAGCCGGTCGCCATTCCTGAGCGTTATGCCGCCCTGGTCGCGGATCGCCAGGATCGAGCGCACCAGATGCTGATTGTAGCCCATGCGTCCGGTGACGCCATGCATGATGATGCCGATGCGCTGTTCAGCCATTCTATCCTCCCCAGGACGATCGTCCGTGTAACTGATTGGTTACTTCCGTATAACAGCGATGGGGTCGGCGTCAAGCGGATGGCCGTTCGACCTTGGTCGCGGTCAAAGGCCGAGCACCATCTTGAGGCCCATGAGGCCGAGGAAGATCAGGATCATGAGATCGAAGGCGCGACGGCTGAGCCGGCCGGCCAGGGCCTGGCCAATTGGCATGAAGACCAGGATCGGTATCATGGCGAGCAGCGCCTCGACGATCCAGGCGGGCTGCATGATGCCGCTGACCACCAAGGCGGGAAACTGCACCAGTCCCAGCACGAGGAACATGGCCGAGACGGCGTAGAGGTGGGCGCCGCGCTCGAGACCCATGGCGTGGATGAACGTGACCCCGACTGGGGCGGAAATGCCGGTGGCGCCCTGCAGCACGCCACTGCCGAAGCCAGCGAAGGGCCCGCCGCGCCGCGCCAGGCCGGCATCGACTGAAAGATGCGGGCGGCTGATCTTAAGCAGAAAATAGCCCAAAAGCAGCACGCCGAGGGAAAAGACGAGGGTGCGCTCGGGCAGGCTGTGCAGGGCCAGCGTGCCCAAGATGACGCCCAATCCGCCTGCGAACAGAAAGAGTGGCAGGAAACGCATGCGTTCGGATTGCCCGGCGGTTCGGAACTGCCAGAGCTGGAGCGCATTGGTCAGCACCTGCGTGACGGCCATGATGCCCACGGCATGTTGCAGGCCGAAGGCCGTCGTCAGCACCGGCAGGGCAATGAGCGGCAGGCCCATCCCGGTTGCGCCCTTGACGATGGCGCCCGCAGCCAATGCCAAGCCCAAAACCGCCAGCCGTTCCAGTTCGAAGTCCACCTTGCCCCCCGCAGCATAACGATGGGGTGCAGATCGCGCCCGCTGAAGACGACTTAGTCTCAAAATTCGTCCCGTGGCAAATATTTGCGCGCGACGTCAGCCGATCACTTTACTCACCGCGTGGTTACTTCTGGCTTGACAGGGCTGGCCCAGGCTCGCAAGTTCCGAAGCGAGAGCCAAAAAAACCGGCCTCGCCACAAGGGAGGATTTTGAGGATGACGCAATCATTGCGGCTCATCCTGGCGTCGGGCACTGCCCTGTTGACGCTGGGAACAGCCATGTCTTTCGCCCAGGAATGGACGCCCGACCGGCCGATCAACCTGATCGTGCCATGGGGTGCAGGCGGCTCGACCGACCAGGTCACCCGCGTCACCGCACCGATCCTGGCCGAAGCGCTCGGGGTCGAGGTCGTGGTGGTCAACCAGCCAGGCGCATCGGGGGCCATCGGCACCCAGGAAGTGCTCAACGCGGCCAAGGATGGCTATACTTGGACGGCCAATGCCATTGCCAACAATGCCACCTATTCGATCACCGGGCTGCTGCCCGATACCAATATCGACGACTGGCATATCTATCTCTCCGTGGCCAATGTGCCGGTGGTCTCGGTGCCGGCAGACAGCGAGTTCACCGATTTCGGGCAATTGCTTGAAGTTTTCCAGACGCGCGGCAATTCGGTGACCGTGGCCACGGCGGGCATAACGTCTTCCGGTGGCGGCGCCATCGCAGCCCTTTCGGGAGCGGCGGGCGGTTTCGACTACAATATGATCACCTATGACGGCGGCGGCCCTGCAGCCATTGCCACGGCCTCGGGCGAGGCCATGGTGACCACCCAGTTGGCGGTGGAACAGACGGAACTGATCCGCGGCGGCCGTCTGAGGGCGCTGGCGGTTCTGTCCGACCAGCCACTGGTGCTCGATGGTGTCGACCCCATCCCGCCGATCACGAACTGGATGCCCGAGATGGAACTGGCCCCCGACTATTTCGGCATTTTCGTGCCGGTCGGCGTGCCAGACGAAGTGGTGGCGACGCTTGACAGGGTCTGGTCCGAGCAGGTGGCCAATTCGGAAGCCATCAGAACCTATGCCGAGACGTTTGGCGCGGTCTTTGCTCCGTCCTACGGCGCCGAAGCCCGGGCTCTTGCCATGCCGGTTGTGATCCTTGAAGCCTGTGACGCGGCCGAGCGCGGCGAAGCAGTGGTGGATCCTTCAACGATCGGCATCGATTGCGAAACGCGCACGGAAGTGGGCGGCAACTAAGACGTGGCGGGAGGCCGTCTGCCCACGCAGCCGGCCTCCCGCCACCCATTCTCATCGCCCGTATGCTGCCGGCACAAGGATTGTCCGGACGCAACGGGTGATGGCGATCATCATGGCAGCGCGCGCGCGCCGACAGGCCCGGACATTATGACCACCGAACCCGCCCCCCTTCCATCCGACGATGACATCAATCCCGCCATGATCCGTGCGGATCTGCTGGCAGGGCTGGTCTTCATTGTGCTGGGCGTTGCCATTTTCTATGGCGCCTGGACCATGGACCGGCTCGAGGTGCGCCGCATCCATCCCTTGACGGTACCGGGCCTGGTGCCCGGCATACTCAGCGCCGCGCTGACCCTGTGCGGGGCCATTCTGTCCCTGCGCTCCCTGCGCGCACCGGCCGAACAGGGCTGGCAGACCCTGGGGCAGGCGCTGTTTTCAGGCGCGGCGGGCCGCGCCATGGCGGTGATGGCGCTCGCCCTCATCTATACGCTGGGCCTGGTTGGCACCTTGCCCTTCTGGGCCGCCACGGCGATTTTCGTCTTCTGCTTCATCATGGTGTTCGAATGCTGGCTGGCCACGCCACGCCGGCCGCTCATGCCCTCGCTGTTCTGGGCGCTCGGCCTGTCGATCACCGTTTCCGCCATTGTCACGCTGGTCTTCCAGCGGGCTTTTCTCGTGCGACTGCCTTAGGAGGGCGCCATGCTCGACGGCCTCTCGATGCTGGGCAATGGCCTGGTCCATTTCCTTACCCCGCTCTCGCTGTTCAATATCGCCTGGGCGACGCTTCTGGGCATCATCATCGGTGCATTGCCGGGGCTTACCGCCACCATGGGCGTCGCCCTTCTGGTGACGCTCACCTACAAGATGGCGCCGGATCAGGCGATCCTGTGCCTGATGTGTCTTTATTCCGGCGCCATTTATGGCGGCAGCCGCACGGCCATCCTGCTCTCCATTCCGGGCACCCCGGCCAGCGCGGCGACCACGCTCGACGGTCATCCACTGGCTTTACAGGGCAAGGCCGGCATGGCCATGGGCCTGGCCACGACCTCATCGACGCTGGGCACGCTGGTGGGCATCGTCGCCCTGGCCCTGATCGCGCCGCTCCTGGCGGAAGCGGCCTTGCGTTTCGGCACCTATGAGTTTTTCTGGCTGGCGCTGTTCGGCGTCATCATTTCGGGCCAGCTGACCGCTATCGACGATCCGCTCAAGGGTTATATTGCCGGCATTCTCGGCCTGCTCGTGGCCATGGTCGGCATGGAAACCCTGCATGCCCATCAACGATTCACCTTCGGCATTCCTGCGCTGGGCGGCGGCATCGACCTCATCCCCGCCATGGTCGGCGCCTTCGGCTTCGCCGAAATTCTGGGTGTGATGAAACGCTCCGCGCAGGCGCGGATCGTCTCAGCCGGCGACCGTGTCGTGCCACCGCTTTCCGAAGTCTTCCGCTACAAGTGGACCACTTTGCGCTCGGGGATTATCGGCACCTTCGTGGGCATCGTGCCCGGCGTGGGCGAGGATGTGGGGGCCTGGGCCTCCTATGCCGCCGCCAAGCGGACCAGCAAGGAAAAGCATCTGTTCGGCAAGGGCAGCCAGGAAGGGCTGATTGCCGCCGAAACCGGCAATTCAGCGGTCGTGCCGGGGGCCATGATCCCGACCCTGACGCTGGCGCTGCCCGGTTCGGCCTCCGCTGCCGTCCTGATCGCGGCCATGTTCATCCACGGCATCCGCCCCGGCCCGCTGCTGATGACGGAAAATCCGGAATTCCTCTACCAGATCGTGGCAATTCTGTTCTTCTCAACCATCGCCATCCTCGTCTTCGGACTGACCCTCACCAAGCCCTTGCTGACCGTGCTGTCGGTACCGCGCGAGCGGTTGATGGCCGTGGTCTATGTGCTGTGCGTCGTGGGCTCGTTTGCCATCACCCAGCGCATGTTCGATGTCTATGTCATGCTGGGTTTCGGCATTGTCGGCTTCATCCTGCGGGAGATGAAATATCCCATGGCGCCGCTCGTGCTGGGGATCATTCTGGGGGATTTGCTCGACCTCAATCTGAGGCGCGGGCTGATGCTGACCAATGGCGATCCCAGCCCGTTCTTTACCCGCCCGATCTCTGCTGTTATCTGCCTGATCATTGTCGTCACCATCCTCATGTCCATTCCGGCGGTAAACCGACGTGTCCGAGCCCTCTTCACCCGCAAGCGCGGTGGCGTCGAAGCCCAAGGCTGAGACGGTCAAGCGGCCGCGCAATTCGGCCAAGACCAAGGCCTCCATCCTGGCTGCGGCCCGGGTGGAGTTTGCCGATCGGGGGTTTGAAGGGGCACGAGTGGATGCCATTGCCGAGCGGGCAGGCGCCAACAAGCGCCTGCTCTACCATTATTTCGGCAACAAGGAAGAGCTCTACCGGGCAGTGCTGCTGGATGCCTACCAGGAAATCCGGCGCGGCGAACGGGCGCTCTCGCTCGATCAATATGACCCGGTGCAGGCGATGGACCGGCTGGTGCGCTTCACCTTCCGGCATTTTCTCGCCAATCCCTGGTTTCCGCGCCTCTTGGGCACAGAAAACATCGAGAATGCGCGCTTCCTCAAGACGCTGCCCGACATCAAGGCGCTGCATTCCCCGCTCGTGGGACAGATCGCGGCGATCATCGAACGCGGCGCTGCTTCGGGCATTTTCCGCCGCGATGTCGATCCGGTGCAGCTTTATATTTCGGTCGCCGCACTCGGCTTTTTCTACGTGTCCAACACGGCCACGCTTTCGGTGATCTTCGAGCGTGATCTCTCGAGCGTGGGCATGGTGCAGGAACGCGAGGCCCATGCAGTGCAGATGGTCCTCGATTTTCTCAGGACCAAGCCGGGGGCGTAAGACGTGCGCAGGCCGCCGCCGCGGCGTCATTGCCCACTCGTCCGGCCCCTCCCTATCCAGGCGAAAAGTGGACCACCCGGACATGCCGGGTGGTAACACAGAATATGGCGTCTGCCTTCCGCGACCCTAGAGATCGACCTCGTCGTCAGCCAAGCCATCGACTTCGGCGGCAGCCCGCCGGAGGATGTCAGCGGCACGGCGCTGCTGCTCGTCGCTGCCCTTGCGGGCTTTCTTGAGGGCCTGCTTGAGCGCCTTGCGGGCCGCTTCGAGTTCGGGCACGGCATCGTGCATCGGCTGGTCCGGCGCAGAGCGTTCCGAACGCCCGCCCCAATTGGGGGGCACGTTGCCATCCTCGGGACGGGATTGGTCGCCGAAGGGAAAGTCTGCCCGCACGAATTCGCGGAAGCGGTTCATCTGTTCGCCGGTCCGGGCCAGGAAATCCAGCGTCGAGGCCACCGATTCGCGATTTTCCGCCAGATGCGTCCGGCCTTCATCGGTGATGGTGTAGAGCTTCTTGTTGCCATCGGCCGAGGAGGTCACGTAACCGGCTTCCTCGAGAAATGTCAGCGCCGGGTAAACTATGCCGGGACTGGGTGAATAGACCCCATTCGAGCGCTCTTCCACCGCCTTGATCAGGTCATAGCCATGGCGGGGCTGCTGCTCGATGAAGTAGAGCGCCACAAGGCGCAGGTCGCCCGAGGCCAGCATGCGCCCGACGCGCACATTGCCCCCCCAGTTACCGAATTCGTCGTCAGCCATCCGCTGCATCCGGCCCCAGCCACGCCGCGCCATCTGCTCGATCTTGCGCCAGTTCGGCTCGCCATTGTTCCAGTAGCTCATGACCTATCTCCAGATATATCTTGAAAGCCCGTGACCCAGAAGATCGGCGTCGGACAGCGCGGTTTCAAGATATATCTTGGACTATTTGTTCGGCTCTTCTAAGACATAAAAGAAGCCCCCGACCACAAGGTCGGAGGCTTGAACATGGCAAGAAAATCAAGCGTCAGGCGGCGACGCTGCCGCCCGATTGCGACTTGTCATCGCGATCGAATTCGCCGTGTCGACGGAAACGCCACATATAGGTGGGCAGGATCGCATCCATGCTGGTGGGCACGATGCCGAAGGCGGCCAGGGTGCGCTTGTCGCGAATGGCCTCTTCGGAAACGACATTGTCGACGCCCAGCAATTCGACCTGGTCGCCTGTGACCAGCGGCTTGGTCGGCAGGATGCCCAGGATCGAGGCGCCGAGCTTGGCAAGGCCCGATGGGAACGGCACGAGCGGGCGCTTGCGGCCGGCCTCGCGCAGGATGCGTTCCATCAACGCCTTGTGGCTCTCCACATCCGGGCCCCCCAGTTCATAGACGCGGCCGGTCTTGACTTTGCCCTCTGCCGCCTGGGCGAAGGCTTCGGCCACGTCCCCGACGAAAACTGGCTGGAACAGGGTCTTGCCTGAAATCAGCGGCATGACCGGGAACATGCGCGCCAGGGTGCCCATCAGATTGAAGAAGCCATCGCCCTGCCCGAAAATCAGCCCCGGCCGCATGACGACGGCCTCGGGGAAGGCGGCGAGCACGGCCTGTTCGCCGCGGAACTTGCTAGCGGCATAAAGGCTGACATCGGCCGCCTTGTCGACGCCAAGGGCGGACATGTGCACGAAGGCGGAAACGCCGGCCTGCTTGGCCAGTTGCGCGACGAGCGCGGCGCCCTGCACATGCACGGCCTCGAAGCTCTGCGGGCCCTTTTCATGGCCGACGCCAACCAGGTTGATGACGATATCCGCGCCCTCGACGGCACGACGCACGGAATCGGCATTGCGCAGATTGGCCTGGATCGGCATGACCTGTCCGACATTGCCGAAAATGCGGGTCTTGCCGGCGAGGTCCGGCCGGCGGACGGCTACGCGGATGCGATAGCCCTGGCGCGCCAGGATCTGGACCAGATGGGTGCCGACGAATCCCGACCCACCAAAAATGGTGACGAGCTTGGGAAGGGTGCGATCCATCTGGAAACTCCGGCAGGCAGGATTGTGTCAGCCGCTTCTACCGCAAGCGGCTCGCTTCTGTCGAGCCTTTGCCCGGGGCGAGAACGGCGTGGGCAAAAGCCCTTTCGTGATCCGTCGGCCCAGTCTCGAGGGCGCGGCAGGGGCCGATCTCGCCGTTATAAAACATTGGGATGGGGCAAAGTTCTGAAACCTGCACAAAGCGCATTGACAATGTCGGGGCAGCAACCTAGTTACTCGCCCGTCGCCCAGATGGCGGAATTGGTAGACGCGCACGGTTCAGGTCCGTGTGCCGCAAGGCGTGAAGGTTCGAGTCCTTTTCTGGGCACCAATTTCAAAACCCCGTAGCCGCAAGGCTGCGGGGTTTTCTATTTCTGGAGCCGGCGCCGGCCGCGACGGGAGGCCACAAACCCGACCAGCATGCCGGCGAGAACGGCGATCAGAAACGGCCAGTGGCGCACCTGGGCGAAGACGGTGCCGCTGAGCTTTTGATGGGGCCGCACATCGAGAGCCGCCATCTCGCCGGGTGCCAGCCGCGCAGTGACCCGCCCCAACGGGTCGGTGGCGAAGGTAAGGCCGGTATTGGCCACGCGCACCAGGCTCATGCCTTCCTCGACGGCCCTGATGCGGGCGTGATGGGCATGCTGGGCCGGGCCGACGGAACCGTCAAACCAGGCGTCGTTGGTGAGGTTGAGGAGGAACTGGGCGCCCGAGACCTCTCCCAGATCGCCCGAGAAGATGATTTCGTAACAGACCAGGATCAGCGCGGCGGGCGTATTGGGCAGAGCCATCAGCCGTCGCCGCGCATCGCCCGCAGACCAGCCCTCGGCGCCGGGCACGAACTGGGTGATGCCCAGCCGCGAGAACAGCTCCGCAAACGGCAAATATTCGCCGAAAGGCACGAGGTGGGCCTTGTCGTATGAGGCGATGATTTCCCCGTCGCTATTGATGGCAACGACCGAATTATGGGGCGGCTGGCCGGGCTGGGCGCCATCGAGCGCCAGGGGACGCCGCGGCACCCCGGCGATCAGGGTCGCCTGATCGGGCAGCATGCGGGCAATACGGGCCAGCGCATCGGGATAGGATTCGAGGAAGAAGGGCAGGCTCGATTCGGGCCAGACCAGGTGGGTAATGTCCGCCAGGCCCTGATCGGAGGGGTCCATGCGCATGTCGGAGAGCATGACCAGCCGGTCCACCAGTGCCACCGGGTCGACATTGCCGAAATCGGCATGCTCATAAACGAGCGGCTGGACAAGCCGCAGCGCCATGTCCTGCCGCTCAGTCGAGACATTGCCCGCCAGACGGTTCCAGCCATAGCCGAGCTGCAGCGACACGACGAGCAGCGCAAGGAAGAACGGCGCCAGCCTGCGCGACCAGGAGCGGTCGTCGGCAGGCCAGATCAGGGCCGGCGTCATGGCCAGAAGCGGCGCGAGAAAAGTCAGCCCATAAACCCCGATCACCGAAGCAAGCTGCATCATTTCGTCTGTGCCGGTGAGGCTATAGCCCAGGAGATCGAACGGAAAACCGGTAAAGACATGCCCACGCAGGAATTCGGCTGCGGCCAGCCAGGCCGCCAGGGTCAGAATGCGTGTCCAGCCGTGGCTCCAGAACAGATGCGCCAGCGCACTGGCAAAGCCCCAGAACAGGGCGATCAGCGCTGCCAGCGCCGCCACGGCAAATGGCATGGCGCCCAGCACCCAGCCGCCATCGACAAAAAAGGCGGCACCCAGCCAATGGAAGCCGACGAGAAAATAGCCCCAGCCAAAGGCGAAGCCGATGGTGAAGGCCGGACCGAAGAGACGCCGCCAGCCCCGGCGGTGCTCGGCGCCATCGAGCGCCCAGACCCAGACGGGCATGGCCAGGAACAACACGGGCAAAAGGAAAAACGGCGGCACCGACAGCCCCGCAAGCGCACCGGCAGCCAAAAGCAGCAGGAAGCGGCGCCATCCCTGGCTCAACATGGCGGTTTCGGCCAGCCAGGTCATGGCTGGAGGGGGAACGAATCACGGCGCATGCGGGCAAGGTGGTCGCAGCCGGGATGGGCGTCAAGGCAGTGGACTCGGGCCGCGGCGAAAGGGTAGGAGTGCAAAGGCCAGGCACGGGACTGTGCATCTGTCACCCTGCCCTGAAATTGACGCGACGGACGCTGCGCGTTCCGGGCTCAGGATAGGTCATGACGCAGAAGATCACCCTCGCCATCGATACGGCCGCCCCGCGCCTGCAACTGGCCCTGACCCTGCCCGATGGCGGCATCGATGTGCTGGTCGAGGATATCGCCAAGGGCCATGCGGAGATCCTTTTCGACCGCATCGGGCAGCTTCTGGGCCGCAATGGCACCGATTATGCCGATCTCGATCGCATCGCCGTCACCACGGGTCCGGGATCGTTTACCGGATTGCGCATCGGGCTCTCGGCCGCACGCGGACTGGGGCTGGCGCGAAACCTGCCGGTCCTCGGCATTCCCAGCCTGTTCGCTCTATCGCTTTCAGGGTCGGGGGGACCGGTCGCGGTGCTGATCGATGCCCGCCGGGGCGAAGCCTATTTCGAGAGCTTTGCAGCCCCTGGCGAGGGCGGCGATGGTCCGCGTCTGCTGCCGATGGCGATGGCGCAGGCCGCCATACCCGAGGCGGCGCAGCTGATCGACACGCCCTTCGTCGATATCGGCGCCATGGCACAATTTGCCGCGAAAGCCGACGCCCTCGCCTATCCGCCGCACGCCTCCTATATCCGGGATGCCGATGCCAAGCCGCAGGATGCGGCACGCATTCCCCGGCGACTGGCGGATGAGCGGACATGATGAAGTTGTGGATGGCCCCAGGGGGGCTGCATGTAGAGCCTGCCGAGAGCGGCGACGCCAAGGATCTGGCGCGGATCCATGCGCAGAGCTTCTACCGGGGCTGGCCCAGCGAGGACTTTGCCAGCTTCCTCGGGGACCGGACCAGCCCGGCCTATATCGCCTGCGACAGCCGGCGGCGCATTGCCGGTTTTGCGCTCATTCGCCTCGCCGCCGACGAATCCGAGCTTCTGACCATTGCCGTCGATCCCCGCTGGCGGGGCAAGGGGCTGGGAAAGGCGCTGATGGATGCAGTCTTTGCCGATCTCATGCTGTCGCCGGCACGGCGCATGTTTCTCGAGGTGGACGAGCAGAACGAAGCCGCTATCCGGCTCTATGCGCGGCTGGGCTTTGCCAGGATTTCCGCTCGCAAGGGCTATTATGCCCGGCCCGACGGGTCCGCCGCCACCGCGCTTGTCATGGCGCGCGATCTTGGTTAACCCGGTCCTGACGATGACCGGCCAGGGAGCAATGGCGTGAGCAAAAATCCAGCCGAGCCGACGCTCGAGGAAGCCTGCGTGGCTCGCGGCATGCGCATGACCGACCAGCGCCGGGTGATTGCCCGGGTGATCGAGGGCGCGTCCGACCATCCGGACGTGGAAGAGCTCTACCGGCGTGCATCTTCGGTCGATCCGCGCATTTCGCTTTCCACCGTCTATCGCACCGTCAACCTCTTCGAGGAAGCCGGGCTCGTCACCAAGCACGATTTCAAGGATGGCCGCGCGCGGTTCGAGCTCATTCCGGACGAGCACCACGATCACCTCATCGATATTCGAAGCGGCACCGTGATCGAGTTCCGCAACGAGGAAATCGAGGCGATCCAGGAAGTGATCGCCAAGCGGCTTGGCTACAAGCTGGTGGACCACCGGCTCGAACTCTATGCCGTGCCCATCTCTGACAAAAAGGCCTGAGGCGCCTCGGAAATGATCCTACGGACGTTGTTCTTCTTATTCGTCTTCGTGCCCTTTCTGATCGTGGTCATCCCCCTGCAGGCGGTGATCATCGCCCTCAAGCTTCCGATATGGACGGTGCTGCCGCGCCTGTTCCACCGCCTGGGATGCCTGTTCCTGGGCCTGCGGGTCACCGTTATCGGCACGCCCTCGACCGGGCGCCCCACGCTCATGGTGTCCAACCATATCTCGTGGACCGACATCGTGGCCCTGGGCTCGGTGGCGAACGTCACCTTCGTGGCCAAGCGTGAAGTGGGCAAATGGCCGTTCGTGGGGATGATGGCGGACCTGCAGCGCACCATTTATGCCGACCGCACGCGCCGCTCGGAAACCGGGCGCACGGCCCGCGCCATGGGAGAGCACATGGCCGGTGGCAACGCGGTGCTGCTGTTTGCCGAGGGGCAGTCCGATATCGGCACCCATGTGCTCCCCTTCCGCTCGGCGCTGATCGGCGCAGCGCAGCACGCCATGATCGAGGCCGGGGCCAGGGACGTGGTGATCCAGCCCGTCACCATCGCCTATACGCGCCTGCAGGGCCTGCCCGTCAGCCGCAACGAGCGTTCGCTGATCGCCTGGATCAAGTCCAAGTCCGTCCGCCAGAATGTCCGCGAGATTCTGTCCGGCCCGGTCAAGGACCTCACCATTGCCTTCTCGACCCCCATGCCGCTGAGCCAGAGCGACGACCGCAAGGCCGTGAGCAAGGTTGCGGAGGCGCAGGTGCGCGCCATGCTGGTGGCGCTCAATCGTGGCCTGCCGCTGCCGCAAACCTTTCAGAACACACAAGTTTAGCCATTAGGCTTAACTGCCGAAGGCGCTTTGGGCCGGCAGCGGCATTGGCTATTGAGGCATCGTACCGATCCTCGGGGGACAGGGACGATGAGCTGGGAAATCGTAGCAATCTGGATTCTCGTGACGACGACAGTCGTCTGGTTCGTGCGCGACGAGCGCCTGCGCCGACGGATGCTGGCCGAGGCCGCCGTCATGCAAGCGCCGGTGCCGACCGCGACCCGGGCCCATGCCGGCATCGACAGGGACGACGCCCGCGCCAGAGCCGCCCGCCGGCGCTTTGTGGCCGCGCTCTGCCGCGCCGAAGACTGAGAGGATCAGGCGGATCGCGGCAGCAGATGCTGCTTGAGGCGCCCCACGATATCGGCCGCCTTGACCATGAGGGCCAGTTCCACATCATCGGAACTCATGCCGTCATGCACGTCGATCCAGACCGGCACGAGCAAGTCGTGACGCACCTGCTTGCCACCCAGGGTTTCGCTCAGCACGGCTCTAACCTTGCCCGTCACCCGGTTGGGAATGCGGGGATGAGGCTGGTGCTCGGACAGCGCGATATCGATCAGGTCAAGGCTCATTCCGGCTCCAGTGGAGCCCCCATCGACCAGATTGGCCGTGGATGGTTCACGCAGCCTTAACGTCATGGCCGCAGCGGAGGTTCTCCACTTCAGCTGGGTCGACGCAACGGGTGCGGAAGCGCATCATATCCGCGCCGGCTCAGGGCGCTGGGGACTAATGCTGACATGTCAGCACGCCATGAGATAGTGCGATTCTCGGCCCCTCGAAAGGCCTGCTAGACGCGCACGGCGTGTTCCACCCGCCCTGTGTCGCCAAAGACACGCAGGTAGCGCGCGATCTCCCCCGGCTCGCCCGTGGCCTTGGCCGGATTGTCCGACAGCTTGACCGCAGGACGCCCATTGGCCTCGGACACCTTGGCGACAATCGAGATCGGCTTGAGCATGGGATTACGGTCCGGCGCACAATCCTCGAAGTCATTGGTGAGATTGGTGCCCCAGCCGAACGCCATGCGCACCTTCCCGTCGAAATGGAGATAGGCATCCTCGATCATCTCGACATCGAGCCCGTCCGAAAAGATCAGGAGCTTTTCCCTCGGATCGCGGCCACGCTGCTTCCAGAAGGCGATGATCTTCTCGCCGCCCTCTATTGCCGGGGCGCTGTCGGGACGAAAACCGGTCCAGTCCGCCACCCAGTCGGGTGCATCGCGCAAAAAGGCATCGGTGCCGAAGGCATCGGGCAATACGATCAGCAGATTGCCGCCATAATAGCTTTTCCAGTCCTGCAGGACCCGATAGGGCGCTTCGCGCAATTCCTCGTCGGACCGCGCCAGGGCGGCCAGCACCATGGGCAGTTCGTGGGCATTGGTGCCCAGGGCTTCGAGATCGCTGTCCATCGCCAGCTTGACGTTGGAGGTGCCGGTGAAATTGTCGCCGATCCCTTCCTTGAGGGCCTCGACGCACCAGCGCTGCCAGAGAAAGGAATGGCGGCGGCGGGTGCCGAAATCGGAAATCCGCAGATCGGGCAGCTTTTGCAGCCGCTCGACCTTTTCCCACATCCGGGCCTTGGCGCGCGCATAGAGGACGTCGAGCGTGAAAGGGCCGTAATCCTTCATGGCAGCGCGGGAGCGCAATTCGTTGATGATCGCCAGCGCCGGAATTTCCCACATCGTGGTCTCGACCCAAAGGCCGGGAAATTCCAGCACGAACTGGCCGTCGCGTTGTTCGAGGCGATATTCGGGGAGCTGGAAATTCTCCAGCCAGCGCAGGAAGCCGGGCTGGAAGATCTGGCGCGAGCCGTAAAAGCTGTTGCCGGCCAGCCAGATCATTTCCTTCTTGGAAAAGCGCAGCGTGCGGCAATGGTCGAGCTGGGCGCGCAATTCGTCGATATCGATCTCGTCGGCCAGACGGACCGAACGGGTGCGGTTGATCAGGCTGAACGTGGCCTCGACCTTGGGATAAAGGCCCCAGACCATCTGCAGCATCAAAAGCTTGTAGAAATCGGTATCGAGCAGGCTCCTGACGATCGGGTCCAGCTTCCAGGTATGGTTGTGCACCCGGCGCGCAATATCGGTGAAGGTGGCCATGTTCGCTCCAGTTCGCCCATGTCTAGCGTGCTGGCCCGGCTGATGGGAAGGACGGAACCGGCGCAAACCGTTCCATCCCCCGTCGGCTCAGTAGCGCGCCTGCTCGCTGCCGCAAAAAGCATCGACCGGGCTTTTGCCCTCGAAGGCGCTGCGCCCCATGAGCGCATCGACCACGGCCGCCTGCATGGCTTCGTTGGAGCCATAGGCGTTGACATAGGTGGGCACGCGCGGTGCGTCGTGAAGATAATAGGGGTAGCCCAGCGAGACCATGAGTACCGGCAGGTCGTGCCAATAGCGCTTCATGGCGCCGAACACGGTCCCCGTCAGTTCTTTCCAGTTGAGGAAGATACGCTGGCGGGTGAGCAGGGTTTCCTCGGCGAGCAGATAGAGCGCCAGATCGAAATCCTTGGGATCGAAGGCCATGCCGGGCGCATATTCGGTGATCTCGAAGCCCTCGCGCCAGAGCATGTTGGGCAAGCTCAGTGGCAGGGGATGGGGCGCGAAGGGCTGGACGGCGCCAGTCGAGAAGACGATCACCCGCCGATGCCGCTCGGGCGAGAGCGGCAACAGACCCGGCACGTCCTTGACCAGCGTGGGCACGCGGGCTGTCACGGACTTGGCCAGCTGCCGGCTTTGCGGACGCTCGAGCACCGCACGGGCCGCGTCGAGCCCGACAGGCGGACGATCCGGCTTGTGAAGGCCCAGCGCAGCCTTGAGCGCCAGGACGCGCGTCACGGCCTCGTCGACCCGTTCCTGGCTCAGCCGGCCATCGGCGACGGCCTTGACCAGGTACATGAGGTCGGTCGTGGGATCGTCGGAGAACAGGATGACATCGCAACCGGCGACAACGCATTGGGGAATGGTCTGTTCTCGTGGTCCCCAATCGCCGAACCCGGCCATGGGCGTGGCGTCGGACACGATGAGGCCGTTAAATCCCAGCTTTTCGCGCAGCAGCGTCTGGTTGAGCACGCGGCTCAGCGTGGCGGGACGAAAGGCCTCCCCCTCGGCTTCCGGCTCGAGTTCGCGCACGAAGGCGGGAAAGGCGATATGGGCGCTCATCACGCTCATCACGCCCGCATCGATGGCCGCGCGATAAAGCCGTCCGAAACTGGCTTCCCAGTCGTCGAGGCTCAGCGGATTGACGGTAGTGACCAGATGCTGGTCGCGATCGTCATAGCCTTCGCCCGGCCAGTGCTTGACGGTGGCGGCGACGCCCTTGGCCTGGAACGCGCCGATCTGGGCCAGGGAATGCCGCTCGATCCGCTCGACATCCGAGCCATAGGAACGGGTGCCGACAATCGCGCTCTGCCAGGCCTTGTTGATGTCGATGACCGGCGTGAAGCTCCAGTTGAGCCCTGCAGCGCGGGCTTCTTCAGCCATGAGAGTGGAAATGGCCGTCGTCGCCTCGACATCGTCCACGGCCGCCAGACCCAGGGGATTGGGCACTTCGGTGCCGAAGGGCAGGCTCATGCGGCTGCCCTCGAGATCGGCGCTGACTAGCATGGGCACGGGGCCCGCCGTATCGACGTGCTGCATCAACCCGATTTCGGCAGCCAGGTCGGCGGAGTAGATGCGGGTGATGCCGCCCGGCTTGAAGCTGCGCATCGCATTGAGCGCCTCGTCCGGGGCTTCGCGCGACAAGAGCACGAAGAGCTGGGCCAGCTTGTCCCGCGCCGACAGGGAATCGCGGGTTTGATGCACCCAGGCCATGCCAGCTTCATCGAGATGAAAAGGGGCGGCAGAAAGATCGATATTGGCCAAGGCGGCTCCCCCGTCACGGTAGCGTTATCGTTATCGTCGCCATGCTTAACAGGAGGGATGCGACCGGAACAAGCCGGGTCGGTGCCGGCCTATCCGCGCCGTCCGGGTCGGACGGCGGCCATGTCTTTGACAGGCGAATGAAAAAGGCCGCCGAATGGCTCCGGCGGCCCATGGGTAATCTCTGGTGTCCAGATCAGGCGGCGTGGCCCTCGAGCCACTTGGTCAGGCCCGCCTTGGGGGTGCCGGCGCCAATTTTCATGTCGGCAGCCTCGCCACCCTTGAACAGGATCATGGTGGGGATCGAGCGCACGCCATACTGGGCAGCGATCCCGGGGTTTTCGTCGACGTTGAGCTTGACGATCTTCACCTTGCCTTCGAGCTCGGTGGACAATTCGTCCAGGACCGGAGCGATGGCCCGGCAGGGACCGCACCATTCTGCCCAGAAATCGACGAGGACAGGCTCGTTGGAATTAAGGACTTCCTGGCCGAAATTGGCTTCGGAAACAGCTTTGGTCATGGTCTTGCCTTCCTAAGGGGCGCTTCGCGATCCCCGCCGGGGAGCGAAACTCAGAATTTTCAGTGTCGGACCGTCCGGGTCCGACAGGCGGCGGTGTGTTTGCTCCCAAAGCTGGTGAGAGTCCAGCCCTGGTTCAAGATGCTCACCGCAGGGTGAATTCCGCCCGCGCCGCCTCCAGCAATGGCTCGGGCAAATTCATCAACGATTTCAACTCGGTCCACAGGATCGCCGCAGAGACGGAACGACCCGGGAAAAGCTGGCCTGCAACCAGTGCATAAAGCGCCAATTGCGTTCGGTAGTTCCAGGGCACGTCCTCGGGCCGCGCAGGCACCTGTGCGTCCGACTTGTAATCGACCACCAGCACGCTTGAGTCGTCAACCACCAGGCGGTCGATGCGGCCCGTGAGGCGGACCGGTGCGCCCCTTTGCAGCGCGGGCACGAGGAAGGGGACTTCCGCCCGGCTCGTCGGGCCGAACAGCGGCGACAGATCGGGCCGCGAGAGGATGGAGATGGCCCGCGCCGCCAGTCCATCATGACGATCGGGCCGATCGGGCAGCAGGGTTTCCAGCGCCCGGGGCGCCACGCGGTCCCAATCGCGCGGGGCGACCTTACCCAGATGCTGGAGCAGGGCGTGGAGCGCCAGGCCATCCTTGCGCGCGCCCTCGGCGTCGCGCGTCTCCTCGACGAGGCTTTGCAGGATCGGCTGTGGTCCCCTGTCGGTTCTGGCCCGCGATGGCGAAACGAGGCTAACGACCGCAGGCTCGGGCACCGCCCGGGGGACGAATGGCGCAGGAGCGGGCGGCGCGCCCGCCGCGCTCCCGGAAAGGGCAGGTTCGGCAAGTCCTGGATAGACCAAAGCCGCGATGGCGCCAGCGGCGTCGTGCAATGGAACAAGATCGGGTTGCAGGGCCTGCTCGATCGCCTCGTACCAGCTCCCGGCCAGGAGGGCCTCCGGGCTCGAACCGGCCCCGAGCGTGCCGGTGACGTAGAGTTCGTCCTCTGCCCGGGTCATGGCCACATAGAGCCGGCGCCAATATTCTTCGGCCAGGGCGCTGTCGATACTCTCCTTGACCGGCAGGGTGGCAGCGTCGTGCTGGCCCTTGGCCGAGGCATGGACGAGAAGCGGGCCGGGATGGCGATCGAGCACATAGACCGGCTTGCCGGTCATGGTGGCCGACGGCTTACTGGCGGCATCGGCCAGGATGACGATGGGGGCCTCGAGCCCCTTGGCACCATGCACGGTCATTACGCGGACCCCGCCCCCGCTTTCGGCCAGTTCGCGCTTGATGGTCACCGAGCGGCGACGCATGTCGACGGCAAAACCCTGCAGCGAGGGCTGCCCGCCCTGCTCGTGGGCAAGGGCCAGCTCGAGCAGCTCGGAAAGCACTTCGTCGACTTCCATGCCCAGCCGGGCGTGGAAGCGGCGCAAACCGCCTTCCGCATAGAGAATGGCAGAAAGGAATTCGAACGGCCGGTCGGTCTCGAGCGTATCGCGCCAGCGCGCCAACTGGGCAGCTGCGGCGCGGGCTTCAGGTCGCGGCGAGGCGAAAAGTGCGGCATGAAGGCTCTGGCCCGCCCTGCCATGGGCGAGGGCAAAAAGGTCGTCTTCGGACACCTCGAAGAGCGGCGAGCGCAACAGGGCGGCCAATTGCAGGTCATCGGCGGGGTTGAGCAGCACATCAATCAGCGCAAGAAGGTCGAGCACGGCGATATGGCCAGTCACGGCGAGCCGGTCGGCGCCGGGGGTCGGCAGGTTTTCGGCCCGAAGGGCCCGGATGATCTCCTGGAAAAAGGCCCCGCGTTTCTGCACGAGGATCAAAACGTCATCGGCGCTGATCGGGCGCTGGCGCTGGCCGAGCACGCGGCCCTCATCGATCCACGCCCGGACCTGGCGGGCAATACGCAAGGCCACCTGTCGCGCTGCACTCTGCTCGGCCTCGACGGCCTCGCGGGGCCACTGGCTGGTATCGCGCTCGGTTCTGACATCCTGGATCGGAGGCCAGAGGGTGACGCTGCCGCCCTGCTGGATGCGCGCAGCCTCATGAGCCACCTTTTCGGCCGCCAGCAGCGCCGCGCGAATATCGGGCCTGTCGGTCACCCGGTCCACGGCTTCGAGAATGACGCCCAGCGTGCGAAAGCTCGTATGCAGCGGTACGCGCTGGAACGGCTTGTCCGCGGCCCGGGCGCGGCGGGCCATGTCGAGGCCGGTTTCGCCGAACAGCACGGGCTGGGCGCCCTGGAAGGAATAGATCGACTGCTTCTGGTCTCCCACCGCGAAGATGGAGCGCGGCCGCTCCACCGCGCCGGCACCGGAAAAGAACTCCTCGGCCAGCGCCTTGACCACGCGCCATTGCCGCTCATTGGTGTCCTGGCTCTCATCGACCAGGATATGGTCGATGCCGGCATCGAGCTTGTACTGCACCCAGGGGGCGATGGCGCGATCATCGAAGAGATCGCCGAGCTTTTCGATCAAGTCGTCGAAATCGAGCAGGGCATGGCGGCTCTTGTCGGCGTCGTAGCGCGCGCGGATGGCCGCGACCACATCGAGAATGGCCTCGGACCGCGCCACCAGCAGCGCGGCATTGCGTTCGCTCTCGAGCGCCACCAGCCGCTCCTGCTCGGCCAGCAGCAGGTCGTGGAGATGGGGATGCGCCTCGATCTGCTTTTTCACCATCAACCGGGCGCGCGGGGTGCCGGTGCCGGTAAAGAAGGCGTTGCGCAGGCCGGACAGGTCTGGATTTTCCGGGTCCAGGCGGGCGAGGAGATCGACACAGGCCTTGCCCTGCGGATCGCCGCCCAGGCTTTTGACGATGTCGCGCAGGGCCGGCGGGGTCAGAAGGGTTTCCGACACCAGCCGCGCCTCGATCTCGGCCGGTTTTGCGCCGCCATAGGCCAAGAGATGGCGCAGCCGCGCCTTGGCTGACGGCAGATCGGCGAGAACCGGCTTGAGCCGGGCGCCCTCGGACAGCGCCGACTGGATGGCCTTGGTAATGGCGTCGTCGCTCAAAAGCCCGAAAAGCGTCTCGACCGCTTCGGCATGGGTGCCACCGCGCAGGCCTTCGGCGAGCACGCTCTCCCGCGCCGAGAGCACCATCTGCACCTGCTGCTCGTCCTCTATGACGGCAAAGTCGAAGGGCACGCCGGCCTCGATGGGAAAACGGTGCAATACCGCTTCGCAAAAGGCATGGATGGTGAGGATGCGGAGGCCGCCCGGCGTCTCGAGGGCACGGGCAAAAAGGGTCCGGGCATCGCGCAGCATGGCCGGGCTCGGCGGACTGCCCACCAGCTCGGCGAGGTCCTTGTGGAGTTCGGCCGGTTGCGCCAGTGCCCATTGCGCCAGCCTTGCACCGACGCGCTTGCGCATCTCTGCGGCCGCAGCCTTGGTGTAGGTCAGGCAGAGGATCGATTCAGGCCGCGTGCCTGCGAGCAGCAGGCGCAGCACCCTATGGGTCAGCACATAGGTCTTGCCCGACCCGGCATTGGCTTCCACCCAGATCGAATAATCCGGATCGCTGGCCCGGGCCTGGCTGTCGCGGGTATTGGAGGGAATGAGGAGGTCGCCGCGATCGCTCATGCCTCGTCCTCCCCGTCGACGGCCAGCCATTCGGCCATGCGCGCCAGATGATCGTATGGGCCGGCGAAACGCTGCGTCTTGAGCGGCAGCAGCCGCGCCGGAAGCGGGGTTTCGCGCAGGAGGAAGAACTCGATATGTCCCTGCATGCGGCGCCAGATTTCGTCGGCGGCGGCCATCACATCCATGCCTTCAGCCAGGGCAAAGGCGCTGGGGGTGAACGCTTCGGGCCCAAGGCCGATCTTGATATAGGTGAGCGCCGAGGAGGCAGCGGCCGGGACCGGCATGGCGCCGGCCTTTGCCATCAGCGCCTCGAGCGGCAATTGCGGGGCCTCGAACGCTTTCATGCTGGCGCCCGACGGCGGTGAACCGGTCTTGAAATCGAGAATTTCGAGCGTGCCGTCATTCAGTTCGTCGACCCGGTCGGCTTCCCCGGTAATGAGGAAACCGGGGCCCAGCGGCACCTGCCATTCGCCCCGGATTTCGGCATGGCGCTTGCGTACCCTCTCGGCGCGATCGCGCTCGAAAGCCAGAAATTGCGTGGCGGCGGTGGAAAAGCGGCGCAGCCAGATGTCGCGCCGCTCGCCGATGGCGTCGAGGCCGGCAAATTCGGCATTGGCGATGGACATCAGCACGTCCGGCGCCTCGGGCGCGAGCACGTCATGGCCCTCGTTGACGAAGCGGGCAAAGATGGCGTGGACGATGGTGCCCCTTTCGCGCGCGTCCGGGTCCTCCCCGAGGGCATCGAGCGGGCGCAGGCCCAGCACATGCTTGGCATAAAGATCGTAGGGCGAGCGCATCAGCGTCTCGACCTCGGTGACGGAAAGCCGGGTGAGACGCGGCGTAAAGGGTGGATTGGGCGCCGGACGGATGGCCGGCCGGCTGGCGGTGACGGCATCGAGCCGACGCGCATCGACCCTTGCGACCTCGCCGCGGCGGCGCAGCGCCCGGGCATGGTCGGAGCCGATAAACGCGTCGAGCCGCTGCACGAGGCGGGAGGGCAGAGCCGGGCTCGCCCCGATGCGATCGGCATAGGCGAGGATCACCTCGCCATTGCCCATGGCCTGGGCGAAATCGTGGGCTGCAAGGCCCTGCATGCGCTCTGGCGGTTCAAGGCCCGCGGCGAGGCGCATGCCGCGGCTGAGCCAGGGGCCCGGATCGGCCGGAGCCGGCCATTTGTCTTCATTGAGCGCGGCCAGGATCAGCAGGTCCGGGCTCATCAGCCGCGCCTCGAGCTGACCCCAGATGGCGATATCGGCACGCCGGGTCTGGTGATTGCGTACCTCGAAGCCGCTCATCAGCGCGAACAGTACGGCGTCGAGCCCGAACGGGCCGAAATGGTGGCCGTAGCCTGCAAGACCTGCCATTTCCCTTGCCCAGTCCATGACGATATCGCGCCCGTCGAGCGATGCGCCGTCGCTGATGGCAGAAAGGCTCTGCGACAGCGCCGAGGCAAGGCTTGCTGCATCCATCCGCTCGCGACCCAGCAGCGCGATCATCGGAGCAAGCGCGGCTTCAAGGCGGTCGAAAAGATCGCCCATCGCGCTGGCATCTTCCGGGCGGATAGGCTTGCGGCGGATGCGGGCCGTTTGGTCGCTACGCAATGCAAGGAGGGCGCGCAGGCCGGAAAAGCCTGCGGCCGGGCGCTGCCCGCGCAGGAGCAGCAGATCGAGGCGATCGACCAGGGGCGCCAGGGCCGATGGGTCCAGCCCCAACCTGGTCGCCCGATTGCGCAGCAGAGCCATGAGATCGACCGGCGCGATGCCATTGGCCACAAGGCTCAGGATCTGCCGCGCCAGGCGTCCTGCCGGGGAATGAAAGAGCGGCGCGCCGGCGGCGTCGTCGACGTGAATGGCAAACCGTTTCAGTTCGGCAGCAATGCGGCGGGCCAGGTTCCGATCAGGCGTGATAATGCCCACGGTGCGGCCGGCCTCGAGCGCTGCCCGTCCCGCCAGGGCAATGGCACGCGCCTCCTCGTCCTCGTTGCGCGCCTGGATGATAGCGACGCCGTCCAGGGCTGCCTCAAGGTTTTCCGGCGCGGGGCGATGCGCGGCCCAGTGGGCGGTATCGGCGGTGAGCGCCAGGGCGTGATTGACAAGGGCGGTGCGGGGATGCGGCGCCGGACAGAGTTCGCGTATATCGGCAACGGTGTGGAGCCCCAATTGGCCCAGCAGATGGGACAGGCCATATTGGGGATGGCCATGGGGATTGGTGTCGCTGCGCCGCAAATCGGCGAGCGTGTCGGCGCTCAGGGCCATGTCGAGCCCGGGCAGCACGAGGGCACCGCGCGGCAGGCCCGTCACCGCCTTGAGCAGCCGCGCCGTTGCCGGGATCGAGCCGGTGGAGCCAGCAGCAATGACGGGCCGCTCGCCATAAAGATAGGGTGCCGCAGCGGCCTGCCGGTCGAGCCGGGTCCGGCGCAGGGCAGAAGGATCAGCCAGGCCCTCACTTTGGAGCATGGCGGGCCAGGCGGTGAGCGCGATATCGAGGAAGGTCAGGGTCTGCTGCCAATATTCGCCCAGTTCCTGGGCCATATCGGTGCCGATGGCGCGCAGATCGGCAGGGCTGCGCTCCTCGATCAGGAGGTCGTCGATCACCCGGCCGAGCGATTCGGCCATGGAAAAGATCTCGGCTGCCCCGGGAGGACTGGAAAAGGCCTGGCGCCCGCGGTCGCTATAGGCCCATTGCGCGACCAATTGAGACAAAGTCAGCCGCCGCCGCAATCCGCTCGCCTTTTTGGGAAGCGCTGGCGCATCGAAGGGCGGCAGGAAGGGCTCCTCGTCGGCTTCCTCGCCTCCGAAGGTGCGGATATCGGGGAGCAGGCCGGTAAAGCCGGGATGAGCGGCAAAGGCTTCGGCCAGCGCCTGGCGGGCGCGCTGGGTCGGCACGATGATGGTGACGTCGCTGAGCCAGAACGGCGCACTGCGATCCCAGTCGCCCAGAAGCCGACCATCCATCACCGCTTGTGCCAGGCAGGGCAGGAACGGCGTCGAGGGGGCGATGGAATAGACGTTCATGGCGCCAGGGCCTTTTCGGCCGCGTCCAGCCCGGCCGGATCGCCGACATGATACCAGGGTGCATCGAGCACGACGCCGTAGAGCCGTTCGTCCTCGAGTGCCGCGTCGATCAGCAGGTTGAGCGCAAAGGGCCCGTCCGGACATTCGGCGAAAAGGCTTTTGCCGATGAGCATGACGCCGCCATAGATGACCGGTGCGCCCCAGTCGCGTGTCACCCGCCCCATGGGGTCGAGACAGAAATCGTGGCTGCGCGCAAAGCCATGGGCCCGATGCGGCTGGATACACAGCAAAACAATGTCCGGAGGCTCCTGGTAACGAGCCCGCATCCGTCCGAGCGGGGCATCGGCTCCCTCGGGCCAGAAGGCATCAGTGTTCATGACGAAAAAGGGGTCGGAATGCAGCATGGGCAGCGCCGCCCTGACGCCCCCGCCCGTGCCCAGCAGCGTCTCCTCGCGATTGACCTTGAGCAGCCCTCCGAAATGGGCCAGCACCTGGTCGGCGCGATAATGGGCATTGGCCACGAAGCGCTTGGCGCCCTCGGCGCGGGCATTGGCCATCACCCGCTCGATCAGCGGCCGGCCGGCCACCGGCACCAGCGGCTTGGGCAGGGTATCGGTCAAGGGCCGCAGGCGCGTGCCGAGCCCGGCCGCCAGCAGCATCACGTCAGGGAATCGGCTTGTCGTATCCATGCGCGGGATATGAAAGGCAGGCGCCGTGCTTGTCCAGCACAAGCAGACCTGCCGCGTGATCGCGGCAAGGTCGGACGGTCGGGCTACTCGGCGTGAGCAGCCGCCGCTGGCGGATCGATATCGTCGTCGCCCTCGGCGGCGACAGCGGCGTCGCGCATGCTGGCCTGGGCGGTGATCGCCCTGGTGGCCGAGGCGGTGATGGCCTCGTTGGGGGGCGCCTTGGTCAGGATCGCCGCCAGCGAGCCAATGGTGGAGCGCAGGTTGTGGCGGTGCACCACCATATCGACCATGCCGTGGCTGTAGAGATATTCCGAGCGCTGGAAGCCCTTGGGCAGCTTTTCGCGGATGGTCTGCTCGATGACGCGCTGGCCGGCAAAGCCGATCAGGGCGCCCGGCTCGGCCAGGTGAACGTCGCCGATCATGGCATAGGAGGCGGTGACGCCGCCGGTGGTGGGATTGGTCAGCACCACGAAGAAGGGCAGGCCCGCTTCGCGCAGGCGCAGCACAGCCACGGTCGTGCGCGGCATCTGCATCAGGCTGAGCACGCCTTCCTGCATGCGCGCGCCGCCTGAAGCGACGAAGAGCACGAAGGGGGTCTTGAGGCGCAGGGCCGTTTCGAGCCCGGTGATGATCCCCTGCCCGGCGGCCATGCCCAGCGAGCCACCCATGAAATCGAAATCCTGGATGCCCACGGTCACGGCGCGCTCGTAGAGCTTGCCGGTGGCCACGATGACGCTGTCGTCATAGCCGGTCTTGGCGCGGCTTTCGCGCAGGCGGTCGGTATAGCGCTTCTGGTCGCGGAACTTCAGCGGATCGACCGGCACGGAAGGAACCGGCACGAGGTCATATTTGCCGTCATCGAGGAAGGTCGCCAGCCGGTCGGCCGGCTTGATCTTCATGTGATAGCCCGAATTGGGCACGACCCACTGATTGGCCTCGAGATCGCGATAGAACACCATCTCGCCCGATTCCGGGTCCTTGACCCAGAGATTTTCCGGGGTATCCCGCTTGGGATTGAGGATCGAGCGGATCTTGGGGCGGACGAAATTGTCGATCCAGTTCATGGCGCGGCCTTTCGCGGGTGATCGTTGCGGATCACGTAGTCGTCAATTGTGGCAATTCTTATCAGGGCCGCCGCGACAGATCAAAGCCGGGCGCGCGGCGCCTGTGGACAGTGTCAGGTCCGGGCCCGTCTCACCCCGGCGGCAAGATCGGCGACGATATCGCGCACGGCTGAAACGGTCGTGTCGGTCGCCTCACCGTCGCGCAAGGATTTGGCCACCGCGTCCACCAGGACCGAGCCGACCACGATGCCGTCGGCATGCCTGCCGATATCGGCGGCATCGTCGGCGGTCTTGATGCCGAAGCCCACAGCAACCGGCAGGCTGGTATGGCTCTTGATGCGGTCCACGGCCTCGCCCACGGCGCCGCGCGACTTGATGACGGCGCCCGTCACCCCGTTCATCGAGACGTAATAGACAAAGCCCGAAGTGTTCTCGAGCACGACCGGCAGGCGCTTCTCATCGGTGGTGGGGGTCGTGAGGCGGATGAAATTGAGCCCGGCCTCGAGGGCGGGAATGCACAATTCTGAATCTTCCTCGGCCGGCAGGTCGACGACGATCAGCCCATCGACACCGGCCTGCCTGGCGGCCGCGATGAAGCGGTCGACGCCAAAGCCATAGATCGGGTTGTAATAGCCCATGAGCACGATCGGGGTTGTCTCGTCCTTGCGGCGGAATTCTTCCACCATGCCGAGCACGCCCAGGATGGTCTGCCCACCCGCCAGTGCCCGCTGGGCGCTGAGCTGGATGGCGACGCCGTCGGCCATGGGATCGGAAAAGGGCATGCCCAATTCGATAATGTCCGAGCCGGCCTGCGGCAGGGCATTGAGGATGGCCTGGCTGGTGGCGAGGTCGGGATCGCCCCCCATGACATAGGTGACGAGAGCCGGGCGGTTCTCTGCCTTGCACTGGGCGAAGCGGGCGTCGATGCGGGTGGTCATGCCTTGAGAAGTCCCAGATATTTGCCGACGCTTTCCACGTCCTTGTCACCGCGGCCCGAAAGGCAGAGGACGATGGACTGGTCCTTGCTCATGGTGGGGGCCACCTTCATCAATTGCGCCAGACCATGCGCCGTTTCCAGCGCCGGGATGATGCCTTCGAGCCTGGTCAGCAGCTGGAAGGCCTCAAGAGCCTCGTTGTCGGTGATCGGCGCATAGGTGACACGCTTGCTGTCGTGAAGGAACGAATGCTCCGGGCCGACGCCGGGATAGTCAAGGCCCGCCGAAATCGAATGGCCCTCGAGGATCTGCCCGTCATCGTCCTGCAGCAGATAGGTGCGATTGCCGTGCAGCACGCCCGGGCGCCCGCCGGTCATGGAGGCGGCATGGCCGTTCTCGACCGCAATGCCATGGCCACCGGCCTCCGCGCCGTAAAGGGCGACGTCGGGATCATCGAGGAAGGCATGGAAGGTGCCGATGGCATTGGAGCCGCCGCCGACACAGGCCACGACGGCGTCGGGCAGTTTGCCTTCGAGCGCCTGGAACTGTTCCTTGATTTCGGTGCCGATGACCGACTGGAAGTCGCGCACCATTTCCGGATAGGGGTGCGGGCCGGCGGCGGTGCCGATCAGGTAATAGGTGCTTTCGACATTGGTGACCCAGTCGCGCAGGGCCTCGTTCATCGCGTCCTTGAGGGTGCCGGCGCCGGCCGTCACGGGACGGACCTCGGCACCCAGCATCTTCATACGCAAGACATTGGGCATCTGTCGCTCGACATCGGTCGCACCCATGAAAATGGTGCAGGGCAGGTCGAACTTGGCGCAGACCGTTGCCGTCGCCACGCCGTGCTGGCCGGCGCCGGTCTCGGCGATGACCCTGGTCTTGCCCATGCGCTTGGCCAGCAGGATCTGGCCCAGGCAATTGTTGATCTTGTGGCTACCGGTATGGTTGAGCTCTTCGCGCTTGAGAAAGACGCGGGCGCCGCCCAGATGCGCGGTGAGGCGCTCGGCAAAATAGAGCGGGCTCGGCCGGCCGGTATAATGGGTGGCAAGGTCCTTGAGTTCGGCGAGATAGGCCTCGTCGACCTTGGCGGCCCGGTATTCCCGTTCGAGATCGAGGATCAGCGGCATCAGCGTCTCGGCGACAAAGCGCCCGCCGTAAATACCGAAGCGGCCATGTTCGTCCGGGCCATTGCGCAGGGAATTTATGCCGTCCATATCGTCCTCTCGGCGTCGCCGAGACGATCCCGGCACCTGCCCCTTATACGGCGGACCTGGCGTTGCGGATGAACGCTTCGATCAGCCTTTTGTCCTTGACCCCCGGCGCGGTCTCCACCCCAGAGGAGACATCCACGCCGAACGGCTTCACCGTCCGGATGGCCTGGGCCACGTTGTCCGGCGTCAAGCCACCCGAAAGCATGAAGGGCAGCGACGGGTCAAGGGCTTCGAGCAGCGACCAATCGAAGCTCTCCCCCAGCCCACCGGGGCGGTCGGCCCCCTTTGGCGGCTTGGCATCGAGCAGGATGCGGTCGGCCACTTCGGCAAAAGCGGCGACATGAGCGACATCCTCGGCCGATCCGATGGGCATGGCCTTCATGATCTCGACGCCCGCCTCGGCGCGGATCGCCTCGACGCGGTGCGGGCTTTCAGGCCCGTGCAGCTGGATCCAGTCCGGACCCAGCGCGGCCACCTCGGCCACGCAGGAATTGTCCGGATTGACCAGGACCACGCAGGACTGGACCTGTCCGCGCGCCGCCGAGATCAGCCCGGCCAGGTCCTCGATGGAGACATGGCGCGGCGAGCGCTGGAAATGCATGAAACCGACCATGTCGGCCCCGGCCGCTATGGCGACATCGAGAAGGTCGTAGGATTTGATGCCACAGATCTTGATGATCACCGGATCGGTCATCGTGGGTCAGTGCTCGGGCGATGGAGAGGATTGGGAAAGGCCATTGGTGGCATATCCTATGAGCGCATGTCGAGCAGGTCGTCCACGTCGCTCATGGGGGATGGGGTGACGTCGCCGGACTTGCGGCGCTGGATTTCGAGTTCCTGGCTGAGGTGCTGGGCCTCGCGCCGCCAGTGGCGCTCGCGGCGGCGATGATGGCCCTGCGCGAACCAGGAGGCGATGCCGCCCAGGAGCACGCCGAGCAGCAGCACGACATAGAGGACGACAAAGAGCGGAATGCCATAGCCGCCGGCACCGGCATCGGCCACGCTGGCGAAGGGATTGAGGTTCACGCTGACCAGATGGCGATTGGCCAGGGCAAAGGCGATCAAAAGTCCGCAAAAAGGGACCAATATCAGCCAGCCGACGATCCTGTTGACCATTAAGTTTCCTGACAGAGCCCTTGCCCTGCGTGCCATGTCCGGCAAGAGAGCGGGTTACGAGCGGTTGAGCCGCTCGCGGATTTCCTTGCCCGCCTTGAACTGGGGAACATATTTTTCACCGACATCGACCTGCTCGCCGGTGCGTGGATTGCGGCCGACGCGGGCCGGGCGATTCTTGACCGAGAAGGCGCCGAAACCACGCAGCTCCACGCGGTCGCCGCGCGCCATGGCGTCGCCGATCTCGTCGAGAATGGCGTTGACGATGTTCTCGATGTCGCGCTGAAACAGATGCGGGTTTTCCGCGGCGAGCTTTTCGACAAGTTCAGACTTGATCATCAAAGGCTCCGGTCCTGACCCTGCCCCCTTTTCGGAAAGGCAGCGCCAACCTGCCAAAGCCGGGGCAAAAGGTCAAGCGCCACAAGGCGTTCGCGTATTCACGTCTGTAGTCCGGGCTCTGCCGCGAGCTGCTTGACCATATACCGCGCCTCTGGCTCATAGGCGGCCAGTTTTCCGGCCAGCGCGTCGCGATGCGCCTCGACAAATCCCTGACCGGCCCAGAATGGCTGGGACTGGTTGACCGCCACAAGGCTCATGCTGGCAAAGCCCATGGCGCCGGCATGCTTGGTCAGGGCCGCCACGATGCGCCCGGCAGCGCCAACGCCCCGGGTCAGGCGCAGCAGCGCCAGGTCGTGGATGTAATAGGTATCGGGATTGGCGGGCAGCGCGCCCAGCTTCTGGTTGAGCGGGGGCAGGTCGCCCAGGCTATAGGGATGGCTCAGGACATAGCCGGCCGGGCGCTCGCCGACTTCGAGCAGGTAACAGCCATTGCGATAGAGGTCGAACTTTTCGGCCAGCACCTCTTCGGCCTCGAAGAAGCCGGGATGGACCTGGTTGGCGATGGCGAAGACGGCGCCCAGGTCGTAACCGGTCATGGCCCGCCAGGTGACATCCTTGAGCATGTTCATATCGGCATTTCCATATGAAACGACCCGCGCCTTGTGGCGCGGGTCGAAGATTTGCGAACAGCCGGAACGGCTTACTTGTCGTCGCGGCCCTTGAGGGCTGCGCCCAGGATGTCGCCGAGCGAGGCACCCGAATCGGACGAACCGAAATTGGCCACGGCTTCGCGTTCCTCGGCGATTTCCAGCGCCTTGATCGAGAGCTGGATGCGGCCGGTCTTGCGGTCGTACTGGGTGACGCGGGCATCGACCTTGTCGCCCTTGGCGAAGCGCTCGGGGCGCTGGTCGTTGCGGTCGCGGCTGAGATCGGCGCGACGGATGAAGGCCGTCACTTCGCTGTCGGCGATGCGGACTTCGATGCCGCCATCGTTGACGTCCACGACTTCGGTGGTCACCACGGCGTTCTTGCGCAGACCGCCCTGCTCGTTGCTGGCAGAGCTGTCGGCCAGGTCATCGGCAGCAAGCTGCTTGATGCCCAGGCTGATGCGTTCCTTCTCGACATCGACGTCGAGGACCTTGGCCTTGACCATGTCGCCGCGATTGTAGTCCTCGAGCGCGACTTCGCCCGACTTCTGCCAATCGAGATCGGACAGGTGCACCATGCCGTCCACATCGCCTTCGAGGCCGATGAACAGGCCGAATTCGGTCTTGTTCTTGACTTCGCCTTCGATGGTGGAGCCAACCGGGTTCTTCTCGGCAAAGGCTTCCCACGGGTTCTGCAGGGTCTGCTTGAGGCCCAGCGAGATGCGGCGCTTGTCCGGATCGACTTCGAGCACGACCACTTCGACTTCCTGGGAAGTCGAGACGATCTTGCCCGGATGGACGTTCTTCTTGGTCCAGCTCATTTCCGAAACGTGGATCAGGCCTTCGATGCCCGGCTCCAGTTCGACGAAAGCGCCGTAATCGGTGATGTTGGTCACGCGGCCGGTGAACTTGGCCTCGATCGGGTACTTGGCGCCGATGCCTTCCCACGGATCAGCCTGGAGCTGCTTCATGCCGAGGCTGATGCGGTGGCTCTCATGGTTGATGCGGACGATCTGGACCTTGATGGTCTCGCCGATCGTGAGCACTTCGGACGGGTGATTGACGCGACGCCATGCAATGTCGGTGACGTGCAGCAGGCCGTCGATGCCGCCGAGGTCGACGAACGCACCGTAATCGGTGATGTTCTTGACCACGCCGTCGACCACCTGGCCCTCTTCGAGCTGCTGGACGATTTCCGAACGCTGTTCGGCGCGCGACTCTTCGAGAATGGCGCGACGCGACACGACGATATTGCCGCGACGCTTGTCCATCTTGAGGATCTGGAAGGGCTGCGGCACGTTCATGAGCGGCGCGATGTCGCGGATCGGACGGATGTCGACCTGCGAACGCGGCAGGAAGGCCACGGCACCTTCGAGGTCGACGGTGAAACCGCCCTTGACCTGGTTGAAGATGGTGCCTTCAACGCGCTCATTGGCGTTGTACTTCTCTTCGAGCTTGACCCAGCTCTCTTCGCGGCGGGCCTTTTCGCGGCTGAGGACGGCTTCGCCCATGGCGTTCTCGACGCGGTCCACATAGACCTCGACTTCCGAACCCACGGTGATGGTGCCGTCGCGGCCGGCCTGGCCGAATTCCTTCAGCGGCACGCGGCCTTCAGTCTTGAGACCGACGTCGATGATCGCCAGGTCCTTTTCGATCGCCACGACCTTGCCCTTGACGACGGTGCCTTCGGCGGCATCGTTGTCGACAAAGCTGTCGAGCAGCATCGATTCAAAATCGTCTTTCGTCACAGTTTGCTGTGCCAAACTTTTTCTCCATTGCGCCGGTCGTTGAGGGTTGCAGATCCTGCCTCGTCACGGGTCCGCTTCGACACAAAGGCCAAAGCCGGCGCACGGAGCACCGCTCTTCGAACGACAGGATGATCTTTTGGTCCGGGCCAGCGAATGGTCCGATCGTCACGAAGCCGGGTCCCAAGGATGAAATTAGGGGATCAGCGATCCCCTGCCTTGAGCGCCATGGTCCGATCGACGATCTCGATGGCAGCGCGGAGTGCGGCTTCTATATCCAGAAGCGTGGTATCGAGCAAGTGCGCGTCGGCCGCTTTGTAGAATCCGCCATTGGGATTGAGCATGTCGCGGGCATCGCGCGCCTCGATCTGGTGATAGAGCGCGTAGCGGTCCACCACGAGGCCACGCTTTTCGAGCTGCCGCGCCCGGCGCTCCATGCGCGCCTTGCTGTCGGCCTGGATGAAGAGCTTCACATCGGCATCCGGGCAGATCTTGGTGCCGATGTCGCGGCCATCGAGAACCGCGCCGCCCGGCTGAAGCGCAAAGCTGCGCTGGAAATCGAACAGCGCCGCCCGGACCGGCCCGATCACCGCCACCTTGGACGCCAGGACGCCCGCCTCCGCAGAGGTCAGGGCGTCGCGGTCGGCGAGCTGGGCGGGGTCGAGACCCTGTGCCGCCGCGATGGCGGCGGGCTCGAAATCGGGACCGTCCTCACGGTCCGCGACCGCGAGGCCAACCGCCCGGTAAAGCAGGCCCGTATCGAGGTGCGGCAGGCGATAATGGCGGGCCAGTCCCTCGGCCAGAGTGCCCTTGCCCGAGGCTGCGGGTCCATCGACGGCAATGATCATGGCGGCTTCCCGAGTGCTGTCCCTCTTCGCTCTAAGGCGATAAAGCCAGCGGGCGCGCCGGGCAAGGGGCGCATTTTGCGTTTGACACGTGCCGGCTTTGCCCATAACCGGACTGACCGAAATGGGCGCCTGCGGCTATGGCGCGCCCGCGCACCTTCCATTCCACGAGGCATGAAATGGCCAGTTCCGAACGCGGTACCAAGCGCACCGATCCCGATACGGGCAAGAAGTTCTACGACCTCAACATGGACCCGATCGTCTCGCCCTATACGGGCAAGTCCTTCCCGCGGTCCTTCTTCGAGCAGCAGACCGGCAAGGCGAGCCCCGCCACCGCCCGCAAGATCGATGACGAGGACGAGCAGGAAGAAGAAGACGAAGTCGAGACCGCAGGTCCCGAAATCGTCAGCCTCGAGGAAGCCGACGCCGAAGAGACCGGCGACGACATTCCCGATGTCGAGGATGTCGAGGTCGAGGACGACCTGGGCGACGATGAGGAAGACGTGTTCCTCGAAGAGGACGAAGACGAGGACGATGGCCTCGGCTTTGAAGTCGGCGACGACGAAGACCGCTGATTTCGTTATGCTTTTTCCACCGGGGATGATTTATCCCCGGTGGAATAAAAAAGTGTCATTTAGGCACTTGCACCCGGGCGGATCATCCAATAGGTTCCGCCTCGCTTCGGACGGGAACCAACCCTGACGAACCCAAAACACCCGCAGGGATCGTCTTTCCGACCCTTGCTTGATGGGGCCATAGCTCAGCTGGGAGAGCGCTTGCATGGCATGCAAGAGGTCAGCGGTTCGATCCCGCTTGGCTCCACCAAATCTTCCTCGACATCGTTGCGCGTCTGGATCGTCGCTCGGCCCTCAAGCCGGCTGCTGACCCTGTTTGACACGGCGGGCTGATCTGACATCGTTGCGTCAGCTGTCAGGAATCGCCCGTGTCGAAAACGCCGCTCACCCTTACAAAGGCCCAGGCCCGCGCCCTCTGGATGCGGGCGCAAAGGCTCGACGACACCGCGCCGTTCGGCTCCGGGCCGGAGGCCGCGCACGCGGCGATAGCGCATCTGGGCTATGTGCAGATCGACACGATCAACGTGATCGAGCGGTGCCATCACCACATCCTTTATGCGCGCATCCCCGCCTATCGCCGCGACGACCTCGATCAGCTGCAGGCGCGCGACAAGTCGGTCTTTGAATACTGGACGCATGCGCTGAGCTACGTGCCCAGCGCCGACCTGCGCTATTTCGTGCCGGCCATGAAGGCCTGGCGCGCCAATCCGTCCGCCTGGTTCGGCACCGTGAGCAAGGCGGAAGTCGCCGCCATGACGCGCCGGCTTGAAGCCCAGGGCCCGCTTTCCATCCGCGACATCGACGATGACGAGCTGGTGGACAAGACCCATCCCTGGGCCAGCCGCAAGCCGTCAAAGCGGGTGCTGCAATTGATGTTCTACCAGGGCCTCGTGGCCATTGCGGCGCGCGACGGCATGCTCAAGACCTACGATCTGGCCGATCGCCATTTCGGCTGGGAGACCCGCCCGCGACCCGCCACCGCGCGGCAGATCAGTGCCTATCTGCTCGACCGGGCGCTGCGCAGCCAGGGTCTGGTGAGCCTTGATTCGATCTGCCACCTCAACGCCAAGGCCAAGCCGGGCGTGCGGGAGGTGATCGAGGCCCGCGTCCGGCGCGGGCAGCTGGTGCCGGTGCGGATTGCCGGCGAGGACAAGCTGGCCTTCTGGGGCGATCCGGAAACGCTCGCCGCGCAGCCAGAAATCGCCGATCGCGTGCATATCCTCTCGCCCTTCGATCCGCTCATCATCCTGCGCAAAAGGCTCAAGCTGCTGTTCGGATACGATCACGTCTTTGAGGCATATATCCCACAGGCCAAGAGACAATTCGGCTATTTCGCCCTGCCGGTTCTCGTCGGCGACCGGGTCGTGGCGGCCATCGATCTCAAGACCGATCGCGTTGCCAATCGCCTGCTCACCCAGCAATGGACCTGGATCGAGGATGTCGGGTCCCAGACCCGCGCGGCGATCGACGCCGCACTCGACCGCTTTTCCGCCTTTCAGCTGGGGCGCTGACACGACAATGCCCGCCTTTTGGGAGGCGGGCATTGGGCAGACGATCGCAAGCGGTTGTCAGTGCAGGGTGGCGAGCCCGATGCTCTGGTCACCCAGCCATTCGCTGACCGCATCGGCGCTGTCGGACACCATGAGCGGCGTGCCGTCGGCCGACATCACCAATTGATATTGCGTGGCCGCGTCGAACTCGGCGTCGTGGATCATGCCCGCGAGCACGAGGCCCGTGACGGGCTTCACATAGGCCACGGCGTCGCCACCCAATGCTGCGAACTGGGCGCGCGTCAGGGTCTTGAGGGGATTTGCGGCGTCGAAAGCGGCGTCGGAATTGCGTTTATCCATCATTTTGTCGGCCCTTTCCTGTTCTTTTCCTCACAATGAGCGAATATCGATTTGTCGGGCGATCTTGGCGGCCCGGGGCCGCTCGAGAGCTATAACGAGCATGCCATGCCCCAAAGTTGCATCCTTGACCTCCATGCCGTCGGCGAGGAGGAAATTGCGCTGGAACTGGCGGGCGGCGATGCCGCGATGCAGATAGTCTTTTCCGGGCTCGTCCTTCTGTTTGCCGCGCACCTGCAGCTGGTTGTCCTCCACCGTCACCTCAAGCTCGCCCCGGGCGAAACCCGCTACCGCGATGGAGATGAGAAACCGTTCGGCGCCGTCGTCGCCCAGGGTTCTCTCGATATTGTACGGAGGATAGCCATCCGCGGATCGGGCCAGCCGATCGATACGCTCCTCGAAGCTGTCGAAGCCGAGAAGAAAGGGTGCGGAAAACACCGAAATGCGCGACATCATACCGTCCTTGATCGTCAAGCAACGTTGCGTCCCCCGACCCGATAGAAGTGGCATCGGAGGCGTGAGCCAGATATGGGTCAGCAAGGCAGAAGGTTCAAGACATGGCGCAAACCGTCGCAATCATCACCCCCACCTACAAGGCTCAGGACACCCTGCCCGCCACGGTGCAGAGCGTGCTCGAGCAGACGCATGCCCAGTGGGAGCACTGGATCATTGCCGATGACGGCTTCGACTATGCCGGTTTTCTGAGCGAACGGGGCCTCGGGGATCGGCGCCAGGTCTTTCTTACCAGCGGCGGCATCGGGCGCGGCGCTTCCGTCACCCGGAACGTGGCGCTCGACCAGATCGAAGCGCCCTATGTGGCCATTCTCGATGCCGATGACCGGCTCAAGCCGCAAAAGCTCGAACAGGCGGTCACGGCCCTGGCCGAATATGGCATCGTCACCACGGCGCTCGACGTGATGACCACCGATTTCAGCCATCTCCGTTTTGTCGGCGACGGCCGCGATCGCGTGCTCACGGCCGGCGAACACAAATGGGTGAGCCTTTCGATGGATTCGATGATCCTTTGGGATCGGCGCCGGGGCGACGGGCGCTACGACCCGACCATGAGCAACATGACCGATCTCGAATTGCTGCTCCAGCTCTACCGCACCATTCCGCAAAGCTATCACCTGGGCACGCCGCTGCACGACTACATCAAGCGCGACGGCTCGATGAGCAACGGCAAGGACGTGGCGGCGGGCATGATCGCCTCCAAGCGCGAAATCCTGCGGCGGCTGGAAAGCGGCCATTACGGGCTGGGCGCGGCGGACGTCGACGGTGTCAGTGCGTTCCTGCGCATCTCGCTCGAGGCCGAGGCGGCCTATGGCGCTGCGCTCGCGGCACGCCCGGGCCTCCTGTTCGAGGATCATCTCCAGCCCATGTTGGCTGCGGCAAGAGCCTGATCAGCCCAGCAGGATATCCTGGATATCATCGTGGATGGACTTCCAGTCCTCTGCGGTGATTGGATGAAAGTCAAAGCCCCGCAGCAGCAGCGCGCCTTCGCAGGCCAGCAAGGCCAGCCTTGCCTTGCGACCGGTCAGGGTGGTCAGGTCGAGACGATCGAGAATGGTGGCATAATATTCCCGCGCGCCTTTGCGATATTCCGGTGAGCGCATGAAATTGGCGATCAGCGCGACGCTGCGTTCGGTGCTCAGCGTCTCGGCATCGCGGCTGGCCAGCACATGGGCTTTCGCCCAGTTTTCTCCGTTGTCGCCCGCCCGGGCGATAAAGTCGGCGGCAATTTTGTCCATCGAGGCGAAGACGCGATTGAACAGGGCATCGATCAGCGCGTCCTTGCTGGGAAAGGCATAGAGCACGCCCCCCTTGCTGACGCCGGCTTCGGCGGCAACAGCGTCCATCGTCAGCTGGCCCGCGCCTTCGCGCAGCACGACGCGCTCGGCGGCATCGAGCAGCGCGCTCCGGTCAATCGTCTGCCTACGGCCCATCATCACCTCTTTTCAATCCGTCTGGACGGATATATACGGCTTTCCTTCCGGTTATCGACCGGAATGCCGTTCGTGCAAAGAGGTTTCGACATGTCCGCCCCCCACAATCGCTGGCTCGTTCTGGTCGCCGTGATGCTGGCCTTCACCCCTATTGTCATCGACATGACCATCCTGCACATCGCCGTACCGTCGCTCACCATGGCGCTCAACGCCAGCGGCACCGAAATCCTCTGGATCATCGATATCTACCCGCTGATGATGGCGGGCCTGCTGGTGCCCATGGGCACCTTGGCCGACCGCATCGGCAATCGCCGCATGCTGCTCACAGGCCTTGTCATTTTCCTCGTCGCCTCGGTGATCGCGGCGTTCGCCCCCAATCCTGCGGTGCTGATCGGCGCCCGCGTCGTGCTGGCCCTGGGCGCCTCCATGGTCATTCCCAATGTCCTCGCGATCATCCGCCAGACCTTCGAGGATCCCAAGGAACGCGGCATAGCGCTCGGGTTCTGGGGCACGATCGGAGCGGCCGGATCGGCGCTGGGACCACTGGTCGGCGGCTTCCTGCTCGAGCATTTCTGGTGGGGTTCGGTGTTTCTCATCAACGTGCCGGTCATGCTGGTCGTCTGGCCGCTGGCCTTTGCGGTCCTGCCGCGCACCGCACCCAAGGGCAACGGCAATTGGAGCATCGGGCAGGCCGTGATGCTGATCGCCGGCCTCATCGCCACGGTTTATGCCGTCAAATCCGGCTTCAAGCCCGGGGCCTCGCTGACGCTCACCCTCGTCGCCCTGGCTCTCGGCCTGGGGCTCATTGGCGTGTTCGTGCGCAAGCAATTGGCATCGGCCAGCCCGATGCTCGACATGTCCCTGTTCAACCGCCCGGCCATCCGTGTCGGCGTCCTGATGGCGCTGATCGTCACCGGCGCCCTGGCGGGGGCGGAGCTCACCATCGCCCAGGAATTGCAGTTCGTCGTCGGCCGTTCCCCCCTCGAAGCGGGCCTCTTCATGATGCCGCTGGTCATCGCCTCGGCCATCGGCGGCCCGATTGCCGGCTATGCGACGGCCTTTGTCGGGCTGCGGGTCGTGGCGTCGCTCTCGCTTCTCGTGGCGTCGGGCAGCCTTGCCGGGCTTGGCCTCAGCGATTTCCACAATCCGGGCCTGGGCGTCATCGCCCTGATGGCTCTGCTCGGCCTTTCCCTCAGCATCGGGCTTACCGCATCGTCCATTGCGATCATGTCGAGCGCTCCGGTGGAAAAGGCCGGTGCTGCCGGCTCGCTCGAGGGCACGGGGTATGAGCTGGGCGCGGGGCTGGGCATCACCTTTTTCGGGGTGTTGCTGGCCGCAAGCTATAGCTCGGCTCTGCAGGTGCCTGCCGACCTGGCGGGGGCGCTGGCCGCCAGTGCTACCCATTCCATCGGCGAGACCATGCTGGCGGCGCGGGATCTCGGCGAAGCCGGAGCGCCGCTGGTCGAAGCGGCGCGCCTAGCCTTCATCCATGCCCACTCCACCGTGTTGCTGACGGCCGCGACGCTTATCGGCCTCATGGCCATCGCCGTTTTCATCGCTTTGCGGCATTATCGCGATGGCGAGGCCGTAACAGCGCATTAGCGGCATTGCGACACTTGCCTTCACCCGGCTTTCCCCCTATAGAGCCGCATCTTCCGGACCGCCCGGCCAAAAGGCATGCCGTGGCGGTTCATGAATGCGATGGGCCTCAATCCATCAAGATACTTCTACAAGGACCCGCAAAATGCCCAAGATGAAGACCAAGTCCGGTGCCAAGAAGCGCTTCAGCTTCACCGCAACCGGTAAGGTGAAGGCCGGCGTCGCCGGCAAGCGCCACCGCCTGATCAGCCACAACGCAAAGTACATCCGCACCAACCGCGGCACCAAGATCCTGTCCAAGGGCGACGAGGGTCTGGTGAAGTGGTACATGCCGTACAACCGCTAAGCTGGAAGGACACGAATAAATGGCACGCGTAAAGAGGGGCGTAACCGCCCACGCTCGTCACAAGAAGGTCTTGAAGGCCGCCGAGGGCTATTATGGCCGTCGTAAGTCCACGATCCGTATCGCCAAGCAGGCCGTCGAAAAGGCCGGCCAGTACGCGTATCGCGATCGTCGCGTCAAGAAGCGCAATTTCCGCGCCCTGTGGATCCAGCGCATCAACGCCGCGGTGCGCGATCACGGCCTGACCTATGGTCGATTTATCGACGGCCTCAGCAAGGCTGAGATTGCTGTCGACCGCAAGGTGCTGTCCGATCTCGCGATCACCCAGCCCGAAGCGTTCGCTGCCCTGGTCGGCAAGGCCAAGGCCGCTCTGGCGTACCTGGAAAGCGTGGAGACCACCACCCACGCCCGCGTCACCGCCTAAGACACCCCAGCCTGCTGAGGTCGAAATTGCGCCTTGCGCCGCCCGGGAGGGCTGGCGCGGGGCGTTTTTGTTTGCTCTAACCGCGCCAGCCTGTCCGAATTGAGAAGATGATGTCCCTAGACGCCCAAATCTCCGCCCTGCGCAGCGACCTGACTGCCGCTATCGCCGCCGCCGAAAACGAAGCTGGGCTCGATGCGGTCCGCGTCGCCGCTCTGGGCAAGAAGGGCAGTGTTTCGGCCCTGTTGGCGACCCTTGGTTCAATGCCACCCGAAGAGCGCAAGGCGGCCGGCCCTGCCATCAATGGGCTCAAGACCGAGATTGCGGGCCTGATCGAAGCGCGGGGCGCCGATCTGAAAGCGGCAGCGCTCGATGCGCGCCTCGCCGCCGAAACGCTCGACGTCACCCTGCCCTTGCGTCCCGCGCCCACGGCCCGCGGCCGCATCCATCCGATTTCCCAGACCATCGACGAAATCACCGCCATCTTCTCGGATATGGGATTTTCCATCGCCGAAGGGCCCGATATCGAGACCGATTACTACAATTTCACCGCGCTGAACTTCCCCGAAGGCCATCCGGCGCGTGAAATGCACGACACCTTCTTCATGAAGCCCGGCCCCGACGGGATAAAGAAGGTGCTGCGCACCCATACCTCGCCGGTGCAGGTGCGCGTCATGCAAAAGACCAATGAAAAGCCGGCTGCGTCCTACCTGACGCCGCCGCAGGACCCGCCGATCCGCGTGGTCATGCCGGGCCGCACCTATCGCAATGACAGCGACCAGACCCATACCCCGATGTTCCATCAGGTCGAAGGGCTGGTCATCGACAAGTCGAGCCATATCGGCCAGCTGCGCTGGGTGCTGGAGGAATTCCTCAAGGCCTTTTTCGAAGTGCCCAGCGTCACCCTGCGTTTCCGCCCGAGCTTTTTCCCGTTCACCGAGCCCTCCATGGAAGTGGACGTGCAATGCGACCGCTCCGGCGCCGAGGTGAAGATCGGCGAGGGCAATGACTGGCTGGAAATCCTGGGCTGCGGCATGGTCCACCCCAATGTCATCCGCAGTGCCGGGCTCGATCCGGACGTCTATCAGGGCTTTGCCTGGGGCATCGGTATCGACCGCATCGCCATGCTCAAATACGGCATGCCCGACCTGCGCGATTTCTTCGATGCCGACCAGCGCTGGATCGAGCATTACGGTTTCCGCCCGCTGGACCTGCCGACGCTGTTTGGCGGGCTTTCGAGCTAGGTCCCATGGTCGACGCCATAAAAAGCGACACGCCGATCCGCTTCAGCTTCGGGGACTCTCCAGAGCTGGCCGATAGCCTGCTCGCGCTGGTGCTGGCCGGCAAGAAGACGGCCACATGTGGGGCGCTGCGCGATTTTGGCGGTGATGCCGAGCCCCTGCCGCAGGTGGGACGGCGCGATATCGTGCTCAATGGGTTGGGCGAAGAGGCCTGCGTGATCGAGACGCTGTCGGTGGAGACACGCCGCTTCGACGATATCGACCCCAGCTTCACCGACCGCGAGGGTGAAGGGCCCTATGCCGCGTGGCGCGCCGGGCACGAGGCCTATTTCGCCCGCAATGGCGGCTTTTCGCCGGACATGGAGATCGTCTGCGAAACCTTTCGGCTGGTGAGCGTGCTGCCGGCGGGGCGGGAGCTCTATAACCGCGTGGCGACGCCGATCTTCATCGTCACCGACATCGAATCGGACGGGCCGACGCCCCTGCACAATTCCATGCTGAGCTTTGCCTCGGTCGCCATTGCCGGCGATGGCACGCGGCATGGGGAGTTCGAGGCCGTGCTGACCCCGCGGCCCGACCGCACCACGAACGACACCACCATGGACTGGTGGGCGACCCAGCCCGAGGCCTGGAAGGCGGCCACCGAAGGCGCTGAAGAACCCACAATCGTCATGCCACGCTTTGCCGATTGGGTGGAGAGCCTGCCCGGCCCCAAGGTCTTCGTCGCAGCCCCGATGATCTTCGACGGGCTCTGGATGGATCATTACCTCGATGAATATGCCGGCACGCGGGCCCTGTCGGGCCCCTTCAAGGGCCGGCAGATCTTCCGCGGCGGCGGCATCTGTCTCTACACCATGGCCGGAACGCTGCGCGGCGCGCCCTATCTCGACTGGGGCATGAGCAAGCTGCCGGCCGAGTTCTATGGCCACATCGCCCACACGCATAAGGCCATCGACGATGCGCGCGGCTTTGCCAATGTGCTCGTCGAACTTTTGAAACTCTCCTCTGCGCTGCCGCCGATCACCGGCAGCAAAAGCGACTTCCGCTAAGGACCGACAGACATGAAATTCACCCTCGACTGGCTCAAGGAACATCTCGACACCAATGCCACCGCCGATGAGATCAGCAAGGCGCTGACCATGGTCGGGCTCGAAGTGGAAGCCATTGAGAGCCAGGGCAAGGCGCTGCAGGCCTTTGTCGTCGCGCATGTGGTGGAGGCCAAGCCGCACCCCAATTCCGACCATCTCAATATCTGCAAGGTCGATGCCGGCACCGGCGAACTGATCGATGTCGTCTGCGGCGCGCCCAATTGCCGGACCGGGCTGAAATCGGTCTTTGCCGCGCCGGGCACCTATATTCCGGGCAAGGATTTCGAACTCAAGGGTGGCGTCGTCATTCGCGGCGCACCCTCCAACGGCATGCTCTGCTCGGCAGCCGAGCTGGAATTGTCCAACGACCATGACGGCATCATCGAGTTGCCCGAGGATGCCCCGATCGGGGCGCGATACGTCGATTATGCCGGCATTAACGGCGTGGTCTTCGATATTTCCATCACGCCCAATCGCGGCGACGCCACCGGTGTCTATGGCGTGGCGCGCGATCTCGCCGCCTTTGGTCTGGGTACCCTCAAAAAAACCGACTTCTCGCCCGTGCCCTCCAAAGGATCGAGCCCGATTGCGCCGCTGCCGCACAATTTTGCTGCCGGCGAGAACAAGGCGATCCGCAAGTTTGCCGGCCGCTACATCGCCAATGTGAAAAACGGCCCCTCCCCGGACTGGCTGCAGGCGCGCCTGCGCGCCGTGGGGCTCCGGCCGATCAATGCAATCGTCGACATCACCAATCTCGTCTCGCTCGGCTGGGGCCGGCCGCTCCATGCCTATGATGCCGACAAGGTCGAGGGCCAGATGGTGCTCCGCCCGGCTCGCGGCGAGGCCTTCGACGCGCTCGACAACAAGATCTATACGCTCGACGAGACCATGACGGTCATTGCCGACGACAAGGGCCCGCTTTGCCTCGGCGGCATCATGGGCGGCATCCGCTCGGGCGTGACCGATGAGACCACCAATGTCTTCATGGAATGCGCCTCCTGGGACCCCGATCTCATCGCCCAGTCCGGCCGCAAGACCGGTATCGTCTCCGATGCCCGCTACCGGCTCGAACGCAATGTCGATCCCGCGCTGACCGAACCGGGTCTCGAGCTGGCGACCCGGCTTGTGCTCGAGCTCTGCGGTGGCGAGCCGATGGAGCCGGCCATTTCGGGCGAGGACGTCTTTCCCAATAGCGTCGTGGACTTCCCCCTGGCCGAAGTCCGCCGGCTGACCGGCCTCGACGTCGCGCCGGCCGAGATCGAGGCTATTCTGGGCCGTCTCGGTTTTGCTCTTGCCGGCACCGGCGAGACGCGCAGCGTCACCGTGCCCAGCTGGCGCCCCGACGTGACGCAAAAAGCCGACCTCGTGGAAGAAGTGATGCGCATGGTGGGCGTCGACAATGTCCCGGTCGAGCCCCTGCCCCGCCTCAACCATGTGGCGCCGCGCATTCTCACCAGCATCCAGAACCGTCGCCGCATTGCCCGCCGGGCGCTGGCGGCGCGGGGCCTTGACGAAGTGGTCACCTGGAGCTTCATTTCCCACGACGACGCCACCCGCTTCGGCGGCGGCACCGAGGATCGCCAATTGGCCAATGCCATCGCCTCGGACATGACCGACATGCGCCCCTCGCTGCTGCCAGGCCTTCTGGCCGGAGCGCGCCGCAATGCCAATCGCGGCTTTGCCGATGTGGCGCTGTTCGAAGTCGGACAGATCTTTCTCTCCGACGCGCCCGAAGGCCAGCATACCTATGCCTCGGGCGTGCGCACCGGCACGGCCGGGCAGGATGGCGCAGGTCGCCACTGGTCGGGCAAGGCGCAGGCCGTCAATGTCTGGGATGCCAAGGCGGATCTGGCTGCCACGCTCGACGCCCTCGGCATCGACATCGAAAAGGTCCAGGTGCTTGCCGAGCCGGCTGCCTGGAGCCATCCGGGGCGCGGCGGACGCATCGCGCTTGGTCCCAAGGTGACTTTGGGCTGCTTCGGTGAACTGCATCCGGCCCTGGCCGCGGCGCTCGACATCGACGGCCCGGTCGCGGCCTTCGAGATCGATCTCGATGCCCTGCCCGAAGCGCGCAAGAAGGCCACCAAGACCAAGCCGGCCCTGTCCTTGTCGCCCTTCCAGCCGGTCAGCCGCGACTTCGCCTTCGTCATGGACCGGGGCGTCACCGCCGCCGCCATCCTCAAGGCCGCCCGTGGTGCGGACAAGACGCTGATCAAGGATGTGGGGATTTTCGACGTGTTCGAAGGCGCCCATGTCGGGGAAGGCAGGAAGTCCGTCGCCATCGAGGTGACGCTGCAGCCGCGTGACAGGACGCTGACCGACGAGGAAATCGAAAAGGTCTCGGCGGCAGTCGTCGCCGCTGTCACCAAGACAACGGGCGGGGAATTGCGAAAGTAATCAGCCCCCCGGAAATCATCGCCATTGCCCGGCTTTTCCGGGCTATGACGATCAGACCTGGACCACCGGGACAAGCCCGGTGGTAACGCCGTAGTGAGCGTGGCGCTGCCATCGGAGACAACAATGTCCCGCACCGACGAGATCCTGGCCCGGCTCAGCCGGCTGCATCCCAAGCTGATCGATCTCAGCCTTGATCGCATGCTGCCGCTGCTCGACAAACTGGGCAATCCGCAGGACCACCTGCCCCCGGTCATCCATGTGGCCGGCACCAATGCCAAGGGCTCGACCATCGCCTATCTGCGCGCCTTTCTCGAAGCGGCGGGAAAGAGCGTGCATGTCTATAATTCTCCCCATCTCGTGCGCTTCAACGAGCGCATCCGGCTCGCCGGACGACTGGTCGAGACCGATCGGCTCAATGCAGCGCTCGAAGAGGTCGAAGCGATCAATGCCGGCGACGCGATCACCTTTTTCGAGGTGACCACCGTCACCGCGTTCAAGCTCTTTGCCGAAACACCGGCCGATTACCTGCTGCTCGAAACCGGCATGGGCGGCACGTTCGACACCACCAATGTCGTCAAACACCCCCTGGGCACGATCATCACGCCGATCGCCTATGACCATCAGGCCTTTCTCGGCGACAGCCTGGCCGAGATTGCCGGCAACAAGGCGGGAATTCTGAAGCGCGGCGCGAAGGCCGTCATGGGCCTGCAGCAGGACGAGGCCCGTACGGTGCTGGATCGTGCAGCCCGGCGCTTGGGCATTGCCCCGCTCTGGCAGGGCGAGGATTTCCATGGGGCTGGGGAGGACGGACGGCTGGTCTATACCGACGAGGCCGGGCTGCTCGACCTGCCGCCGCCGGCCTTGCTGGGTGCCCATCAATTCGACAACGCGGCGCTCGCCATCGCCGCCATCCGCCATTTCGGCCTGCCGGTCGATGCCTGGGCCCTGGCCGAGGGCCTGCGCCGGGTCAGCTGGCCGGCCCGCATGCAGCCGTTGCGCACCGGCCGGCTGCGCGCTTTGCTGCCCGAGGCGCACGAACTCTGGCTCGATGGCGGGCACAACGCCCATGGTGCCGCCGCCCTGGCCCGGGCCATTGCTGCCCTGCCGGAAAAGCCGCTGGTCCTTGTCATGGGCATGATGAACACGCGGGCGCCCGAGGATTTCCTCGCCCCGTTCCGAGACCTGCACCCGGCCCGGATCGCCGCGCTGACCATTCCGGGTGAAGACAATGCCCATGACGGCGAGAACATCGCCGCCCGCGCCCGCGCCATGGGCTTTGCCGCACGGGGCTACGAGACGCTGACTGCGGCGCTTGCCATGGCGGCCGACATTGCAGGCGCAAGGGTGCTGATCTGCGGCTCGCTGTACCTGGCCGGCGACGTGCTGGCGCAAAACGGCACCGTGCCGGACTGACGCGACCTGCAAAAACGAGCGGGCCGCCCGAAGGCGGCCCGTCCAAAATCAGCCAGAAATTCCGCTCAGGCGGCGCAGTTGGTTTCCGCGGGCGCGGTCAGCACATCGCGCATGCGCGCCGTATCGGCATCGCTGCGCAACACGTCGACGACGCTTTCGGTCCGCAGCATGCGGGCCACGCGCGACAGGGCCTTGAGGTGATCGGCTCCGGCGCCCACGGGCGCCAGCAGCAGCATCACCAGGTCCACGGGCTGGTCGTCGACCGAGTCGAACTCGATCGGCTCGTCGAGCCGGGCGAAGACGGCGATGACGCCGTCGAGGCCCTTGAGCTTGCCGTGGGGAATGGCAATGCCGTTGCCAAGGCCCGTCGACCCCAGTTCTTCCCGCGCCATCAGGGCATCCACGATCTCGCCTTCGGAGAGGCTGGTTCGTTCCGCTGCCTTTTGCGCCAGGATTTCGAAGAGCTGGCGTTTGTCGGTGACGCCCGTGCAAGTCAGCACGGAGTCTTCCGCCAGAATATCGGCCAATTCCATCAATCTGCCTTGGGACTATTTATCCAATGTGAGGCAAACGCGCCGCCTAGTTGGCGCCCAGGGCCGGATCGATCCAGCCAATATTGCCGTCCGCGCGGCGGTAGACCACATTTAGGCCGCCATGTCCAGCATGACGGAACATCACAACCTGCTGACCCGAGAGGTCGAGTTCCATGACGGCTTCGTCGACGCTCATTTCGCGCAGGTTCTTGCTGCTCTCGGCGATCACCGGGGGCGCGTAGTCCTCGTCGAGCTCGTCGAGCGTATCGCTCGAGCCGAAGACGGTATATTGGGCCATCACGCCGTCGGCATTGCTGCCGTTGAGGCCCTTGCGGTGCGATTTCAGCTTGCGGTTATAGCGGCGCAGGCGTTTTTCGATATTGAGGGCCATGACTTCGAAGGCACTGGTGGCGTCCCCGCCCTGGGCGCTGGCCTGCAGGGTGGCGCCCGAGTCGAGGTGCACCACGCAATCGGCGCGGAATCCGATACCATCGGGGGTAAGGGTAAGGTGTCCGTCATAGCCGCCGTCGAAATACTTTCCGACAACGGTGGCAAAGTGGTCCTCCGCCTTGCCCCGCAGGGCATCACCGACATCCATGTTCTTTCCCGAAACGCGTAAGGTCATGGCTTTTTTCCTTTCGGTCGTATGGCTCGACGCGAGAGTTCCGAAAAGCCGCTTCCCGGCTTTACGGGATCACGTCTGCCGACACACCAGACATGGGGTGCCAACAGGACCAATGCTAGTCCCGCCAACTTGTTCCTGTCCATGGCCAAGTCCGTTGCCCATGGGCAATTGAGGACGTGACAGGCAAAGCGACGCGGCTTAGCCTGCGGCCATGCGTAAATCGGGATGGATGCTGCGCGCCGCGCCTCGCTGAAAAGAGCTGGGGTGAACGGTCATCGCCTCAGCGTCCTTGGGGCAGTCACCCGAGGCGAACGGTCCCGGCTTGGTTCGCCGGGCCGGCGCCACGTGATCGATAGGACCGGAGCACGCTTTAGCAGATCGCGATGATCTCTTCGTCGCTCATGCGGCCGGGCACGATGGTCAGCGGAATGGGCAGGACATTGGCGCGGGCGGCGAAATGGGTCACCAGCGGACCCGGGCCTTCCGGCGATTTGGAGGCGGCAAGCACGAGGATGGCGATATCCTTGTCGCGGGCGATGACATCCTCGATCTGCTCGGCGCCATTGCCCTCGCGGATCACCGACTCGGCGCGCACGTCGCCGATTTCCCGCACCCGGGCCAGGCGCATGTCCAGATTGCGCTCGGCTTCCTCGACGGCTTCGGCCCGCAAGACGTCCTCGACGCCCATGCCGATGAATTCGGGCTGGGCGACGACGCTCATCAGCACCACCGTGCCGCCGGTCCGCTTGGTGCGGAAGGCGGCGAAGGTCAGGGCGCGGTCGCATTCCTCGGTTTCGTCGATCACCACCAGGAATTTGCGCTTGTATTCGATTTCGGAAACCATGGAGCCTCCCGGACGGGCTTAGCGGATGAAACCGACAATATCGCGGACGTCGGCCATTGTCTTTTCCGCAATGGCGCTGGCGCGTCCGGCCCCCTCGCGCAGCACTGCGTCGATCGTTTCCGGATCGTCCAGCAGCCGGCGCATTCCCCCGCTCATCGGCGCAAGGACGGTAACGGCCAGCTCGGCCAGGGCCGGCTTGAACTTGCCCCAGCCCTGCCCGCCGAATTCGGCCAGCACTTCAGCCTTGGTCTTGTCCGATAGCGCGGCATAGATACCGACGAGATTATCGGCTTCGGGACGCGCCTTGAGCCCCTCGAGCTCCACCGGCAATTCGGCCGGGTCGGTCGTGGCTTTCTTGATCTTCTTGGCAATGGCGTCGGCATCGTCGAGCAGGGAAATGCGCGACTGATCCGACGGGTCGGACTTGCTCATCTTCTTGGTGCCGTCGCGCAGGCTCATGATGCGCGTGGCCGGGCCGGCGATCAGCGGGTCGGTCATGGGGAAGAACTGGCCTTCCGCATTACCTAGGTCGCGGGCGGCGATCGCTGCGGCATAATCGTTGTTGAATTTTGCGGCGATGTCGCGCGTCAGTTCCAGATGCTGCTTCTGGTCGTCGCCCACCGGCACCTGCGTGGCCTTGTAGAGCAGGATATCGGCAGCCATCAGCGAGGGATAGGCCAGTAGCCCCAGCGAGACATTTTCCGAATTCTTGCCGGCCTTGTCCTTGAACTGCGTCATGCGGTTCATCCAGCCGATGCGCGCGATGCAGTTGAACACCCAGGCCAGTTCGGCGTGCTGGACGACCTGGCTTTGGTTGAAGACGATGGAGCGCTTGGGGTCGACGCCGGCCGCAATAAAGGCCGCCGCCACTTCGCGGGTGGCGCGGCGCAGCGCCTCGGGCTCCTGCCAGACGGTGATGGCGTGCATGTCGACCACGCAGTAGATGGTCTCATGCGTGTCCTGCAGGGGCACGAAGCGTCGGATGGCGCCGAGATAATTGCCCAGATGCAGGTCGCCCGAGGGCTGGATGCCAGAAAAAACGCGGGGGCTGAACGTCATGATGCCCTTCTTGCCAAGACCAAATTCGAGGCCCCGTTCTATACGGGCCGGGACGGATTGAAAACCGGCTTGCTGGTGCCTTGCAGCCGGACGCGTCAGGCCTCAGCCATCGGTGCGCGCCGAGCCGCGCCGACGCAGCCGACGCAGCAATTGCACCAGGTTCTGCGTCCCTGAAACGTGGATCAGGGTGAAATAGGTGGCGCTGCCGAAAGCGATCAGCGCCGCCAGCACGCCGGCCTGGCGCCAGAGCGGCACGCCGGGCACAAGGTGCGCTGCGCCGCGATCGGCCAGAAGGTAAAGCGCAGCTCCCATCACCAGTGCCACGAGCAGGATGGCCAATTGCCCCCGCCACTGGCCGCCGGTCAGCCGGAAATGGCCGCGCAGGGCAAGCGTGCCGGCCAGCAGCACGACATTGAGCCAGGACGAAGCGGCCGTGGCGATGGCGATGCCGACATGCAGCAGGCTGGGGAAGAGCCAGAGCGAAATGGCAATATTGGCGACGACGCTGGCGCCGGCGAAAAGTGTGGGCGTGATCGTGTCTTCACGGGCAAAAAAGCCCGGTTGCAGCACGCGGATCAGCACATAGGCGGGCAGGCCGGCCGAAAAGGCCACCAGGGCCTCGGCGGTCTGGCGCGTGGCCAATACGTCGAAGGCGCCCCGCTCGAACAGCACCCGCACGATCGGCTCGGCCAGGGCCATCAGCGCGAAGGCGGCCGGCATGGTCAGGAGCATGGAAACGAACAGCGCCTGATCCTGGCTGGCCCGGGCCTCGACCTCGCGGCCGCCCTTGAGATGCCGGCTGAGCTCGGGCAGCAGCACGGTGCCGATGGCGATGCCGATAATGCCCAGCGGCAATTGATAGAGCCGGTCGGCATAGGAGAGCACGGAAATGGCATTGTCGGCGCCCGAGGCGATGATGGTGCCGACGAAGATATTGATCTGGGTGATGCCGCCGGCCAGGATGGCGGGAATGGCCAGCACCCAGAAGCGCCGCACTTCCGGATCGAACCGGGGCAGGCTGAGCCGGGGGCGGAAACCGGCTCGTTCGATGGCGGCCCAGACCAGCACCAATTGGGCAATGCCCCCGCCCATGGTGGCGATGGCCACCCAGATCGTTGCACTGGCCGGGTCCTGCACGAAAAAGGTCGCCAGCGGCACCAGCATGGCGATGTTGACGAGATTGAGCAGGACCGGCGCGAAGGCGGCGGCAAAGAAACGGCCCAGCGTGTTGAGGATCGCCCCATAGGCCGCCATCAGCGACATGCAGGCGAGGTAGGGAAACATGATCCGCGTCAGCAGGACCGTCAGCTCGAACTTTTCGGTGTCCTCGACAAAGCCGGGCACGAACGCGACCATGATCTGCGGCATGAAGATTTCGACGAGGATCGTCACCACGATCAGCATGGCGACCAGCCAGCTCATGATGCGAGCGGCCAGAAGCCGCGCTCCGTCTTCGCCCTCGCGCTCCAGCGCCCCGGAAAACATCGGCACGAAGGCCGTGTTGAAGGCGCCTTCGGCAAACAGCCGGCGGAAGAGGTTGGGAAAGCGGAAGGCGGCAAAGAAGGCGTCGGCGGCGGGGCCGGTGCCCAGCACGGCCGCCATCAGGGCGTCACGCACGAAGCCGGCGAGGCGCGAGACCAGGGTCAGCGCGCTGACCGAGACAAAATTGCGGAAGAGGCTCACTTAAGCTTTTCCCCGCGGGGGGAAGGTGAAGCCCTTATCCATTGGCCACCTTCTTCATCTGCTCGGGCCGCTCGAACACACCCATCAGGGCGTCATGGATCTTCTTCTGGCGCGCCTTGACGTGAATTTTCTGTCCGGTGAGATCGGTGACATAAAAGACGTCGACCGCCTTTTCGCCATAGGTGCCGATATGGGCCGAGCCGATGGTGAGGCTGAGATCGGAGATTTCCCGGGTCAGTGCATAGAGCAGGCCGATGCGGTCGAGGCCGGCCACCTCGATGACGGTGAACTTCTCGGAAATGGCGTTGCTGACCGAAACCTGCGCCGGCAGGGCAAAGGGCTTGAGGCGCTTGTTGTGCCGGCTTTCCTTGCCCAGATCGATGAGCACGGTGCGCTTGCCCTGCAGCAATTGCTTGACCGTGTCGATGATCCGGGTGGCGCGCACCTTTTCATCCTCGTCGGAGGTGAAGGAGCGGCGCAGCCGGAACGTGTCGATGGCGCGACCGTCGCGGGTCGAGAAAATCTGCGCCCCGATGATGGAGGCATCCTGCATGGTGCAGGCGCCGGCGATCAGCGAGAGCAGCCGCGGATGGTCGGGCACGTAGAAGCTGACTTCGGTGATGCCCTCGAAGGCCTTGACGCGGATGGAGCCAGCAAAGGGCTGGGCAGACTGGTCGGCCTGCCGGATCATGCGGGCATGCTCGATCTGCAATTCCGGCTCGGCACGCAGCCAGTAATGATCGTAATGGCGCGCCATATAGGTTTCGACATCGACCGCCGGCCAGGCTTCCAGCGCCTTGGCCAGGGCGTCCTTGGCCTCGTTGACGCGGTCGGACTGGCTGACCTGGCTGTGCCCGCCCGAAAGCAGCGGCTCGGTGGCATAATAGAGCGCCCGCAGCAGCGAGCCTTTCCAGCCGGTCCAGGTGCCCGGGCCCACCGCGCGGATATCGCAGGCAGTCAGGATCATCAGCAGCGCCAGCCGCTGGGGCGATTGCACCACGTCGGCAAAGGCCTTGGCGGTTTCGGGGTCCTGGATGTCGCGGGCCTGGGCGATCTCGCTCATGAGCAGGTGATATTCGATGAGCCAGGCCACCGTGTCGGTCTCGGCGGGGTTGAGGCCGAAGCGGGGGCAGAGCTTGCGCGCGATGCGGGCGCCGGCAATCGAATGATCCTCGGGCCGCCCCTTGGCGATGTCGTGGAGAAACAGCGCCACATAGAGCAGGCGCGTGTCGTTGAGCTGGGGCAAAAGCTCGTGGGTCAGCGGCAATTCCTTGCGCAACCCGCCATTGGCGATCTCGGCCATGACCCCGACCGCGCGGATCAGATGCTCGTCCACCGTATAATGGTGGTACATGTTGAACTGCATCAGCGCGACGATCTTGCCGAAATCGGGCACGAACTTGCCCAGGACGCCGCTCTCGTTCATCTGCCTGAGGATGCGCTCGACATAGAGCGGGCTCGTCAGGACGGTCAGGAAATGGCCATTGGCACGCGGATCGGTGCGCAGCCTGGCATCGATGAGGCGCAGGCTGTCGCGGATGGTCTTGATGGCATCGGGGTGGAACAGCAATTCCTCGCGCCCGGCCACCATGAACATGCGGATGAGGTTGACCGGGTCCTTCTCGAACACGTCGGGAGCGGCGATATTGAGCCGGCCATTGTCGATGATAAAGGCGGTCTCGCCCTTGATCCGGGTCTTGCCCGAGCGGAACGGGGCCAGCACCCGCCCGACGATATCCATGTCCTTGGCGTGGTGGAATTCGAGGCTCGCGCAGATGATGCGGGTAAGGTCGCCCACATCCTTGGCGACCAGGAAATAGCGCTTCATGAAGCGCTCGACGCCCAACAGGCCCAGGCGCTTTTCATAGCCCATGCGCCGGGCAAGATCGGGCTGGACGTCGAAGGTCAGCTTTTCCTCGGCGCGGCCGGTGACGAAATGGAGGTGGCAGCGCACGGTCCAGAGGAAATCCTCGGCGCGGCTGAACAGGCGATTTTCGGCGGCGCTGAGCACGCCCTTGCCCACCAGTTCCTGGCTGGTTTTGACCTGGTAGAAATATTTCCCGATCCAGAACAGGGTATTGAGGTCGCGAAGGCCTCCCTTGCCGTCCTTGATATTGGGCTCGACCACGTAGCGGGTATTGCCCATCTGCTTGTGGCGCTCGTCGCGCTCGGCCATCTTGGCGGCGATGAATTCGGGGCCGGTCCGGGGCATGATCTCGGTCTCGAAGCGATGCACGAGATTGCCGTAGAGCGCCTCGTCGCCGGTGAGGAACCGCGCCTCGAGCGTGGCCGTGCGCACCGTCATGTCCGCCCGCGCCATGCGGATGCATTCATCCACCGAGCGGACGGCGTGGCCCACTTTCTGGCCCAGGTCCCAGAGCATGTAGAGCACATATTCGGTGACCTGCTCGCCCCAGGGGGTCTGCTTGTAGGGCAGGATGAACAGCAGGTCGATGTCGCTTCCCGGCGCCAGCGTGCCACGGCCATAGCCGCCCACGGCCGAGAGCGCGATGGCCTCGGCGCCCGAGGGATTGTCCACCGGATAGACGCGGGTGGTGGCGAAGCGGTGGATGGCGCGGATGATCTCGTCCTGGGCGGCGCAGAGGTTCTGCGCGCAGCGCGTGCCGCGATTATTGGCCAGCAATTCGGCTTCCGCGCCGGCCCGGGCCTCGGCCAGAACCTGGCGCATATGGGCGAGCACGGCCATGCGCGCCTGGGTCGACTTGGCCGGTTCGGCGCCCACAAGGGCATCGAGATCGGCCAGGATCGCCTCGGCGGTCTTGAGCACGAACAGGGATTTCTTGGGCCGCGGCTCAGCTTCGGCGAGCGTCATCACGAATTTTCTTCAGCTGGTACAAGGTCTCGATCGCCTGTCGGGGCGTCATCTCATCGGGGCGCAGTGTATCGAGTGCTTCGTAAACGGGGTCCTTACCCTTGGGCGCGGGGGGCGATTGATGCGCAAAGAGCGGCAGATCGTCTAGCACGCTGGCCTTCTGGCGGGAAGATGCCGTGCCCGCCGAGCGCTGCTCGAGCACATCGAGCACCTGCCTGGCCCGGGCGATGACCGGATCGGGAAGCCCGGCGAGCCGCGCCACCTGGATGCCATAGGAGCGGTCCGCCGCCCCCGGCCCCACTTCGTGCAGGAACACTACCTCGCCCTCCCATTCGCGCACCTTCATGGTGACATTGGAGACGCGGGCCAGCGTCTTGGCGAGGCTGGTCAATTCATGGAAATGGGTGGCGAACAGGGCCCGGCAGCCGGTGGTCTCGTGCAGGGCCTCGACCGAGGCCCAGGCTATGGAGAGCCCGTCAAAGGTCGCGGTGCCGCGCCCGATCTCGTCGAGCACGACGAGCGATCGCCGCGTGGCGCGATTGAGAATGGCGGCGGTTTCCACCATTTCCACCATGAAGGTCGAGCGGCCATGGGCGATGTCGTCGCTGGCCCCGACGCGGGAGAACAGGCGATCCACCACCCCGATATGGGCCGAGTCAGCGGGCACGTAGCAGCCCATCTGCGCGAGGATGGCGATGAGCGCGTTCTGGCGCAGGAACGTCGATTTACCGCCCATATTGGGGCCGGTCACCAGCCACAGGGCGCCCCCGCCGCTCTCCTCATTGCCGGAGAGGTCGGCATCATTGGCCACAAAACTCTGCCCTTCGGCCTTTACCATCAGTTCCACCACCGGATGGCGCCCGCCAAGGATGGCGAAAGCAAGGCTGTCGTCGACCCTTGGCCGGCAATAGCCGCGCAAGGCGGACACTTCCGCGAGAGCGGCGGTCACGTCCAGTTCCGCCAGCGCGTCGGCAAGGCCCTGGAGGGCCTGCGTCTCGGCCAGTGCCGCCGCGCGCAGCCGCGCGAAGATGGCCAGCTCGATCTCGAGCGCGGCGCCCTGCGCCTTGGCGATGCGGCCCTCGAGCTCGGCCAGTTCGGTCGTCGTGAACCGCATGGCATTGGCCAGCGTCTGGCGGTGGATGAAGCTTTGCCGATGCGGCTCCTCGAGCAGCTTCTGGCCATGGGCGGCCGGCACTTCGACGAAAAAGCCGAGCACGCCATTGTGCTTGATCTTTAGTGACCGCACATCGGTCTCGTCCATGAGCCGCGCCTGGAGCGCCGCCACCACGGCGCGCGTTTCCCGGCCCAGGGCCCGCTCCTCGTCGAGCGTGCCGTCATAGCCGGGCCGCACGAAGCCGCCATCGCGGCTCAACAGCGGCAGCTCCTCGTCGAGCGCCAGGCCCAGTTCCGAGGCCAGCGCCTGCGGCGCCGCGCCCAGCCGCGCGGTCAGCCCCTCGAGCACGAGGCCCGGCTCGGGCTGGCTCGCGAGATGGCGCGACAGCGCCAGGGCGGCCTTGATGGCCTTGCCGATGGCGGCGAGGTCACGCGGCCCGCCGCGCTCGAGCGAAAGGCGCGACAGCGCCCGCGCCAGGTCCGGCGCCGCCTTCAGATCCTGTCGCAGGCGCGCCCGCAGCAGCCCATCGTCCACCAGCCGCCCCACGGCGTCGAGCCGCTCGTTGATCGGCCGGGACTGGCGCAGCGGCGCCGCCAGCCGGGCCGCCAGCAGCCGCGCGCCGGGCGCGGTCACGCTCATGTCGATGGCGGCGCGCAGCGAGCCCTTGGCCTGCCCGCGCTGGGTGAGCAGAATTTCAAGGCTGGAGCGGGTCGCCGCATCGATGGTCATGGCCTGGGCGGCGGCGTCGAGCACGGGCGGGCGAAGCGCGGCCTGCCGCCCCTTCTGGCTTTCCCCCACATAGCCCACGAGCGCGCCGAGTGCAGCGCGGCCGGCGCGGGAGAGGGCCGTGGGGTCGAAGCGCTCGGCCGGAAACGCCGCACGCAGCAGCGGCAGCACTGCCTCGCTGTCGGCGCTTTGCGGGGGAATGCTCGCGGCAATGGCGGCCCAGGCGGGGGCAAAGAGATGGCGCTCGGCCAGCACGGCCCGCGTGGCATCGGCCAGGATCAGCTCGGCCGGGGCGATGCGCGCCATTTCATCGGCCAGCTGCTCGGCCGAAAGATCGGCGACGAAGCTCTCGCCGGTGGAAATATCGGCCCAGGCCAGCGCGAAATCGGTTTCCCCGTGCCGCACCATGGCGAGCGCGGCGAGATAATTGGAACTGCGCGCATCGAGGTGATCGTCCTCGGTCAGCGTGCCAGGCGTCACGAGCCGCACGACATCGCGCCGCACCACCGATTTGCTGCCGCGCTTCTTGGCTTCGGCGGGGTCTTCCATCTGCTCGCAGATGGCGACGCGATGGCCCAGCTTGATCAGCTTGTTGAGATAATCATTGGCGGCGTGGATGGGCACGCCGCACATGGAAATGTCTTCGCCCAAATGCTTGCCGCGCTTGGTCAGCACGATGCCCAGGGCGGCACTGGCGATCTCGGCATCCTCGAAGAACAGCTCGTAGAAATCGCCCATCCGGTAGAACAGGAGATAGCCCGGATTGACCGCCTTGATCTCGAAGAATTGCGCCATCATCGGCGTCAAAGCCGCGGGCGCAGGGCCGGGATCGGCCGCAAAGGGAGTCTGGTCCATGGGCAGGTCGGTCAGGGGCTTTCAAACTGAAGCGCCGACCTTAGGGAATAAGGGCAGGAATGCCAACCGGCGGGGCAGGGGTTTGCACGGAGTTGTGGGAGGGGGAGAATGGGGTGGGGACTGTCAGCTTTGGGCGAAAGTGGGTACATTGCTGACTGCTAGTTGCATTTCGTGGGGCTGTAATGACGGAGAGAGTATCGCTGCGGCTCGATGAAATGCAGCCTGTACAACGAGTTGGGAATGCTTCAGGATTTTTTGCCAACTGGTCTGGTGGCATCCAGGCGATCCAGGCCGATGAGCACCGGTGGAGAATCCTGCCAGTACTGACCGGTGGGCGTCCCTGTGTAAATGGATTCTATTCCAAAGCCGCTATGCGGCAATTCCTCCTTCAGCGAGGACTTCAGTTTGTAGCCTTTGAAAGCATCAATTGGACCAACGGCGCATACACGTCGTACTGGTCACCCCAAATCCCCGGACAAACCAACTTCTTCCGTGGACCAGCAGACCTCTGGCAAAGCATATCGTCGAATATTGGCCGAGTACGCGGCCAACCTCAACTAGCCGCGCTAACCAACCCTACTCGGGAAGAGCTGGCCGCAATCCTTGACGCTCGCACAGAGCCTGAGCGGCTTGCGCAGTCGATCAGCCTCAGCCTCCATAACATGGATACCAGTGTCCGGGGGATATTCGAATTTTACCATGAAGAACTCACCAACCTGCTGGCACACGGACAGATAGATGGCAAGAGGTCGGCAAGTATGCGCGACCAGATATTGTTCGCTCATGTTCATGCCTTCTTTCTGCATCTTGGGTCAGCGCGCGACTATCTAGCGGCGCTGATAGCATGTCGCCTTGGGCACAACCCAAACGTAGTGGATTCACTGACAAACCTGCTCAAAGTCACCAGCCCGGCCGATGTGTCGGGAGAGCCCTTGCTGGCGCTTCTCTCATCAAGGGGCTACATCGCGCAACGCCCAAACAATCCTTTAAAGCTCCAACAGAATGGATGGCTCTGGCAGGCGACAGACCAGCGCAACGAGCTGACCCACAGGCGAACCTACGGCGACCTCTTCATTGAAAGCATGGGCCACCTTATTGCTCTTGATGCAGATGACGGCCTTTTCCGATATGTGCGGCCATTAGGCGGCTCTTATCCTGCCGACGACGTGTTCGATGCGATCCTCGAACACTATGCCAATACCACCGAGTTGTTCTTCGCCGCGGCCGGAGCGGCGGGCTACGACGCCAATATCCGGACTCTGACGGACGCTGACATCATTTCCGTCGAGGAACAATCGTGACGCGCCTTTAGCTGTCACGACTACAAACCCTGTTATGAAATAAGGGCACCCAAAAAATGGTGTCTCTGCCAGCCTTATACGACTAGTGGCACCTTTCGAGAATGTAAGAGCTAATTGCGAATGTCGGGAACGGTGCCCGGAAGCGGAGGTTATGGGATGCAAAAACACATCACCCCCGGACAAGGCCCGAGGGTGACTGTGGTACTCAGCGCCTAATGCCGCCCACCCTCAAGCCTTGGCCAGCGCCTGATCGATATCCGCGAGAATATCATCGACATGCTCGATGCCGGCCGAGATGCGCACGAGGTCTTCGCTGACGCCCGCTTTTTTCAGTTCTTCGGGCGAAAGCTGGCGGTGGGTGGTCGAGGCGGGGTGGCAGGCCAGCGATTTGGCGTCCCCGATATTGACCAGCCGCAGGATCAGTTGCAGCGCGTCGATGAAACGGCCGCCGGCGTCCTTGCCGCCTTCGATGCCGAAGGACAAAATGCCCGAGCCTGAGCCCTTGGAAATCTTCTGCGCCACGGCGTGATAGGGGCTGTCTTCGAGCCCGGCGTAATTCACCCATTTCACCTTGGGATGGCTCTTGAGGTGTCTGGCGATTTTGAGCGCGTTTTCGGCATGCCGCTCGATGCGGAGGCCCAGCGTTTCGAGACCCTGCAAAATCTGGAAGGCATTGAAGGGGGAAATGGCCGCGCCGGTATTGCGCAAAGGCACGACGCGGGCGCGCCCGATATAGGCCGCAGGGCCCAGAGCCTCGGTATAGACGACGCCGTGATAGGACGGATCGGGCTCGTTCAGCACCGGGAAGCGCTTGGCATTGGCCTTCCAGTCGAATTTACCGCTATCGACGATAATGCCGCCGATGGAGGTGCCGTGGCCGCCGATATATTTGGTCAGCGAATGGACTACGATATCGGCGCCGAAGTCCATTGGGCGGGTGAGATAGGGCGTCGCCACCGTATTGTCGACGATGACCGGCACGCCATGGCGATGGGCGATCTCGGCAATGCGCTCAATATCCACGACATTGCCCGCCGGATTGCCGATGGATTCAAGGAAAATGGCCTTGGTGTTCTCGTCGATGGCCTTTTCAAAGCCCTCGTAATCGTCGTGGCTCACCAGCCGCGTCTCGATGCCCTGGCGCGGAAAAGTATGGACGAAGAGATTATAGGTGCCGCCATAGAGCTGGGAGACGGAGACGATATTGTCGCCCACCCCGGCAATGGTCTGGATGGCATAGGTGATCGCCGCCATGCCCGAGGCCAGAGCGAGCCCGGCAATGCCGCCTTCCATTTCGGCGAGGCGCGCTTCGAGCACCGCCGTGGTCGGGTTCATGATGCGGGTATAGATATTGCCCGCGACTTTCAGGTCAAACAGGTCCGCGCCATGCTGGGTGTCGTCGAACGTATAGGACGTGGTCTGGTAGATCGGCACCGCCGCGGCCTTGGTCGTGGCTTCAGACTGGTAGCCGTGGTGCAGGGCTATGGATTCAAGTTTCATGAGACGCTCCCTTTGGTACTCGCAGGGGTCAGCCTCGGCCGGGCGCGCAGAAATGACAAGGCGCGGAAGAGGCAAGCCGTCCTCTCCCGCGCCCTGGTTTTAAAAAGGTTGTTCCGGCTTTTGCCGCCCTAAACCTCGTAGCGATCGCTCGGATCGTGCTGGGGGGTATAGGTGAAATAGTCGAAATGGGCCTGGCTCGCCGTGCCGTTCAGGTCACTTGCGGCAACGCCGACAAAGGCGCCGGTAAAGCTGCCATGGGCCTGGTGGCCGCCGCATTCGTCCGAGAGCAGGCTTGCGTCGAGCACCGGGCCGATGGGCTTTAGCTCCTCGCCGTCCATTGCGTAGAAGAATTGCAGCTTGCGGCCGCGAATGGTCAGCTTGAGCTTGATCTTGCCCGCATTAGGGATCCGCACCGGCTCGGCCGGAAAGCGCAGCTTGCCGTCGGGCCAGCTCATTTCCGAGGCCATGATCAAGAGTTCCCGCTGCCCGTCGGAATGGGCGCCCACGGTCAGGTAGAAGAAATTATAGCGGCTGTAATAGGCGGTGAGCCCGGCAAAGGTGCGTTCGTCGGTGGGGGCGAAATCGATCACCGTTTCCGCATCATAGGAAAAATGCGTCTGGCGGCGGGCGACCAGCGCCTGTTCGAACCAGGAGCCGGGGGCTTCGCGGCCGATCAGCGTCAGCTTGCCGTTATCGGTGTTGAAGATGCGCTCGGTCTCGGGCGTGCGCAGCCACTGGAAGTCCTTGTGCAGCCCGTTTTCGAACGTATAACGCTGCTCTTCCCAATAGGCGGCCTCGTCGCGGGTGCCGGGCACCTCGACATGCAGGCTCGGCACCGGGCCGTTCTTGACATAAAGCCAGTCGTCCTCGCCCCAATAGGCTTCCTGGATCGAGGTTTCCCGGCCCAGCACGCAGCGGCGCTCCTGGGTCGTCGGGCGGCCGCCGAGATGGACGAGATAGGTCTTGCCCTCGGGCGTCTCGACGATATCGCCATGGCCGGCGCGCTGGATGGCGGCCAGCGGGGCGTCCTTGGATGTCAGGATATGCTGGTCGGGATGGGTCTCGTAGGGCCCGTCGATATTGCGCGAGCGGGCAAAGGTGCAGGCATGGTCATAGGCCGTGCCGCCCTCGGCCGTCAGCAGGTAATACCAGCCATTGCGCTTATAGAGATGCGGCCCCTCGACGAGCTTGAGATCGGTGCCCTGATAGATGTTCTTGATCGGGCCGACGAGCTTGCCCTGCGCTGGATCGAATTCCTGCAGCATGATGCCGGCAAAGAGCAGCGGCCGGACGCGATGGTCCCAGGCCATGTTGACGAACCACTTCCTGCCGTCATCGTCGTGGAAGAGGCTGGGATCGAAACCCGAGGAATTGGTATAGACCGGATCGCTCCAGGGCCCCTCGATCTTGTCGGCCCAGACGATATAGTTATGCGCGTCCTTGAATGAGCCGTCCTTGCGCTTGACGTCGGTATAGACCAGCCAGAACTTTTCCCCGTCATGGGTGAGGCAGGGGGCCCAGACGCCGCAGCTGTCCGGATCGCCGCGCATGTCGAGCTGGGCCTTGCGCGTCAGCGGCCGCGACACCAGCTCCCAGTTCGCCAGGTCCCTGGAATGATGGATCTGCACGCCGGGAAACCATTCGAAGGTGGAGGTGGCGATATAGTAATCGTCCCCTACCCGGAGGATGGACGGGTCCGGGTTGAAGCCGGGCAGGATGGGATTGGTGATTTGCGGCATGGTGTTTCCTGTTCTTCTCCCCATGAGGGAAGGTGGCGCGCAGCGCCGGATGAGGGGAAGGTTCTGCGAGCGAAGAGAGCGCGGTGAACACCCCTTCACCCGCCTCGGGCTGCGCCCGATCCATCCTCTCCCGGAGGGGAGAGGATGGCGATCGGCCTCGCCAATCGAGCATAGCTCTCATGGCCTTCTCGCCTCAAATCGCGCCACTGGCGCGATTTGCCCTATCGGGACGGCTCACAGTCAGACGAAGCGGTTGACCAGGTTTTCGAGATATTCCTGGCGGCCCGAGCGCGGCTGCGGGTTGATGCCGTCGGCCTGAACCTTGGCCGCGATATCGGCCAGGCTGAGCTTGCCGCCCAGGATGTCCTGCCCAAGGCCATTGTCCCAGCCGGCATAGCGGTCATCGAGCAGCTTGTCGAATTCGCCATCCTCGATCAGCGCCACGGCGCCCTTGAGCCCGCGGGCCAGGGTGTCGAGACCCAGAACATGGCCGTGCAGCAGGTCAGCTGCGTCGAGCGACTGGCGGCGCACCTTGGCGTCGAAATTGAAGCCGCCCTTGCCCAGGCCACCCTGCTTGAGGATGTAGTAGAAGGCCAGCGCCATCTCGCCGGCATTGTTGGGGAAGTGGTCGGTATCCCAGCCGGACTGCAGATCGTTGCGGTTGGCGTCGACCGAGCCGAGCATGCCCAGCGAGGACGCAACGGCCAGCTCATGCTCGAAGGAATGCCCGGCGAGGAAGGCGTGGCCCACCTCGATATTGCACTTCACCTTCTTTTCGAGGCCGTATTTCTGCAAGAACCCGTAAACGGTGGCGACGTCATAGTCGTACTGATGCTTGGACGGCTCCTGCGGCTTGGGCTCGATCAGGATCTGGCCGGTAAAGCCGATCTTTTCGGCATGCTCGATCACCAGCGTTAGGAAACGGGCCATCTGGTCCTGTTCCTGGCCGATCTTGGTATTGAGAAGGGTTTCATAGCCCTCGCGACCGCCCCAGAGCACGTAGTTCTCGCCGCCCAGCTCGTGGGTCAGCTCCAGCACGGCCTTCACCTGGCCGGCGGCATAGGCGAACACTTCCGGATCGGGATTGGTGGCGGCGCCGGCCATGTAGCGGCGGTTGGAGAAGAGGTTGGCCGTGCCCCAGAGCAGCTTCTTGCCGCTTTGCTGCATCTTCTGGCCAATGATGTCGCCGATGACGCGCAGGTTCTTGTTGCTCTCGTCCAGCGTTGCGCCTTCGGGGGCCACGTCCACGTCATGGAAGGCGAAGAAGGGGACGTCGATCAGGTCGAAGAATTCGAAGGCCACTTCGGCCTTGAGCTTGGCGCCCTCGAGGCCCTTGTCGAACCAGGGTCGATCGAAGGTGCGGCCGCCGAACGGGTCGCCGCCTTCCTGGGCAAAGGTGTGCCAATAGGCGATGGCCGGACGGATATGGTCTTCCATCCGCTTGCCGGCAATCATTTCGTCCTTGTTGTAATGACGATAGGCAAGCGGGCTGCGGCTTTGCGGGCCCTCAAACTTGACCTGGGAAAGGCCCTTGAAAAAATCGGTCACGAACGTGCCTCCTCGATGGCAGGGTAGAGTGCGCGATAGCGCGCATAGTGATCGGAATAGGCGGCCGACAGCGACGTGTCGGGCGCGATTGTGGTCTTGATCGGCGGCATGGACATGACATCGGCCGGCTTGGCGCCGGTGGCGGCACAGAGGCCGAGCCGGGCCGCGCCCAGTGCGCCGCCGAAATCGCCGTCCTCGGGAAGGGCGATTTCCATGTCGAGATTGGTGGCCAGCATCTTGAGCCAGAGTGAGGACTTGCTGCCGCCACCCACCGCCAGCAGGCGATTGATCGAGGTGCCGGCATCGGCCAGCACCCGCTGGCAATCGCGCATGGCAAAGGTCACGCCTTCCATGACGGCCTGCGCCATCTGCGCCGCATCGGTGGATTGGGAAAGGCCGGTAAACGAGCCCCGGGCACCGGCATTGTTGTGCGGCGTGCGCTCGCCCGAAAGATAGGGCAGGAAGATCGCCTCGCCCGGCCCCTTGAATTGCGCCTCGGCTTCGCCGGCCAGTTCGGCCTGCTTCTTGCCGGTGATGCGGCTCAGCCAGTTGAGGCTGTCGGTGGCCGAGAGGATGACGCCCATCTGGTGCCAAGTATCGGGAATGGCGTGGCAGAAGGCGTGGACCGCGCCCTCGGTATTGGGGCTGAACTTTTCGTTGGAAACGAAGAGCACGCCCGACGTGCCGAGCGACACGAAACCCTCGCCGGGCCGGATCGCACCGATGCCGCAAGCGGCGGCAGCATTGTCGCCAGCACCCCCAGCGACCACGACCGGGCCGCTCATGCCCCAGCGGGATACGTATTCATCCTTGAGCTGTGCCGAAACGGCAGACCCTTCGACCAGAGACGGCATGTGCTCGCGGCTGAGGCCGGTCACGCCGAGCAATTCGTCCGACCAGTCGCGCTTCTTGACATCGAGCCAGAGCGTCCCGGCGGCGTCGGACATGTCCTCGACGTGCTCGCCGGTCAGCAAAAGCCGCACATAGGCCTTGGGCAGCAGCACCTTTCGTATCTGGCGGTAGATGTCCGGTTCGTGTTTCCTGACCCAGGCAATTTTCGGTGAAGTGAAGCCAGGCATGGCGATATTGCCGGCCAGTTCGCGCAAAGCGGGCAGGGCGGCTTCCATCTCGCCGCATTCAGCGGCCGAGCGGCCATCGTTCCAGAGAATGCAGGGGCGGAGCACCGCGTCATTCTCGCCCAGAAGCGTTGCCCCATGCATGTGGCCCGAGAGGCCGATGCCCTTGACGGCAGCCAGTTCAGCCGGATGGCTCTGCTTGAGCTTGTCGATGGCACCGAGCGTTGCCGTCCACCAATCGGTGGGGTTCTGCTCGGACCAGCCGGGATGCGGACGCACTGGCTCCACGGCGGGCGCGGAGGCCTCGCCCAGAGCCTTGCCGGCTTCGTCGATCAGCAGCGCCTTGACGCCGGACGTGCCGATATCAATGCCGAGAAATGTCATGAGGCACGTACCTCAGACGCGGTAAACCGAAACATGCCTTCTCCTCCTTGGCCCTTGCGAGCCGCGCCGCTTTTCGAATGGGCGCTTGTTTAGCGCAGATTGTCGCCCAGGAAAACGGCAATTTCAATGGGGTGTGTGGCGCGACATTTCCGTCGCGGGCCCTGGCCGTCGTGCCTTGCGCGTCATTGCGGCAAAAGCCGGGTCCTTTGGTCCGACACTCTCCGGCTCAGCGCAGATTATCGCGCAGAAAGATGCCGATCTCGATCGGATCGGTGACCGCGCTGCGATCGGTCGCCAGGGCCAATGCCCGCGCGGCGGCAATGGCCTCGCGAATTTCACCGTCCGGGTTCTGGTCGAGCACCACGTCGATGGCGCCCCCGATCAGGCCGGCGCGGGTCGGCGTGGTCAATTCATGGGCAATGACGCGGATCCTGCCGGCCTGGCCCGACCCTTCCAGCGCCGAGACCAGCCCCGCATTGCCGGCGCCCAGATTATAAAGCCCGGCAAGATCGGGGTGCTGGCGCAGCAGGGTCTCGACAATGGCTTGAGTCTCGCTGCGCTCGTCATGGCCTTCGAGCGGGCCGATGATCGTGAGGGCCGGAAACTCACGCGCCAGCCCCGCCTCGAAACCCTGAAGGCGCTCGGCATGGTCGCGCAGATGCAGCGAGCCGGCGATGATGGCCACCTTGCCACCATTGGGCAGAAAGCGCCCCAGCAGAGACGCGGCCGTGCGTCCGGCGGCAACATTGTCGATGCCGATGAAATTGCGGCGAGCCGAATGGGGCAGGTCCGAGACCAGCGTCATCACGGCAATGCCGCGCCGGTGGGCCGCATCCACCGCGGCGATCACTTCGGGCTCCTCGCTGGTGACGATCACCGCGCAATCGCAATGGCGGGGATCGAGGCTGTCGAGGCTTTGCGCCAAACCGGCCGAATCGAGCGCCTTGATGCGCCGCGTCTCGATATGGATACGGTCGGACAAGGCCATGGAAAAGCGCCGGTTTACCGCTTCGGCCAGGCTGTCCATGAATTCGTTGGAGCCATCGGGAATGAAGAAAACCACGTTGAGGTCGCGCGCCCGCGCCATCAGCGAGGCATTGAGGTCGCGGGCAAAGCCCAGGCTCTTGATGGCCTCGTCCACCTTTTGCGCCGTCGCCGCCCGCACGCCGGGGCGGCCATTGAGCACGCGATCGACCGTGGCCAGCGACACGCCGGCCTCTCGGGCCACGTCATGGACCGTGGCCCGGCGCTTCAAAGTGTCCTCGCTCAAGCCGCTATCCTCTGCCAGGCCCCATGCCGGCCACACTTGTTGGCCCGGGCGAAAACGTCAAGTGCAGCGTTGCAGCGCCCCGGCAATGGCGCTAGACCTCGCGGCCAAAGATTTCGGGAGAGAGACATGGCCGTCACGATTTCCACCTTCGGGGAGTTTTCCGGCGCACGCGTCGACCAGTTCCGGCTGACCAGCGACACCGGTGTCAGCGTCGACATCATTTCCTATGGCGTGGCGGTGCGCGACTGGCGCGTGCCGGTCGCCGGCGGCGAGCGCTCGGTGGTTCTGGGCTTTGACCAGTTCGAGGCCTATCCGGCCCATAGCCCGCATTTCGGTTCGCTGGCCGGGCGTGTCGCCAATCGCATCAAGAATGCCAGCTTCGAGCTCGATGGTGTCACCTACACGCTGCCCGCCAATGCCGGCGACCTGCAATTGCATGGTGGCGCGGAGGGCCTCGGACGCCAGGTCTGGAATGGCCAGGTCGACAATGCCAACAATGCGGTGCGTTTCACCCATTTCTCGCCCGATGGGGCCATGGGCTATCCGGGCAATGTCAATTTTGCCGCCACCTATACGCTGAGCGGCAACAGGCTGCGGCTCGAGCTGACGGCCACCACCGACCGCGCCACCCCGATCAGCCTGGTGCAGCATCAATATTTCAACCTGGGCACCACCGACACCGTGCTCGACCACACGATCCAGGTGAATTCCAGCGCCTATACCGAACTGGGCGCAGATCTCGCGCCCACCGGCGCCATCCTGCCCTCGCGCAACACCGATTACGACCTGCGTCAGCCGCGCACCATGCGCGATGCCAAAGGCGCGCCGGTCGACTACGATATCGGAATGGTCCTCGATACCGGCCGCCGCCATGGCGAGCCCATCGCCACCGTCTTGTCCCCGGATCGTGATCTTACGCTTAAACTGTGGACCGACCGTCCGGGCGTCCAGGTCTATAACGGCGTCTGGACCGATATTCCCGTTCCCGGGCTCAACGGTCGTACCTATGGCAAGCATTCGGGCCTCTGCCTCGAGGACCAGGCCTTTGCCGACGCGGTGCACAATCCGCATTTCCCCAATGTCATCTATTCGCCCGACCGGCCCTACAGCCATTGGTGCGAATTCGAGATCGCGTGATCTCAACGTCAACAGCCTGCTAACCTCAGCGGCCCGGTGCGACGCTCAGCGTTCACAGTCTGCTGACAGAATCGGGTAAAATCGAGCGCAATGCTGCTGCCTCCCCGCACCCAAGGAGGCAGGCATGGGGGCAAAGCCATGGACAAGACCGAGCGCCTCTTTTCCATCATGGACGCGCTGCGCCGGCATCGCCGGCCGGTCACTGCCGCTGCCCTGGCCGAAGAGCAGGGCGTTTCGGTCCGCACGCTCTATCGCGACATCCAGACCCTTATCGGGCTGGGCGCGCCGATCGATGGAGAAGCAGGGGTCGGCTATATGCTGAAGCCCGGTTTTTTCCTTCCACCGCTGATGTTTAGCGCCGAGGAGCTGGAGGCTCTGGTGCTCGGTGCGCGCTGGGTCGAAACCCAGCCGGACGACGGACTGGGCGCGGCCGCACGCAACGCCCTGGCCAAGATCGCCACCGCCTCTCCCGAGGATCTGCGCGACCGGATCAGCGATACAGCGCTCTGGCCCGTTGCCGTCTGGGGCGAGCGCAAGCCGATCCCGGTCCTGGGCGACATCCGCCTCGCCATGCGCCAGGAAAAGGCGGTCCGCATCGATTACGCAGACGTCGAGGGCCGCGCCTCCAGCCGCACGATCTGGCCGGTCGGGCTGGCATTTTATGAAGGAAAACAAACGATTGCGGCCTGGTGCCTGCTGCGGGAAAGCTTCCGGAGCTTCCGCACCGACCGCATTGTGAGCCTTTCCATCCTCGAGGACCGTTATGGCAAGCGCCGCGCCACGCTCGAAAAGGAATGGCGCGCCTCCTGGGTTCACGACCGCCTCTATGAAGACGGAAGCGAAAGCTAAGTCATTCGCGCATATAGGCTTTCGGGGCGTGATGTCTCATCGATCCGGAAGCGGTGATCGGCCGGCGGGTGTGCCCGTTGCGCGCATTCGAGCCGCGGACAGATGCGGCATCCCACCCCCACCGGCACCACCTGCTGCTCGCTGCCCAGATCGATGCCGTCCGAATAGATCATGTCCCTGGCGTGATGGATCGCGCAGCCCAGCCCGATGGACAGGTAGCGCCGGGGCGCATTGTAGCGATAGTCGCCCTTGGTAATCGTTCGCGCGACACAGAAATAGCGTTGTCCATCAGGCATTTGGCTGATCTGAACATTGATGCGCTCGGGTGCCAGAAACGCCGCATAGATATTCCATCGCGGGCAGGCCCCGGAGTGACGCGGGATATGGATGCCCGAGAGGGAAAAGCGCTTGGAGATATTGCCGGCAATGTCGGTCCGCACCAGATGCAGTGGCAGACCCGCGGCCCCCTTGCGCTGCAGCGTCGTCATGCGATGGCAAACCTGTTCGAACGAGGCGCCGAAACGCCTGCTTATCCGATCGATGTCGTAGCGGAAGTCCTTGCAGGCCTTAAGAAAAGGACCATAGGGCATGATCAGCGCGGCGGCGAAATAGGCCGACAGGACGTTGCGGGCCAAGGCGGGCGCGTCTCCTTCAGGCAGCTCGGACTCGGCGATGATCGCGTCGATATCGGAGCCTGCGCTGAGCAGACCAACCTGTTGCGCGAGGAGGAAATTCCCACTTTCCGCCGGCAAGAGGTCCGATAACAGGATCTGGCGGCGCGAGGGGTCGAATTGCCGCGCGATGGCTTGGGGCAGGGAGGCAAGACGCACTTCGAGGCCGAAGACATTGAAGAGGTAAGTCCTCAAGCCGGCTTCGAAATTGTCGCCGCTATTGTCGATATCCCCGCGCACGCGTTCGGCGCTATCCTCAAGAGAGGGGAAATGATTGGCGCTGGCCTGGAGAAAATCAGAAATGGCATCGGTGGCCAGGTGAAAGGGCTCCCCGGAACGGGCAGGGGAGGGCGCAGCACTGCCCGACACAAGCCCCCTGTAGCGATCATAGAGCCTGAGCATGGCCCGCGCAGCGGCGGGATTGGACTGGGCCAGGTCGCGAATATCGAAATTGGTGAGATCGCTGTCGGCAAAGATGTCGTCGCCAAACGCTTCCATCAAATCGCCGAGCAGCCGACCTTCGTCGCTCTCCACCAGCTCGCCCGGCTCGACGCCGAAATAGCCGGCGATGGAGAACAATAGAGGCACCGTCACCTTGCGGCGATTGTGCTCGATGAGGTTGAGGTAGCTGGCTGAAATGCCCAGCGCCGCCGCCAGGTCGGCCTGGGACAGATTGCGGCTCCGCCGCAGCCGGCGGATGCGGCCACCCAATTGGGCATCCTGGTTCTCCATCACCACCCCTCCCGATTTACAGACTTTACAGCCCGATATCCGATTCTTTACATCTCAGTGACAGGTTTACTCGCCCTTACTTGGATACTTCTTGCACATACTCCGATTTTGTCAAATCTTTACAGTCATCAGCACGAGGAGATGCAGATGACGAATACAAGCGAAAGTCGGGACGAATACGTCACCATCATTGCGCCGACTGCCAATGAGGCCATGGCTCAGTTCAAGGCGCGCGGCCTGGACGTTCAGGGCTACGCCATTGCAGGCCGCATCGGCCGACACCAGTTCACGCTGGTGGGTGGCGAAGACGCTCAGGAATTGTTTTCCGGCGCCGGCATGATCGCCGCCACTTTCGCCCGCAAGATCCCGGGCTAGTCCGCGCTGCGCAGCGGCTCAGGGTCGCCCGCCAAGCGGGTCGCAGATCAGTCCGACAAAACCGAAGTTTCACGTGAATCCCGATTTGCCGCCGTCATCGATGGAGCGGCGAAGCCATGTCAAAAGAGGAGAACGACATGCTGGACAAACCATTGGCCACCGAACATTTTCCAGCGCCCGACTATGCGCCAGATCGCTGGGCGCAGATCAGGCGAACCTATTCCCCCGCCGAGGTCCGCCGACTTGCCGGATCGCTGCCTATCCGCCATTCGCTGGCAGAAAACGGGGCACGAAAATTGTGGCAATTGCTGCACAGCGAAGATTTCGTCCCGACCCTGGGCACCTTTACCGGCAACCAGGCGGTCCAGCAGGTCAAGGCAGGGCTGAAAGCCATTTATCTTTCCGGCTGGCAGGTGGCGGCAGACGCCAACACCTCGGGCAACATGTATCCGGACCAATCGCTTTATCCCGTCGACAGCGTGCCGAGCGTGGTGAAGCGCATCAACAAGGCGCTGCAGCGGGCCGACCAGATCCAGACCATGGAAAAGGCCGACGGCATTGCCACCACCGATCTCGACTTCTTCGTGCCGATTATCGCCGACGCGGAGGCTGGCTTCGGCGGCGCGCTCAATGTCTTCGAACTGATGAAGGCCATGATCGAGGCGGGCGCGGCGGCCGTTCATTTCGAGGATCAGCTGGCTTCGGAAAAAAAATGCGGCCATCTCGGTGGCAAGGTTCTGGTGCCCACGAGCCAGTTCATCCGCACGCTCAACGCCGCTCGCCTTGCGGCCGATGTCATGGGCGTCCCCACGCTGATCATGGCGCGCACCGATGCGGAAGCGGCACGGCTGATCACCTCCGACATCGACGAGTGCGACAGGCCCTTCGTCACGGGCGAACGCACGGCAGAGGGCTTTTATCGCCTGCGAGGCGGCATTGAATGCGCCATTGCCAGGGGCCTGGCCTACGCGCCCTATGCGGACCTTATCTGGTGCGAAACCTCCACGCCGGATTTGGTCGAGGCGCGCCGCTTTGCCGAGGCCATTCGGTCCAAATATCCCGAGCAGATGCTCGCCTATAATTGCTCACCCAGCTTCAATTGGGCCAAGCATATGGACGAGGTCGCAATGGAGCAGTTCCAGCGCGAATTGGGGGCAATGGGCTATAAATACCAGTTCATCACTCTGGCCGGCTTTCACAATCTCAGCCTCACCACGTTTGAGCTCGCCCGCAGCTACAAGGCGCGCGGCATGGCGGGATATTCCCAATTGCAGCAGGCAGAGTTTGCGGCCGAGGCCAATGGCTTTTCGGCCGTGCGGCACCAGCGGGAAGTGGGAACCAGCTATTTCGATGCGGTGTCGCTGACGGTGAGCGAGGGACAAAGCGCCACCACTGCGATGGCGGAATCAACCGAGGCAGCCCAGTTTCATTGACCCGCAAGTCGCGCTGCAACTGGGTTGCGGCGCGATTCACGTGAAACACTTATCCACAGGGGTCACACTGATCCCACTGTCTTTGCCAGCTCCAGCAGATCAGAGGCTTGGATCCACCCTGCCGCAAAGCCGATCAACCAGAGCAGATGCACAAAGCCGATCAGGAGAGTGAAGGCAATAAAGGACGGTTTGGCCGTCTTATGGCGGAACACGGCCTGCCCCAGAAGCCCACCGACAATGCCGAAGGCCAGATCGCAAGCCAGAAGCATGGCCTCGCTGATGCGCCACCGACCCTCTTCGGCAAAGCGCTTGTCGGCGCGGTAGAGCAGAAAGGACACTGTGCCCATGATGAGGTAGAGCGGCAGGACCGCCCACGGCAATCGCCCCTCGAGCACGCCGACACCGATAGAGAAGGCGAGCACAAGGCCCAGCGTATAGCGCCATTCGAGCCGACGGCCTGCTTTTGGCTGGCCGCGCCGCAATGTGTCTCGTGTAGCCGCGAGGTTGGCGCCCGCGATCACCGCCTTTCGCGCAACGAGGCGGCCTTCCCGATCCAGGGCGGGCTCGAAGCGTAAGCGGTCGCCCTGACGTGGCCGCGTGGCGATGCGCGCGATTTCGCTGACATGAAGGAAGTAGCGCTTGCCATCGTCCCCGACCACAAAGCCGAAGCCGCGAGCGTCGTTCCACTGCATCAGATTGCCTGTCAACATGGTTCTCCCCCGATGGCACACAAAGGATCGCGGCTGTCGGTTAAAACGCTCTAACGCCTATTAGAAAATCGAGCGTCGCAGAGGCAGCTTGATCGGGAATCGCGTTCCCGCTTCCAAATCGTCCCAGAAACGGTCTCTGAGCACTTCTGGAAAGACATGGCCTTCTGGGAGTGCAGTCCGGTCGAACCAGCCGGCTTCGAAAATGGATTCCGCGGCGGCAGGGTTGCGCGTGACGTCGATGTCTCCGTCGATAAAGTCGGCGAGGTACCAGAACTTGACGATGCGCCCGCTCTCATCGACCAGCTCGTCGATATAGGCCAGGTTGCGCGCCTTGACGCGCAGGCCCGTTTCCTCGAACGCTTCTCGTTCTGCAGCGGCCGACAGGTCCTCGTCGCCTTCGACGCCACCACCGGGACCGGCCCAGAAATCATGACGACCGGGCCGAAAGTGACGGACGAGCAGGATTTTTCCCTTGTGAACAGCAAGGACACCGGCCGAAATTCTGTGTCTCATGGTCTTGCTCGCTCAAGCCGCGCCGAAATTGAGGCGATAGCTCAAGGCTTCGGCGATATGCGGGCGCGACACCGTGTCGACACCTGCAAGGTCCGCCAGGGTACGGGCCACTTTGAGGACCCTGTGATAGGCGCGTGCGGAAAGGTTAAACCGCTCGGCCGCCTGCAGCAGCAGCGCCTGGCTTTCCCGATCAGGCGCCACCAGCTTTTCCATAAGGGCGGCACTGGCCATAGCATTTGTGGTGACCCCAGGATGACCAGCCCCGGCAAAACGCTGGCTCTGCCGCTCACGCGCGGCAGCGACACGCCGGGCCACGACGGCCGAGGACTCGGCGGGAGCCGCCGGCGCAATCATGTCGGAGGCAGAAACGGCCGGCAGATCCACCCGAATATCGATACGATCGAGGAAGGGGCCCGAAATGCGGGCCTGATAATCGGCGGCACAGGCGGCACCGCGTTTGCACACATGGCCGGGCGTGCCCGCCATCCCGCATTTGCAGGGGTTCATTGCCGCTACCAGCTGCACCTGGCTGGGATAGGAAATTCGGGCATTGGCCCGGGCAATGACGGTTTCGCCGCTTTCGAGCGGCTGGCGCAGGCTGTCCAGCACACTGGGCGCAAATTCAGGGAGTTCATCAAGAAACAGCACGCCGTTATGGGCCAGGCTCACCTCGCCCGGCCTGACCTTGAGCCCGCCACCGACAAGGGCCGCCATGGAGGCGGAATGATGCGGGGCGCGGAACGGGCGCCGGTCGGAGAGCAGACCGCCGCTGAGTTCACCGGCAACGGACTGGATCATGGATACGTCGAGCAGCTCGCGCGGTGCGAGCGGAGGCAGGATGGAGGGGAGGCGGGTCGCCAGCATGGATTTGCCGGCGCCGGGTGGCCCGATCATCAGCAGGTTATGCCCCCCTGCAGCGGCCACTTCGAGCGCGCGCCGTGCCAAGGCCTGACCTCTGACATCGGCAAGGTCCGGCAGCTCGCCCGGCGCCAGAGTCTGCTTGCCCGGCCGGGGCCGTGCCTGCAATTGGTGGCCGGTAAGATGATTGGCCAGTGCGAGCAGATTGGGCGCGGCGAGAATATCGATCTCCTCGCTTGCCCAGGCCGCCTCCGGCCCGGAAGCCGCAGCACAGATGATGCCCTTGCCCTGCGCCTGGGCGGCAATGGCTGCCGGCAAAATACCACCGACATGGGCCAATCGTCCGTCCAGACCCAGCTCCCCCAAGGCCAGAAAACCGTCCAGACCATCCTGAGGGATCACCCCCAGGGCCGCCATCAGCCCGAGCGCGATGGGCAGGTCGTAATGGCTACCTTCCTTGGGGAGATCCGCCGGGGCGAGATTGATGGTGATGCGCTTGGGCGGCAGGCCAAGGCCTGACGCCGTGAGGGCGGCCCTGACGCGCTCCCCGCTTTCTCGAACGGCCTTGTCGGGCAGGCCCACGAGGATAAAGGCCGGCAGGCCGGGCGCGATCTGGACCTGAACGTCGACCGGCACTGCGTCGATGCCCTGAAACGCGACTGTCGAAACGCGGGTAACCATGCCGTCCTCACCCCAATTTAACGAAACGTTAGCAAAGGAAGTGCCGCCCGACAAGAACGTATGGCGAACGAAATAGGGCGCGTTAACCATACTGGGCGTCACAAGGGTTAACCTAAACCTCCATTAACCTGCCCATGTTGAATAAAATCCCAGTTTTGCCGTCTTATTCGAGTGTTTGCCCATGGCCATCGGCCCGATGACCCGATCGTTTTCGCACTTTGCCCGCACTGCCATTATCGGCGTCCTGGCCGTCGCGCTGGCCGCCTGTGCCAGCGGCGGCGGGCTCTATGGCGCCATTCCCGGGGACAACCGGCCCCATGCGGGGGTGGACCGGGCGCGGGGCATGCCGATCCAGGGGATCGACGTGGCGCGCTATCAGGAAAATGTCGATTTCCCCAAAGCGCGCGCGGCCGGCATCCACTTCGTCTTCATGAAGGCGACCGAAGGCAAGGATTACATCGACCCCGATTTCCAGAAGAACTGGATCCGGGCCCGTGATGCCGGCATGCCGCGCGGTGCCTATCATTTTATGACCTGGTGTTCGACGGCGGCGGAGCAGGCCGCCTGGTTTGCCAGCCAGGTACCCGCCGATCCCAGCGCGCTACCACCCGTGCTCGATCTGGAATGGAACAATCATTCGAGCTGCAAGGTACAGCCCAGCAAGGCTGATGCTTTGGAGCGCATCCGCATCATGCTGGACGCCATGGAACGTCACACCGGCAAACTGCCGATCATCTATACCGACATGAATTTCCATCGCGACATTCTTGAAGACGTCTATCTGCCCAACACGTTCTGGCTGCGCTCCACGGCTGCCGAACCCCATGAGCGCTACAAGAACCGCCCCTGGACCTTCTGGCAATATACCCAGACCGGCGTCGTGCCGGGCGTCAAGGGCGAGGTGGATCGCAATGTCTTTTATGGCAACCAGCAGGACTGGCTGACTTTCCTGTGGACTGGTTGCGACCCACGCGCCATTGCGGCTCTGCAGCCGACCGGCCGCTGTCAGGCAGCGAAATAGCTCGATCTGCCGCCGCCTTTCGAAAGCGGGTATGCACGAGCGCGCCCGGCACGATAATGTACCGGGCGTGATGGCAGAAAAGGCGGCATGGACATGTTTGGTGAATTCGGGTTCGACGGGCTGAGCGTGGCGCTGGTCGCTCTGGCTATCCTCTTGGTCCTGGTGCTGTTTGCCGGCGCCAAGACGGTGCCGCAGGGCTACAATTTCACCATCGAGCGCTTCGGCAAATATACCCGCACCCTCAAGCCGGGTCTCAACCTCATCGTCCCTTTCATCGACGTTATCGGCAAGCGCATTAACGTCATGGAGCAGGTGCTCGATGTTCCGCACCAGGAAGTCATCACCCGCGACAATGCCACGGTCACGGCCAACGGCGTCACCTTCTACCAGATCCTCGATGCCTCGGCCGCGGCCTATGAGGTAACCAATCTCGAGAACGCCATTCTCAATCTCACCATGACCAATATCCGCTCGGTCATGGGCTCGATGGATCTCGACGAGCTTTTGAGCCATCGCGACGAGATCAACGACCGAGTGCTGCGCGTGGTCGATACGGCCGTGTCGCCCTGGGGCGTCAAGATCACCCGCATCGAGATCAAGGATATCGATCCGCCCAAGGATCTCGTGGAATCGATGGGCCGGCAGATGAAGGCGGAGCGCGAAAAGCGTGCCACCATTCTGGAAGCCGAAGGACGCCGCCAGGCAGCCATTCTCAAGGCCGAGGGTGAAAAGCAGGCCCAGGTGCTCGAGGCCGAGGGCCGTCGCGAGGCCGCCTTCCGCGATGCCGAGGCGCGTGAACGCGCTGCCGAGGCTGAAGCCAAGGCGACCGAGCTCGTGTCCAACGCCATTGCCGCCGGCAATGTGCAAGCGATCAATTATTTCGTCGCCAATAATTACATCAAAGCGCTGGAGAGCATCGCCACTGCGCCAAACCAGAAATTGCTGATGCTGCCGGTAGAAGCCTCGAGCGTCATCGGTGCCATCGGGGGCATCGCCGAGATCGCCCGAGAAACCTTTGGCGGCGAGACACCGGCAGGTGCGACGCGCCCATCGAGCCGTCCGCCCAGCACCGGTGCCGACCGCAGCTGACGGGGACCGAAATGGAACTCTTCGCGCAAGCGGCAGCATATGGGCCGTGGGCCTGGATCGTGGGAGGCCTGATCCTGCTGGGGCTGGAGCTCGTTGTCCCAGGTGGTTTCCTGGTCTGGCTGGGCATAGCGGGCATTTTGACGGGGCTCCTGACACTGGTGCAGCCATTGGCATGGCCGGTGCAATGGCTGGTCTTCGGCACGCTGGCGCTGGGCAGTATCCTCGTCTGGACGCGCCTTGCGCGCCATCGTCGCTTGGCCAGCGCCGCGCCTGAACTCAACCAGCGCACCGATCGGCTGATTGGTCAGGAGGCGGTTCTCGCCAGCCCGATCGTCAATGGCTTCGGGCGGATGCCGGTCGGCGACACAATCTGGCGCGTTTCGGGCCCCGATCTGATGGCGGGGCAGCGTGTGCGCATTACCGGCGCCGATGGGGCGGTCCTGCGGGTCGAGCCGGTCGAGGAAAGCCTTCCTTAACCATAAGCTGCAAGGATCGGGCCGACGATGCCAGGCGGGTATCGCAGTTTCGGGCGGAGCAGGCATTGGCCGGTCGCGATTGGACATTGCTGCTGATGCTGGGCGCCAGCCTGTCGCTACCCGGTGTCGTCCTGGCCGAACCGCTGCAGCCGGACGCCGCAAAGCTCCATGACGATCGCCTCGCTCCCGGGGTTTATCCCGCGGCGCCAATCGCCGAACAGCCCAATGCCCCACCGTTCAAGCTCGATACATCGCTCGGCCTCAAGGGAACTTATACCAGCAGCAGCACTGCGGGCGGCAGCTTCTCGACCAGCCTTGCTCCCGCCTTCAGCGCCGTTCTGGAGGGGCGGCGCGTCGACCTGACGCTTTCCGGCGATGCCGAAATTGCCCGCCCCTGGGATGGCTCGGCCACGATTGAAGTTCCGGCCCTGCGCCTTGGCATTTCCGCGGCCAGCGCGCTTGATAGCGTGACGCGCGTCACTGGCGAAGCTGCCTTGCGGGTAACCCGCCCTCTGGCGAGCACGCCAGACCCCAATCCGCTGGTCGCCGTGCCCGCACAAGTGCTGACCGGCTCTGCCGGTCTCGGCATCGAACGCAGTCTCGGCAGGGTCAATCTGGCACTTAAAGGTGGCGTCGAGCGGACAGTCTACGGACCGACGCAGCGTTTCGATACCGGGCTCACCGACAATTCGGACCAGAATGTCTGGCAGGTCGATGCCAGCTTGCGCGCGGGCTTCCAGCTGACCCCCATCTTCGAGATTTTCAGCGAAGCCACGATCGGGCGCGATCTCTACGACAACGCGTCGGCCACGACTGGCCTGCGCGCGGATGCAACCAATAGTGCTCTGCGTGGTGGTATTGCCGGGCAATGGGGGAGCGTCTTCAGTGCCAGCGCCTCGATTGGTGCGGGCCACTATGATTTCTCAGAGGCCGGGCTCAGCGACTTCGCGACCCAGCTTTACGATGCGAGCGTAACCTTCACGCCCGATCCGACACTGGCGCTCAGCGCATCGTTGTCCACCGATGTGGGGCCGAGCGGCGCAGACAGCGCTGGCGCGGCGCGCATTACCCACGTCGCCACCGCCGGGATCGGATACACGGTCAATTCCTGGCTGCGGCTGCGCGCGTCTGCGGATTGGGGCCTTGCAGAAACGCAGGGCAGCGCCGAGACGGAACACAGTCGGGGCTTCGGCGCCGGCGCGGACTACACACTCAACAGCCATACAGGCCTTTCAGCCGACTACTCGTTCGTCCATCGCGACAATAGCCTTACCGGCACGCTCGATACGCACCGGATCGGCATTGGCGTGGTGCTGAAACGCTGATCGGGGCTCTCAGAGCCTTTCCTCGAGATCGAGCTTACGCAATTCCTTGAGGAAACCGTCGCGGATATCGTCCCTGTCGAGGGCGAAGACAACATTGGCCGTCAGGAAGCCCAACTTGGCGCCGCAGTCAAACACCTTGCCCTCGTATTTGACCCCGGAAAACTTCTGGCGCTGCATCAGGGTCTGCATGGCATCGGTGAGCTGGATCTCGCCGCCAGCGCCCTTGGTCTGCTCGGCCAGAAGCGAGAAGATCTCGGGCTGGAGGATATAGCGACCGGAGATGAACAGGTTCGAGGGGGCATCCTCGCGTTTGGGCTTTTCGACCATGCCATCGATGTCGAAGCCGCGATCATCACCTGCTCCGCGTACGACGAGGCCATAGGACGACACGTCGGCCCAGTCGCATTCCTCGACACCCACGATATTGCCGCCGCGCTCATTATAGCTGTCCATCATCTGCCTGAGCACGCCGGGCTTTGCGCGAAAAACCATGTCGGGCAGAAGCAGAGCGAAGGGCTGATCGCCGACAATGTCGCGTGCGCACCAGACCGCGTGGCCCAGGCCCAAGGGCTCCTGCTGGCGGGTGAAGCTGGTCCGCCCGGCCGAAGGCAGGTCTTGGCGCAGTTCGTCCAGGGCCGGCGTTTTGCCCCGGGCTTCCAGGGTCGCCTCCAGTTCGAACTGGCGGTCGAAGTGATCTTCAATGACGCCCTTGTTGCGGCCGGTGACGAAGACGAAATGCTCAATGCCGGCCTCGCGGGCTTCGTCGACGGCATACTGGATCAGTGGACGATCCACCACTGTCAGCATTTCCTTGGGCATGGCCTTGGTGGCCGGCAGGAACCGGGTGCCGAGGCCGGCGACAGGAAAAACGGCGGTGCGGACGCGTCTGGACACGTATGATATCTCCCTTGGCAAAGTATGCGGACGTAAAGCTAAATCAACGTATGGCCCATATCGTTGCGCGCGAATTTCACTCTTCGACAGGAACCATAGCATGACCGTCCTGGTAACCGGCGGGGCCGGCTATATCGGCAGCCACATGGTGCTCAACCTCACCGACGCGGGCGAAGACGTCGTGGTGCTCGACAATCTGGTGACCGGCTTTGACTGGGCCATTGACGGGCGTGCCCACTTTGAGGTGGGCGATGCCGGCGACATCGATCTGGTTTGCCGGCTCATCGAAAAATACGGCATCTCCGAGATCGTGCATTTCGCCGGCTCCATCGTCGTGCCGGAATCGGTCAGCAATCCGCTCAAATATTATGCCAACAACACTACCACCTCTCGCAACCTGATCGAGGCGGCCGTCAGGGGTGGGGTCAAGCATTTCCTGTTTTCCTCCACCGCGGCCGTCTATGGCATGACCGGGCTGGCCCCGGTGGTCGAGGAAACTCCGCTCCAGCCGCTCTCGCCCTATGGCCGGTCCAAACTGATGACCGAATGGATGCTGGCTGACGTGGCCGCAGCCCATCCCATCACCTATGGCGTCTTGCGGTATTTCAACGTTGCTGGCGCCGACCCCGGCAAGCGCTCGGGCCAATCGACGCCCGAAGCCACGCATCTGATCAAGGTGGCCTGCCAGACAGCGCTGGGCCAGCGCGAGAAAATGAACATTTTCGGCACCGATTACGAGACGCCGGACGGCACCTGCGTGCGTGACTATATCCACGTCACCGACCTGATCGCGGCCCATAGCCTGCTTCTGGGCCATCTGCGCCGGGGTGGCGAGAGCACAACGCTCAATTGCGCCTATGGCAGGGGCTATTCGGTGCGCGAAGTGGTCGATACGGTTCGTGCCGTATCGGGCGTCGCGCTGCGGGCCGACGAAGCCCCGCGCCGGGCCGGCGACCCGGCCTCGATCACCGCGACGGGCGAAAAGGTACGCCAGCTCCTGGGCTGGGCGCCCCAGCACGACGACCTCCGCGAAATCGTCGAAACCGCCTATGCCTGGGAACGCCACCTCATGACCCGAAACCGATAGGGGACAGCGATGCGGCTGGCGGCTCTGTTCTGGCTTCTGCTTTGCGGCGCTGCACTCGCACAGCCGCAGGACAGCTTTGAGACCTTCATCGCCCAGTTCCGCGCCGAGGCGTTGGGCAATGGTGTTTCCGCCAGTGTCTATGACCGGCTGACTTCGGGTCTGACGCCCGATCCGCGCGTGCCTTCACTGGTCGAAACCCAGCCCGAATTCACCACGCCGGTCTGGGATTATCTCGACACGAGGCTGACCAATGGTCGCATCGAGCGAGGCCGGGCCGCTTTAGCGCGCCATTCGGCGCTCTTTGCCGCGATCGGGGCACGCTATGGCGTCGACCCCTTCTTGCTTGGCGCCATCTGGGGCATGGAAACCGATTACGGCGCGGTGCTTTCCAATGAAGGTCTGATCCGCCCCATTGTGCGTTCGCTGGCGACGGTGGCCTGGCAGAGGCGCAGCCGGTTCATCGAGGACAAGGCCGATTTTATCGCCGCACTAAAACTTGCGGCCGCCAATGACGGCGTGTCGCCGGTCGGCTCCTGGGCCGGAGCGATCGGGCATCTGCAGGTCAATCCCAGCAATGTTCTGGCCAATGGCACCGACGGGGATGGCGATGGGCGTGTCGATCTGCACGCGTCGCTGCCCGATGCCCTGGCCACCAGCGCCGTCTATCTGCGGCGGCTCGGCTATCAACCGGGCTTCGACTGGGGTTTCGAGGTTCGCGTGCCTGATGGTTTCGATCTGCTTCTGGCCAATCGTGACGCCCTGCGGCCAATCAGCTTTTTTGCCGAACGGGGTATCGAGCGTGTCTCAGGGCGCGCCTTCAGCGATCCATCCGTTCCGGTCTTTCTCTATCTCCCAGCGGGGCAGCGGGGACCGGCGTTTTTGATGACCGGCAATTATCTGGTGCTCAAGGGCTATAACTTCTCCGACAGCTATGCGCTGGCCGTGGCGCACCTGACGGACAGGCTCAAGGGCGGCGGACCTTTTATCGCGCCCTGGCCGCGCGAAACGCGCTTTCCCGATCTGGGGCAGCGTCAAGCCATCCAAGATGCTCTCAAGTCTCTGGGCCTTTATGACGGCGCCGTCGACGGCCGGATCGGCCCCATTACCCAGGCAGCCTATGCCCGTTTCCAAGCCTTGCAGGGCGAACCGGCCGATGGTTTCGTGACCCGCGCGGCCTATGAGGCCCTGATGCGCGCCACCCGGTAACGGCCGCGGGAGCGCCGTGGCCTTGGCTCAGGCCAGGTGCTAGAACGCGAGACAGAACAACTGGACGTGTCGATGAAGCGCTTTTTCCTGGTCTTTCTGGTCTGCCTCGTTGCTTTGACGGATGCGACGCCCATACTGGCGCAGGCGCAATCGGACGAACGCGTGCTGGTTGCCCAGCAGTCCGAGCCGCGGCGACGCACCCTGTTCGACCTGCTCTTTGGCGAGGAACCGGCACCGCGCGCCCCGGTGCAGCAATCCCAGCCTCGCCAGAGCGCTCCGGCGCGGGCACCGGCTCCGCCGGCTTCCGCAGCCCTGCCGCCACCCAAGCCCACTATCGACAAGGCCGCGGACGCGACGCGGCTCGCCGTGTTCGGAGACTCCCTAGCCATCGACCTGTCGCGGGCCCTGGAGCGCTTTTATGCAGAGGATCCCAATCTCGTCGTCCTGGGGCAGGGCGTCAGCTCATCCGGCTTCGTGCGGGACGACTACTTCGACTGGAACGGAGCGCTGGCCGAGCAGATTGCGGAAGACAGCTTCGACATTGCCGTGGTGATCATCGGCATCAACGACCGGCAGGAAATCCGCGCCAACGGGCAGACCTATCCGGCGCTAAGCGAGGGCTGGACCAATGCATACCAGTCGAGGCTCAACGGCTTTCTGGGGCAATTGCGGGCGGCCCGCAAGCCGGTGATCTGGCTGGGCCTGCCGCCCATGTCGCGTTCGGAATATTCCGCCGCCATTACCCAGATCAGCGCCTTGCAGAAGCTGGCGGCCTTCTCGGCCGGAGCCGAATTTCTCGATATCTATGATCGTTTCGTCGGCGAGGATGGCCGCTATTCCGCCTATGGACCCGATGTCAGCGGGCAGAACGCGCTCATGCGCAAGGATGACGGCATCCATTTTTCCAGCGCCGGATCGGACAAGGTGGCCTTTTATATCAGCCAGTCCATTCGCACCTTCTATCGCGGAGGCGGCATCAGCCTTGCGATCGCCGATCCGCTCAACGGCACCGATGCGGCCAGCCTGTTGCGGCCACCTTATCAGGGGCTGGGCCAGATCCGACTTCTGGAAGTTGCCGGCGCAGTCATTCCGCTCAGCCGGGTCCCGCAAAGAGCAAATGACCTGGTCATGGCCGCAGGGACGCAGCCGAACACGCAGGGCTTCTCGCTAGAGCAATTGTTTAAGGCGCCAGCGGGTCGCGTCGATGCCTTCGGCGTGGGCATCAGTGCCGACAGCCCGGATGAGACGGCTGTTCCTCAGTAGACGGCAGCGGCGACCGGGACCGGGCGGCTATTGATGGCGTTGGATGGTGCTGTCGCCATCATGGCGACGATCAACAGAAACAGGGCTGCAGCCAGACGCATGTGAAGCCTCCCACGACAATGCTGGAGGATTTGTGCGTCCGGCCGGTTCCTGGGTCAACGACAGGCTTAAGAAAGACTTAATGCCGCAATTTGCCATAAAGGCCGGCGATCTCAGCCCAGGAGACCGCTGGCCCTGATACCGTCGAAAACGAACTGCACTGCCAGCGCGGCGAGAAGAATGCCGACGACGCGCGACACCACCGAAAGGCCGGTGAGGCCCAGCAGCCGCTGGATGGGAATGGCGATCAGAAGCGTCAGCCAGCACAGCGCCAGGATCACGACGATGGCTGCCAAGACCAGCCAGAATTCGAGATCGCTTTGCGCGCCGGTCGTCAGCAGGATCACCGCACTGATGGCGCCGGGCCCGGCCATGAGCGGCATGGCGAGGGGAAAGACGGAAATGTCGTGGCTCTGGCGGGCCTCGATCTCTTCCTCATCGGTGGTGCCGGTGCCCCCGGAATGCCGGGCAAAGACCATGTCGATGGCGATCAGCAGCAGCAGAATGCCGCCGGCCGTGCGCAGGGCGGGGATGGTGATGCCGAAGACATCGAGAATGGCATTGCCCAGGACCGCGAAGAACAACAGGATTGCCAGCGCCACCAGCACGCCGCGCGTGGCAAAGGTGCGGCGCTGGGCTGCCGTATTATCCTTGGTCAGAGCGGCAAAGATAAAGGCGATGTCGGCGACGCCCACCGTGGCGAACAAGGTGGCGAATGCGACGAGGAATGTGTTCATGATCGTCCCCGGACCCAAAGCCCACGACTAGGGCATTTGGGTCCGTCCGCCAAGCCCGGCTCAGCCGCGCCGTTTTTCGATAGCGTCCCAGATGAGTACCGCAATATCCGGGCCGCCAAAGCGCTTGATCTCGCGGATGCCGGTGGGCGAGGTGACGTTGATTTCGGTGAGATAGCCGCCGATCACGTCGATGCCGACAAAGATCATGTCCCGCTCCTTGAGCGCCGGGCCGATGGCCGCACAAATCTCCTGTTCGCGCGCGGTGAGGGGCGACAGTTCGGGACGACCACCCACATGCATGTTGGAGCGCGCCTCGCCATCGGCCGGGATGCGGTTGAGGCCCATGACCGGTTCGCCATCGATGATAATGATGCGCTTGTCGCCCTTGCGGACGTCGGGCAGGTAGCGCTGCACCATGAAGGGTTCGCGGTAATTGGCTTCGAACAATTCGAGCAGGCTGGCGAGATTGTGGTCGCCTTCCTGGATGAAGAAGACGCCGGCGCCGCCATTGCCGTAGAGCGGCTTGACGATGATGTTGCCGTGTTGCTTGCGGAAGGCCTGGATTTCGGCCCGGTCACGGGTCACCAAAGTGGGCGGCATCAATTCGGGAAATTCGGTGACGAGGATTTTTTCTGGCGCATTGCGCACGGCGGCAGGCGGATTGACCACCAGGGTCTTGGGGTGGAGACGCTCGAGCAGATGCGTGAGCGTGATATAGTTCATGTCGAAGGGCGGGTCTTGGCGCATCAGCACCACGTCCTGGGTCGAAAGATCGACGCGCCGCGCGTCTCCGAGCGTAAAGTGCAGGCCCTTTTCGGCATCGGTGACGGTGATCGGCTGGGCCAGCGCGGAGACGACGCTGCCGTTCAGCGAGAGTGTGTCGGGCGTATAATGGAGCAGCTCATGCCCGCGCGCCTGCGCCTCCAGCATCATGGCGAAGGTCGAATCGCCCTTTGGATTGATGGTGGCGACGTGGTCCATCTGGACGGCGACTTTGAGGCTCATGGGGGATCACTCAGACAGCGGAAAAGGCATTGATGAGATGGCGCGGCCAGCGGCCGGGTGCAAGGAAAATCACGTCGAAGCGCATGTCCTTGCCGCTTTCGGAAGGGTGGCGGGTGAGCCAGTACTGCGCGGCGCGGGCGATGCGCGCCTGGTTGACCGCGCCCAGGGCCGTAGCCTCATCAGCCCGGCGGCTACGGCTTTTGACCTCGATGAAGACGATGGTGCCGTGCTTTTCCGCGATGATATCAATCTCACCCACGGGCGTGCGAAAGCGGGTTTGCCGCAGGCGATAGAGCTTGGCCTGAAGGAACAGAGTGGCGAGCCTTTCGCCGCGATGACCGCGTTTTTCGGCCGCAAGGCGCCGCTCAGCCGGCGGATTTGAGCGCGAGCGCGGCATCATAGACTTCCTTGCGCTTAAGGCCGAACCGACCGGACACCTCGTCCACAGCGGCCCTAAGGGGCTGGATTTGCATAGCTTTCCTGAGGGCTGCCTGCCAATCTTCGGCCGCGGGAGCACTGGGTTCGGCGGCGCCGGCTACGACGATGACCGCTTCGCCCTTGGTTTCGGTATCCGCAAAGTCGGCGGCCAAGGCGCCAAGGGTGCCCCGATGGGTGCGCTCGAAGCGCTTGGTCAGTTCCAAGGCAACGACTGCCTGGCGCTCGCCGAGGATTTCGGCCATGGCGCTCAAAGTGTCGGCGAGGCGGCGGGGGCTCTCGTAGAAGATCAATGTTTCACGTGAATCGACGTGCTTTTTCAAAGTGTTGGCCCGCGCGCCGGCTTTGGGGGGCAAAAAGCCGTGAAAGGCGAAAGCGTCGGTGGGGAGACCCGCCACGACCAAAGCGGAAAGCAGAGCCGAGGCGCCGGGAATGGGAAAGACCGGCAGGTTCTGCTCGGCCAGGGCGCGGATCAGGGGGAAGCCGGGATCGGAAAGGAGCGGGGTTCCGGCATCGGAAATCAGCGCGATCGCGGCGCCCGAGGCGATGCGCCCGGCGATGTCCTCGGCCTTGCCGCGCTCGTTATGTTCATGAAATGCCTGCTTTTTTCCCGTTATGCCGTAATGGTCGAGGAGACGGGCGGAGGTGCGGGTATCTTCGCAGAGAATGAGATCGGCGGCGGCCAGGGTCTCCAGCGCCCGCACGGTAATGTCGCGCAGATTGCCGATCGGGGTGGCCACGACATAAAGGCCGGGGGCCAGGCTGGGCGCGGCAAAGCGATTGCCGGCGATGAAATAGTCCCTGCTCTCAGCGCTCATCGTCGGCCTTTCTCGTCTCAATGCTTGATTAACGAATTGGAGGGACTTTGTTAACAGACTGTGCACGTTGAGGATCGCATCCCGTGGGTAATGACGCGAAAGCGACAAACTGGACGCGCCGCTCGGTGATGATCGGGCTGGCCACGATTCTTGCCGGGTGTTCGGGCGGGACATTTCAACTGGGTTCGCGCAACTTGACCCTGCCCTGGGGCACGGGAAGCGCGGGAGCGGGGAGCTCACCTGGCGGGGGCGCCACGGGAACTCCGATCACCCCGATGCCGTCGGGTAATGCCCAGCGCTTCGGGCGCGGGCCGGTACCGGTGGCGCTGATCTTGCCGCTGTCGGGCGAGCCGGCGCTGGCGCAATTGGGAACGGCCCTGGCCAATGCCAGCCGGCTGGCCATCGGCTTCATCGAGGCCAGCCCCACGATCGGGGAGAACATCACCATCTTTCTGCGCGATAGCGGCACGAGCCCGGCAGGCGCGGCCAGCGCCGCGAGCGCGGCGATCCGGGATGGCGCCAGGCTGGTGCTGGGGCCGGTGACTGCCGAGCAGATCAGCGCGGCGGCCAGTGTCACGCGGGCAGCCAATATTCCGCTGATCGGCTTTGCCAATAATGGCGCGGTCGCGGGACCCAATGTCTATGTGCTCAACGTCCTGCCCGATACCGAGATGAAGCGGGCCATGGTCTATATCCGCGACCAGGGGCGGCGCGGACCGGCGGGCGTCTTTCCGGCCACGCCCTATGGCGAGGCGCTGGCCATGGCCTTCCGCCAACAGGCCATCGCCGCGGGATTTTCACCGGGCGCCGTCTATACTTTTTCCGACGTGTCGGAAGCGCAGGGCATCATCAACCAGGCCAAGCCGCAGATGGAGAGCGGCATGATCGATGCGCTGTTCCTGCCGGACCGGGCCAGCGCCGCGCGTTTTGCCGCGCTGGTGGCGCAGACCGGCGTGGACAAGGACTTCGTGCAATTGGTGGGCTCGGCCGATTGGGCGAACGATCCTGCGCTGCTGGCCGATCCGGCGCTGCGCGGTGCGATCTTTCCGGCAGTCGACGACGCCGGGCTCAATGCCATCCGCCCCGATTACCAGCGCCAGTTCGGCGCCGCGCCACCGCAAATGGCGACCATCGCCTATACGGCGACGATCCTGGCCAATGTGAACACGCTGTCGCTGGCCAATCCGCCCTATAGCCAGGCGCTGCTGACCAATCCATCCGGCTTTGCCGGACGAGACGGGCTCTTCCGCTTCAACGCCAATGGGCGCAGCGATTATGCCCTCGTGATCAGGCAGATCGGGTCCGGGGGTGCGACGACGCTGGACGCGGCCAAGCTCTGACGGCCTGACCAATAGCACTTTCCTGATTCAGGTCAGGCTGCGAGATCCGCCACGACGGCGTCGAGAACCGGGAAGCCTTTCTCGGTGACGCGCAGATTGCCGTTGGGCAGGGTTTCGAGGAAACCGTAGCCCTTGAGGGCCTCGATCTGCTTTTCGGCAATGCCGCGGCCAGAAATGGCCATGAAGCGGGAGGGGGAAATACCCTCCTTGAGCCGCAGGCCCATGACCAGATATTCGTCGCCCTGTTCTTCCCAGGTCAGGACGTCGTCGGTGACCATGCCGTGGCCCTGCTCGGTGACACGCCTGAGCCAGTCGAAGGGCATGCGCTCGGTGGCGGTGGCATGGCGCTGGTGATTGACCATAAGGCGCCCATGGGCCCCCGGGCCGATGCCGGCATATTCGCCATAGCGCCAGTAGAGCATGTTGTGGCGGCTTTCCTGGCCCGGCACGGCATGGTTGGAAATCTCATAGGCCGGCATGCCGGCCTGGGCCGTCAGTTCCTGGGTCAGTTCGTAGAAATCGGCAGACAGGTCTTCGTTGGGCATGGCGAGCTTGCCGGCCTGGTGCAGGTCGAAATAGCGCGTGCCCTGCTCGATGGTCAGCTGGTAGAGGCTGATATGGCCGCGCGCCAGCCACAGCGCCTCCTTGAGCTCGTCTTCCCAGTCCTCGAGCGTCTGCTTGGGGCGGGCATAGATGAGATCGAAGCTGGAGCGGTCGAACACCGACTGGGCGATGCGCACCGCGGCAACGGCTTCTTCGACGGTGTGACGACGACCCAGTTCGGCCAATGGGCCGGGACGCAGCGATTGCACGCCGAGCGAAACGCGGTTGATGCCGGCGGCACGGAACCCCCTGAAGCGATCCACTTCCACCGAAGTGGGATTGGCTTCGAGCGTAATCTCGGCATTGCGGTCGATCTGCCATTCCTCGGCGATGGCATCGAGGATGGTGCCGACGGCCTTGGGACTCATCAGCGAGGGTGTGCCTCCGCCAAAGAAGATCGACTGCACCAGCCGGCCGGGCGAGAGCGCGGCCATATGGGCGATTTCGCGCTTGTAGCCCTCAACGAAAGCGTCCTCGTCGAAGGCGCCGCGATGGACATGGGAGTTGAAGTCGCAATAGGGGCACTTGGCCGCGCAGAAGGGCCAATGGACGTAAATGCCGAAAAGATCGTTGGGATTGGTCATGGCCTCAGTCCCTTGAGCATCGCTCTCATGGCTCCAGCGGGCTGAAAGGCTCCAGGGGAGCTTTTCATCGACGATGTCGACCGAGCGCTAAGCATGATCGATCTGGTTCTCCACGAATTGCGCGAAAGCCCTTGCGCGGTGGGAGAGGCCCTGCTGGCCCGGCGACCAGGAATGCTTGGTCTCGGCCGCCATTTCGCCGAAGGTGATGTCGTGCCCATCGGGCATGAACATGGGGTCATAGCCATGGCCCATCTCGCCGCGCGGCGGCCAGATCAGCGTGCCGTCGCACCTGCCGACATAGAGCACGTCGCGGCCATCGGGATGGGCAAGGCACAATGTGGCGTTGAACGAGGCGCGGCGCTGGCCCGGCGTATTGGCGCCGGCCGCCTGCAGCGCGTCTTCCACCCGCTTCATGGCGCGGTTGAAGTCGCGGGGCACGCCGGCCCAGTCGGCGGTATAGACACCCGGATCGCCGCCCAGCGCATCGACGCAGAGGCCCGAATCATCGCTCAAGGCCAGCATATTGGCGCCGCTGGCCGCAGCATGAGCCTTGGTCCGGGCATTTTGGGCAAAGGTGGTGCCGGTTTCCTCGGGTTCGGGCAGGCCGAGTTCGCCCGCCGAGACCAGATCGAGACCGAAGGGGGCGAACAGCTCGCGGAATTCGGTGAGCTTGCCGGCATTGTGCGTGGCGATGCAAAGGCGCGTGCCGGGTCGCAGACGGGGGATGACGGTCATTTGCTGGCTCCCTCGAGGGCGCGCTGGATGTCGTTCCAGATGGGGCAATCGTGTTCGGAAAAGGCGCCCTCACCCGGCCCTGCGGCCAGACCTTTCGCCCGAAGGGGAAGGTGGCGCTGCCGCGCGGGTCGTGCACCACTTGCCTCTCCCCGGGGGGAGAGGTCGACCGCGAAGCCGGCGGGTGAGGGGGCCATTTTCCGGAACAGCATCATGCGCCCAAAGCTGCCTTCTGCATGGCGCTCAGGTCGCCGATGCCCTGTTCGGCTAGGGTCATAAGGCTTTCGAGTTCCGCGCGCGAAAAGGGCGCGCCCTCGGCGGTGCCCTGGATTTCCACGAACTTGCCCGAGCCGGTCATGACGAAATTGGCGTCGGTCTCGGCCTCGACGTCCTCGAGGTAATCGAGATCGAGCACGGGCGTGCCGCGATAGATGCCGCAGGAGACGGCGGCGACGCTGTCGCGCAGCACCTGCCCCTTGGTGAGCTTGCGCTCTTCCATCCATTTGATGGCATCTGCCAGAGCCACATAGGCGCCGGTGATCGAGGCGGTGCGGGTGCCGCCATCGGCTTCGAGCACGTCGCAGTCGAGCGTGACCTGAACTTCGCCCAGAGCCTCGAGATCGACCACGGCGCGCAGGGACCGGCCGATCAGGCGCTGGATTTCCTGGGTGCGGCCGGACTGCTTGCCGGCAGTCGCCTCGCGGCGGGTGCGCGAGCCGGTGGCGCGGGGCAGCATGCCATATTCGGCGGTGACCCAGCCCTTGCCCTTGCCGCGCAGCCAGCCGGGAACCGAAGTCTCGACCGAGGCGGTGCACAGGACCCTGGTATTGCCGTAGGCGACGATGCACGAGCCTTCGGCCTTCATGGCGACGTTTCGATCAAGGGTCACTGCCCGCATATCGGAGGGCTGACGGCCGGAAGGGCGCATATCGGGTCCAGTCTCTGGTGGCGTTAACCGCGTCTTAACCCTCATCGGACCCGCCCACAAGCGCCCGGCGCTTGGCGGCTGGGGAGGAAGGGCTTAAATGAAGGGCCAAGGTTAAAGCGGACGATTTTAGTCAAACCCAGATGACCAGACCTGCAGAAGACTTTCTCTCGGTGCTCAATTCCCGCAGCCAGGACATCTTTCGGCGGCTGGTGGAGCGCTATCTCGATACCGGGCTGCCGGTGGGATCGCGCGATCTCAGCCGGCTGCTGCAGGTGGAGCTGTCGCCCGCATCGGTGCGCAATGTCATGGCCGACCTCGAGGACCTGGGCCTGATCGCGGCGCCCCATACTTCGGCAGGACGCGCGCCGACCCAGCAGGGCCTGCGCTTTTTCGTCGACGCCATGCTCGAAGTGGGCGCGGTGGACGAAAGCGAGCGCAGCCAGATTTCCCGCCATATCGAGGGCAGCGCCGGCCAGGGCAAGGTCGAGGATTTCCTGACCGAGGCATCTTCGCTGCTGTCCGGCCTCAGCCAGGGCGCCGGGGTGGTCATCGCGGCCAAGGCCGACATGGTGCTCAAGCATATCGAATTCGTGCGGCTCGATGCCGCCAGGGCCATGGCGATCCTGGTTGGCGAGGACGGGCAGGTGGAAAACCGCATTCTCGACCTGCCCCCGGGCCTGACTGCCAGCGCCCTCAGCCAGGCCGGCAATTACCTGGCCCATTACGTGGTGGGGCGGACGCTTTCGGAAGCGCGCAAGGCGCTCAACGACCGCCGGGCCGAGCAGCGCGCCGAACTGGACGAGCTGACACAGCGCCTGGTGGATGCCGGCATCGCCACGCTCACCGATCCGAAGGGCAATGGCGCGCCCACCGTCATCGTACGGGGACGAGCCAACCTCATCAACGACGCCATGGCCAGCGACGAGCTGATGCGCATGCGTCAATTGTTCGACGCGCTGGAAAGCAAGGACGGGCTCCTCGACCTGCTGGGCGATGCCGAGCGGGCGCAGGGCGTGCGCATCTTCATCGGCTCGGAAAACAAGCTGTTCTCGCTTTCGGGCTCATCGGTCATCCTCAGCCCCTACAAGGACGCCAATGACCGGATCGTGGGCGTATTGGGGGTGATCGGGCCGACCCGGCTCAATTACGCGCGCATCGTGCCGGTGGTCGACTACACCGCCAACGTCATCTCGGCGATGATGGCGCGCAAGCGCTGACGGCCTTATGCGTGACCAGATGATGCTTGCATGACCCTGGTGCCGAGAGCAATTTTGCATTCCGCGCGGCGATACGCTTGAATTGAGCCCCGCCTTGGCCGATATGGCAGGCAACAGAGTTCACCTTTCACGGAAGAAGACGACATGAGCGACGAAAACGCCGCCCAGGGCGACATGCCGGAAATCGAAGTGCCGGTCACCGAAACGCCAGAGGTCGATCCGGTCGAGGCCCTTGCGGCCGAAAATGCCGAGCTCAAGGACAAGCTGCTGCGCACGGTCGCGGAGATGGAAAACCTGCGCAAGCGCACCGAGCGGGACGTCAGCGATACGCGCTCCTATGCGATTGCCGGCTTTGCCCGCGACATGCTGAGCGCCACGGACGCACTGAGCCGGGCGCTGGTGGTCATTCCTGCGGAAACGCGCGAGACCGCCGAAGGCACGCTCAAGAGCCTGATCGAGGGCATCGAGCTGGCCGAACGGGAAACCCAGCGCCTGCTCGCCAAGCATGGCGTCAAGCGCATCGAGGCAGCCGGGCAGAAATTCGATCCGCACAAGCACCAGGCCATGTTCGAAGTGCCGAACCCCGAGGTTCCCGAGGGCACGGTGGTGCAGGTGGTGCAGGAAGGCTTTGCCATCGGCGAGCGCGTGCTGCGCCCGGCCATGGTGGGCGTCGCCAAGGGCGGCAGCGCCAGCGCTGCGCCGGCTCCCGAGGCCGGTGACGACGGCGTCGACAAGAGCGCGTGAGCGCCTAGCAACGGGTTTGAAGGGGCGCCGGCAGGCGCCCTTTTCTATTGCCCCGCCATTCGAGCATAGCTCTCATGGCGTTTCTCGCTAAAAATCGTTCCAATGGAGCGATTTAGCCTGCGGCACGCGAGCTAGCCCAATATTTCCCGGCTCTGGATGCGCTCTATGCCAGCCTCTTCCATATCGGCCCAGGCCCGGGCCAGCGAGCCGTCGGAATCGATGGCGCGGGTCGCATCCTCGATCACCGTGACGTCGAAGCCGCCGGCGGCGCCGTCCAGGGCCGTCCAGGCGACGCAGAAATCGGTGGCGAGGCCCACGACGAAAATCCGGCCGAGATCGCGCTCGCCCAGATAGCCGGCAAGCCCGGTCAGCGTCTGCCGGTCGGCTTCCTGGAAACCGGAATAGGAATCGATGGCGCGATTATAGCCCTTGCGGATGACGAGCTGGGCATGGGGGATGTCGAGATCGGCAGAGATTTCGGCGCCATGACTGTTCCACACGCAATGGTCGGGCCAGAGGACCTGGGTGCCGTAATCGAGGTCGATGGTGTCGAAGGGGGCTTTGCCGGGATGCTGGCTGGCAAACGAGACGTGATCGGAGGGATGCCAGTCCTGGGTCAGCACCACATGGGTGAAGCGCCGCGCCAGCTGGTTGATCAGCGGCACGATCTCGTCGCCGCCGGCCACGGCGAGATTGCCGCCGGGCAGGAAATCATATTGCACGTCGACGACAAGAAGCACGTCGTCAGGCCGGATCTCGATCATGGTCTGTCCTTACCCATTCGGCCCGAACGAGGCCGCGTACGGAATTGCCCAGCCAGATTGCCTCGGCTTGGGCGAGGTCGGCAAGGGTGAGGCGGCTTTCCAGGGCCTCGCCACTGGCGATGAGCTCGGCCCGGAGCGTGCCCGGCAGGAGGCCGGCGGCGAGCGGCGGGGTGAGAAGCCGGCCAGCGCTGCCGATGAAGAGCGTGGTGAAGCTGCCCTCGGTCACCTCACCGCGCTCGTTACAGAACACGACTTCGTCGAGACCGTAAAGGTCATGGGCGCGCTGGCGCGGCTGGTCGTAGAAGGCGCGGTTGGTGGTCTTGTGGGCAAGCCAGAGCGAGCCGGAATCGAGCGGGTCGGGCGCGATGGCGAAGCGGAACTTTTCCGGGCTGGGCGGCAGAGGCGTCGCCGTGTGCTCCAGGCCGGACTCGCCCAAAGTGAGGCGCACCCGCATGGGGCCGGTCCAGTCACGAGCAGCATCGGCCAGATGGGTCTTAATTGCCGCGCGGGTCGTTGCCAGGTCGAAATAGGCAGAGGAGGCCAGGAGCCGGTCGAGATGGCGCTCGAGGAGCCAGTAGCCGCCCTCGGGGGTCCATTTCAGCGTCTCGATCAGGGTGACCGGCGGGGCGGGATCGGAGAGGAAGCGCAATTTGAGCAGGGCCTCGTCATATTCGGCATCGGCGGTGGAATCGGCGACGATGCCGCCACCCATGCCGATCTCGCCGCGCCCGGCGCTGTCGATGATGGCGGTGCGGATGGCGACGTTGAAGCTGAAATCGCCGTTGGGGGCGATATAGCCGATGGAGCCGGTGTAAAGGCCGCGCGGGCCGGCTTCGACCGCGGCGATGATCTCCATGGCGCGCAGCTTGGGCGCGCCGGTGATGGAGCCGCAGGGAAAGAGATTGTCGAGCACGTCGAGAATGCCGATGCCGGGGCGACGCCGCGCCTCGATACCCGAGGTCATGGTGTGAAGGCTGCGATAGGTCTCGACGGTAAAGAGATCGGTGACGCGCACGGAGCCGATTTCGGCGATGCGGCCGAGATCGTTGCGCAGCAGATCGACGATCATCAGGTTTTCGGCGCGGTTCTTCTCGTCGGCGGCAAGCGCGGCCCGGCCGGCCTCGTCATCGGCAAGGGTGAGGCCGCGCCGGCGCGTGCCCTTCATGGGCCGGGCGCGCAGAACCGGGCCGGTGCCCGAGACGAAGAGTTCGGGCGAGCGGGAGAGAACGCGGTGATCGCCGGCATCGATATAGGCGCCATAGGCGGTTTTCTGGCTTTGCGCGAGGATGCGGTAGAGCCCCAGCGGATCGCCCTCGAGACGGAAATCGGCCTTCATGGTCAGATTGACCTGATAGGTGTCTCCGGAGGCAATGAGCGCCTGCACATCGGCAAAAGCCCCAGCATAGGCATCGCGGTCGAGGCGGGGGCTAAGATCGTGGAGCGTGGCAGGCCCGGCCTCGGCCAAGAGCGCATCGATGGCGGCGGCGTCAGGGCGCCTTGGCGCGTCGTAAAGCCCGAACCAGAGAAGGGGGGTGTCGCTTTGCACCGGCAGCAGTGGGCTCAAGCGCTCTTCGAAGAGAAAGCCGAGCTCATAGGCAAAATAGCCGGCGGCCCAGAACCCCTCGGCGCCGGCTTCGGCGAGCCGCGCGAGCGCGGCGCGGGCCGCAGCGGCATCGTACGCGACAAGGATTTCCCGCGGCTCGGCAAAGAGCAGGCTCTGCCCGGAGGGGTCGAGATTGTCGTGCAGGAGAACGGTGCCGGGCGCGCGCATAGCGTGCTTCTAGGCGCTGCGGGCAGGGTTGGAAAGAGGTGATTCGGGAGCACGGATGGGCTGCTGATCACCGCAAAAGGTCAGGCGCATCGCGCCATCAACGATGATGCGAAAATCCAGTTGGCGGCGTTCGCGGCAAATGGCAGATATGAGGCGCTGGTGCGCGTGCACCGGCTTGAGGGTAATCATCATGAAAACGATCCTTGCGGGTGGCCTGGCCGCCCTTGTGCTCGTGGCCGGCATCCTGCCCGCCGCGGCACAGACCGTGGAATTCACGGTCATCAACAACAGCTCCTATGACCTGCATTATTTCTACACCACGCCCAGCAGTGAAAACAGCTGGGGCGAGGACCTCCTGGGCGATACCGGCGTGCTGTCTGCCGGCCACGAGGCCACCGCCACGATCGGCGATGGTTCGGACCAGTGTCTTTATGACTTCAAGTTCGTCATGGATAATGGCGCCGAGCTGATCGAGCCGAGCATCGATATCTGTACGCTGAGCAGCTACACGATCAACGACTGATCCCGAGCCGCCCGGTGCGCCGGGCGGCATTTCCTCTCGCGGCACCGGAAAATCTCCTCGCCGACGCGCTTGAAGCCCTTCCCGCACCCCCCTATATACGCCCCGAGGCCCGGCAACGGGCGATTTCCAAACCTACGAGGGACCCGACCCGAGAGGGGCACGAAGCTGCTTTCCAGGGCTTCGCCGCGGGTTCGCTGAAAGAGAGGCTAGTTAAATGGCAAAAGTTATCGGTATCGACCTCGGTACGACCAATAGCTGCGTGGCCGTGATGGACGGCAGCAATCCCAAAGTCATCGAAAATGCGGAAGGCGCACGCACCACGCCTTCCATGGTCGCCTTCTCCAAGGACGGCGAGCGCCTGGTGGGCCAGCCCGCCAAGCGGCAGGCCGTGACCAATCCCGAAGGCACCCTGTTTGCCGTCAAGCGCCTGATCGGCCGCCGTTATGACGACAAGGTCGTGGCCAAGGACAAGGGTCTCGTGCCCTTCAAGATCGTGTCCGCGGACAATGGCGATGCGTGGGTCGAAGCCTCGGGCGACAAGTTCTCGCCCAGCCAGGTGTCGGCCATGATCCTGCAGAAGATGAAGGAAACCGCCGAAAGCTATCTCGGCGAGACCGTCACGCAGGCCGTGATCACCGTGCCGGCCTATTTCAACGATTCGCAGCGCCAGGCGACCAAGGATGCCGGCAAGATTGCGGGTCTTGAAGTGCTGCGCATCATCAACGAGCCGACTGCGGCAGCCTTGGCCTATGGCCTCGACAAGAAGAACAGCGGCACCATCGCGGTCTATGACCTTGGCGGCGGTACCTTCGACGTGTCGATCCTCGAGATCGGCGACGGCGTCTTCGAAGTGAAGTCGACCAATGGCGACACGTTCCTGGGCGGCGAAGACTTCGACATGCGCCTCGTCGATTACCTCGCCGACGAGTTCAAGAAGGAACAGGGCATCGACCTGCGCGGCGACAAGCTGGCCCTGCAGCGTCTCAAGGAAGCCGCGGAAAAGGCCAAGATCGAACTCTCGAGCTCGACCCAGACCGAAATCAACCTGCCCTTCATCACTGCCGACGCTTCGGGTCCCAAGCACCTGACGCTGAAGCTCAGCCGTTCCAAGCTCGAATCGCTGGTCGATGACCTCATCACCCGCACCATCGAGCCCTGCAAGCAGGCCATGAAGGATGCCGGCGTGTCGGCCAGCCAGATCGACGAAGTCGTGCTGGTCGGCGGCATGAGCCGCATGCCCAAGGTGCAGGAAGCGGTCAAGCAGCTGTTCGGCAAGGAACCCCACAAGGGCGTGAATCCGGACGAAGTGGTGGCGCTGGGCGCTGCCATCCAGGGCGGCGTGCTGCAGGGCGACGTCAAGGACGTGCTGCTGCTCGACGTGACCCCGCTGTCGCTCGGCATCGAAACGCTCGGTGGCGTGTTCACGCGCCTCATTGATCGCAACACCACGATCCCGACCAAGAAGAGCCAGACCTTCTCGACCGCCGAGGACAACCAGAGCGCCGTGACCATCCGGGTGTTCCAGGGTGAGCGCGAAATGGCGGCGGACAACAAGCTGCTCGGTAATTTCGACTTGGCCGGCATCCCCCCCGCGCCGCGCGGCGTGCCGCAGATCGAGGTGACCTTCGACATCGACGCCAACGGCATCGTGAACGTGTCGGCCAAGGACAAGGGCACCGGCAAGGAGCAGCAGATCCGCATCCAGGCCTCGGGCGGTCTTTCGGACGCCGACATCGAGAAGATGGTCAAGGACGCCGAAGCCAATGCCGAAGCCGACAAGCGCAAGCGCGAGGCAGTAGAAGCCCGTAACCAGGCCGAAAGCCTGATCCACTCGACCGAAAAGTCGGTCGCCGATTATGGCGACAAGGTTTCGGCCGAGGACAAGGGCGCCATCGAGGCCGCCATCGCCGACCTCAAGTCGGTGCTGGAAGGAGACGATGCCGAGGCGATCAAGGAAAAGACCGCCAAGCTGGCCGAAGTGTCGATGAAGCTGGGCGAGGCGATGTACAAGGCCAGCCAGGATGAAGCCGAGGCCAAGGCCAATGGCACGCGCGACGAAGAAGACGACGATGTCGTCGATGCCGACTTCGAAGAGGTCAAGGACGACGACAAGAAGTAAGCCTTTTGTCTGAAACAGATGAAAGCCCCGGTGGAAACGCCGGGGCTTTTTTGTTGGGGATTGCCGGGGCAGGTGCGAAGCAGGGGGAGGCCGGCATTTGCGGGGCGTTGCTGCCAGTCGAGCGGCCACTCAGGCGTAGCTTTTGTGGCCTGCTTTGGCTTGCTCAGCGCCACTGGCGTTGCTTGACCTTCGGTGACGCCGCGCAGTCTCATGGCCTTCGCCCTTTAAGCGCTCCACTGGAGAGATCTGCCCTGCGGGACTATCCCGCCATTCAAGCGTAGCTCTCACGGCCTTCGCCCCTGAAATCTCTCCACTGGAGAGATTTCGCTGCGTAGCGGCCGGCTCTGCCATTCGAGCATAGCTCTCATGGCCTTCTCGCCTCAAATCTCTCCACTGGAGAGATTTGCCCTGCGGGACGGCTCGAAGTTTCACGTGAATCCTGTTCTGGTTGATCCCGACCTCTCCCCTTGCTAATACCCCCGCGCCTGCCCATATGCGGGGCAATGCCGGTTCGGCCGGCTTTTGTTTGTTCCGACGCGACGCCGAGGGTGGCGCGACCGAAGAGAGATTTGACCTTGTCCAAACGCGATTTCTACGAGGTGCTCGGCTGCCAGAAGGGCGCCGACGATGCCGCCCTCAAGAGCGCCTATCGCAAGCTCGCCATGCAGTTTCACCCCGATCGCAATCCGGGCAATGCCGAAGCGGAAGCCAAGTTCAAGGAAATCAACGAGGCCTATGACACGCTCAAGGACGGCCAGAAGCGGGCCGCCTATGACCGTTTCGGCCACGCCGCCTTCGAGAATGGCGGCGGTCGCGGCGGGCATGGCTTCGGGCCGGAATTCTCCTCGTCCATGTCCGATATTTTCGAAGACATCTTCGGCGACTTCATGGGCGGGGGCGGACGCCGCGGCGGCAATGCGGGTGGCGCGGCGCGTATGCGCGGCTCGGACCTGCGCTATAATCTCGAGATCGATCTCGAGGAGAGCTTTGAAGGCAGCACGGTGGAAATCGACGTGCCCAGCCTTGCCAGCTGCGAGACCTGCGACGGCTCGGGCGCCAAGCCCGGCACCGGCACCCATACCTGCCGGCAATGCAATGGCCACGGCAAGGTGCGCGCGGCGCAGGGCTTCTTCACCATCGAGCGGACCTGTCCGGTCTGCCAGGGGCGGGGCCAGATGATGGACCAGCCCTGTACCGATTGCGGCGGCCAGGGACGCCGGCAGCAGAACCGCAAGCTCTCGGTGGATATTCCCATGGGGATCGAGGACGGCACCCGCATTCGGCTGGCCAATGAGGGCGAGGCCGGCATCAGGGGCGGTCCGCCGGGCGATCTCTATATTTTCGTCTCGATCCGGCCGCACCAATTGTTCCAGCGTGACGGCGCCGATCTTTATGCGCGTGTGCCCATTGCCATGACGACGGCGGCCCTGGGCGGAGAATTCGAAGTGCCCACGCTCGACAATGCCCGCGCCAAGGTGAAGGTGCCGGTGGGTACGCAGCCGGGCCAGCGGGTGCGGCTCAAGGGCAAGGGCATGCCGGTCCTGCGCAGCAAGGACGTGGGCGACCTCTACGTGCAGCTCGATATCGAGACGCCGCAGAACCTTTCCAAGCGGCAGCGTGAATTGCTCGAGGAATTCGCCCGGCTCGAAACCGAGGAAACCAGCCCCAATTCGGGCGGCTTCTTCGACAAGCTCAAGAAGATGTTCGAGGCCTAAGGCGCAGTTGAAATCGCGCCAGTGGCGCGATTTGCCCTTCGGTACGGTTCTCAGGACATGCCGTTCATGTCCATCCAGACATATTCCCAGACATGGCCATCAACGTCCGCAATGGCGCGCGAATACATGAAGCCCATGTCCTGGGCCGGACGATATTCGCTGCCGCCAGCGCCAAGAGCGGCCGTTGCGATGGCATCGACGTCCTCCCGGCTGTCGCAGGACAGGGCATAGAGCGCCTGGGTCTGTTCCATGGGGTCGGGGATGGGCCGGGACGAGAATTGCCTGAACTTGTCGTGGGTCAGCACCATGAGGAAAATGGTCTCGCTGATGACGATGCAGGCGGCCGTCTCGTCGGTAAAGTCGGGATTGTGGCTGAAGCCGAGGGCCTTGTAATAGGCCATCGAGGCGGCGAGATCCCGCACGGGGACATTGACGAAGATCATCTTGGACATGGTGGTTTCCCTAGGTGAAGGCGCTGCTGCATGACGACCCCAATTGGCGGCGCCGTCAACGCTCTTGCCTAGACGAGCGACACTTGTCACTTTCGACAAGGCTGTTGCTGGAGGCAAAATGAAAAAGGCACTGACCCTGTCGGGGTCCATCCGCGCCGGGTCGCAAAATCGCAGGCTGCAAATGCTGATGGGCCGCAGATTGCGGGCAGCGGGGGTGGAGGTCAGCGATCTCGATCTGGGCGATTTTCCCATGCCGGTCTTCAACGAAGACCTCGAGCCCGACCAGGTGCCCGAGGCAGCGGGAGCACTGGCCCAGAAGTGGCGTGACGCGGACATCATCTTCATCGCGACTCCCGAATATAATGGCGGGCTGCCACCGCTGCTGGTTAATGTCATCACCTGGCTCAGCCGGCAGAAACCGAGCCCGTTCCGAAACGCCGTGTTCGGCATAGGCGGGGTGAGCTCGGGCAAATATGGGACGATCTGGGCGCTGAGCCACCTGCAGGACAGCCTGGGCAAGATGGGCGGGCTTGTGGCCCCGGGCCTGCTCGGCATCGGTCCGGCAGATGCCGCCTTCGACGAAAAGGGCGATCCGGTCGAGCCGGCGATCAACCGTAAAATCGAGACATTGGTGACAGACCTTGTCCGGATCAGCCGGGGATAAGGTGCGCGCACTCTATCTCAGCCATCCGCAGGTGCGCATGGACCCGGCCATTCCGGTGCCGCTCTGGGGTTTGTCCGATATCGGAAAGGCCCGGGCCGATGCTTTCGTGGCGCGCAGCCCGGGGCTGGTCGGCGCGGTGGTGTTTTCGAGCCGCGAGACCAAGGCGCTGGAGCTGGCGGAGCGGATTGCCGGGCGCAGCGGCACGCCGGTGCTGACCGACCACGACATGGGCGAGAACGACCGCAGCGCCACCGGCTTTCTGCCGCCGGCCCTGTTCGAGGACCATGCCGACCGGTTCTTCGCCGCGCCGGACCAGAGCGTCAATGGCTGGGAAAAAGCCCGCGCGGCCCAGGCCCGGATCGTTGCCAGCGTGCGCATGGCGCTGGCCTCGGTCCCGGCGGATGCGCGCGTCGTGTTCTGCGGCCATGGCGCGGTGGGCACGCTGCTCAAATGCCATGTGGCAGGCTTGCCGATTTCCCGCGCCGAAGACCAGAGCCGCAAGGGCGGGCTGGGTGGCGGCAACGGCTTTCTCTTCGATTTCACGACGCCGGCGTTGCTTATCGACTGGACGCCCTTCGAGGAGATCGGGCCGGACTGGTTCGACTGATGGCGCTTGCCGCGCCCGGCAATATGGTCTAGGCGAAGCGGAATACAGGACATCGCAGGAGACAAGAATGGCTGGCCAGCTGATCGTGGGGCTCGACGTTTCGACGCGCGCGCGCGCCGAGGAGATCGTCTCGTTGTTGGGCGATGCGGTGGATTTCTACAAGATCGGCTATCAGTGCTTCTATGGCGCGGACGGCTATGGGCTGGGCAAGGCGCTGCTGGCGGCGGGCAAGAAAGTGTTCTTCGACCTCAAGCTGCTCGACATCGACAACACGGTCGAAAAGGGCGTGGCGGCGATCGCCGAGACTGGCGCGACCATGCTCACCGTCCATGCCTATCCCAAGACCATGCGAGCCGCCGCCAAGGCCGCCACCGGCTCGGGCCTCTGCGTGCTGGGCGTGACGGTTCTCACCTCGATGGACGATGAGGATGTGAGGCAGGCCGGCTATGAGCGGGATGCGGCGGGACTTGTGGCCTTGCGGGCGCAGCAGGCGCGTGATGCGGGGATTGGCGGCGTGGTCGCCTCCCCGCACGAGGCCGAAATGGTGCGCGCGATCGTGGGGCCGGGCATGGCCGTCGTCACGCCCGGCATCCGGCCGGCCGGCGCTGAAAAGGGCGACCAGAAAAGGGTGATGGGCCCGGCCGAGGCCTTGGCCGCAGGCGCCTCTCACCTGGTGGTGGCCCGGCCGATCATCGAGGCAGCCGACCCGGCAGCGGCTGCGCGCGCCATTCTGGCGGAGATGGACGGCAAGCGGGTGAGTTTCGCCTGAGGTTTTAGGGAAGGCGAGGCCGGCCGGACCCTCGCGCGCCTTACCCGGCCAATCCGTGCCGCTGGGATAATTGGGCCAGATCGACCAGCGGCCGGGCGCCGATATGGCTGATCACCTCGGAAGCGGCCAGACATCCGGTCTTGAGGGCAGTCTCCATGTTCTGGCCGCGGGCGAGGCCGAGGAGGAAACCGGAGGCGAAGAGGTCGCCGGCGCCGGTGGCGTCCACAACCTTGTCGACAGGGAAGGCGGGGACGGAAATGACCTCGCCATTGCACACGGCCATGGCGCCATCGGCGCCCATGGTGATCGCGGCGATCTCGGCGTCCTTGGCAATTTCGCGCACCGCTTCGCCCAGATCGTCGGTCTGGTAGAGCGATTTCAGCTCGTGCACATTGGCAAAGACATAATCGATGGTCTTGGAGCGGATCAGGTCGAGGAATTCGGCGCGATAGCGATCGACGCAGAACGGATCGGAAAGCGTGAAGGCGGCGGCACGCTCATGCTTGTGGGCATAATGGGCGGCGAGAACAAAGGCCTTCTTGGCTTCCACCGGGTCCCAGAGAAAGCCTTCCATATAGGTGATGGCGGCGGCGCCGATCTCGTCGGGCTTGATATCGCGCTCGTTCAGTTCGTGGCAGGCACCGAGATAGGTATTCATCGTCCGCTCGCCATCGGGAGAGACGAAAATCATCGACCGTGCGGTCAGCGCGCCATTCTTGAGGCGGGACGTGGCATAATGGACGCCGATCTCGGCCAGATCGGTTTCGAAGACATCGCCGAGCGGATCATCGGCCACCTTGCCGATAAAGGCCGCGCGGCCGCCCAGGGAGGCCACGCCGGCTGCCGTGTTGCCGGCCGAGCCACCCGACACCTGCTGGCGGGACAGGGGCATCTTGCCATAGAGATCTTCAGCCCGGGTGCTGTCGATCAGGTGCATGATGCCTTCCTGCATGCCTTCGCGCTCGATGAAACCGGGTTCGACCGGAGCGATGATGTCGACGATGGCATTGCCGATGGTCAACACGTCGAAGCGGGTCTGGGTCATGGCGGGCAGGTCCGGCACTGATGGAAGGGGCGTGGCCGGTTTAGAGCAAGACGACAGGCCGGGCAATCATTTCGGGGGGCTAGAGCGAGCCGATGATCTCGGCCACCAGGGCCTCGCTGTCCTCGCCTGCCTGGATGGCGATCTGCCCGTCGAGCAAGAGCACGGCAAGCCCATGGACCTTGGCCCAGGCCGCCAGCGCCCGGATGCGCTGCCGAGAGCCCACGCCATCAATGGCCTGGCGCAGGGCGTCGAACGCCGTGTCGGCGGCGATGCGCAGGCCGGGGCGCGCCTCCTTTTTCAGCTGGGGCGAGAACATGAGCCGGAAGAGATTGGGATTGTGGAGGGCAAAAACCACGTAGGTCTTGCCCGTGGCGGCAAGCGGATCCTCGGGCCGACCGGCCATGACCGCCTGCATGCGCGCGGTCAATCGGGTGAAGCCGGTGACGGCCAGAGCTTCGAGCAGGGCGGCTCGGCTGTCGAAGTGACGATAGGGCGCGGCAGGGGACACGCCGATCGCGCGGGCCAGATCGCGGAGGCCAAGCCCGGCCTCACCCTGCTTTTCGAGCAGGATCAGCGCAGTTTCCAGCAGGGCCTGGCGCAGATTGCCATGATGATAGGGCGCGTTCTGAGGTGATGTAGACATTGCTTACTTGTGCAATCGCTATGTGATCGATGTCAACATCGAGGATTGCCACCCGCCGGGAGCAGGGTCTGCGCGGCGGAGCGATCGTCTAGACGTGCTTGGGCAAAAGGGTGTTGGGCGGGGGCGTCTTGGGTTCGAACCGGCACCATTGCGCGATCGGACAGCGCCAGCATTCGGGCTTGCGGGCCTTGCAGATATAGCGCCCATGCAGGATCAGCCAGTGATGCGCGTGCAGCATGAAGCGGGCCGGCACCTTCTTGTGCAGCGCCTTTTCCACCTCCAGCGGGGTCTTGCCGGGGGCAAGGCCGGTGCGATTGCCGACGCGGAAGAGATGGGTATCGACCGCGATGGTGGGCTGCTTGAACCAGATATTGAGCACCACATTGGCGGTCTTGCGGCCCACGCCGGGCAGGGCTTCGAGGGCGTCACGCGCCTCGGGCACCTCGCCACCATGCTGGTCGATCAGGATCTGGCTGAGCGCGAAGACGTTGCGGGCCTTGCCGCGAAACAGGCCGATGGTCTTGATATGGTCCTCGATGCCCTCGACGCCCAAAGCCACCATGGCGGCGGGCGAAGGCGCCAGCGCAAAGAGCTTTTTGGTCGCCTTGTTGACCCCGGCATCGGTGGCCTGTGCCGAGAGCACGACGGCCACCAGAAGGGTGAAGGCATTGACGTAGTCGAGCTCGCCCCGGGGCTCGGGCTCGATCTCGTGAAAGCGGGAAAAGATCGCCTCCGCGTCTGCCCGGCTGAGAGCCTTCACTTTTTTTGGCGGCACCATTCTCTCGCTCTCGATTCTCTGCCAGTATTTCGACCAAGAGAGTCCGTGATGCAAGCCACCAAGACCACACCATTGTTTGCGGCCACGCTGCGGCCCGACCGATCGCTTCGCGCGGCCGGCGGCTGGATCGGGCTCGTCGTGGCGGGCTTGCTGGGCGCACCCCTCCTTGTGGCTATGCCCGAATTCGTCGTGCCGGGCCTGGCGGCCTATGGCATGGCAGGCGGCGGGCTCGTAGCCTTCGGCCTGCGCCAGCGCCGCCGCGGCAGCCAGTTCCAGCAGGTGACGCTCTGGACCGACCAGCTCGAAATCACCGCAGCATTGCCGGGCAAGGACAAGGTGCTCCAGCGCTTCGAACCCGCAACAGTGCGGCTGCGGCTCAGCCGGGATGGCTTCGAACGCACGACCGGAATTTTCCTGCGCCACGAGACCGGCGAGATCGAATTGGGCAGCTTCCTGTCCCGGGATGACAAATCCAGTTTCGCGCGTGCCTTCGGCGCCGCCTTGCGCAAGGCGCGCCGCAGCGCCTGATCGGCGTCAAATCCGGGTCGTCCGCGCCCGCCTTGCCGGGCTAAGAAGAGCGCGATCAAGAGAAGGGAAGATCCGGACATGAACCAGCGTCCCATGCTCGCGCCCGAAAGCGATTACGACATTGTCCGCGCCGCCATCCGCTATCTCAGCGAGACCGGACCGGACCATACCGACCTTGCCGCCTTCGCGCGGGCCATGGGCCTCAGCGAGCGGCAATTGACCGATCTCTTCCGGCGCTGGTGCGGTCTGTCGCCCAAAAGCTTCTCCCAGGCCGTGGCGCTCGATCACGCCAAGAGCCTTTTGCGTGACCAGGCCAGCGTGCTCGAGGCGACCTATGAGGTGGGCCTGTCCTCGACATCGCGGCTGCACGACCTGTTCGTCACCTATGAGGCCATGCCCCCGGGCGCCTTTCGCGCCGGCGGGGCCGGCATGGACATGGTCTGGGGGGTGGCGCCCTCGCCGTTCGGCACCGCCGTGGCGACGGCAACCGAATATGGTATTTCGGGGCTGGGTTTTGCCGATGCCGAGACCAGCGTCGAGGCGGCACTGGCGGACCTTGCCAATCGCTGGCCGCAGGCACGCTTCAGTCGCGACGATGCCCGCATCGCCCCCCTTGTCCAGCCGATCTTCGATCCGGCGCGATGGTCGGCCGAAAGGCCGGTGCGGGTGGTTCTGATCGGCACCGATTTCGAGGTCAAGGTCTGGGAAACGCTGCTCAAGATCCCGGTGGGCCGGGCCACCACCTATGCCAGCGTGGCCCGCCATATCGGACGACCCTCGGCCTCGCGCGCCGTGGGGGCCGCGGTGGGCAAGAACCCGATCAGCTTCGTCGTTCCCTGCCACCGCGTCGTGGGCGCGTCCGGGGCGTTGACGGGCTATCACTGGGGCGTGCCGCGCAAGCGCGCCATTCTGGGCTGGGAAGCGGGCGTGATCTCCACGGCGACATGAGGCGACGGCATTTGGCTCTGGCATGGAACCCTCCGCCCATGCGAAGCTTTCGCATGGGCCATTAAAGCAGTGGAGGGCATATGCCGGCAGATACACGCGCCATCGTCACCGGAATCGTTCTGGCCGCTGGCCTCATTCTGGCCTGGTACCTGTCCCACACCCTGCTGATCATCTTTGCCGGTGTTTTGATCGCCTGCGTATTGGACGCGGCCGTGCGCGGATTGCGGCTGATCCTGCCGGCGCCGCGGCCGGTGCTCCTGGCCATTGTCAGCATCCTCGTCCTGGTCGTGGTGCTGGTCGCCCTGTCGCTGGGCGGGGTGAGCCTCATCCTCAGCCTCCAGGACCTCTGGCGCATGCTGGTGCGCGAGGTGAGCCGGCTTTATGGCCTCGCCGTCGAAAGCGGGGTGGTGGACGAACTCGACCGCAGCCAGATCGAGGCGATGCTGCAGAATTTCTTCCCCGATCCGGGCGGCATCTTCAACGAAGCCCGCTCGTTCTTCGGCAGCACGATCGGGGTGGTGGGCGACGTCGTGGTCATCCTGTTCCTCGCGCTGTTCTTTGCCATCAATCCCACCGCCTATCGCGATGGCTTCCTGCTGCTCATGCCGCAAAAGCACCGTCCGCGCCTTCTCGAGGCTCTGGGCGCCACCGGCGAGGCGTTGCGCGGCTGGATGGTGACGCAATTGGCGATGATGGTGCTGATCGGCTCACTGATGGGGCTGCTGCTCTGGGCGCTGGGCGTGCCCAATGCCCCGATCCTGGCGCTGCTCTCGGGTGCGCTCAACTTCATCCCGTTCCTGGGGCCGATCTTTTCGGCTGTACCGGTGCTGCTGACGCTGGCCGCGCAGGATACCAATACGCTGATCCTGGGCGCGATCGGCCTGCTGCTGATCCAGAATCTTGAGGGCTATATCCTGACCCCGATGCTGCAGCAGCGCATCATCAAGCTGTCTCCGGCCTGGTCGCTGAGCATCATGGCGATCATGGGGAGCCTGTTCGGCATTGTCGGCATCGCCTTGGCGACGCCGGTCTATGCGGTGTTGCGCGTGCTGACGCTCAAGCTCTATGTCGAGCCGCGCGAGGGCAGGGCGGTGCTGTTCGAGGACAAAAGCCCCGCCCCGCGCCTCGAAGGCTAGAGCGTGACGGTTTCGGCCAGGGCGCCGTCGGCACCGATCCGGTAGACGGTGGGTTCGCCGGTGGCGATCTCGCGGGCGAGGATCTGCTCGGGGGTAAGGCCCTCGATGGCCATGACCAGAGCGCGCAGCGAATTGCCATGGGCGGCGACAAGCACGGTCTTGCCGGCCTTGAGCTGGGGCAGGATCTCGGCCTCGTAATACGGCAGCGTGCGGGCCGCAGTGTCCTTGAGCGATTCCCCGCCCGGAGGCGGCACATCATAGGACCGGCGCCAAATCAGCACCTGGTCTTCGCCCCATTTGGCGCGGGCGTCGTCCTTGTTGAGGCCGGAGAGATCGCCGTAATCGCGCTCGTTGAGCGCCACGTTGCGGGTGATGGTGACGTTCTGAATCCCCATTTCCTCGAGCATCAGGTCGAGCGTGTGCTGGGCACGGCGCAGGCCGGACGTGTAATAGAGATCGGGCACGATGCCGGCGGCCTTGAGCGCCTTGCCGGTGGCACGGGCCTCGCCCTCACCCTTTTCCGTCAGGTTGGGATTGCGCCAGCCGGTGAAGAGATTTTCGAGGTTCCATTCGCTCTGGCCGTGGCGAACGAGAATGAGCGTGCCGGTCATGTCTTTGTCCTGTGGTTCAATCGGAAAGGCCGAGCACATCGGCCATGGAATAAAGGCCCGGCTTTTGCCGGTGGGCCCAGAGCACCGCCAGGACGGCGCCATTGGCATAGATGGTGCGATCCTGGGCACGATGGGTCAATTCGATCCGCTCGGAGGGTCCGGCCAGGATCACGCTGTGGTCGCCGATGACATTGCCGCCGCGCAGGGTGGCAAAGCCGATCGTGCCGGCCTCGCGCGGGCCGGTATGGCCGTCGCGGACGCGCACCGCATTATCCTTGAGCGAAATCTGGCGACCCCGGGCGGCCGCTTCGCCGAGCATCAGCGCCGTGCCCGAAGGGGCATCGACCTTGAGATTGTGATGCATTTCAAGAATTTCGACGTCATAGGACGAGAGGGCCGCGGCAGCCTTTTCGACAAGGACCGCCAGAGCGACCATGCCGGGCGAGAAATTGCCCGACTTGACGATTCGGGCGCCATCGCGGCCGGCCTGGGCGATGGCTTCGTCCTCCGCCTCGAGGCACCCGGTGGTGCCGATGACATGGACGAGCCCGCGCGAAGCGGCTTGGCGCGCCAGGGCCACGCTGGCGACGGGAGCGGAAAAATCGATGATCGCGTCTGCCTGGTCGAGCAGGGGGACCACATTGTCGGTCAAGACAACGCCCAGCGCCTCGATGCCGGCCAGCGTGCCGGCGTCACAACCCAGCGTGTCAGCGCCGGACCGATCCAGGGCCCCAACCAGTTCAAGCCCGGGATGGGCCGCCACGGCCCGGATATTGGCCGCACCCATGCGCCCGCCGGCACCGGCAATGATGATGCGCAACTGGGTCATGACACAAACTCCCTCGACATGCCCCCGCCTATAGCAGTGCAGGGGCCTTCCGCCAACAGGACTGGCCACGGCGACCCACTGTGTTACTCTCGATCAAAAGCAAGAAGAGAAAGTGGACCTGTCCATGACCCTCACGAACGTGCTGGCCGGGATCGCCGTCGAAGATCTCGGCAATTCCCTGGTCTGGTATGAATATCTGTTCGGGCGCACCGCCGATGCGCGCACCATGACCGACGTGGCCGAATGGAAACTGCCCGGTGGTGGCTGGGTGCATGTGATGAGCGACGAGGACCGGGCCGGCGCCAGCGTGATCATGCTCATCGTCGACGATATCGCCGAAGAGCTGGCCCGGCTCGAAATGCACGGCATCAAGCCGGTGGCCAAGGCTTTCGGGGATTTCTTCAAGACCGCCAAGCTGCGCGATCCGGACGGCAACCTGATCATCCTGAGCCAGCCACAGCCGGGGACATATTAGCAGAAAGGCGAGGACGCTATTGCCGGCCCAGCCGAGCAATGACGGTGGTCTTGAAGCACGGCCTCCATTTGAGCCTCGCACATCCTTGTGGTCGAACGCCTATAGTCTGCGGAGCTTGACGTCCTCGACGCGGTGATCCTTGCCCTTCTTGAGGATGAGGTCGGCCCGGCCACGGGTGGGCAGGACGTTTTGGAGCAGGTTGGGGAGGTTGATGGTCTGCCAGATATTGCGGCCGAAGGCACCGGCCTCTTCCTCGCTCATTTCGGAGAATTTGCGGAAGAAGGACGTGGGATCGCGAAAAGCGGTTTCGCGCAGCCGGAAAAAGCGGATGACGTACCAGTCGCGCAGGTCCTCGACATCGGCGTCGATGTAGATGGAAAAATCGATGAAATCGGAGGCGAAGAGGATGGGGGTGCCATCACGTGGAAGATCGCCCGGCTGCAGGATATTGAGCCCTTCGACGATCAGAATGTCCGGCCGGTCGATGAGCACTTCCTCGCCTGGAACCACGTCATAGACGAGGTGGGAATAAACTGGCACCGACACCTTCGCCTTGCCGGACTTGATATCGGCGAGAAACTTGACGAAGCGGGCGCGATCGTAGCTTTCGGGAAAGCCCTTGCGCTGCATGAGCCCGCGCTCTTCGAGCACGCGATTGGGATGCAAAAAGCCGTCGGTGGTGACGAGGTCCACCTTGGGGCTGGAGGGCCAGCGCGACAACAGCGCCTGCAGGATGCGCGAGGTGGTGGACTTGCCCACCGCAACCGACCCGGCGACGCCGATGATGAAGGGCACCTTGTCGCCCGGCGTATTGAGAAAGCGCGTCGCGACCTGGTTGAGGCCCTGGATGGCCTCGACATAATAGGACAGGAGCCGGGAGAGGGGCAGATAGATTTCCTCGGCTTCCGCCAGGGAGATCGGATCGGTCAGGGCGCGCAGGCGCTTGATGTCGTCCTCGTTCAGGGTCATCAGCTGGCCGTCGCGCAGCTTGGCCCATTCGGCCTTGGTGAAGTGACGATAGGCGTCGGGGGCGGGAGCGCGCTTGGCCATCATTGTTCCTTGCGGGCAGCTTTTTCGGCCAGGCCCGACTGGGCGGTGCGGGTATCGAGTTCGGCCATAATTTCGGCAAGGGGCACATCGGCCGCCCGCAGCACGACCAGGAGGTGATAGAGCAGGTCAGCGCTTTCCTTGACCAGCTCGGCGCGGTCATTGCTGACCGCGGCAATGACCGCTTCGGTCGCTTCTTCGCCCAGCTTTTGTGCCGTCTTGGCGATACCGCGCGCAATCAGCCTGGCCGTATAGCTCTCTTCGGGGGACGCAGCCGCGCGCAGCGCGATACGGGCTTCAAGGTCTTCGAGTGTCATTGTCGTCCCACCCTCTGGGCGTACCCCGGCATGAGCCGGGGCCCAACTTGTCTTGTCACGGCTTAGAGCAAAAAAACCGGGCGGCGTCACTCAGACTTAAGCGGCCGGCCATTCGTTAGTTGAGCGGACCGTCCGCGAAGTCCATGCGCATGGCAATGCCATGGTCGGCCATATAGGTCTTGGCCTGGGGAATCGTGAAGGTACCGAAATGAAAGATGGACGCGGCCAGAACCGCGCTGGCGTGGCCCTGGGTGACGCCCTCGACCAGATGCTGCAGGGTGCCGACGCCACCGGAGGCGATGACCGGGACTTCGACGCTGTCGGCAATGGTTCGGGTCAATTCGAGATCGAAGCCCGACTTGGTGCCGTCGCGGTCCATCGAGGTCACCAGCAATTCCCCGGCCCCCCGCTCGACCATGCGGGCGGCGAATTCCACCGCATCGATGCCGGTGGGCTTGCGGCCGCCATGGGTGTGGATTTCCCAGCCATTGGCGCCATTCGCACGCCGCTTGGCGTCGACCGAGACGACGATGCATTGATTGCCGAACTTGTCGGCGGCGCGCGCGATGAAATCGGGGTCGTTCACGGCAGCGGAATTGATCGCCACCTTGTCGGCTCCAGCCAGCAGCAGCTTGCGAATGTCCTCGACGGTGCGGACACCGCCGCCCACCGTGACCGGCATGAAGCAGTGCTCGGCCGTGCGGGCGACCACGTCGAATATGGTGTCGCGTCCCTCATGGCTGGCAGTGATATCGAGAAAGGTCAATTCATCGGCGCCGGCCGCGTCATAAGCCATTGCCGCCTCGACCGGATCGCCGGCATCGACGAGATCGACGAAATTGACGCCTTTGACCACACGGCCGCCGGCGACGTCCAGACAGGGAATGATGCGGGTCTTGAGGCTCACCGGCGGCTTCCTTTTGCGTTGTGCGCGTCCTCGCTGCGCTCCGGGCGACGCGGGCGGGGAACGTCCAGACGGGGAGTGATGCGGATCTTGAGGCTCATGGCGTTCGGGCTTTCTGCCGCCAGGCGAAATAGTGAATGAGGAGCATAACCAGCCAGACGATCAGCGCACCGCCGCCAAGCGGAATGGTGGCAAGCATGAACCAGCCGAAGACGCCGGTTGTATAGAGCAGACCACCCCAATCCATGCCCAGAACCATGCATGTATGGATGGTCGCCTCATTGACGGTGCAGCCATTGGCGTCTGCCACCAGATAGGTGAAATAGACCGAGATCAGCGGCGCCAGGGTGAAGAGCACGATCAGGGTGAAAAGGACGACATAAAGGCGCCAGGGAAAGGGCTTGGCGTTCATGGGCGCTCCCCCTTGCGGCGAAAATAGACCAGGAGATGGATGGCAAAGATCGCCGTCCAGAAGAGGAAGAGCAGCGGGCCGAGCGCGACCGGCGCCATGACCAGCCAACCCATCACACCCCAGCCGGCCATGAGATCGGTCAGACCGATCTGGGCGCCCGGCTGCTGCGCATTGGCCAAAGCAACCCAGATGACCGGCGACATGGCGAACAACCCGATCAGGCAGAAGACGACGATGTGTCCCAGCAAGGGAAACCGCTTCTGCCGCTCGCGCATCAGGCAGCGGCCCTCAGCATGGCCAATGCTTCACGTGAATCAATGCGCCCGTCATAGAGGGCCCGGCCGGATATGGCGCCCTCGAGCACCTGATAATCGGGCCGCGTCATGCGCTCGATGTCCTCCATCGACGCCAAGCCTCCAGAGGCGATGACCGGGATCGACGTGGCGCGCGCCAGCTCGAGGGTCGAATCCCAGTTGATGCCGGCCAGGACCCCGTCGCGATCGATATCGGTATAGATGATGGCAGCGACGCCGGCGCCTTCGAAGCGCTTGGCCAGTTCAATGACCGACAGCTCGGAGGTTTCCGCCCAGCCCTCGACGGCCACCATGCCGCCCTTGGCATCGGTGCCGACGGCGACCTGCCCGGGCCATTTGCGCGCCGCTTCCTTGACCAGGTCCGGATCGCGCACCGCCACGGTACCCAGGATGACGCGGGCCAGGCCCCGCTCGAGCCAGGATTCGATATGGGCGAGGGTGCGGATCCCGCCGCCAAGCTGCACCGGGAATGTCACGCTTTTGAGAATGGCCTCCACAGCCGCGCCATTGACGCTTTCGCCGGCAAATGCGCCGTTGAGATCGACGACGTGGAGATAGTCAAAACCCTCGTCCTCGAAGCTCTTTGCCTGGGCGGCAGGATCGTCGTTGAAGACGGTGGCCTGCTCCATGTCGCCCAGCTTGAGGCGCACGCACTGGCCGTCCTTGAGGTCGATGGCGGGAAAAAGGATCATGGAGACCATCCCAGAAAGTTTTCGATCAGCTTCAATCCCAAAGCCTGGCTTTTTTCAGGGTGGAACTGGGTGCCGAAGATGTTGTCGCGGCCGACACAGGCGGTCAGAGCCCCGCCATAATCCGTGGTGGCCACGAGGTGGGCGGGATCGGCGGTCCTGAGGTGATAGGAATGGACGAAATAGGCATGGAGCCCGTCGGGACCATCGGCAATGCCGGCCATGAGGGCATGGGGGCGGGTCACGGCAATATTGTTCCAGCCCATATGCGGGATCTTGAGCGCCGGATCGGCCGGGGCGATCTTCTCGACGGCACCGGGAACCCAGCCAAGGCCTTTGGTCACCGTCTTTTCGCGGCCCTCGCTGGCCAGAAGCTGCATGCCGACGCAGACCCCCAGGAACGGCGTGCCACCCTTGATCACCTTTTCATCGAGCATGTCGATCATGCCGGGCACCGCGTTCAGCCCCGCCATGCAATCGGCGAAGGCCCCGACGCCGGGCAGCATGATGCGATCGGCGTTGCGGACCATTTCGGGATCGGCGGTGACAACAATCTTGTCGCCCTTGCCGCGCTCATGGGCCACGCGCTCGAAAGCCTTGGCGGCTGAACGCAGATTGCCCGCGCCGTAATCGATGATGGCTATGGTGCTCATGGCATATTCTCCACGACCCCGATGTCATCCCAGCCCGCGCCGGGGTGACGATCCAGTTCCCGGCTGACTTAGTGCAAAAGCACGTCCAGTGAAAGCCTTAGAGCGTACCCTTGGTGCTGGGCACCGCGTCGCTCATGCGCGGATCGATCTCGATGGCGTCGCGCAGGGCGCGGGCCACGGCCTTGAACATGGACTCGGCCAGATGGTGGTTGTTGTCGAAGTAGAAGTTTTCGATGTGGAGCGTGATCCCGGCATTGACCGCGAAAGCCTGGAAGAATTCGCGGAACAGCTCGGTGTCGATATCGCCGATCTTGCCCTGGCTGAACTCGGCCCGGAAGACGAGGAAGGCGCGGCCCGATACGTCCAGCGCCGCGCGGGTCAGTGTGCCGTCCATGGGCAGGTCCGAGGAGGCATAGCGGCGGATGCCCTTCTTGTCGCCCAGCGCTTCCCTGATGGCCTGGCCGAGCGCGATGCCGACATCCTCGACCGTGTGGTGGCTGTCGATGTGCAGGTCGCCCTTGCAGGTGACCTTCATGTTGATCAGCGAATGACGGGCGAGCTGGTCCAGCATGTGGTCGAAAAAGCCAACGCCGGTCTTCATCTCGTGCTTGCCGGTGCCGTCGAGATCGATCGAGACGGCAATCTCGGTCTCGTTGGTCTTGCGGGCGATGGTGCTCTTGCGCATGGCTTTGTCTCCGGCGGTCGGCGGGTGACTAGCAGATAGGCACGACGGCGTGAAGATTGGGTTAGGGCGCACTTGGTTGCAATCGTGGGCCGGGCCCCTAAATATCACTCAACAGTTCGGAGTACTTCCCCCAATGAGTGAACACACAAATCCCGGGTGGCACGGGACGACGATCGTTTCCGTACGCAAGGGCAACAAGGTCGTGGTGGCCGGCGATGGCCAGGTTTCCATGGGCCCTACGGTCATGAAGCACGGCGCCAAGAAGGTGCGTCGCCTGGCCGATGGCAAGGTGATCGGCGGCTTTGCCGGCTCCACTGCTGACGCCTTTACGCTGTTCGAGCGGCTCGAAGCCAAGCTGGTGCAATATCCCGACCAGCTGATGCGCGCCGCGGTCGAACTGGCCAAGGACTGGCGCACCGACCGCTATCTGCGCAAGCTCGAAGCCATGATGATCGTGGCCGACAAAAAGGACACCTTGGTCCTGACCGGCAATGGCGACGTGCTGACGCCGGACCATGGCGTCATCGCCATCGGCTCGGGCGGCAATTACGCCCATTCGGCAGCACTTGCCCTGCACCAGGCGACCGAACTCGATGCCGAAGAGATCGCCCGCCGGGCCATGAAGATCGCCGAGGAAATCTGCGTCTATACCAATGGCAATGTGACGGTCGAAACCATCGAGCTCAGCTAAGGAACGGCGTGCCGGCCAATTGGCGGCACCCAGAAGGACCGGCTCGATGAGCGGTCCGGAAAGACGAATAATGACTGAAACCAATTTTTCCCCGCGCGAGATCGTTTCCGAGCTCGACCGCCATATTGTCGGCCAGGCCGACGCCAAGCGCGCCGTCGCCGTGGCGCTGCGCAATCGCTGGCGCCGCCAGCAATTGCCGCCCGAATTGCGGCGTGAGGTCAGCCCCAAGAACATCCTGATGATCGGACCGACGGGCGTCGGCAAGACCGAGATTTCACGCCGCCTCGCCCGCCTGGCCCAGGCACCTTTCGTAAAGGTGGAAGCGACCAAGTTTACCGAGGTCGGCTATGTCGGCCGCGACGTCGAGCAGATCGTGCGGGACCTCGTGGAAGCCGGCATCACCGTCCTGCGCGACAAGCGTCGCCGGGACGTGCAGGCGCAGGCTCACCATAATGCCGAAGAGCGGGTGCTCGATGCGCTGGTGGGCACTTCGGCCACGCCGTCGACCCGCGACAGCTTCCGCAGGAAGCTGCGGGAAAACGAGCTCGACGACAAGGAAATCGAGATCGAGATGCAGCCGGCGGCCAATACCGGGGGCTTTGACATTCCCGGCATGCCCAATGGCGGCATCGGCATGATCAACCTTTCCGACATGTTCAAGCAGGCCATGGGCGGGCGCGGGGTCAAGCGCAAGATCAAGGTCAAGGACGCCTATGAGCCGCTGGTGGCCGAGGAGGCCGACAAGCTGCTCGACCAGGATCAGCTCAAGAGCGAAGCCATCGAGCTGGTGGAAAACCACGGCATCGTCTTCATCGACGAAATCGACAAGGTGGCGGCCCGCGAGGGCGGCGTGCAGGGCGGGCCCTCGCGCGAGGGCGTGCAGCGAGACCTGCTGCCACTGATCGAAGGCACGACAGTTGCCACCAAATACGGACCGGTCAAGACCGACCATATCCTCTTCATCGCCTCCGGCGCCTTCCATGTGAGCAAGCCAAGCGACCTGCTGCCCGAATTGCAGGGCCGCCTGCCCATCCGGGTAGAGCTCAAAGCGCTGACACGCGAGGATTTCATCGGCATTCTCAATGACACAGAAGCCAGCCTCATCAAGCAATATGTGGCGCTGATGGGCACTGAAGGGCTGACGCTCGAGATCACGCAGGATGCGATCGAAGCAATCGCCGACGCGGCGGTGACGGTCAATTCCAGTGTCGAGAACATCGGTGCCCGGCGTCTGCAGACGGTGATGGAGCGGCTGGTGGAAGAAATTTCCTTCGATGCGCCGGACCGGGCCGGCCAGACCGTCAAGATCGACGCTGCCTTCGTGCGCGAGAAGGTCGGCGTCCTGGCCGGAGATACCGATCTCAGCAAGTTCGTGCTCTAGGCTGACGCAATGCACCCGGCCCCCCTTCTCCCCCTTGTGGGCGAAGGCGGGCCGGGCACGACGCAAGACGGATGAAGCGTGGCTTACCGGCGGCGGCCGGCGCGTTTGACCAGTTCGTCGCGCAGGAATTTGAGATCTTCCGCTTCAAGGCGGTTGATGCCGTCGCGCAGGCGATTGGCGAGTTCGGTGGCTTCGGGGGTCAACCCGCCGGTATCGATCGTGACCTTGGGGTCCGAAATTTCCGCCAGGCGCTGGAGTTCTTCGGCCTCGTCCCAGATGACATTGAAGAACGCGATGATGCGATGCAGGAGGAAGCTTGTCGGCTGCCCGCGCTTGCCGTGTTCGAGGGCGGAAAGATAGGCGCTCGAAACGTTGAGCGCCGCCGCCATTTCCTTGAGCGAGATGCCGCGCGCTTCCCGCATGGCCCGCAGCTTGGCGCCGAGTGGGGTCATGCGCGTCGCAGGCGTACGTAATACGCCCCCTCGCCACCATGGCCGCGCGCCGCCGGGCTCCAGCCGGAGACCAGATGCGCCAGCCCCGGCTCGGACAGCCAGATGGGCAGCATGGTACGCAGGATGCCCCGCTCGGTCATGGCCGCAATATAATCATTGTCGGTCTTAAGGCCCTTGCCGGTGATGACAAGGAGCGTGCGTGCGCCGCTCGCGGCGCGGGTCGTGACATAGCGGTGCAATGCCTCGCGCGCCTCGATCTGGGTCATGCCGTGCAGATCGATGCGGCCATCGATCTCGATCCTGCCGCGGCGGACTTTTTTGTGGATGGCCGGATCCACCGCTTTTTCCGGAACCCGGGCCATGGGCTTTGGTGCCTGATAGGGGGGCAGGAAAGGCTTGGCGGCAGAGAGCTTTTTTGGCGGGGCCTTGATCTGCGGCGCCGGCTCGGCGACCGGCACAGGCAGGGTGCCGCTCCCCAGCGTCAACAAGGGCTTGCGCCGCAGGGGCTCCACGCTCTCGGTGACATGCGTCCAGAGATGGAAATCGGGCGGCAGGCGCTTGGGGTCGCGCTTGGACATGGAACAAGGGCCTGCCGCAGGGTCTTAATCGAGCTGGGAGGTGCTGACGACCTTCCAATTGGGATCGCGGGACTTGGGATTGCGCGCGAAGGTCCATTCGTCGGCAATGGTCTGGACCTGATCGGCATTGCCCTCGACCAGATTGCCTTCGGCGTCCCGGGTGGCGGACACCACCTCGGCATGGAAGTCGACCGTGACGTTGACGTTCTTCTTGTCATAATCGGCGTAGACGATGGCGATCTTGGGCAGGCCGACAAAGGTGAAATCCACCTTCTGTCCGGCAGCTTCGCGATCGGCGATGGCGCGCTGGAAACCTTCGAACACATCCTTTTCGAGAAGGTTGCGCAGGGTCTGGCGATCGCCCTCGGCAAAAGCGGTGACGATCATCTCGTAAGCCTGCTTGGCGCCTTCGAGGAAGGACTTGGGTGTAAAGGTGGGGTCCGCTTCCGCTACGGCGCGCAGACCAGCGGCAAGCTCGGCATTGCCGGCGGAAGCCTGCTCGATTTCGGCCTCCAGCTTGCGGGCGCGCCGCTCGTCATCCAGTTCGGGCTGGGCGACGCTGGGCCGGGGCCGCAGCGGGACGACGGTTTCATCGGAATTATTGGTGCTTTTCTCGGCCGGCGTGGAGCGGGTGCGATCCACCGGAGGGCGCTCGTTACCCGTCCGTGTCCCCAGCACCGAGCGGAGCCGGAACAGCACGAACACGGCCACGACAATGGCAATCAGGGTTGGCAGGTCGAGAAATTCGTCCATGAATGGGGCACCTTGCGCGGGAGGCGTCGACAAAAAAGGGCGTTACGGCGCTCGTCTGGCGCCAATCCGGTCCTATATATAGGGAAAGCTTTAGCTCAAAACCAGTTCACGATGGGGCGAGTTGCATTTTGCCGCGCCTGCCATCCGCCTAACCCGAGAAGGACCTGCCCTTGGCCCGCTTTTTCGCTCTTGGTTTCTTCCTGCTGCCGCTGGTGGAAATCGCGCTGTTTATCCTCGTGGGTCGCGCCATCGGATTGCTGCCGACGCTTGGCCTGGTCGTCCTGGGCGGCGTGGCCGGGGCCATGCTGTTGCGCCAGCAAGGGCTGGGCGTGGTGGCGCGGCTGCGGTCCAATGTCAGTGCCGGCACATTGCCGGGCAAAACCATGTTCGACACCATGCTGATCGGGCTGGCGGGCGTGCTGCTGATCCTGCCCGGATTTTTCAGCGATGCGATCGCGCTGATCCTGCTGATACCTGCCGTACGCAATCGCTTGTTCGGCGCACTGGCCGGTCGTGTGCGGGTGGTGCAGACCACCACAACCTATCGCCGCCATGACCCTGCAGGCGAAGAAAATGGCGACGAGTCACCGCCCCTGATCATCGATGCCAGCAACGACGACTGGCGCAAGGACGGCAAATAAACGGCCCGTGCTTGTTCGGCAGGGGCAAAAATGGTAGCCACCCCGCCAGAATTCTTTGAAATTCCGCATCGAAAAGGACCAATCAATGGCCGATGATACTCAGGGCGCGGCAGCGCCGCAGCCTGCAGCCGCACCGAGCATGAACCTGGTGGGCCAGTATATCCGTGATCTCTCGTTCGAGAATCCGGGTGCTCCCTCTGCCCTGCTGGCCGGCGGCGGCAACCCGGCCTTCAACGTTTCCATCGCCGTCGGCGTCAAGAAGCAGAATGACGAAATCTACGCGGTCGAGCTGACGCTCAACGCCAAGGCCAATCGCGACGAGACCGTCCTGTTCAACGTCGAACTGGTCTATGGCGGCATCTTCCGCCTCAAGAACGTTCCCGAGGCCCAGCTCTCGCCGCTGCTGATGATCGAATGCCCGCGCCTGGTGTTCCCGTTCGCGCGTCAGGTGCTGGCCAGCGTGACCCAGCAGGGCGGCTTCCCGCCGCTGATGATGGAGCCGGTCGATTTCTCCGCCATCTATCGCCAGAACCTGGCCAAGCTCGCCGCTCAGGGCAATGCGCCCGGCGCCCCGGCGGCTCCGGCCAATGCCGAAGGCGAAAAGCTCAACTGAGCCTTGGACCGAACCGAATAAAGAAAGCCCCGGTCGATCCGGGGCTTTTTCGTTTCTACCCGGCGGCCTGGGACGGGGCGTAACGCCCCCAGATGGCGCTGTCGCCCATTTTGGCGATGAAGGCGGCATGCGCATCGGCTTCCGCCGCGGTAATCCGATTGGGCAGGGGAGCAGGCCGGGGCCTGACGGGAATGCGATCGGCCACGATCGAGCCGGCATTGGCGCCTTCATCGGCCATCAGTGCCAGGCTAACCTGCTTGCCGCCGATGAGCTCAAGGTAAACTTCGGCCAGGATCTCGCTATCGAGCAAGGCGCCGTGAAGGGTGCGGCGGGAATTGTCGATGCCATAATGCTTGCAGAGCGCGTCGAGGCTGACCCGGGCGCCAGGATGTTTCTGGCGTGCCACCATGACGGTATCGATCACCGGATTGGCGAGCGCCGTGCGGCCGGCATTGATCAATTGGGCGTTGAGAAAGCCCATATCGAAGGGCGCATTGTGGATGACCAGGGTCGCGTCGCCGATAAAAGCGAGGAAATCATCGATGATGGCGGCAAAGAGCGGTTTGTCGGACAGAAACTCTTCGCTCAATCCATGCACGCGAAACGCCTCTTCGGGCATGGAGCGCTGGGGATTGATGTAGACGTGGAAATGCTTGCCGGTCGGGATGTGATTGATCAACTCGACGCAGCCGATTTCCACCAGCCGATCCCCGCCCTGGGGGGACAGGCCGGTCGTTTCGGTGTCGAGCACGATTTCCCTGATCATTGCACCTCAGCCCTTATGCCGGCGACCAAAGCGGCGATGTCGCGGTCGATGTCATCCTGGGGTCTGGCCGTATCGAAATGCCAGGTGGCCCGCTTGATCTTTTCGGCCTGCGGCATCTGCCGGGCAAGCAAAGTCTGCATCTTTTCCACGCTCATGCCCGGTCGCGCCAGAATACGCTGCCTCTGGATGGCCTCGTCGACATGGGTCACGGCGATGCCGTCGAAGCCGTAATCGTGGCCACTTTCGAACAGAAGCGGCACTTCAACGGCAGCGAGCGCTGCGCCTGCACGCTCGGCATCGTCAAGGAAATCGGCGATGCGTTGACGGACAAGCGGATGCACGATGGCTTCGAGCTTGGGGAAAAGACCTGGATCGGCTGCAAGGCGTTGCGCCAATGCCTGACGGTCAACGACGCCATTGGGGGCAATGCCGGGAACAAGCGCTTCGAGCGGACCGACGGCCGGACCTGCGTAAAGCGCCGCGACCGCCTCGTCGGCGGAAAGGACCGGCACACCACATTTGGCGAAAGCCGCCAGAAGGGTCGACTTTCCGGTGGCGATGGAGCCGGTGATGCCGACGCGACGCATGCTCAATGATCCAATGTGGCTTCGATACGCGCGCGCAAATGCGGTGTCACATCCGGCTGGACGCCGAACCAGGCGGAAAAACCAGGCACGGCTTGGTGCAGTAGCATGCCCAGACCATCGACCGTCCGCAGGCCACGCGCCTGCGCCGCGGCAAGGAGCGGGGTGACGAGCGGAGTATAAACAATATCGGTCACGAGCGCCGTTTGCGGCAGCAGGCCCAGATCAAGCCCCTCGAACCGGGTGCCATGCATGCCTACCGCGCTGGTATTGACCAGGAGGGCGGCTCCGGGGGCAAGGGTCGCGAAAGCGTCCAGCCCATGTGCCGCGAACGGCCCCTCGATTTCAGCAATCAGGGCCTCGGCATTGGCGGGGGTGCGGTTGAGGACATGGATCGTGCCCGGAAAGCGCTCGCGCAGGGCGACAAGGATGGCGCGGGCAGCGCCGCCGGCACCGATCACCACAGCGTCGCCGGGAATTTCCGCCCAGGACGGCAAACCGGCGTCAAGATTGCCGAGGAACCCCAGATAGTCGCTGTTGCTGCCCTCTACCCGGCCATCGCGCACCACAAGGGTGTTGACTGCCCCGATAGTGCGGGCCAGGGCGTCGACGCTGTCGCAGAGGGCAAAGACCGCCTCCTTGTGCGGAATGGTGACATTGCCGCCCACGAACGCGCCGCCGCGCAGGCGGTCAAAGAATTCCGGCAAGGCATCGGGCGCGACGTCGATCGCCTCGTAGGTGCCGTCGATCTTGTGCTCGCGCAGCCAGGTACCATGGATAAGCGGGGAGCGCGAATGGGCGATGGGGTGCCCGATGACGAAGGCCTTTTGGGTCACGATCTCAGTTTCCGGGAGACAGAAGTTGGGGGGCATGATCGCGCAGCGCCTCCAGGAGGGGCAGGAGCGGCAGGCCCAGAATGGTGAAATAGTCGCCATTGACCGTCTGGAACAGCCGGATGGAGGGGCCTTCGAGCCGGTAGGACCCGACCGAAGACAGGATGGCATCGCCCTCGAGATCCAGAACCTCATCCCGCTCGGACGGGGTAAAGGCGCGCATGGTCAATTCGGCCGTTTCGATTGTCGACCAGATGGCCTGCCCGTTTCGGGCCAGAGCGACCGCTGCGTGAAGGCGGTGGGTCTTGCCACGCAGGCGCTCAAGCTGGGCTCGGGCGGCGTCGCGACCAGCAGGCTTGTGCAAAAGGTCCCGCCCCAGGGCCAGGGTCTGGTCGGCGCCGATCACAACATCGTCCGGGCGCTGACGCGAACCGGCTTCTGCCTTGGCCTGCGCAAGGAGCAAGGCCAAATCCCGTCCATCGGCGCCGGCAGCCAGCGCATCGGCTTGCAGCCCGCGTTCATCGAGACGGGGCGAGACGATGTCAAACCGCAATCCGGCCTTGTCCAGCAAGGCTTTACGGGTGGCGCTGGTCGAGGCGAGAACGAGCATGGGCTCATGTTTTCCACACACTCATCCCCAGCTCAAGGCCGATCTGTGCGTAAGACTCGCAAGTTTTGCCCGACGCCGAGTTTGTTCGACATAGCTAATAAATCATTAACAGCTTGAGCCCGGGGGTCCCCTCGCAGGGGCAGGGGACAGCTCTGGGGATAACCGGATTTGGCCACGTGAGGTTATTGAGCGCGCCATCCACAGCCGGAATCGAATCATTGACTCGGCAAGTGCCCGGTTAAGCTTTTGTTAATGATTTGGGCAGAGGGACGGCAGGAGGTCGGCCGGTGCGAGTTCACACATCATTAACCAAGCTGCTGCGCGCAAGTGTCACCGAGGGCGGCGATTGTTAACGGCCGTGAATTGCAGCTAAACACCGCTATGAAGATAAAGATACTAAGACAGAAAGACTCCTTTAGGGGTTTGGAAGGGTCGAAACCATGAGCCCGGTGGCACAACGTAAACTTTTGGCGACAGTGCTCGGCGACCGTCAGGATCGCCCCCCTGTCTGGATCATGCGCCAGGCCGGACGCTACCTTCCCGAGTATCGCGAAACCCGGAAACAAGCCGGGACCTTTCTCGACCTCTGCTACACGCCCGAGCTGGCGGTGGAAGTGACGATGCAGCCGCTCCGCCGTTTCGACCTCGATGCGGCAATCCTGTTTTCCGACATTTTGGTCATTCCCGATGCGCTGGGACAATCAGTTCGCTTCGAAGTGGGCGAAGGCCCGATCCTTGAACCGCTCGATGTTGCCGGGATCGACCGTCTCGATCGCAGCCGCGCCTTAGAGCATCTCCAGCCGGTGCTGGAAACCGTGCGCCGGTTAAGGGCTGCTCTGCCCATGGACAAGACCCTGATTGGCTTCTGCGGCGCCCCCTGGACAGTTGCGACCTATATGCTCAATGGACGGGGATCGTCCGACCAATGGACGGCGCGTCGATTTGCGCTCGAACATCCGGAGGCTTTCGACAAGCTGATCGACATTCTGGTCGAGACCAGCATCGATTATCTTGCGGCCCAGTTCGAAGCCGGTGCGGACGTGGTGCAGCTTTTCGAAAGCTGGGCGCTCAATCTCGATGAAACCTCCTTTGGCCGCCAGGTGATCGAACCCAATCGGCGGATCGTGGAGGGATTGCGCAAACGCATCCCCAATGCCCCCATTATCGGGTTTCCGCGCGGGGCTGCAGGCAATCTCGAGCGCTTTGCCAGGATCACCGGTGTCAATGCACTGGGGATCGACTATTCGACGCCGCGGGACTTCGTGACTGCCAACCTGCCCCGCACGTTGCCGGTGCAGGGCAATCTCGACCCGCTGCGGCTGGTGGTGGGTGGCGAAGGCATGGAAAAAGAAGTGCGGCAGATCATCGAGGCCTGGTCGGATCGCCCTCATATCTTCAACCTCGGGCATGGTATCGTGCCGGACACGCCCATTGCCCATGTGGAACGGCTGATCGAACTGGTCAAAAGGGGCTAGGAGCAAGACGATGATCGAATGGTTCAAGGCATTGCACGTGATCTCGGTGATCGCCTGGATGGCCGGCATGCTCTATCTGCCACGGCTTTTTGTCTATCACAGCGTGGCCGAGACAGGTTCGGTGCAGTCCGAGACCTTCAAGATCATGGAACGCCGGCTGTTTCGCGCCATTACGACGCCCGCGATGATCGCAACCTGGGTGTTCGGCCTGGCCATGGTAGGCCACGGTATCGTCGATTGGGGTTCGATCTGGCCCTGGGTGAAAGCGGCCTTCGTGATCGCGCTGTCCGGCGTCCATGGACTTTATGCCCGCCACCTCAAGGCGTTCGCCCAAGATCGAAACGACAAGCCGCAGAAATATTTCCGCATGCTCAACGAGGTGCCGACGGTGATGATGATCGTCATCGTCATCATGGTGATCGTCAAACCGTTCTAGCGGTTCCGGTTTCACGTGAATCCGTCGCCGGGTCTCGAGACGTCACAATTGCGGCGAGACAGAAACAGGCGGGGCCGGCGATAAAAATGCCTGCTGGCACCGCTCTTTCCGCGTTTCAATCTTGAACAGTCGCGCGGATCAGGCTACATGAAGGCAAGGACACCCCTGTTTTGCGCGACCGCCCGGTTGCAGCGCGGTTCCGAACCTTCCCCACCTAGACGTTCTTATTTCGATATTCCCTCAAGGGTCCGTCGCATACATGCAGAATATCAAGCTCAGCGAGCTCAAGGCCAAATCGCCGGCCGAACTCTTGGCCTTTGCCGAGGAATCGGAGGTCGAAAATGCCTCCACGATGCGCAAGCAGGAATTGATGTTTGCCATTCTCAAGGAATTGGCGGCACAGGACATCAACATCGTCGGCGAAGGTGTCGTCGAGGTCCTGCCTGACGGTTTCGGTTTTCTGCGGTCGCCGGACGCCAATTATCTGCCCGGTCCGGATGATATCTATGTCAGCCCCAGCCAGATCCGTCGTTTCGGGCTGCGCACGGGCGACACGGTCGAGGGGGAAATCCGCTCGCCCAAGGAAGGCGAGCGCTATTTCGCGCTGCTCAAGGTCTCGACGATCAATTTCGAGGATCCTGAAGCGGTTCGCCACAAGGTCAACTTTGACAATTTGACGCCGCTTTATCCCGAAGAGCGGCTGCGCATGGAGCTGCCCGATCCCACCCTCAAGGATCGCTCCGCACGGCTGCTTGATCTCGTGGCGCCGCTGGGCAAGGGTCAGCGCGCCTTGATTGTTGCGCCGCCTCGTACCGGTAAGACGGTATTATTGCAGAATATCGCACAATCGATCGCGACGAACCATCCGGAATGCTACCTGATCGTCCTGCTGATCGACGAGCGGCCCGAAGAAGTGACCGACATGCAGCGCTCCGTGCGCGGCGAGGTCATTTCATCCACGTTCGACGAACCGGCCTCACGTCACGTGCAGGTGGCCGAAATGGTCATCGAAAAAGCCAAGCGCCTTGTCGAACACAAGCGCGACGTGGTGATCCTGCTCGATTCCATCACCCGCCTTGGCCGTGCCTACAATACCGTCGTTCCGAGCTCCGGTAAGGTGTTGACCGGCGGTGTGGATGCCAACGCGCTGCAACGCCCCAAGCGTTTCTTCGGCGCTGCCCGCAATATCGAGGACGGCGGCTCGCTGACCATCATTTCGACGGCGCTGATCGATACCGGTTCGCGCATGGATGAAGTGATCTTTGAAGAATTCAAGGGCACCGGCAATTCTGAAATCATTCTCGACCGCAAGGTTGCAGACAAGCGCATCTTCCCCGCGCTCGACATTACCAAGTCCGGTACCCGCAAAGAAGAATTGCTGGTGGAAAGCGACATCCTCAAGAAGATGTATGTGCTCCGCCGCATCCTCAATCCGATGGGCACGATCGATGCCATGGAATTCCTCATGGACAAGGTTCGCCAGACCAAGACCAATTCGGATTTCTTCGACTCGATGAATACCTGATCGAGCGGGCAGGGCGTCTTCATGCAGGTGGGCGACACTATCATGGCGCTCTCTTCGGGCGCCCTACCCGCCGGCGTGGCGGTCATCCGGTTATCCGGCCCCTTGGTTCGTGCGGTGCTGCCCAAGCTCGTCGGCCCCCTCCCAAAGCCTCGCACCATGGCCCTTCGCCATATCGGGCAGGACAAAAGGCTTGATCAAGGGCTCGTGGCATTTTTCCCCGCGCCGCACTCCTTCACCGGCGAGGACTGCGCCGAGCTGCATGTCCATGGCTCGGTCGCGGGCGTCAAAGCCATTCTGGCAAAGCTGAGCCAGGACGGGCTGCGTCTCGCGGAACCTGGCGAATTCACAAGGCGCGCCTTCGAGAATGGCAAGCTCGATCTTCTCGCCGTCGAGGGGCTGGGTGATCTTCTCCTCGCGGACACCGAAAAACAGCGCCAGCAGGCCCTCGCCCGCTATGATGGCGGCCTCACAAGGCAAATCGACACTTGGCGAGACACCCTTCTCAACCTCCGAGCTGAAATCGAGGCGCGCCTTGATTTTTCCGATGAAGGCGATGTCTCCGACGCCTTGCCGGAAACCTGGCATCACGATCTAGCGGACCTGGAAATTGCGCTTGCCGCGACGCTGGCTACTTTCGAAAGCGGACGGATCGTTCGTGAAGGTATTCGGGTGGCGCTGGCTGGCCCACCCAATGTCGGTAAGTCCAGCCTCATCAACGCCCTGGCACGATCGGAGATAGCCATCGTCTCCGATGAAGCCGGCACGACCCGCGATGTCCGGGAGGTCCCGCTCGATATCGGTGGGCAGCTTTTCATCTTGCTCGATCTGGCAGGTCTCAGAGAGACGGAAAGCCGGGCGGAAGCAGAAGGCATTCGCCGCGCCACGGAAGCTATCAAGCATGCCGATATCCTGCTCTGGTTACGCGCACCTGACGTGACCGACATGGCGCTGCCGCAGACACACGCAAGGATCATTACAATCGGAACGAAAGCGGATTTATCGCTTGTCCCCGATACTGACCTGTCCGTGTCGGTGGAGCATTCATCGGGGATCAAGGACCTGATCCAGATACTGCAGGCCGCCGGCGAAAGTTTTGCTACGGGGGAGCCCGTACTGGTCAGCCATGAACGGGATCGGAACGCGTTAACACAGGCGCTTGAAGCGCTTGTCGAAACCCGAGAAGCGCTGCGCGATTGGGAACTAGCGGCGGAATCACTGCGCCGGGCATCGGCCGGGCTCGAGCGAATGATTGGCCGGCTAGACTCCGAAAAGATTCTGGATCGTCTGTTTTCAGGCTTTTGCATCGGCAAGTGATTCACGTGAAACGCGCAAGGCGCCCGACAGGGATCTCAATTGATTCACGTGAAACATTGGCCTATGGGAACAGCCATGGAGTCCTATCATGAGTGATTACGCTGTCATCGTCGTGGGTGGCGGACATGCGGGCACGGAAGCCGCAGCGGCGGCCGCACGTCTCGGCGTTCCCACTGCGCTGATTACCCACCAATTCGCCACGATTGGCGAGATGAGCTGCAATCCGGCTATCGGGGGCCTGGGCAAAGGCCATCTCGTGCGTGAGATTGACGCTCTCGACGGCTTGATGGGCTGCGTCGCCGATGCTGCAGGCATCCAGTTTCGAGTTCTCAACCGCCGCAAGGGCCCGGCTGTCAGGGGGCCGCGCGCGCAGGCCGACCGCAAACTCTATCGCCAGGCCATGCAGGCCGCCATCAAGGCCCAAACCAATCTGGAGGTCATCGAAGGCGAGGTTGACGATCTCGAGGTGACCGCGGGCGCCATTACTGGTGTGCGTCTCCTGGACGGCCGTCGGTTCGGGACCAAGGCCGTCGTCTTGACCACTGGCACATTCCTGCGTGGCCTCATTCATCGGGGCGACGAAACGATCCCAGCCGGGCGGCTGGGCGAAAAGCCGGTGCTGGGCCTCTCCACCCGACTGGAAGGCCTTGGCTTGCAGCTTGGACGGTTAAAGACCGGCACTCCGGCGCGCCTTAATGGCAAAACCATCAATTATAGCGTGCTTGAAGAGCAGCAGGGCGATGATCCGCCGGAACCATTCTCCGCCCTGACCCGCGCCATCACGACTCCGCAGATTTCATGCCACATCACGCGGACCATGGCGGAAACGCATCGCATCATCAGCGATAATCTGCATCGCTCGGCCATGTATTCCGGTCGCATCCAGTCGCGGGGCCCCCGCTATTGTCCATCGATCGAGGACAAGATCGTGCGGTTCGCAGACCGCGACAGCCACCAGATTTTCCTCGAGCCCGAGGGCCTGGATGATCATACGGTCTATCCCAATGGGCTTTCCACATCGTTGCCGGAAGAGGTGCAGGCGCAGTTTCTGCGATCTATGCCCGGGCTCGAGCAAGTCGACATCATCCGGCCTGGCTACGCCATCGAATACGATTACGTTGACCCGCGGGAACTTCGGCCGACACTTGAGGTAAAAAGGCAGCCCGGTCTGTACCTGGCGGGCCAGATCAATGGCACGACCGGATATGAAGAGGCTGGGGCGCAAGGCCTGTTGGCAGGCGCCAATGCCGCTTTGTCGACCACGGGAGCCAAGCCGCTGATCCTGTCGCGGACCGACAGCTATCTCGGTGTGATGATCGATGATCTGGTGACGCGGGGGGTGAGTGAGCCCTATCGCATGTTCACGTCACGCGCCGAATTTCGGTTGCACCTGCGTGCTGACAACGCGGACCAGCGACTGACCCCGATCGGGCTGGAATGCGGATTGGTCGCGCGGGAGCGTGCGGCGCTTTATCGAGAGAAATCGGCCAAGGTGGCCCATGCGCGTAGCCTGCTCGACACCCTGACCACATCACCGAGCGAAGCCCGCAAAGCTGGTCTCGCTGTCAATGAAGACGGTCGCCGCCGCACAGCATTCGAGCTATTGTCATACCCTGAGTTGGGCGCCAAGGATCTCCATACGCTCTGGCCTGAACTTGCCGAAATCGATTCGGCGGTGTTTGAGCAAGTTGGCATTGACGCGCAATATGCGGTCTACCTCGACCGACAGAAATCCGATATCGACAGCATGCGACGGGATGAGCAACGCGCGATACCCGATGATCTGGACTATGCTGCTATCCCCGGTCTTTCGATGGAATTGCGCAATAAGTTGTCGCAGCACCGGCCGCAGACCATTGCGCAAGCGCAGGCCATCGATGGGATGACACCAGCCGCGATCACCCTATTGCTGGCTATCCTGCGGCGTGGAACGCTGCGCAAGGCTGGGTGATGGCTGTCGCTGACGTTATCAAACCCTATAGCCCGTATTTCAGCCGTCCCTATGAAGACGTGGCAGCGGACTTGGAATCCTATGCCAAACTGCTCGAAAAATGGCAGAGCGTTCAGAATCTTGTTTCACGTGAAACATTGAAGGATGTCTGGAGCCGGCATTTCGCCGACAGCTTGCAGTTGTTGACCCTTACACAAGCGAGCGACCGGCTTTTTCTCGATCTCGGCAGCGGTGGGGGCTTCCCGGCATTGCCGTTGGCCATAGCGTCAAAGGGTTCAGACAGGAAGTTTGTCCTGGTCGAACCAATTGCGCGCAAGGTCAGCTTTCTACGGACTGTGGCTCGCGAACTTGATCTCAATGTCAGCGTGATCGGGCGCCGCAGCGACCAAATTGATTCACGTGAAACAGGCGTCCCTGACGTGATCACCTCCCGTGCCCTGGCGGCATTGCCGCAATTATGCGCCTGGATGGAACCGTTCTTCGCCGCACATACGCGCGCCTTGCTACACAAAGGCGCGGAACATGTTGATGAGCTCTCCGAATCGGGTGCGCATTGGCTTTATGATGTGTTAATACAGCCCAGTGACACCGACGTGCGCGGCGTGATGCTAACCCTCACGAATCTGCGGCGCAAATCAGTGAGTTAGCGGCACACGGAGGCCAATTTGGCACCCCGGATTTTGACTTTGGCCAATCAGAAGGGCGGCGTTGGCAAGACCACGACCGCCATCAACCTTGCCACGGCACTTGCTGCCATCGGCGAGCGGGTTCTGATTGTGGACCTCGATCCTCAAGGCAATGCTTCGACGGGATTGGGAATCTCCCGAACGGATCGCAGCGTATCGGCCTATGACGTGCTGGTGGGGGAATCCGATGTTCCGTCAGCGGCAATCATGACCAGTGTACCAAATGTAGCCATCGTGCCATCCACCATGGATCTTCTGGGTGTCGAACTGACCATTGCCGGCCAGCAGGATCGCGCCTTCAAGCTGCGCAACGCGTTCAAGGATTTAAGTGGTCTGCTGATCAATGATCAGGCGGTGAGCTATATCCTGATCGACTGCCCACCATCCCTCAATCTGTTGACGGTTAATTCGCTGGTGGCGGCCGACGCGGTGCTCGTGCCCTTGCAATGCGAATTCTTTGCCCTCGAAGGATTAAGCCAGCTGTTGCAGACGATCGAGCAGATCCGCTCGACGCTCAATCCGCGCTTGTCGATACAGGGCGTCGTGATGACCATGTTCGACAAGCGCAACAATCTCAGCGAGCAGGTTCTGGCGGATGTGCGCAGCGAAATGGGAGAGCTGGTCTATGAGACCGTCATCCCCAGAAATGTGCGACTGAGCGAAGCGCCATCCTATGGCAAGCCTGCTCTGCTCTATGATCTCAAATGTGCCGGCAGCCAGGCTTATCTGCGTCTCGCCACCGAAGTGATCCGCCGTGAGCGGCGGCTCAATGCAGCTTAGGAGCCTGACATGACCGATAAACCAGCACGCCTTGGGCGGGGCCTTGCGGCATTGATCGGCGACATGGCCGTTATGGAAGGTGCGCGCGTCACCGAATCGGCTTCTGGCAGCAAACGTCTGCCAGTCGACTTCATCATCGCCAATCGCGCCAACCCGCGGCGAACCTTCGATCCAGATCAATTGGAAGAACTGACCAATTCGATCCGGGAGAAGGGGGTGATGTCGCCGCTTCTCGTGCGGCCTACGGATGACCCCAACATCTTCGAGCTCATCGCCGGAGAGCGGCGCTGGCGGGCAGCGCAGAGAGCCGGCCTGCACGATGTGCCGGTGATCGTCCGTGAGGTCGATGACAAGGAAGCCCTGGAACTTGCAATTATCGAAAACGTTCAGCGTGCCGATCTCAACCCACTTGAAGAAGCGATGGGATATGGGCAGCTGATCGAGCAGTTCGATTACACACAGCAGGACTTAGCCCAGGTCATCGGTAAGAGCCGGTCGCATGTCGCCAACACACTGCGGCTGCTGCGTCTGCCCGAGGATGTTCGCGGCATGGTGGCGAGCGGCACACTCACGGCGGGCCATGCCCGCACCCTCATCACCGTAGAGGATCCTGCGGGGCTGGCTCAGCAGATTGTCGACAAGGGCCTTTCTGTGCGCGAAGCCGAAGCGTTGAGCCAGCAAAGGGATTTGCCCAAGCGCAAGCCGACTATTGGCAGCAGTGAGTCGCGGGACGCCGACACGGTCGCACTCGAGCGTCGTTTGTCGGATGCCTTGGGGCTGAGCGTCGCACTTAATCATTCAGAGCGCGGGGGCAGGCTCGAGATACGGTACAAAACCCTTGAGCAATTGGACGATATTTGTGTTCGCCTGACCGGACGCAGCAATTAGGGCCATGATCGAACAAGTGTTCCACGTGAAACCGCCCCGGTAAGCAAGTCAGCTTGCCGCAGCCATCATGCAGAGAGCGAGGGTCGTGCGACGTAGTACGGCTTCGGCCAGGACTGGCCGCCGCCGTGTATCCGACGTCGCCTGGAGAAGCCGGTCGCTAGCTGTTCCCAAGGCGCGATCGCCCCATAGTCGCAATTGCTGCTCAAGAGATGCCATTCGTGAAAAATGCGGCCGCGGCTTGGTCGCCTCAAGAACCGCGCGAGCGCTTCTGCCCGCATCCACATCCGTGCGCCAACGCCGCAGATTGGCAAAATGGTTAGTCAGCATGGCCAGCAGCTGCTGCGGATTGACATTGGCGGCCAAAGCCCGATTAAGCGCCAATTCGAGCTTTTCGGCATGCCCATTCCCTGTTGCGTCCAAGATGGCATCGATCGCCAGCACGCCATTATCCGCACACAGCAGCAGAACGTCATCGCGCGTCAGGAGTTTAGTATTCGCTGCATAAAGGGTAAGCTTTTCGAGCTCCCTGCGGGTGATTTCACGGTCATTACCCAATATTTCCCGCAGTGTGGGAACAACATCATTATCGATGCGAATAGCGGCCTGATTGAAGGTTTCGCGCATCAGCGCCATCAGCGTTTCATCACTGTCCGGATAGCACGGGAGGGCGCGGCCGAACTTTGCTGCTTCTACCAAAGCCCGCAAGGCATCCCGCGGCGCCAGGTTGTCGGCTTCCAGAACAATCGCAGCGCCGCCCGGGTCATCCCGCAGCTCGGTGAGCGGCATGACCAGAGCCTTGGTGGCGTTACGCACACGAATGATTCGCTTACCGGCGAAAAGCGACCCGGAGCGCGCCTCGACCAGCAATTGCGACGGATCTGAGGACAGGTCCGCCCCCTCCAGCACAGAAATATTGGCGGATGCGGGATCGTCTCCGCTCAGGTGGCGGATCAAGCGTTGGGCGGTCTCGCGTACAAGACCGCCATCCGGGCCATAGGCCAGAAAAATGCCCTCGTCGAGATCGGGGCGCACCAAGAAGCGCGCCACCTCGTGAGCCTTGAGCGCCGTCACTGGCTAGACGACCACATTGACGATGCGGTCAGGAACAACCACGATCTTCTTGGGAGCCTTACCATCGAGCGCTTTTTGCACCTCTTCCAGCGCCAGAACGAGCGTTTCGACTTCGGCAGCGGCCTTGCCTTTGGCTACGACAATCTCTGCCCGACGCTTGCCATTGATCTGAATGGGCAAGGTAACGTCGTCGTCCACGAGGAGCGTTGCATCGACGTCGGGCCAAGGGGCATCGGCGGCAAGGCCTTGTTTGCCCAGAAGCTCCCAGCAGCTTTCAGCGAGATGGGGCATCATCGGGTTGATCAGCAGCACCAGTTTTTCCGCGCCTTCGACAAGAGCGTCGCGGAGTGCCGGTCCCTTTGCCACATCCCTTGCCTTGGCGAGGGCATTGGTCAGTTCATAGATCCGCGCCACGGCACGATTGAAGCCCAGCCCTTCGATGTCCTGGGCGATGCCGGCAACGGTTCGATGAATAATCTTGCGCAGCGCCAGCGCGTCCGCGTCATCTGATTGAACAGAATTTTCTGATTGTTCGGTGATTGCGACTGTGTCCTGAACGAGGCGCCAGACGCGTTGCTGAAAACGGCTTGCGCCTTCAACCCCGGCTTCAGTCCATTGCACGTCACGTTCGGGCGGAGAGTCCGACAGCATGAACCAGCGTGCCGTATCGGCCCCATAGCCGGCGACGATCTCGTCAGGGTCAACGACGTTCTTCTTGGACTTGCTCATCTTCTCGACGGAGCCGATCTGAATCGGCGCGCCAGTCCTGGCATGGCGGGCGGTGCGCTGGTCACCATCGGTATCGAAGACAATGTCGGTCGGCGGCACCCATTCGCCGGTCTGCGACCGATAGGTCTCGTGCGTGACCATGCCTTGGGTGAAAAGGCCCTTGAACGGTTCGTCCAGCCCGACATGGCCGGTGGCCTTCATGGCGCGGGTGAAGTAGCGCGAGTAAAGCAGATGCAGGATCGCGTGTTCGATACCGCCAATGTACTGGTCGACGGGTAACCAGCGATCCGCAATGGCCGGAATGGTCGGCGTGTCGGCATCCGGCGCGGTGAAACGGGCAAAATACCAGGACGAGTCCACGAACGTATCCATCGTATCCGTCTCGCGGCGCGCCGCGCCGCCACATAGCGGGCAATTGACGTGCTTCCAGGTCGGGTGATGGTCGAGGGCGTTCCCGGGCTTGTCGAAGGTGACATCCTCGGGCAGCACAACGGGCAGGTCCTTCTTGGGGACGGGGAGGGTGCCACAGACCTCGCAGTGAATGACCGGGATCGGACAGCCCCAATAGCGCTGGCGGGAAATACCCCAATCGCGCAGGCGGTAATTGACCTCCACCTTGCCCTGAACCTGGCCATCGACCGAACGAGCGCCGAAATGCTCGGCGATCCTGGCCTTGGCCTCGTCGATGGACAGACCATCAAGGAAGCCCGAGTTGAAGATGCTGCCAGCATCGACATAGGCATCGTCGCCAATCTCAAAGTTCGCTGCATCGGCGCCGGGCGGCAGAACGACCGGCTTGACCGGGAGATCGTATTTGTGAGCGAAATCGAGATCGCGCTGGTCGTGGGCCGGGCAGCCGAAGACGGCGCCGGTCCCGTAGTCCATCAGGACGAAATTGGCGACATAGACGGGCAGGGTCTCGCCCTTGAGTACCGGATGTTTCACGCGAAGCCCGGTGAAAATGCCTTTCTTTTCGGCCTTTTCGAGCGTCTCGGTCGCAGTGCCCTGACGATGAAATTCGGCGACGAAGTCAGCCAGTTCCGCATTGTTTGCGGCCAGGCCCGCGGTCAGCGGGTGATCGGGCGAAAGGGCAATAAAGGACGCCCCGAAGATCGTATCGGGCCGAGTGGTGAATACTTCGACGGCGGTCGCGTTGGTCACGTCGCTGGGAACCAGTTCGAACAAGAGGCGCAGGCCTTCAGACTTTCCGATCCAGTTGCGCTGCATGACGCGTACTTTTTCCGGCCAATCCTTGAGGCCATCAAGGGCACCCAGCAGGTCCTCGGCAAAGTCGGAAATCTTGAAGAACCATTGCGTGAGCTCGCGCTGCTCGACGGGCGCGCCGGAGCGCCAGCCCTTGCCGTCGATTACCTGCTCGTTGGCCAGCACGGTCATGTCGACCGGGTCCCAATTGACCTTGGAGGATTTGCGCGTGACTAGACCGGCGGCAAGCATGTCGATGAACATGGCCTGCTGATGCCGGTAGTAATCGGGCGAGCAGGTGGCGATCTCGCGCGTCCAGTCGATGGACAGGCCCATCGACTTGAGCTGCTTCTTCATCGCTTCGATATTGGCATAGGTCCAGGTGCCGGGATGGGTCTTGCGCTCGATGGCAGCATTTTCTGCCGGCAGGCCAAAGGCGTCCCAGCCCATGGGGTGCAGCACGTTCTTGCCGCGGGCGCGGTGATAGCGCGCCACGACGTCGCCCATGGAATAGTTGCGCACATGGCCCATATGGATGCGGCCGGAGGGATAGGGGAACATTTCAAGGACGTAGTAGGGCTCGCGCGGATCCTCGTTGGACGTCACGAAGCTCTGGCGCTCGTCCCAGACCTTCTGCCATTTCGGTTCGCTTTCGCGCGGATTGTAGCGTTCACCGCTCACTTTGATCGTCCTTGCAAGATTAACGCAGGCACCAGCGCAACAGGCGGCGCAGCTTGCGTTTTCAGGGGTTTTTGGCTACCGGACCATCACCAGAAATCCCCCATCAGGTCAACAGCAACGGGGCCGACACATGGCCAACAGCGCCGCCAATGCGCAAACAGCGCTCGACTATATCCGCTCGCGCATGGAAAAGGCGCGCCGCCGCTTCGGGGCGCCGCCCGAGGACGTGGAACTGGTCGCGGTCTCCAAGACATTTTCGGCGAGTGACATCGAGCCGTTTCTCGAGGCTGGCCAGACAGTGTTCGGTGAGAACCGGGTGCAGGAGGCCAAGGATAAATGGCCTGAGCTTCGCCAGCGCTATCCGGATGTTCAGCTGCACCTGATCGGGCCTTTGCAGACCAACAAGGTCCGGGACGCCGTGGCGCTGTTCGATGTGATCGAAAGCGTGGATCGCGACAAGCTGGCGGGTGTTCTGGCCCAGGAAATGCACCGGCTCGGCCGATCGCTCCCCTGCTTCGTACAGGTCAATATCGGCGCCGAGCCGCAAAAGGCAGGCATTGCCGTGGACGAGACGGCCGACTTCGTCGCGCGGTGTCGGGACGTGCACGGGCTCGATGTCGTGGGGCTCATGTGCATACCCCCGGACGGGCAACCGGCGGGGCCCTATTTTGCGCTGCTCTCGGCTCTGGCAAAGGCTGCCTCTGTCGAGAACCTCTCCATGGGCATGAGTGGGGATTTCGAAACCGCTATTGCCATGGGCGCTACCCATGTGCGCGTCGGATCGGCACTTTTCGGTCGTCGCCCGGCGGCCTCGGCCTAGCGTCATTGCAACTTTTGCCCATTTCTTGCGTTCCCTGACGTTGAATGACGCCGATGTGATTTTTTGACCAAATTGGGGTCGCAATATCGTGATCTTGGTCGATGTCGGAGCCAAAAGACCGGAGAAAACAATGAACAAGCGACGCATCCTGGTCGTGGACGACGACGCGGATCTGCGCCAGACCCTGGTTGATCAGCTCAAGAACGAGCCGGACTTCGATGTGCTGCAGGCCTCGACGGCCAATGATGCGCTGCAGGCCGTTCGCGACAACAATATCGAACTGACCATTCTAGATGTGGGCCTGCCGGACATGGACGGCCGGGAAGCGGTCAAGGTGATGCGCCAGGAGGGCTACAAGAGCCCTGTGTTGATGCTCACTGGCCACGATACCGATGCCGATGAAATCAAGGGGCTCGAGGCCGGCGCAAACGATTACCTGACCAAGCCGTTCCGCTATCCGGTGCTTCTGGCGCGCATCAATGCGGCGCTGCGCCAGCGCGACCAGAGTGAGGACGCTGTCTTCACGATCGGTCAGTACAGCTTCCAGCCAGCCGCCAAGGTGCTTGAGACCAATGATGGGATCAAGGTAAGGCTGACGGACAAGGAAACCTCGATCCTCAAATTCCTTTACCGGCAGGGACCCAAGACAATCACCCGCGACATCCTGCTCAAGGAAGTGTGGGGCTATAATAATCGCGTAACCACCCATACGCTCGAGACCCACATCTATCGCCTGCGCCAAAAGATTGAGCGTGATCCCTCCAATGCGCGACTGCTCGTGACCGAGGATGGTGGATATCGGCTTGTCCCCTGATTATGGGATGATCCTGTTCATTTTCGTTGCGAACTCACTTATAGAATCCTGAAGCTGCTCGCATGATGCGGGTGGCTTTGGCGCATTGGGTCGGGTTCTGATGAGAATGGATGATGCGGCCGGGGTGCTGACCCGGGCCGATTTCTTCGACATCTGCGATGACGAACAATTGCGCATGCTCGGATTTGCCGGAGACCGGCAGTATTTCGAGGTTGGATCGGTCATCTACAAGGCTGGCGACATTCCGCTTGGCGCACATGTGCTGGTGTCGGGCAAAGTCAAAGCGCGGCACGAGGGGCCGGAAGCCGGAGAGCCCTATACGCTCACAGAGCCCGGAAGCGTCATTTCTCCCACGGCTCTTATCCTCGACAAGCCGCGACCGGTTACGTTTATGGCAATCAGCGACTGCGAAACGCTGTTCGTGCCGCGCAATGCCTTCCTCAAGCTCGTTCGACAGAATCCCGACCTTGCCGCACGGGCGATCAGCCGGATCGAGGAGGATCTGGGGCGGTATATGCATGCGCTCGAGCCGTTGCGCACGCGAATGAAGGGCAATTAGGGCAGCCGAAAACGCGCGATCACCGGGACGTGGTCCGAGGGTTTGTCGGTCCAGCCACGGGCCGGGCGAATGATTTCGGCACCCACAGAGCGCTCGGCGATGTCGGCGGTGGACCAGATATGATCGAGCCGGCGGCCCTTGTCCGAATTGTCCCAATCGGGGCTGCGATAGCTCCACCAGGAATATAGCTTCTGATCAAGGGGTACGTGCTTGCGCACCAGGTCCACCCAGCCGTGGCCACCTGAAAGCAGGGCGTTGAGGGCTTCGGTTTCAACGGGCGTGTGGCTGACCACCTTGAGCAATTGCTTGTGGCTCCAGACATCGTTTTCATGCGGAGCGATGTTGAAATCACCGGCGATCAGGTGGCCGCGCTGGAAGATGGGGTCGCCGAACCAAGTCCTCAGCTCATCGAGAAAGCCCAGCTTGTGCTTGAACTTGGGATTGATCTCCGGATCGGGCTCGTCACCGCCGGCGGGAATGTAGAAATTGTGGAGAGTGAAGGGGCCATGTCCAAGATCGACCAGCGCCGAGATGTGACGCGATTCGGGGATTTCGCAGAACACGCGGCTCGATATGTCGGTGAGGGGAAACTTCGAGACGATGGCAACGCCGTGATAACCCTTCTGACCATGAACGGCCTGATGCGGATATCCGGCCTCGGTAAAAGCGTTGCGGGGAAATTGATCATTGGTGCATTTGATCTCCTGCAGCATCAGCACGTCAGGCTGATATTGCGCGAGAAAATCGAGCACCATGGGGAGGCGCAGACGAACCGAGTTGATGTTCCAGGTGACGATGGAATGGGTCATGGCGAACGTCCGGTGAATCGGCAGGCGGGAGGCCTGTTATCGCCAAGCTGGGGGCAGGGGTAAAGCCGGAAATGTCGGCGGCGCGACGGTGTCCGAGAGGACGCTCCAACTGGCGCTGCGCGCTTGCTTTACCCTCGTCTCCCTCGCCCGAAGAATTGTCGGACGCGAAAGCGCAAATAGCCAGGTTTCACGTGAATCCCTCATCTCCGCTGCCAACAAAAAGCCCGGCGCGATGGCCGGGCTTTTCAATTCAGGGCTTGCGCAGAGCTTATTCGCTCTTGGCTTCGCCTTCAGCAGCTGCGGCCTGTTCGGCTGCCTTGGCAGCGGCAGCGGCTTCAGCATCCTTGGCGGCCTGTTCGGCAGCAAAGGCCTCTGCGGCAGCGATCTTTTCGGCTTCGCGGGCTTCACGAGCGGCCTGAGCGGCTTCGCGCTCGCCAGCTTCGATCTTGCGGGTACGGGCGCTGGTCGATTCGAAGATACGAGCCGATTTACCGCGACGATCGCGCAGGTAGTAAAGCTTGGCGCGACGGACCTTACCGCGCTTGATCACTTCGATGGACGCAATGTTGGGCGAGTAGATGGGGAACACGCGTTCTACGCCTTCGCCGTACGAGATCTTGCGCACGGTGAAGTTTTCCATCAGGCCGCCGCCGGAGCGGGCGATCACGACGCCTTCATAGGCCTGAAGACGTTCCTTGTCGCCTTCGCGGATCTTGACCCACACCTTGACGGTGTCGCCATGGGTGAAATCGGGGAGTTCGCGCTTTGCGGCAAGCGCGGCAACCTGCTCGGCTTCGAGCTGTTCAATAATGCTGCTCATATTCGATCCGTTCGATCTTTTCATAGGGGCAATTCATTGGGCCTTATGGCCCCTCGCCCGGTCTTGGTTGGTAACGGAGGGTCGTCTTCTTGGTCTTGTCGCGCATGGGTCCGATACGCCCGACGCGCAGATGGGCGGCTCATAGGGGAAAATGACCGCAGAGTCCAGAGGAAAGGGGCCTTTGGCATTCCCGCGATCCAGATAGTCTGGGCTAGTCCAGGAGATCGGGTCGCCGGGCTTTGGTGAGGGCGAGGGACTGTTCATGTCGCCAACGGGCGATGCGTCCATGATCGCCCGAGGTCAACACGGCGGGAATATCCTGGCCCTCGAAATGCTGGGGACGGGTATAATGGGGATATTCGAGCAGGCCGTTCTCGAAGCTTTCCTCGTCGCGACTGTCGAGTGCTCCAAGCACCCCCGGGATCAGGCGGACGACCGCCTCGAGCAGAACCATCGCCGCCACTTCACCACCGGCGAGCACGTAATCGCCAATGGAGATTTCCTCGAGATTACGCGTGTCGATCACCCGCTGATCCACACCTTCGAAGCGACCGCAAATGATGACGGCGCCCGGCCCCTGGGCCAATTCGTGGGCCCGAGCCTGGGTCAGCGGGCGTCCGCGGGGCGACATCAGAATGCGGGGGCGCGGGTCAGCCGGCGGGGCGATCGTATCGACCGCCTTGGCCAGGATATCGGGCTTGAGCACCATGCCGGCGCCGCCGCCCGAAGGAGTGTCGTCCACGGTGCGGTGGCGATCGGTGGCGAAATCCCGCAATTGGGTGGCCCGCAATTGCCAGCGGCCCTCGCTCATGCCTCGACCGAGGACGGAGGCTCCGAGCGGGCCGGGAAAAAGGTCCGGGAACAGGGTGATGATATCAGCGGAAAAGGTCAATCTGGGTCTTCCTCGCCCGGCTCGGCATCGAGCGGCGGCGCGATGGTCAGATAGCCTTCTGCAATCCGGATATGGGGCACGACGGCCTTGGTGAAGGGATAAAGGAACGTGTCGCCAGAACGCGGATCCTGGATTTCGATCAGATCGCCCGCCCCGTAATTGTGCAGTGCGATGACCGCGCCGATGCTAACCCCCGTTTCCTCGACCCGGGCATCGAGACCGATCAGGTCGGTGTGATAGAAATCGTCTTCGTCTTCAGTCTGGGGCAAGCGGTCGCGCTCTATGTAGAGAGCGGTGCCGTTGAGGGCTTCGGCAGCATTCCGGTCGGCGATGCCTTTGATCCGGGCAATCAGCACTGTCTTGCTGAGACGGGCGGCCTCAATGGTGACAGTGAAGCCTGCCCGGCTGGTCAGAAGTGGCCCATAGGAAGCAATGGCCTCGGGGTCCTGGGTATGAGAGGCGATTCGCACCTCGCCCTTGATCCCATGTGCGGCCCCGATCGTGCCCAAAAGAATGAGATTGGTCTTGTCTGACATGGACATGTCCCGAATTGGCTTCTGGCTCCATAGCAGGACGGCGCTCTCACGCAAATGGTCAGTCGCGCGCGACGAGCTCGATCACGTCGTGGGTCGATTCAAATTGGGGGCGCGGCAATTCGAGGCGGTAATGGCCGGGAATGCCGTCTTCGATCTGGTAGAGACATCCGACCTGGTCTCGTTCCCTGTCCGCACCATAGACTATCGACCCCTCGTTTCCGTAGTGAAGGGCGCCGCGGTAAAACAGGGCGCTGCCGGTGGCCGCGAGCGTGCCTGAAAAGCGCTGGGAGCCGCTGATCTTGTCTATTTTCGTACCATCCTCGGAAATCCGGCACTGGAAGAAATCATAGACAATGAGCGGCAGGTTGCCGCCGAGCTTGATGGTGCGGCAGCGATAATCGCCATCGGAGATAGCATTGGCGGCACCATCCGGCCGGTCGAAAAGACCGCTGACGATGGATCTGTCGCTGTTGGACGTGGCCATCAATGCCTCGGCGAGCCCCTGGCTGCGTGATGTCGGGAAAATGGCCATGCGCGCCTGATCAGCGGCGCTGATTTCCGCTGCCGCCGGAGCCTCGCATGCTAAAGCGGAAAGGGGATGGAAGGCCACAAGGCCTGCAAGGACAAGGCTGGCGAGGTGCAGAGGGCGATGGGGCATGGCGAGACGTCTCTTGTTTTGGATCAAGGAACCTTGGTCCGCAAATGTGCTTTCTCAAAGACAATTGAACCGGAGGTTTTCATGTCCCAAACACTCACCGACCGCGATGCGATCCGCCAATGGGCCATTGCCCGGGGTGGCAATCCCGTTCTCATGGAGGTGCCCGATGGCAGCAGGAGCCGCACGGTATTGCAATTGTCCTTCGGGCAGGACAGCCTGAATGCCGATGGCAATGAAGGGCCCGACCGCATCGGCGGTTTCGAGCTGGTCAGCTGGGAAGACTGGTTCGCCGCGCTCGAAGCCAACAAACTGGCCCTGATGGTGTCGGACGACCCCGCCGGCGGCAACGAGGCCGAATTCAGCTTCGTCGAACGCGCGTAAAGAGGTCCGGGACGAAACGCCGGGCTTGGGCCCGGCTTGTCTCGATCCCGGTCTAGTCGATCAGTTCGACGGCGCCGGCAATGAATTGATGCCGGCTTCGTAGAGGCGCATGGTGGCCTCGATGTCTTCGATATGCATGTTGAGGCCCTGTTCGACAGCGTCGGCCTGACGGCGCATCAGGTCGCGGCGCGAGATCAGCTCAAACCGCTCGCTTTCCAGTTCCTTGATGGCCAGGTCGATGCGGTCGCGATGGGTGGCCAGGCGTTGCACCATGGGCGCGGTCTGCTTGGCAGCCTGTTGGATGACCTGTTCCAGTTCTTCAAGTTGCTCGACTTCGGGCTTCACGATCTTGAGCGAAGTCTTCGCCCGGGTTGTCATTTCGGGATCTCCTAATTGCTGCCCTGTGGAAGCCTCATGCTTCCTGCCAGAGTGCTAATGTCTTAGGATATTTCCGTAATTCCCCCCAGCTTTACCACTTGTTTACCTTAACCGCTAAGCACGTTGGCGGCGCGGCGGTCACTCTTCCCCATCGGCGGCAGCCTCGATGGCTTCCATGTCTTCGTCGGAAAATCCGAAATGATGACCCAGTTCGTGGATGAGCACATGGGTGACGATTTCACCCAGAGTGTTGTCGTCATGCTCGGCCCAATAGTCCAGAATGGCGCGGCGATAGAGAAAGACGGTATTGGGCATCTGTCCGGTTTGTGGCACGGCGCCGTCCTCGGTCAATCCGATGCCGTGGAACAGCCCCATCAGTTCGAAGGGGCTTTCCATGCCAAAGCCTTCGAGAACGTCGTCTTCGGCATATTCCGCAACCGAACAGGTGACGTCAGCAGCCAGAGAGCGAAACGGCTCCGGCAGGTTGGCAAGCGCATGGCTTGCCAACGCCTCTAAATCATCAAGGGTCGGGGCACGATATTCCGACCAGTCGGTGCCGCTTACTGCCACTCGCGGATATCGACGAAGTGGCCGGCGATTGCGGCTGCGGTGGCCATGGCGGGCGACACCAGGTGGGTACGCCCCTTGAAGCCCTGGCGGCCCTCGAAATTGCGATTGGACGTCGAGGCGCACCGTTCGCCGGGGGCCAGCTTGTCGGGATTCATGGCCAGGCACATCGAGCAACCGGGCTCGCGCCACTCGAAGCCGGCATTCTTGAAGATGACATCGAGGCCTTCTTCCTCGGCCTGAGCCTTTACGAGCCCCGAGCCAGGCACGACCATGGCCGAGACGTGGCTGGCCACCCTGCGGTCCTTGATCACCGCTGCGGCAGCGCGCAGGTCTTCGATGCGGCCGTTGGTGCAGGATCCGACAAAGACCCGGTCGAGCTTGATGTCGGTGATGGGGGTGCCGGGCTTGAGGCCCATATAGTCGAGTGCCCGCCACTTGGACGCGCGCTTAGTTTCGTCGGCAATATCATCAGGGTTAGGGACCACGCCCTGGACGGAAATGACGTCCTCGGGCGAGGAGCCCCAGGAGACGATGGGCGGGAGCTTGGCGGCGTCCAGGATCACCACCTTGTCGTAATGGGCGCCCTCGTCGGTATAGAGGGTCTTCCAATAGTCCAGCGCCATGTCCCAGGCTTTGCCCTGGGGAGCGCGAGGACGACCCTGGACATAGGCGAAAGTCTTTTCGTCGGGGGCGATCAGGCCGGCGCGGGCGCCGCCTTCGATGGTCATGTTGCAGACCGTCATGCGGCCTTCCATGGACAGCGAGCGGATGGCCTCACCGGCGAACTCGATCACATGGCCATTGCCGCCGGCCGTGCCGATCTCGCCGATGATGGCAAGGATGATGTCCTTGGCCGTGACACCCTCGGGCAATTGGCCATCGACACGCACCAGCATGTTCTTGGCCTTTTGCTGGATCAGCGTCTGCGTCGCCAGGACATGCTCAACTTCGGACGTGCCGATGCCGTGGGCCAGTGCGCCAAAGGCGCCATGGGTCGAGGTGTGGCTATCGCCGCAGACGATGGTCATACCCGGCAGGGTAAAGCCCTGCTCCGGGCCCACGATGTGAACGATGCCCTGACGATGATCGAACGGGTCATAGTATTCGATGCCGAAATCCTTGGTGTTTTCGGCCAGGGCCGCAATCTGGATGGCGCTTTCCGGATCGGGATTGGGAAGGGAACGATCGGTCGTGGGCACATTGTGGTCAACTACCGCCAAAGTGCGCTCGGGATGACGCACCTTACGGTTGTTCATGCGCAGGCCTTCGAAGGCCTGGGGGCTGGTCACTTCATGCACCAGATGACGGTCGATATAGAGCAGGCTCGTGCCGTCCTCGTTGTTCTGGACCAGATGGTCGTCCCAGATCTTGTCGTAGAGCGTGCGGGCCTTGGTCATTTCCGTGCTTCCGAAGGATGAAATTTGGATCGGTTCTAATGCCAAGCCGGGCCGAGGGTCAAGCATAACCGTACTCGTGGGTACGGTTCAGGCGGGTAGGCGTCGCAATGCCAGGAGGCCGATCAGGCTGGTATCGAGACCGATGCGGTAGCGGCACCAGAAAGCGATCGCCATCTGCGCCAGGATCCGTGCGCCCATATTGACCAGGGCGGCGCCCAAAATGCCGTAGATGGGGATGAGCGCGACCTGAAGCGCAACGCCCGCGAGGGTAATGGCGCCATAAATGGCCACATAGGCTCGCTCGTGCCCGGTCATCATCATGACGATCTTGGATGGGCCGGTGGCAGCGTCGAACAAAAGCCCGAAGGCGAGGAGGATGAGGATGAGCCATCCCTGCTCGTAGCTCGGGCCGAATAGGCTCAAGACGAGATCACCGAAGAAAGCGAAGCCGGCAAAGATCAGGAGCGAGAATATAAAGCCTGCCCAGGCGCAAAGCGTCGTCACGGCCTGCGCCTTGCGCATATTGCCGGCGTAATAATGCTCGGCCACCATGGGCGCGATAACCAGCTCGATGGCAAAGGTGAAAAGCGTCATCAGCCCGGCGGTGCGAAAGGCGTTGAAGTAGAGCCCGGCGCTTTCGAGGTCGAGCATCAGCCCGACAAGGATGACATCGATATTGAGTGCCAGCGTTTCGATCAGGGCGCCCATGAGCAGCCAGAAGCTCAGCCGTCCCCAGCGGCGCAGATGCGATCGTACAGGGGCCATCGCGGGCCAGATTGCGTAGCGGCGGCCACCAACCTGCATCTGCAGGGCCAACATCAGCATCAGAATCCCGGCCGACAGCACCAATGCATCGGGGCCGCTCAGCACATGCCCCTGAAGGAAAAGCAGAATGACGGCTACGGGCAGGAGAAGGCGCCAGAAAATATCGCGCGGCAGGAGCGCCGTCCACAGAGAACCCTGGGCGCGAAGGGCCGCAGAATTATATTCGGACAGGGCCAGCGGCAAGATGAGGATGGCCGCAGCATAGATGTGGTTGGCCGTATCTCCTGGCGCCAGGAAGGGCAGATAGGCCAAGGTCAGAAGACAGAGAACAACACCCAGGGCGATGCTGGCCAAGAAAGTGATGGTCGATCCCGCCGCAATGGTTTCGCGCGCTGCTGCTGCATCGCCGTTGCCGCGCTGCTCGGCCCATAGACGCATGGCAGCCAGGGGTTGACCGACACCGGCAACGATCGCCAGCACCGTGGCGAGGGCAAGGCCGAAGGCAAAGTGGCCATATTCGTCCGGCGTCTGCGTCCGCGACAGCACAACATAGGTGAGATAGGTCAGCCCCGCCGTCCCCACCTTGATGCCCAAGGAGGCGAGCGAGCGCCACATTCCGGCTTGCAACAGGCTGGAGAGATCACGAGGAATAGGGACGCGCATGAGCCTGCCTTGCCGCCACACGATTGGGTTCGGCGGCGGCTAAACTGGCATGGCGGGGGTCAAAAAGCCCTTAAATTCCCGATGCGTAGAAATTACAATTTCGTAATGTGGCTATCGAGGATTAGTGCCGGAAGTGGCGCATTCCGGTCATGACCATGGCAATGCCTGCGGCATCCGCGGCCGCGATCACTTCGTCGTCGCGCATGGACCCACCGGGCTGAATGACCGCTGTGGCGCCGGCAGCGACGAGGGCCTCAAGGCCGTCGGCAAACGGGAAGAAGGCGTCCGAAGCGACCACCGAACCCTCGGTCAGTGCGCCTTCCAATCCAGCGGCCTGGGCAGCGTCGATCGATTTACGGTGGGCAACGCGCGCCGAATCCACGCGGGACATCTGTCCGGCGCCGATGCCGGCCGTCGCGCCGTCCTTAACGTAGATGATGGCGTTGGACTTGACGTGTTTTGCGACCTTGGCGGCCAGTTTCAAGTCGATGAGCTCCTGCGCGCTGGGCTGGCGCCGGGTGACGACCCTGAGGTCGCAATCATCGACATTCTTGTTGTCGCGACCCTGTACCAGAAGACCGCCGGCCACCGACTTGACCAGGAGGCCATCGGCCTTGGGGTCGGCCATGCCGCCGGTCAGCAGCAGGCGCAGGTTCTTCTTGGCAGCGATGATGTCCTGCGCTTCCTGGGTGGCCGACGGGGCGACGATGACTTCGGTGAATACCTTGACGATCTCGGTGGCGGTTTCAGCGTCGATCTCCCGGTTGGTGGCGACGATGCCGCCAAAGGCGGATACAGGATCGGTGCGCAATGCCTTGAGATAGGCGGTCTTCAGATCGCCCGCCACGGCGACGCCGCAGGGATTGGCGTGCTTTATGATGGCAACGGCCGCCGTTTCTGCGGAATCGAATTCGGAGACCAACTCGAAGGCCGCGTCGGTATCATTGATATTGTTATAGCTGAGCGTCTTGCCCTGCACCTGGGTGGCGGTGGCAACGCCTGGGCGATTATCGCCATTTTTGTAGAACGCCGCCCATTGATGCGGATTTTCGCCATAGCGCATCACTTCGCTCAGCGTGCCGGCGAAGCTGCGATAGCTCACATCGGCAAAGTCGATTTCCCTGGCAAACCAGGTCGAGATGGCGCTGTCATAGGCGGCGGTTCGGGCATAGGCCTTGGCGGCCAGCTTCTGGCGCATCTCGAAGGGAATACCGCCAGCCTTCATGGCCTCAAGGATCGCGGGATAGTCTGCTGGATCGACGACGACCGTCACGAAAGCATGGTTTTTGGCGGCGGAGCGCACCATGGCCGGTCCGCCGATATCGATGTTTTCGATGATCTCATCATAGGAGGCGCCGGAGGCGACGGTCTTTTCGAACGGGTAGAGATTGACGGCAACGAGATCGATAGGGCCGATTTCGTGCAGGTCCATGGCGGCCTTGTGTTCCGGATTGTCGCGCACCGCCAGAAGCCCGCCATGGACCTTGGGATGGAGCGTCTTGACCCGGCCATCCATCATTTCGGGAAAGCCGGTCAGGTCAGCAATTTCCCGCACCGGCAGACCGGCTTCGGCGATCAGACGCTGCGTGCCACCGGTCGAGACCAGCTCAACACCAGCGGCGGAGAGATCCCGCGCGAAATCGGCCATGCCGGATTTGTCGAATACCGAAAGCAGTGCCCGCCCGACCTGTACCGTCTTGCCCATGGAATGTGTCTCGCCGTCAATTGATGAGGATTGAGCGGCTCGCTAGCACGAAGAGGGCGAGAGGCCAATGGGGTATGGACTAGGCGAGCCTATCGAGCAGGCCGCAAAGTCATGGCTCCGGCGGTCCTATTGTTGCTCGAGCGTGAAGATCCAGGCGACTTCCGCGCCGGGCGTCACATCGGTTTCGAGAACCAATTGAGTGGTGCGGTGAAACCCGAGATAGGACGATTGACGCACGCTGTCTTCCTCATGGACGCTCGCCCCTTCCCAAAGAAAACTCCAGACCATGCCGTTGGGCAGGATCAGACGGGCCATGCCTTCGCCGCCGCTGCGCCGGACCTTGATGCCGGGGGCAAGATGGAAGCGTATGGCCATGCGGCCGGTCTGTGTCTGGCCGGTGGCAAGGATGCGGTCCTGGCCGACAAGGGTCGTGCCATCGGCGAGCAAGGTCAGACGGCGCTCGATCTCGGCGCCGAAGGCCGGGCCGTATCCCACCGAGGTCAGCGACAGCATATGTTGCGCAGTATCGAGCGCGAGGGCAGGCGTGGCCTTGCCCCGTGGGGCGTGGTCTTCGTCGTCTATGGTCGGCGCCGAATGAGCGATGGTCTGGCGGAACAGGTCGCGGCTCTCAGGCATATCGGAGGGAGCGGGGCCACAGGAGCCCACGATCAGTTCGCTGCCATGAGAAAATTCGAAGGCAAGGCCGCCGGCATGACTCTCCTGATCAAAACCGGGGGGCGGGCGCAGTCCGGAATCGGCGATCACCACGCTTGCGCCGGCCCGCACGATCCCATAGCCGCCCAAAAGGGCGGAATGGCGTGAAGCGGTGGGACCGTTGGACTGCACTGCCACAAGGACATCGTGCGGCACCTGACCACAGCCATTGAAATAGACCGGCTCGCCACTCGATAGCGTCAAGGCATCGAGGGCCTCATGCATGCGGTCGATGCGGTTCGACAATTCGGCCGTGTTGGCATTGCCATGCCGTCCCAAAGCCCGCTTGAGGCTGGTCAGCTCGGTCAGAAGCGACAATTGCAACCTGGGGTTGCGCGAGAGATGAAGGCCCTCAGCGTCCAGCTGGCGGGCCAACAGCGTATCCAGCCGGGTGACGGCCGCATCGATATCGGGCAAGTCGAGGGTGATGCACAGTTCTGCGCCCAGAAGTCCGATGGCCGCAAAGAGCGTTTCCACCGGATCGGCTGCCAAAGATCCACGGACCTTGAGGCTTTGTACCTGCGTTCCCAGGCTGCGCTGGATGGTCCGGGCCTGGTCGGGCGTCGCCCCGTCAAGCAGGAATGTCAGGTGTCGCAGCCAATTGAGCACACGCTGGGTGGTCAGGGTCAGCGTCCAGCTGTCGCGCTCGAACTGGCCCTCACGACCAATCCAGTCCAGCACCAGCGTACGCGCGAAGAGGCGTTCTCCGGTGTCGCGCACGTCACGGAAATGACGGAGCCAGGAAAAGGAATGCAGATTGTTCCACCAGTCGGGGTGATCGACATCGAGGGAAAATGGCGATGCGCCGCCGGTTTCGAAAAGTTTGGAGGCCAGCAGGTACCGACCCGACATCATCTCGCGGACCGCCTCGCGGTCGGCCGGCCGGAAATCGGGCAGGTCTCCCGCAAACGCTGTTTCGCCCTGTCCGCGCCATGTCCAGCGCAGCAGCGGCATTGTCACCAGCGAATCGGCCAAGCCCAAAGCAAGCTGGCGACCGCTATCGATCAGCCGCCCGCTCAACTCGCCTGTCCCAGGGTGATTGCCTTCTTGGTCACTACGCGTCCTCGCCGGTGCCTTCCCCGCATCGGCTTCACGCTTTCTTTACCGTGTTCGGCGGAATCGCGCCACGAAGAACCCGTCCATTCCTGGTTTTCCACCGCCCGGATTCATCCCGGGATGGGTGCGCACCAGACCATCGGCTGTCACGGCCTGTTCCAGACCAACCAGTTCGGCGGGTGCTATCGGCGCGAGCTCCAGGCCCGGCAAGGCATGCAAAGCCCAATCCACCTGCGCCTCGCCCTCTTCAGGCTCAAGCGAACAGGTGCAATAAATCAACGTGCCTCCGATTTCGAGGCAGCGGAAGGCGTTGGTCAGCAACGCCTGTTGCAGTCTGACGCGGCCGGCAATGTCATGGGCGCTGCGATGGCGCAGGACTTCGGGGTGGCGACGAAACGTGCCCGTGGCCGAACAGGGTGCATCGAGCAGGATGCCCTGGAAAGGCGTGCCCGGCGCAAAGGTCGCGGCATCAGCCTCGACGACGTAGGGCGTGTAGCCTAGCCGCGCCATATTGGTGTTGAGCCGTTCAAGCCGCGCACCGTCATTGTCGAGCGCGGTGACCGCATAACCGGCCTTGAGCAATTGCGCTGTCTTGCCGCCTGGAGCCGCACAAAGATCAAGAATCGTGCTTCCGGCTGGCAATCCGAAGAGGCGGGCCGGGATGGCGGAAGCGGCGTCCTGCACCCAGAACCTGCCAGTGTCGTAGCCGGGAAGAGCCTCGACGGGGCGATCCCGGCTTTCAATGCGCGCGCTGTCGGCCAGCAGGTGGTCCGCGCCCAGCGCCTCGACCAATTCGGGATCGTCATCGCGCAAGGTCAGGTCGAGCGGCGCTCCATCCACCAAGGCGTGGGCAAATTGCGTGACAGTTTCGGCCCCATAGGCTCGGGTCCAGCGGTCACGGACCGTCTCGGGCAGGAGCAGATCGTCATCCATCAGGCCATAGCGCGCCGAATTGGACTGCGCCTTGCGCAAGACGGCGTTCATCAGCCCGGACAGGTGTCGGGCCTTGTTGTCGCGCTTGATGGCTTCGACGGCGAGAAACAAAGCCGAATGGGCGCCGAGCTCGGGCATAAAGACCAGTTGCACCAGAGACAGGCGCAGAACCGCCTCGAATGTGCCGGCGCGTGGTGGCAATCCCTTTTCCAGCAATTCGCTGATCATGGCATCGATCTGGCCGTGCCGACGCAAGGCCATCGTGATCAACCGATTGGCGAGCGCGCGGTCGCGCCCGTCCGGAAGGTCGAAGCTGGAGAGCGGCACAAAATGTTCACCGCCCAGAACGGCCTTCAACCGTTGGGCGGCAATGAGACGGAGCTTGAGGCCCGCCGGATCGGGTTTATACGCCACTTATCAATTCTATCCCCAAGGACCGCGCGCACCGCCATCGTCTTCGGTGCGCCCCACGGTCGGCACGCGCCAACCGCCACCGTTGTCGCGGCCGCTCGAGGCGGGGCGGGGACGGGGCTGTGGGCGGCGCCCCTTATCGTCCAGGCTCATCTCACCTGCAAGCTTTTGCAGCGCGGCAATACGGTTGCCCGTGTCAGGATGCGTGGAAAACAGATTGTCCATGCGGGCGCCGTTGAGAGGGTTGACGATATACATGTGCGCCATGGCCGGGTTGCGCTCGGCCGCAACATTGACCTGGCGGCCAGCCAGCGTGGCGATCTTGTTGAGCGCGGAGGCCAAGGCGAGCGGATCGCCGGAAATGGCGGCGCCATCCTTGTCGGCTTCGTATTCGCGAGTCCGGCTCACCGCCATCTGGACGATCATGGCCGCGAGAGGGGCGAGAAAAACCATGAGCAGTGCGCCGATACCGCCAAGCGGGTTTTCGCGATTATTGCCGCCGCCGAAGAAGAGACCAAACTGCGCCAAAGCCGAAATGGCACCCGCAAGCGTGGCCGTTATGGTCATGGTCAGCGTGTCGCGGTTCTTGATATGGGCCAGTTCGTGAGCCACGACGCCCGCCACTTCGCGCGTATCGAGCTGGCGGAGCAGCCCGGAGGAGACGGCAACAGCGGCGTTTTTCGGATCGCGACCAGTCGCAAAGGCGTTGGGCTGGTCGGTTTCGATCACATAGACGGCTGGGGTCGGAATGCCGGCGCGCCTGGAGAGCGTGTCGACCATGTCGTAAAGTTCAGGCGCGCGGGAGCGTTCGACGGGGACGGCATTCTGCATCCGCAGCACCATCTTGTCGGAGTTCCAATAGGCGAAGAGATTGGTGCCGGCGGCAAAGACCAGCGCCATCATCATGCCGCCCGTGCCACCGATGAAATACCCCACCACCATGAAGAGGGCGGTCATGCCTGCGAGCAGGACAAAGGTGCGGAAGGCATTGAACATGGGTCGAACCCCTTGGGTTGGATCTTTCGAGCAACTATGTTGTGTGTCAGCCGGTTCCGCGCAAGCAGGTGAACAAAGCGTAATGTCCGATTCCGACGAAACTTCCGAACCACAACCTTTGGCCAGAGTGCGCAGCCCTGCCGCCAAGCGGGCTCTGGCCGAGGCCGAGGAACGACGCGACGCTATCGACAAGGCGACGGCAATGGCGCCGCGCGAAAAAGGGGGACGAGGGGGGCTTGAACCCGGCCGTTATGGTGATTGGGAGATCAAGGGTCTGACGAGCGACTTCTGAAGTGAGCGATGCTTACTTGACTTGTCGTAAAGTAAACGTCGTTCACTTAAGCGAATGCGCCTTGGTCTGGGGCGCTTTATGGACATTCAAAACCGCAAATTCGATGCGGCCATCACCCCAGAAGGTCAGTGATGTTATAGCCAGCTGCCGATACCGCGAAGGTCATCGCGACGGTGACGATGGCAGCGATGAGCCCATATTCGATGGCGCTGATACCCTTCTGGTCGATGAAGAATTTCCGGATCAGACGCAAAACGCAACTCGTCACTTATGGGCCAACGGAAGCAAAATGCCCAACCAAAGCTGAACGCACGCTGAATGGCTCAGCTTTGCAGCCTTTCGATGGCAGGCTTGAGCTCGGCTTCGATCGCTGCCGGTGTCAGCGGGCCGACATGCTTGTAGACGATGACCCCCTCGCTATCGACCAGGAAGGTTTCCGGCACGCCATAGACGCCCCAGTCGATTGAGGCGCGCCGGTCGCGGTCGGCGCCGATGGCGTCGTAGGGATTGCCCAATTCAGCCAGAAACGCGCGCGCATTTTCCGGAGCATCCGAATGATTGATGCCAAACATGCGGATGCCGGTCTGGGCCTTGAGCTGTTCGAGCAAGGGGTGCTCGTCCCGGCAGGGGATGCACCAGGAGGCAAAGACGTTGACGATGCTGGGCGCTCCTGAAAGGGCATCTGTGTCGAAACCGGGCACGTCGAGGCCTTCAACCGCAGCAAGCGTAAAATCGGGGGCGGGCCGGTCGATCAGCACGGACCGCACGAGACTGGCGTCACGGTCTATCGAAAAGGCAAAGACACCGACCAAGCCTACAAGCAGCAGAAGGGGCAGCGCGAAAAACAGGTAACGCATCAGCCGCGCTTGTCCCCGAGGGCGGCGAGCCGCTGCCTTACCCGGCGGCTATCGAAGATCGCCCATCCAATAAGCGCCAGAAGGCCCGAAAAAACCCCGATATAGGCGGCGGCAATGAAGCCGGCATGCTGTCCAAGTTCAATCATGCACCGGCCTCCCGGGCGGCTTTGCGTTCCAGCGTTGCTACGCGACGGCGGCGCACTTCGGTGCGCATGGATACGACCTGCAGGGTGATGAAGAGGAGGGTGAAGGCGAAGAACATGGCAAAGAGAGGCGCCAGCAGAGAGCCCGGCATGGTGGGCCCGTCGGCCCTGAACACGCTGGCCGGCTGGTGCAGGGTCGACCACCAATCCACCGAGAACTTGATGATTGGCACATTGACCGCGCCGACAAGGGTGAAGATGGCAATCACACGGGCGGCGCGCAGCTGGTCATCGAAGGCGCGCCAGAGCGCAACGATACCCAGATAGATGAAGAGCAGGATTAGCGTGGACGTCATGCGTCCATCCCATTCCCAGAAGGTGCCCCAGGTGGGCCGGCCCCACATTGAACCGGTGAAGAGCGCCATGGCGGTAAAAGCGGCGCCCAGAGGCGCGGCGGCCTTCATCGATACATCAGCCATGGGGTGCCGCCAGACCAGGGTCCCAAGGGCTGAGACCGCCATGGCGCCATAGACGAATTGGCTGAGCCAGGCGGTCGGCACGTGCACATACATGATGCGGACCGTGTCACCCATCTGGTAGTCGGGAGGAGAGTTGAAGAAGGCAAACCAAAGTCCGAGCGCAAACAGCGCGCCGGTGACGATCGTCAGAGGCCAGACGATGTAGCCGGTCCAGGCCATGAACTGGCCGGGATGGGCCAGCCGGTCCCACCAGCGCATTTTGGGTGTGGTGTCGATTGTCATGGTGCGGCTCTACTCTTCCCCCCAATCTATCGCAAGTGAAGCCGCAAAGGGAGCCAGGCTCACCGAGATGAGACTGAGTGCCGCAAGGAAGAGCAGGGCGGCGCCGGCCTGATCGGGCCCGCCCATCGGCGAAATCGCGCCGACGCCGAAGATCAGAACCGGCACGCAGAGCGGCGCGATGAGGATCGGTGCAAGCAGCCCGCCGCGCCGGATCGCTACGGTTACCGCCGCGCCGAAGGTGCCGAAGGCGGCCAGCGCGGGGGTGCCGAGCAGCAGCGACAACAAGGTTCTCCAAAAGCTCTCCATGTCCATGGCGAGGATCAATGCAAGAAAGGGCGTTGCGAGCAGGAGGGGAAGGGCAGTGGTGAGCCAATGCACGATCACTTTTGCGGCAATGACAGCCCAGAGCGGGAGCTCGCCGAGGCGGTAGAGCGCCAGGGTGCCGTCCTCACGGTCAGGTCGAAACAGCTTTTCAAGTCCCATCAGCATGGAGAGGAATGCGGCAATCCAGACAATGCCGGGCGCAATCCGGGCGAGCAGGACCTTATCGGGTCCGATGGCGAAGGGCACCAGGGCGCCGGTAATGACGAAAAACAGCAGCAAGGTGAGGATTTCCCCGCTGCCCGCCAAGGCCAGCCTCAATTCGCGGTGCAGCGTTCCCGAAAAGCCATTCATTGCCGGGCTCCCAGCATCAGTGTCGCCAGTCCGGGAACGGCGATCTCATCGTGGGTGGCGATGATGGCAAGGCCCCCGTCTTCCAGATGCTCGGAAAGTAGGCTTGCCAGTACCGCCTGGCCTTGGTTGTCAAGCGCGGCGCTGGGCTCGTCGAGAAGCCATATCGGTCGGCGTGACACCAATAGCCTGGCAAGTGCGAGGCGCCTTTGCTGGCCTGCCGAGAGATATCCGGCATCGAGCAGAGCCGTGCTTTCCAGACCGACCCGCGCCAAGGCCGCCGCAGGAGCCAGGCCCGTACGTCCGTTGAGTGCGGCCCAGAAGTCGAGGGTTTCGATCACCCCAAGCCGCGGGCGGACGCCGTTGCGGTGGCCGCAATAATGCTGCACGGGTCCGGTTTCGGGATCATGGCCTTCGTAGGAAACAGCGCCCTCCAAGGGGGGCAGGAGACCTGCGAGGGTAAGCAGCAGTGTGGATTTGCCTGCGCCATTGGGGCCCCGCAGCAAAAGCCCGGTGCCGGGCCGGACATTGAGCGCGAGCGCGGGGGCCAGAACCTGCTCGCCGCGACCGACGCACAGGGCTCGGGTCGTGAGGGAAATTGCTGGAAAGACTTGCCGTAGTGTCATGGCCCCTTCTCGTATTGAACCCATGGTCGTACTGGCAAGGGCCTGTTCGATTGACTATAAGCCCAAGGGAATTGGACTCATTCCAGAAAACGCGCAAATTCGGCGGCCCCAAACGCCCGGATCACCGCGTCAGCAGCAAGAAGGGCGGAGCATCGTGACACAGATAGACAGCTTCAAATCCAAATCGACGCTCACTGTCGGTGGCAAGACCTACACCTATTATTCCATTGTCGAAGCGGAAAAGAATGGCCTTGCCGGTGTTTCCCGGCTGCCCAGCTCGATGAAGGTGGTGCTCGAGAACCTTCTGCGCTTCGAGGATAACCGGACGGTCAAGAAGGAAGACATCCAGGCGATCGCCGAATGGCTGGTTTCCCGCACGTCCGAATATGAAATCCAGTATCGCCCCGCGCGCGTGCTGATGCAGGATTTCACCGGCGTTCCCGCCGTGGTCGACCTTGCCGCCATGCGCGACGCAACGGCCAAGCTCGGCGCCAATCCGCAGAAAATCAATCCGTTGGTTCCGGTCGATCTGGTCATTGACCACTCGGTGATGGTCGACAATTTCGGCACGCCGATGGCCTTCAACCAGAATGTCGAGCTCGAATATGAGCGCAATGGCGAGCGCTATGAATTCCTGCGCTGGGGCCAGTCGGCCTTCGACAATTTCCGTGTCGTGCCCCCGGGCACCGGCATCTGCCACCAGGTGAACCTGGAATACCTGGCCCAGACCGTCTGGACCAAGGAAGAGAACGGCGAGATTGTCGCCTATCCCGATACGCTGGTGGGCACCGACTCGCACACCACCATGGTCAACGGCATGGCCGTTCTGGGCTGGGGCGTGGGCGGCATCGAGGCCGAGGCGGCCATGCTCGGCCAGCCGGTCACCATGCTGATTCCCGAAGTCGTCGGCTTCAAGCTCACCGGCAAGATCAACGAAGGCATCACTGCCACCGATCTCGTGCTGACCGTCACCGAAATGCTGCGCAAGAAGGGCGTTGTCGGCAAGTTCGTCGAATTCTACGGTCCGGGCCTCGACTATCTCAGCCTCGAAGACCAGGCGACCATTGCCAACATGGCCCCCGAATATGGTGCCACCTGCGGCTATTTCCCCGTCGATGCCGATACGCTGAAATTCCTGGCCACTACAGGTCGCGACGCCGATCGCGTAGCACTGGTGGAAGCCTATTCCAAGGCGCAGGGCATGTTCCGCACCTCCGACAGCGAGGACCCGGTCTTCACCTCGACGCTCGAACTCGATCTTTCCACCGTCGTACCGTCGCTCTCGGGCCCCAAGCGTCCCCAGGACCGTGTCGCGCTCAAGGACGTGACCCGCGCCTTCGATGCGGCATTGCCCGAGCTGAGCGGCGGGCGCATCGAGCGTACCCGCCTGCCCACCGACAAGCAGGAAAGCCGCTTCGTGGATGAAGGCGCCAACGGCGTGCACGATATTCCCGAAGAGGCGGCCTATATTGTCAAAGGGGCCGACTATCACATCACCGATGGCTCGGTGGTGATCGCCGCCATCACCTCGTGCACCAACACGTCCAATCCCTCCGTGCTGGTCGCTGCCGGTCTTGTGGCTCGCAAGGCCCGCGCCCTCGGCCTCACTTCCAAGCCCTGGGTCAAGACTTCGCTCGCGCCCGGCTCGCAGGTCGTCACCGATTACCTCACTGCCGCCGGTCTCCAGGACGATCTCGACGCCATCGGCTTCAATCTCGTGGGCTATGGCTGCACGACGTGTATCGGCAATTCCGGCCCGCTGCCGCAGGCCATTTCCGACACCATCAACGAGAACAAGCTGGTTGCTGCATCGGTGCTGTCGGGCAACCGCAATTTCGAAGGCCGCGTGAACCCGGACGTGCGGGCAAACTATCTTGCTTCCCCGCCGCTGGTCGTGGCCTATGCGCTGCTCGGCACGCTCAATGTCGACATCACCACCCAGCCGCTGGGCACGGGCAAGGATGGCAAGCCGGTCTATCTGAAGGACATCTGGCCGACCAACCATGAGGTTGCAGAGATCGTGCGTCAGCACGTGACGGCCGAGATGTTCCGCTCGCGCTATTCGGACGTGTTCAAGGGCGACGAGCACTGGCAGGGTATCGCAGTAGAGGGCAGCGAGACCTATGGCTGGAACTCCTCGTCTACCTATGTACAGAACCCGCCCTATTTCGAAGACCTGACCATCGAGCCCAAGCCTGTGACCGACGTGGTCTCGGCACGCGTCCTGGCCTTGTTCCTCGATTCCATCACCACTGACCACATCTCGCCGGCTGGTTCGTTCAAGGCCGGCACTCCAGCAGGCCAGTATCTGACCGAACGTCAGGTTGCGCCCAAGGACTTCAACTCCTACGGCGCCCGCCGCGGCAATCATGAAGTGATGATGCGCGGCACCTTCGCCAATATCCGCATCAAGAACATGATGCTTGATGGAGTCGAAGGCGGCTTCACCAAGGGTCCGTCGGGCGAGCAGATGCCGATCTACGATGCGGCGATGGCTTACCAGGCGCAGAATACCCCGCTGGTGATCTTTGCCGGCAAGGAATATGGCACCGGCTCCAGTCGCGACTGGGCAGCGAAGGGTACGAACCTGCTCGGCGTAAAAGCCGTCATCGCGCAGAGCTTCGAACGCATCCACCGCTCCAATCTGGTGGGCATGGGCGTCATCCCGCTGCAGTTCAAGGATGGCGAGAGCTGGCAGAGCCTGGGCCTGGACGGCACCGAGACGATCGATATTTCGGGCGTCGAGACCATCGAGCCGCGCGCCATGGTTACCGTCAAGATCACCCGCGCCGATGGCTCGGTGCTCAATGTCGAAACCCGCTGCCGCATCGATACGGCCAACGAACTCGATTATTTCCGCAATGGTGGCATCCTGCATTATGTGCTGCGGAGCCTGGTCGCCGCATAAGGGCTCGCGTCCTACGGAAAATACCAATGGCGGCCTCCGGGCCGCCATTTTTCTTTGGCCGACAGCGTTTTTACCCTCTCACCCGGTTTTGACTAGGCAGGCGGGGAGTGTGCGGCTTACAACCATGACCATGTTTTTTCGCCTTGCCCTCGGTTTCCTGTCCAGCCTTTCGATCTCCCTAGCCCTTGCCGGGGCGCCTGGTGCCGAGTCACGTCCGGCGCCGGCCCGGGCGGTGGTCGAGCTGTTCACGAGCCAAGGCTGTTCGCAATGCCCTCCGGCCGATGCCCTCCTCAACAGCCTTGCCGAGCGCGACGATGTGGTGGCTCTGGCCTATCACGTCGATTACTGGGACTATATCGGCTGGGAAGACACATTCGGCGACAAAGCCTTTTCCGACCGGCAGCGGTCCTATGCCAAAAGCTGGGGATCGACGCGCATTTATACGCCGCAGATGGTGGTGAACGGCTCCGAAGGCGTCGTGGGATCGAAGCGCGATGCCGTTCAGGATGCGATGGCATCCGCGCAATTGCCGCTGGAAGTGGCCTTGCAGCGACATGGCGACATGCTGGCTGTGACGATCCCGCCCGATGCTGACCTGGGGGACGCCAATATCTGGCTGGTGCGCTATCTCGTTCGCGCCGACGTGGCCATCGATGCGGGTGAAAATGCGGGCAAAAAGATGGCCTATACCCAGGTCGTGACCGATCGGCAGATCCTGGGCATGTGGGAAGCCGAGACCGGTGCCCAGATCAAGCTGCCCCTTACCGCCCTGCCCAATACGAGGCCTGGCAATACCGGCTTCGCGGTTCTGGTGCAGAACGAGCGCAACGGCCTTCCCGGACCGATCCTGGGCGCGGGCGTCTACGAGTTCTGATCGCATCATACCTGCTACAATCACAAAAAAACCCGCTCCTCGGGGGAAGGAGCGGGTATATGACTCTGGTCAACTCAATATCAAACGGCCAGCAGAAGACATCAGGTTTGGAAGCTCATTTTTGTCTGCCTGCCGACCATGGGAGGCAATGATTGAAATCCTACCGAGGTATTCAGGCGTCAAGAGGGAGGGTGTATGGCGAAAGTGGGGTTATTTGCACCCCTTGCCAGCCTCAGGAAATGGGTCGATCATGACAGGGTGACGACGAAACGATTGAGGCCGCGTGCCAGGTCCCGGTAACGATATTCGCAATTCCCTTTCGGTGGTGCATGGAGGCCAGTCAGCTGCGCATCCTCAAGGCCCCGCGCCATTGGTCATCGCTTTTGACCGTCGCGAGCTTACGCAGATTCTGGCGGTCTATGGGCGCAAGGTGGGCTGCGGCGAATGGCGCGACTACGCCATGGATTTCCTCAAGGACAGAGCGCTGTTTTCGATCTATGCCCGCGTGTCGGAACGTCCGCTCTATGTGGTCGAGAAGAATCCCAAGCTGCGGAACAAGCAGGGCATGTACATGGTGACCAACCAGCAAGGAATGATCCTCAAGCGTGGGCATGATCTTGCTCAGGTGCTGCGCGTGCTCGATCCAGATCTGGTGGTGGTGAGTTGAGCTTTTTCGCTCGTCCGCGACACGGATGTAGCGCTAGAAATTGCCTGCCAATTCCCGGTCATCTGGGGCTTCGAACAGCTTTGCCCAGTCCCGCAGGTTTTCGAGCGGAATGACGAAATGGCCTTCTTGCATGGCCTGGTTGCGGGCGAGAACCCGTCGCTCCAGTTCGGCCAGCGATGTGGCTTCATAATCGATCCGGCATTGCGCGCCCAAAGCGGCGGCCCGCTGCGCGAAGTTCTGCCGCTCGGCCCGGCTCCAGAAGCCGAAATCGAGAATGACCTCGCCGCCCTGCTTGAGCACGATTGCCGCCACGTCCCACATCAGCGCCTCGATGGCATCGTGACGCCTGTCATGGTCTGGATGGTGCATGTCGTCGTCGAACAGCCGGGTTTGCCATTCGTCCGGCGTCAGCCGCAGGGCGCCGGTCTGTTCGGCCAGGGCCTTGGCCCGCGTCGTCTTGCCCGAGCCGGGCAATCCCACCATGAGGTGGAGAACGGCCATCAGAGCGCCTTTTGCAGGTGCACGATGTCATGCCAGCGGTCGAACTTGTAGCCGACGGCGGAATAATAGCCGACGCGCTCGAAGCCGAATTTTTCGTGAATTGCGATGGAATTGGCGGTGTCGGCAGTGATGACGGCCAGCATCTGCTTGAAGCCGAAGGCCTTGGACTGGACCAGCAGCTCGGTCAGCATGACCCGTCCGAGGCCTTTGCCCGTCTCTTGGGGGTCGAGATAGATCGAATCTTCGCAGGTGAAGCGATAAGCGGCGCGGGGGCGGTAGAAGCTGGCATAGGCGTAGCCGATCACCTTGTTGTCGCGCTCGGCGATGATCAGGGGATGGCCCAGCTTCTGCAGGCCGGCATATTTCTCGGCTATCGCTTCTTCGCCAGGGGCTTCGGTGTCGAAGGTGATGGCGGTGTTATCGACATAGTGCCGATAAATGCGGGTGATTGCCGGAATATCGGACCAGGAGAAGGCGCGCAGAATGGTGTCGGACATGAATCGCGTCGGGCAAAAGAAAGGACCGCAGCTCTTGTAAGCTGCGGTCCCAAAGATCGTCCAACCAAATTGTTTGATCGGACCATCAAGCCTTCTTGCATATTACTCGCGGTTGCCGAAAAGGCGCAGGAGCATCATGAACAGGTTGATGAAGTTCAGGTAGAGGCTCAGCGCGCCCATGATGGCGTTCTTGGCCATGACGTCAGCACCATAATGGTCAGCATAGCTTTCCTTGATGCGCTGCGTGTCATAGGCGGTGAGGCCAGTGAAGATCAGCACGCCGACCACCGAGATGACGAATTCCATCATCGAGGACTGCATGAAGATGTTGACGATCGAGGCAATGATGATGCCGATCAGGCCCATCATCAGGAAGCTGCCCATGCCCGAAAGGTCGCGCTTGGTGGTGTAGCCGTAGAGGCTCATCGTGCCGAAGGTCGCGGCAGTGATGAAGAACACCTTGGCGATGGAGGCGCCGGTATAGACTAGAAAGATCGAGCTGAGCGACAGGCCCATGATGGCCGCAAACGCCCAGAACACACCTTGTGCAGCCGGGACGGAGAGCTTGTTAATGCCGAAGCTGAGCACCAGCACGAAGGCAAGCGGGGCGAGCATGACGACCCAGGACAGCGGGCTGCCGAAGAGCAGGACGCCCCATTGCGTCAGGTAGGTGCCACCATCCAGCTGCGCGACGGCAGCGGACGGATCGGAGGTAACGGCAGCCTGGGCAGCGAAAAAGGCCACGAGGCCCGTGATCACCAGGCCAAGGCCCATGTAATTGTAAACGCGCAGCATGTAACTGCGCAGGCCCTCATCGATGGCCGCGGCCGAGCCGGCCCGCGCATTGAGGGTCTGACGGTCATATTCAGCCATTCTCAGGTTTCCTTTCCCAATAGAAACTGCGGTCTTTGCACCGCCGGGGGCAATTGGCTCTTGCCACTTGGCAGGGAATATGGGGACACAATGGTTGAATGACAAGGATAAATGGCCGCCTGCGGCAACAGGACTGGCCCGATAAATAGATTGTGTTACGCTCAAGACCAGAATCGCGCCGTCCTTGCCTCGTCTCCAGCCAGGGAGAACGCCATGCCCCGGCTTTTTACCGGTCTCGAAGTGCCGCGGGATGTGGCCTTTAAACTCGCACTCAAGCGCGGAGGTCTTGCCGGCGCGCGCTGGATTGATCCGGACAACTATCACATCACGCTGCGCTTCATCGGCGACGTGGATCGTCCTACAGCCGACGACGTGGCCGACAGCCTCGATAAGCTTGCCAATTCGTTGCAATTTCCAGTGCGGTTGACCCACTTGGGCAGTTTTGGCGGCGACAAGCCGCGGGCGCTGTTTGCGGGTGTCGAGCCCTCCGAGGCATTGAGCCGCCTGCAGGCTGCGCAGGAGAGAGTGCTGCAACGGGTGGGCCTCCCCCCGGAGGGCCGCAAATTCGTGCCACATGTGACACTGGCGCGGCTGCGCGGTGCGGGGGCAGGAGAGATTGCGCGGTTCCTGGCCGAAGCGAGCCGGTTCGAGCCACTTACATTCGTCCCGGCGCGCTTCGTTCTCTATTCGAGCCGCGACTCCGTGGGGGGTGGGCCGTACCTGGTCGAGCAGGCCTACCCTCTGGCCGCCTGAACTTCACGATCACTCAAGTGTTAGCTTCCTCTTAACCCTTGCCGCGCAAACCGGGCCGGGCGGACCCGTTCCGCCAAAATGCCGCCGCGATTGGCTTTCATTTGAGGCAAATGCAGTCAAATGCAGGCGGGTTTGACACCTTGGTAACCATGTTCGGGGCATGCTCAGCGGGACGTGCAATGCCTCCGACGGCAGCAAGACAAGAGGAAGAATTGGCGATGACGATGAAAACCGGTGGGCTGAAGCTCGGGCTCGCGGTCGCAGCGTTCATGGCTCTGGCGCCGGCCGCCGCTCAGGCGCAGCAGGCGACGGAGCTTGGCACTTTCAATGCCTGGTCGGCCTATACGGCGACCGATGCCAGCGGGGCCATGTGCTTCATCATCGGTGAACCGACGCGCAGCGAGCCCGCTGGCGCCAATCGCGACCCGATCAAGTTCCTGATCGTGCACCGCAAGGGCATGGGCTCCAAGAACGAAGTACAAACCCAGATCGGTTATCCCTACAACACCACAGACGCAAAGGCTTCGGTCAGCGTGGATGGCAAGAGTTATGTAATGGGTGCCCGCGGTTCCACTGCCTGGCTGGCGTCGGCGGGCGACGAAGCGGGCTTTGTGCAGGCGTTCAAGGCCGGCAACCAGATGGTGGTTCGCGGCACCAGCCAACGGGGTACCGATACGGTGGATACCTATTCGCTGGCCGGCGCAACAGCAGCGATGAACGCCATCGACAGCGCCTGCCAATAGGCTTGCCCCGCAGCGCGAAAATACCATAACTGGGCGCCGGGCCTTTGGGGGCCTGTCGCCCTTTGCCTTTTTTGAAGAGCAGAATCCGATGATCCGATCCGCCTCCCTTGCTATCGCCATGCTGGTCGCTGCCACCGCCGTTCCTGCGCAGGCCCAGTCGGCTCGGGTCCTGGGCGATTTCCGCGACTGGTCGAGCTATGCCGCCGATGACGGCACCGGCACGGTCTGCTTTGCCATGAGCCGCCCGAAGAGCACCGAACCTGCTGGCGCGGCCGGTGGCGACGCCTACGTTTATGTCAGCAACCGGCCAGCCGAGGACGTGACTGCCGAGTTCAACGTGGTGGCTGGCTACACTTTCCAGACAGGCTCTATGGCCAGCGTAACGATCGGTGGCCAAAGCTTCCCGCTCTTCACCCAAGGCGACGCTGCCTGGCTGGACGACAGCGGCCAGGCCGCCAACCTTGCCGCGGCCATTCGCGCCGGCTCGACGCTTGTGGTGACCGGCACCTCCGCGAATGGTACGCAGGTGACCCAGTCCTATTCCCTCTCCGGCGCCACCGCCGCCCAGCAGGCTGTCGGCGCGGAGTGCTGAGAAATCTTCCGCTGACCAGCGGGGAGAATTCGGACGGCGATGCACTGCAACGCTGCCTCCCGCCAGCGTGACTTTGATAAATGCGTGTCTATATGCTAGAGGCCGCACACTTCCCCTATCTTCCGAGCCCCCGTGCCTGCCATGAGCATTGCGCTGAACCTTGACCATTCCAGTGCCGTCCGTCCCACCGGGACGACGCGGCCTTCGCTGATCGGCCTGTCCAAGACAGGTCTCGCCGAGATGCTGGTCAATCACGACGTTGTGTCCGAAAAAGAGGGCAGGATGCGCGCCAGCCAGTTGTGGAACTGGCTTTATGTCAACGGCGTCACCGATTTCGATGCCATGACCAATGTGGCCAAGCCAGTGCGGCAGAAGCTAAGCGATACGTTCAATCTCGATCGTCCGGAAATTGTTTCCGAGCAGGTCTCGGTCGATGGTACGCGCAAATGGCTGTTCCGTTTCCGTGATCCGCAAAATCCCAACATGCCGCCGGTCGAGGTGGAAACCGTCTATATTCCCGAAAGCGATCGTGGGACGCTGTGCGTGTCGTCTCAGGTCGGGTGCACCCTCACCTGTTCGTTCTGCCATACCGGCACCCAAAAACTGGTGCGCAACCTCACGGCCGGCGAAATTCTCGGGCAGATCCTCATGGCCCGTGAGCGCCTGGGCGATTTTCCCGGCGGCTCGCGCCCGGATGACGGTGGTCTCGTACCAGGCGGCGACAGCCGCGCCATCACCAATATCGTGATGATGGGCATGGGCGAACCGCTTTATAATTATGACAACGTCAAGCAGGCCCTACTGATTGCATCGGCGGGCGACGGCATGTCCATTTCCAAGCGCCGCATCACGCTTTCGACTTCGGGCGTCGTGCCCTATATCGAGCCGACTGGCCGCGAAATCGACGTCATGCTGGCCATCTCGCTCCATGCCGTGCGCGACGACTTGCGCGACGTGCTGGTGCCGATCAACAAGAAATGGCCGCTGAAGGAACTGCTTGAAGCCTGCAAGAACTATCCTGGCCTTTCCAATGCCCGCCGCATCACCTTTGAATATGTGATGCTCGACGGGATCAATGACAGCGATGCCGAAGCCAAGGAACTGGTGCGGCTCCTGGCCGGCATTCCGGCCAAGATCAACCTGATCCCGTTCAATCCCTGGCCGGGAAGCAATTACGGGACGTCGCCGTCCAGCCGGATCGAGCGCTTCGCCGATATCGTCAATAAGGCCGGTTATGCCAGCCCGGTGCGGACGCCGCGCGGCCGTGACATCTTTGCGGCCTGCGGGCAATTGAAGAGCGAGAGCGAGCGGCTGTCCAAAAAGGATAGGGACGCGCTCGCCGGGGTCTGATGAAGCCATCGGCCCGCCGGGTCGAGATGGCGATCGCGGCTGCCGAGGCCGCGGCCGCCTCACGCCAGCCGGTAATTTGCCCGCTTTGCGAGCGGCCGATTCCACCTCACGCCAAATCGAGCCGTCATCATCTCGTGCCTCGTCTCAAAGGCGGCACGAACAAAGGCACTGTGCGCCTGCACCAGATTTGCCACAGCGCCATCCATGCCCGGTTTTCCGAGGCCGAGCTGGCTCGTCACCTAGCCGATGTTGAGATCCTGCGCGCAGATCCGGAACTTGCCGCTTTCATCGATTGGGTGAGAACCAAGCCGGCAGATTTCCATGCGCCGACCCGGTTGACCAAAGAGCGACGGCAAAGCCGCAAGAATCGTGACTGAACAGGACGCTCACCGCTCGTGGGTCCACGGGCTCTATTTGCGCAGGATGACCCAGATCGCGTGAATCAGGCCGGGAAAATAGCCCAGCAGCGTCAACAGGATATTGAGCCAGAAGTGAAGGCCGAGCCCCACCTGCAGGAAAACACCGACCGGCGGGATAATGACTGAAAGAATGATGCGGATGATATCCATCTGGGGCCCCTGATTGGTGAGCCGGACAACGCCGTCCATGCCGGGATCGTTCCTCTATTCGCCAGCGACCCAATCGAGGCGCCAACGTCCGCGTTTTTCACGGCCGAGCAAATCGGCCAATACAGGCAGCACTGTCCGCATTTCCTCTTCCAGCACATAGGGAGGGTTGACGACGATCATGCCGGTTCCGTGCAGTCGCGGTGGCGTGGAGGGATTGTCGATATTCAGCTCGATGCGCAGAATCTTGGGGATGGCGGTGGCTTTGAGCGCCTTGACATAGGTGTCGACGTCGCGCGCCTCCTTGATCGGATACCAATAGGCATAGGTGCCACCAGGCCAGCGGGCGTAAGCCTTTTCAAGGCTCTGAGCCATGCGGGTAAATTCGCCTTTTTCTTCAAAAGGGGGATCGACCAGGACAAGGCCACGCTTCTCCTTGGGCGGCAGGTGCGTGCCCATGGCGGCCCAGCCGTCGAGCGTGGTGACACGCACCTGAAAATCGTCGGCGAAGTTCTTGCGCAAGGCCCAGGCATCGGAGGGATGCAATTCGAGCGCAATCAGCCGGTCCTGCGGCCGCAGCATGTGGCGGGTGATCATCGGCGAGCCGGGGTAAAACCGGAGCTTGCCATCGGGATTTTGCCCTTGCACTATGTCCAGGTAGGGGCCCAGCAGGTCTGAAACGGGCGCGGGAAGTTTCACGTGAATCAGCCGGCCGATTCCGGCTTGCCACTCGCCCGTGCGTTCGGCCTCGTTGCCCAGCAAATCATAGAGCCCGATACCGGCATGAGTGTCGATCACCCGAAAGGCGGCATCCTTGCGCATCAGATAGGCAAGGATACGGGTGAGAACGATGTGCTTGACCACGTCGGCGAAGTTGCCCGCGTGAAAAGCGTGGCGATAATTCATTGGACCGTCACGATCATGTTTATTTGCGGCCTTCGGCAAGAAGAATGGTGGCAGCAAATGCCAGAAAAACGGCGGCAAAGCTCCAATTCAGCGCCTTTCCCACCCAAGCCTTTTCCTTGAGCGTACGCGTCAGCCATTCGGCGAAAAGGACGATGGCAATGACGACGGGCAGGGAGACAATGACGAATTCGAGTCCCAGGAACATGAGTTTTCCGGGCGCCGCCGGGTCGGAGGCTGAGACGAACTGGGGCAGGAAGGTCACGAAAAACAGGGCAACCTTGGGATTGGTTAGGTTGATACCCAATCCGGTGAGATAGGACTGGCCCCAGCTGGGCTGTTTGCCGGCGGCGCGGGTGACGAGAATGCCGCCGCCATCGCGAATAGCCTGGATGGCCAGCCAGACCAGATAGAGCGCGCCGACAAGCTTAAGGGCCCAGAAGGCGGCGGGGGCGGTCACGATCAGTACCGAAATCCCGAACGCCACCAATGTGGTATGTACGGCTATGCCGGTGATGGCGCCGAGGACCGTCGCGAAGCCATGACTGCGCCCCCAGTTCATGGTACGCGAGATGAACAGCGCCATATCCGGCCCGGGCGTTACGGCCAGCACAAAGGCAGCCAGCGCGAAGGCGAGGATGACGGGCAGGTCGGGAATGAAGGCGGGCATGGCGGGCTCGATTGGTTCAGCCGGACAATCGCATTATTCGCCCCTTGGGGGTAGGGGCGCCAGAACCCGTTCATCGACGGGCCCTGACCTCACACCGGTAATTCCCGTCCCGCCTTGATCGTCTCCATGGGCACATCGGTTTTGACGCTTTGTACCGAGGGGATTCGCATCAGGTGGTCGGATTGAAACCGCCAATAGGCGTGCAGGTCCGTCGTGACGATGCGCAGCAGCGCGTCGCATTCCCCGGTTGTGAGGTAACACTCTGCCACTTCCGGAAATTTTTGGATGGTCTGGGCGAACAGGTTGGTCGTCTCGGCATCCTGGGTCTTGAACCAGATGCGGGCAAACACCGTCAGGCCGAGGCCGAGGCTGGGGCCGTTGAGCACCGCGACATAGCCCTCGATAACGCCCTTTTCCTCCAACAGCTTAACCCGCCGCAGGCAGGGGGAGGGGGACAGGCCCACCGCACTAGCCAATTCGACATTGGACATACGGCCATTGCGCTGCAATGCTCGCAGAATACGGCGATCGATGGCGTCGAGGGTTTCTGACACGTTATGCGCTCAAAACTACAACAGTTGGCAGATTGTGCCAAATTGTGCGCCAAGCCTGCGATAATCGCAAGTTTATTGCGCTTTGGCTGACTTATCCTGTCACCATCACATTTTAGGATCCTACGCACATGGCGAAAGACATCAAGAAAGTCGTGCTGGCCTATTCGGGCGGGCTCGACACCTCCATCATCCTCAAATGGCTCAAGGAAACCTATGATTGCGAGGTGGTGACCTTCACCGCCGATCTGGGCCAGGGCGAGGAACTGGAGCCAGCGCGCAAGAAGGCCGAGATGTTTGGCATCAAAGACATCTATATCGAGGATCTGCGGGAGGAATTCGTGCGCGACTTCGTCTTCCCGATGTTCCGCGCCAATACGGTCTATGAGGGCCAATACCTGCTCGGCACGTCCATCGCCCGCCCGCTAATCGCCAAGCGCCTTGTCGAGATCGCCCATGAAACCGGGGCCGACGCCATTTCCCATGGCGCCACAGGCAAGGGCAATGACCAGGTGCGGTTCGAACTGACCGCAAATGCGCTCGATCCGTCCATCAAGGTGATTGCACCCTGGCGCGAATGGGATCTGCGTAGCCGCACTGCGCTTCTGGCCTATGCCGAAGCCAACCAGATCCCGATTGCCAAGGACAAGCGCGGCGAAGCCCCGTTCTCCGTTGATGCAAACCTGCTCCATACCTCGTCCGAAGGCATGGTGCTGGAAGATCCTGCCGTTCCCTTCCCCGATTATGTGCCGCAGCGCACCACTGATCCTGAAAAGGCGCCGGACCAGCCCGAAATCATTCGCATCGGCTACGAAAAGGGCGATCCCGTCTCGATCGATGGCGAAAAGCTTTCGCCGGCGGCGCTCCTCACCAAACTCAATGAGCTGGGCGGCAAGCATGGCGTTGGCCGTCTCGACCTGGTCGAGAACCGTTTCGTCGGCATGAAGTCGCGCGGGCTCTATGAAACTCCCGGCGGCACAATCCTGCTGGTGGCGCATCGCGGCATCGAATCGATCACGCTCGACCGCGGCGAGGCTCACCTCAAGGATGAGCTGATGCCCAAATATGCCGAGCTGATCTACAATGGCTTCTGGTATGCGCCCGAGCGCGAAATGCTGCAGGCCCTGATCGACAAGAGCCAGGAATTCGTCACCGGCGAGGTCAGTGTTAAGCTCTACAAGGGCAGCGCCAGCGTCATCGCCCGCACCTCGCCCTATAGCCTCTATTCGATGGACCTCGTGACCTTTGAAGAAGGCGCCGTGGCCTATGACCACAAGGACGCGGCCGGCTTCATTCGCCTCAATGGCCTGCGCCTCAAGACCTATGCGGCCCGCAACAAAAAGGCGCGCAGCTGATCTCTAGAGGGGCGGGCCGGCGTCCGCCCCTCTTGCCGAGCGACAGAGCATGCCTGGACGTATCATTATCCTCAATGGCGCACCGCGCTCGGGAAAATCCAGCCTCGCCCGGGCGGTGCAGCTTCAGGTGCCCGGGCGGTGGATCAATTGGGGGGTCGACGCCTTCAATGCCGGCCTGCCGCCTGCCCTGCTCCCCGGCATCGGACTGAGACCCGGTGGCGAGCGCGCTGATCTCGAAGAAGCGGTCAGGTCCTTGTACCGAGCGTTTTTCGCGCATGCAGCGAAGCTTTCGCGGGCCGGTTTCGACGTGGTGGCGGATCTTGGCCTTCATGCCGACTATGCCGCGCCGTTCGATCCCATGGATGTCCTTGCCATCGAATTGGCCAGCCTGCCGCTCCTGCTGGTCGGTATCGATTGTGACATCGATACGATCATGGCCCGGCGTAATGCCGATCCCCAAGGCGGGCTCTATGAGGGCGGCGCGCATGTGCCGGCTGCCGTGGCGCGCTGGCAGCAGGCGGTCCATATGCGCAAAAGCTATGATCTCAGGCTCGATATGGGTATCATCTCGCCCGAAGCCGGAGCGGAAAGGATTGCCCTGGCGCTTGCTGATCGTGCAATCGATTGCGACCCGGTTTAATCGAGCGTTAAGTGGCGCTGACTAGCTTCTGCGCCTGCGTCGGATAAAATGTAGCGGAACAAGGGGGTTCGATGCGTTCTGACGATGCGGGGAATGTTGCGGATGTAGCCGAGGCGCTGCTGCTCGATGCGGCGCTGGAAAGTATCCCCTATGGATTCTGCGTCTGGTCGCCGCAATTCCGCCTGCTGATGTGGAACAAGCATTACCGGGACTTCTACGGCTTCGCTCCCGATGCCATCCACCGCGGCATGACGCTTGAAGACGTGGTGCATCTGTCGGCGCGCCTAGGCAACCACGCCGGACAGAGCCCCGAAGTCTTTTACGAACATTATACCAGCGACCTGCTCGCCAATCGCAATGGCGCGCGCCACAAAAGCCAGGAAGTGGTCAGCGGCGGCCGCATCATCGAGACGGCGCATATCTATTCTCCCAAGCTGGGTTGGGTTGTTACCCATGAGGACATTACCGACGAGATCGCCAAGGCCGAGAGCCAGCAGAAGCGGAAGCTTGAGCTTGAGCGGCAGAATATCCGGCTCGATGCGGCAGTGAACAACATTTCCATCGGCCTCTGCATGATGGATGCGCGCGGCCGGCTGGTGATCTGCAATGAGCCTTATGCCCGCATCTACAACCTGCCGGTGCAGCTTTTGCGACCCGGGACCCAGCTCGAGGACATCCTGGGGCATCTTTTCGACATGGGCATGTCGACCGGCGGCAGCAGGGACGAATATATCGCCTGGCGGCGCGAGGTGATCGCCAAGCGCGAATATGGCAAGAATGTCCACGAGCTCAATGGGCGGACCATCATGATGCAGCATCATCCGATGAAGGATGGTGGCTGGGTCTCCACCCATGAGGACATCACCGAGCAGCGCCAGGCAGAAGCACGCATCCAGCACCTGGCGCGCCACGACGCTCTGACGGACCTGCCCAACCGCATCGAGTTCCTCGAGCAGATGGCGCGGACGCAGGCCGCACTCAAGCGCGGGGAAATGGCCGCGGTGCTCTATATCGATCTCGATCACTTCAAGGCGGTCAACGATACGCTCGGCCATGCCGTAGGCGACGAGGTGATCAAGCAGGCCGCAGTGCGTCTCTGGGGCACGACGCGCGAGACCGATCTTCTGGCCCGGCTGGGTGGGGACGAGTTCGCCCTTCTCCTCCGACCTATTGACGGCGTGGACATGGCCGCTCGAGTGGCCGACCGCATTGTCAAGGCTATGCGGGCACCGATGAACATTGGCGGACAACAGATCGAGATCGGCGCCTCCGTGGGCATCGCAGTTGGGCCAGGCGACGGCATCACCACCGATCAACTGGTCAAGAATGCCGACCTGGCGCTCTACAAGGCCAAGTCCGAAGGCCGTTCGACCTACCATTTCTTCGAGACCGGCATGGATGCCGAATTGCAGCAACGCCGCTCCATCGAGGCGGGCCTGCGCATGGCCATGCAGCGCGAGGAATTGCGGCTGATGTATCAGCCCCTGCTGGGCCTCGAGAATAACCGCGTCACCTGCGTCGAGGCCCTGCTGCGCTGGGATCACGATGAGCGCACAATTCCCCCCAATGAGTTCGTGCCGGTGGCCGAGGATACAGGCCTCATCGTACCCATCGGAGAATGGGTGCTGCACGAGGCCTGCCGGGCCGCCGCATCCTGGCCCAATGGCGTGCGGGTGGCCGTCAATCTCTCGCCGGTCCAGTTCCGGCAAAAGGATCTGGTGGGGCAGGTGCGCTCGGCACTTGCCGAAGCGCGGCTCGAGCCGACCCGGCTCGAACTTGAGATCACCGAAAGCCTGCTCCTTACCGATAGCGAGGCCACGATCGCGGCGCTGCATGAGCTGCGGGGCATGGGCGTGCGCATCTGCATGGACGATTTCGGCACCGGCTATTCGTCCCTGTCCTATCTCCGCAGCTTTCCCTTCGACAAAATAAAGATCGACCGCTCCTTCATGGCCGACCTCACGAGCCGCGACGACAGCCGGGCCATTATCAAGGCCGTGATCGGACTTGGGCAATCGCTGGGCATGGTAACGACGGCCGAAGGCGTGGAAACCGAAGAGCAATTGAGCCTCGTACGCGATTTCGGCGTGTCGGAAGTGCAGGGTTTCCTGTTCTCCCCACCGCTGCAATCCTCGACCCTTGCCAATCTTCTTCATTCCGAAGCGGTCAAGACCCAGGCCAAGCAGAAGGCGTCATGAGGGTGAGGGCCGGGCTGCACAGGCAGCTTCTCGCCCTGGCCTCCAGACGGGCCCGCCCAGCCGATGCCGAAGATATCGTTCAAGATGCCCTGCTGATTGCCATCGAGGCCGGCCGGCATGATCTCGAAGATCCGGCCAACTTGGCCTGGCTGCGCGGCGTGGTGCGCAATCGCGCGCGGCTGCATGCGCGTGGTGCGTTGCGCCGGCTGGGCCGCGAGACGAAATGGCAATCCGGTCCGCCACCAGAGACGGTGAGCGAGACGCCACCGGCTTCCGAAATGCTGGCCGGCCTGCCTCCCGCGCTCAGGACCTTTGCGGCTCTGGTCCTGACAGGCCATAATCGGCGTGAAATCGCCTATCTGCTCGATCTCCCCAACACGGCTCTGAGGCAAAGGATAAGCGCGCTCAAGCGGCACCTGCGGCGCAAGGGCTTCGCGGCACCTCACGAATTGAGCGGTCTCAGTCTCAATCTTGCGTATGGGAGGATCCGCGATGTGCTGCTGCCTGCCCTCAGGCGTCACGGAGGCCTCTTTGCCGGTCACGATCCCGACGGCCATCTTTTTATCGTGCGGCGCTCACAAACGGGGCTGGCGCGGCAATAGGATCGTGTCACCAAGCAAGGAGGGCTCGCTATGAGCTTCAAGCCGAAAAGCGCCAGCATCGTCTTCTATGTCGCGGACATTGCCCGCACGGAGGCCTTTTACAACGACACGTTCAATCTCGGCCTCATGCGGATGGAAGGGGCCGACCCGTTCTGGCTGCAGGGGCGCCTCGAAAGCGGACTCGACCTCATTTTCTTCGAAATGGAGGGGCGGCGCGGCAATACGCCGGCGGTGGTCTTCGACGTCACCGAGGGCGGCATTGACGATATCGTCGCCAATCTGGCTGAAAAGGGTATCACCATCGTCACTCCGGTGTCCGAAGCCCCCGGCGGCTGGAGCGCCGATTTTCTGGACCCGGATGGCTTTGGCCTGGGGCTTTGGCAATCGGGGGAATTGCCGCGTTCCCTGAAATAGCGGGGCGCAGGGCCATGGATGCAAACCCGCCTTGCATATTGGAACCTTGTGAAATCGAGCCTCTTGCGTTATGGACGCCGCGACCCTGCCGGAGTTCCATTTGATTTTGAGCCCGGCGCCATCATATCGCATGGTTTGTTCTGGCCAGCCCACAAGAGGATGACTCCCGTGGGGCGGTTTCGCGGATCGTGCCAACAAGGCGGACCCTCATGGCCCTGCGCAATATCGCCATCATCGCTCACGTTGACCATGGAAAGACCACGCTGATCGACGTGTTGCTCAAGCAATCCGGTTCGTTCCGCGAGAATGAGCGCGTCGAGGAACGCGCCATGGACAGCAATGACATCGAGCGCGAGCGCGGTATCACCATCCTGGCCAAGGTGACCTCGCTGATGTGGAACGAGACGCGCATCAATATCGTGGACACGCCTGGCCACGCCGATTTCGGTGGTGAAGTCGAGCGTATCCTCTCCATGGTCGACGGCGTTGTGATCCTTGTCGACGCGGCCGAGGGCCCGATGCCGCAGACCAAGTTCGTGCTGGGCAAGGCGCTTGCCCAAGGCCTGCGGCCTATCGTTGCGATCAACAAGATCGACAAGTCCGACGAGCGGCATCTCGAAGTGCTCGAGGAAATCTTCGACCTTTTCATCGCCCTCGACGCATCGCCCGAGCAGCTGGATTTCCCGGTGCTCTACGGTTCGGCCAAGCAGGGCTGGATGGCACTCGAGCCGGAAGGCCCCAAGGAAAGCCTGGCGCCGCTGCTCGACAAGGTTGTCGAACACGTGCCCCAGCCCAGCGTCGAAGAGGGCGCGTTCCGCATGCTGGTCACCACCATCGAGCGCAATCCGTTCCTGGGTCGCATCCTCACCGGCCGCATCACGTCAGGTTCCGTCAAGGCCAACGATCCTATCCACACGCTCAATCGTGAAGGCAAGGAAGTCGAAAAGGGCCGCGTCTCAAAGGTCCTGGCATTCCGCGGTCTTGAGCGTACTCCGGTCGATATCGGCGAAGCCGGCGACATCGTCGCCATTGCCGGCCTGGTAACGTCAACCGTGGCCGATACGCTTTGCGCGACCACGGTGACCAAGCCGCTCGAAGCCAAGCCGATCGATCCTCCGACCCTGTCGGTCACTTTCCGCATCAATGACGGCCCGCTGGCCGGTCGCGAAGGCGACAAGGTGCAGTCCCGCGTCATTCGCGAACGCCTGATGCGCGAAGCCGAAGGCAATGTCGCCATCAAGGTGACCCCCGGCGATGACAATGACAGCTATGACGTGGCCGGCCGCGGCGAATTGCAGCTGGCCGTGCTGATCGAAAACATGCGTCGCGAAGGCTTCGAGCTGACCATCGGCCGCCCCAAGGTGCTGATGCAGGAAATCGATGGTGTTCGTCATGAGCCGATCGAGGAAGTCATCATCGACGTCGATGACGAGCATACCGGCACGGTTGTGCAGAAGCTGACCGAGCGCAAGGGCGAGCTGACCGACATGCGTCCGTCCGGCGTTGGGCGCACCCGCATCCAGTTGCTGGTGCCCACCCGCTCGCTGATCGGCTACCAGCCCGAACTGCTCTCAGATACCCGTGGTACGGCCATCTTCAACCGCCTGTTCCACTCTTTCGTGCCCTTTAAGGGCGAGTTGCCGACCCGACGCACGGGCGTTCTCATCTCGAACGGCACCGGCCAGTCCGTGGCTTTCGCGCTTTGGAACCTCGAAGACCGTGGCCCGATCATGATCGATGCCGGCGTGGATATCTATGAAGGCATGATCATCGGCGAGCATTCCCGCGAGAACGACCTCGAGGTCAATGCGCTCAAGGGCAAGCAGCTCACCAATATCCGCACTACGTCCAAGGACGAAGCGGTGCGCCTGACGACGCCCAAGAAACTGACGCTCGAACAGAGCTTGGGCTATATTGCCGAAGACGAGTATGTCGAGGTGACCCCCAAGTCGATCCGCCTGCGCAAGATCTGGCTCGATCCGAACGATCGCAAGCGCATGAGCCGCGCAGCCAAGTCGGCCTGATCGGGTAAGGCCCTGTTAGGCGCCCTTCTCTAGAATGATGTCACACCATTGCCCGGCTTGTCCGGGCAATGTCGTTTTCAGCAAGCCTTGCAGGAGCACCGCATGACAGACTGGATCATCCAGACCATCACCGAACTGGGATATGTCGGGATTTTCCTCGTCATGCTGGCCGAAAGCTTGTTTCCGCCCATACCGTCAGAGCTCATCATTCCCTTTGCGGGCTTTGCGGCGGCCAATGGCGATCTCAACCTTGCCGGGGTCCTGGCTACGGCCACGATCGGTGCGGTGGTGGGCATGTTGCCCTGGTATTTCGCGGGCCGGTTTTTCGGACTGACCCGGGTGCGCTGGCTGGCCGACCGGTTCGGACGCTTCATGGCCATGAATTCGGACGAGATCGACGTGGCGGTGCGCTGGTTCAAGCGCTATGGCCCGATCATCGTGTTGTTCGGGCGCTTGGTGCCGCTGATCCGCACGCTGATATCCATCCCTGCCGGCCTGTCGCGCATGCCGCTGCCGCTGTTTCTCGTCGCTTCGACCCTTGGCGCGTTGATCTGGAACACTTTCCTGACCATGGCGGGCTTCTTCCTGCACGAACACTACCATGTCATCGAAGTGGTGCTCGATCCTATGAGCTATATCGTGCTTGCCTTGGTGGTGCTGATCTATCTCTTCCGCGTCGTCACCTGGAAGCCCAATCGCCCGGTTTCCGACAAGCCAGCTGAATAACACTCGTTGCATTTTGCATCCGGCTCGCATTCTGCATGGCAAGTAAGCGGTGCAGAATGCGAATATTCAGAACACCTTAACATCCGGCCCCCGTTTTGCGGGACCGGCAAACTGGCACGGTTCATGCATTTGAGTTGATGCCTGGATGAAGTGTGCTGCGTACCGGGCAAGTCAGTCATTTGGGGTCCTGCATCGCGTATTCTGATGCAGGACCCCGAAGCTTTTCTGCCGCACGGTGTCCATGCCACCAAAGGGGCCGGACTTGCCGGTTGGCGCGGCAGTGACTAGATATGCGCCAATTCATTTCCGGAGACGCCCATGCGCGCCGTGCTCGACATCATCCTCATCCTGCTGCAGCTCTATTGGTGGGTGCTGCTGATCATGATCAGCATGAGCTGGCTGATTTCGTTCAACGTCATCAACACGCGCAATCAGTTCGTCGCCGCAGTCTGGCGGGTTCTCAACCAGCTGACCGAACCGGTGCTGGGGCCGATCCGACGTTTCATGCCCAGTTTCTCGGGTCTTGATCTGTCGCCGCTGATCGCATTTCTCCTCATCTTCTTCCTGCAGTCGATCATCGGCTATTACCTCTACCCAGCCGTTGTCCGCGCAGGGATCTAGCTGGTTCCGCGCCAGCGAAACCCGAATTCTTCTCTGTTTGCGCGTCACGCCAAATGCAGGGCGCGACACGATCGGGCCTGCCGAGACGCGGGCCGACGGCTCCTCAGTTTTGCGGGTTCGCCTCGTGGCGGTGCCCGACAAGGGGCAAGCCAATGCGGCCGTTATTGCCCTGATCGCTAAAGCGCTCGGTGTGCCGAAATCTGCGGTTTCCCTGGCCAGTGGCCAGACCAGCCGCATCAAGGTGCTGTCCGTTTCGGGGGATGTAGCGCAACTCTGCGGTAAGGCCCATGCGCTGGAATCCAGCGCTATGTGATCCAGTATGGAGCCCCGCTGCCGAAGGGGTCTGATCATCCCTGGATAAGCCGGGATCGGGCGTCCGCAGCAGGGCCGCGACAAAATAGCGCAATCTCCATTGCTTAAGTCCCCAATCCGGCTAATCTCGACAGCGGGAGGAGCCCGTTGGAGGGCTGGCTGCGGACCGGGCGCAAGACCCGGACGGAACAGCGCGGGTGCCTCGGAGGAGACATTTTAGGGACTGTTCCTATGGATCTGGCACTCTGGCTGATCGTCGCCTGTGGCGGTCTGTCTATCGTTTATGGCGTCGTGACAACCCAAGGCCTGATGCGGGCCGATGCGGGTTCGGTGCGGATGCAGGAAATTTCCGCAGCCGTGCGGGAGGGCGCCTCGGCCTATCTCAAGCGCCAATACACCACTATCGCCATTGTGGGCGTCGTCATCCTGATCGCTGCATTCCTGCTGCTCGGCATCTATGCGGCCATCGGCTTCCTGATCGGCGCCATCCTGTCCGGTGCGGCGGGCTTTATCGGGATGAACGTTTCTGTCCGCGCCAATGTGCGCGTCGCCCAGGCCGCCGTCGGCTCTCTTGCCCGAGGCCTCGATCTGGCGTTCAAGTCCGGGGCGGTCACCGGCATGCTGGTAGCGGGCCTGGGGCTGCTCGGCGTCACGCTCTATTTCCTGATTCTGACCCTTATGGGTTTTGCGCCCACCAGCCGCACGGTCATCGACGCGCTGGTGGCGCTCAGCTTCGGCGCTTCGCTGATTTCCATTTTTGCCCGCCTGGGCGGCGGCATCTTCACGAAAGGCGCCGATGTGGGCGGTGACATGGTGGGCAAGGTCGAAGCCGGCATCCCTGAGGACGATCCGCGCAACCCCGCCACCATTGCCGACAATGTGGGCGACAATGTCGGGGACTGCGCCGGCATGGCCGCAGACCTGTTCGAGACCTATGTGGTGACCATCGTCGCCACCATGGTGCTGGCTGCCATCATCCTGCCCGAGCCGTTCAAGCTGGTCGGCATGGTGCTGCCATTGGCCATTGGCGGCGCGTGCGTCGTGACATCGATTATCGGCACGTTTTTCGTCAAGCTTGGCGCCGACAACAACATCATGGGCGCCCTCTACAAGGGCGTCATCGCCTCGGGCGTGCTGTCGCTGGTGGCACTGCTTCCAGTTTTATGGCTGCTGTTCGGCGACATGAACGTGGCCATCGAGACCGCCGACAAGGTCTTCACGCCCTGGTCGCTGTTCTGGTGTGGCGCGACGGGCCTCGCCATTACCGGGCTCATCATCGTCATTACCGAATATTATACCGGCACCAACCGCCGCCCGGTCAATTCGATTGCCGAAGCCTCGGTGACCGGCCATGGTACCAATGTCATCCAGGGCCTTGCCGTCTCGCTGGAATCGACGGCACTGCCGGCGCTCGTCATCATTGCCGGCATCATCGTCACCTATAGTCTGGCCGGGCTCTTCGGTATCGCGGTTGCCGTCGCAACCATGCTTGCCCTGGCAGGCATCATTGTGGCGCTCGATGCCTTCGGGCCGGTGACCGACAATGCTGGCGGCATTGCCGAGATGGCTGGCCTGGACAAGGAAGTGCGCCACAATACCGATGCGCTCGATGCAGTGGGCAATACGACCAAGGCCGTCACCAAGGGCTATGCCATCGGCTCGGCCGGACTTGGCGCCCTGGTGCTGTTCGCGGCCTATACGGAGGATCTCAAGCACTACTTTACCGACATCAGTGTCAATTTCGACCTCGCCAATCCCTATGTTGTCGTCGGCCTGCTGTTCGGCGGGTTGCTGCCCTTCCTTTTTGGCGGCATGAGCATGACAGCGGTGGGCCGCGCCGCCCAATCGGTGGTGGTGGAAGTGCGCCGCCAGTTCAAGGCCGATCCGGGTATCATGGCGGGCACGTCAAAGCCCGATTATGCGCGGGCCGTCGACATGCTCACCCGGGCCGCGATCAAGGAAATGATCGTGCCTTCGCTCCTGCCGGTGCTTAGCCCCATCGTCGTCTATTTCGTGATCCTGTGGATCGCCGGTCAGGCCAATGCCTTCTCTTCACTTGGCGCCATGCTCATGGGTGTCATCGTCACCGGGCTTTTCGTCGCCATTTCCATGACGGCGGGTGGCGGCGCCTGGGATAATGCCAAGAAGAGCTTCGAAGACGGCTTTACCGACAGCCACGGCGTCACCCACCACAAGGGAAGCGATGCGCACAAGGCTTCAGTCACCGGCGACACGGTCGGCGACCCCTACAAGGACACGGCGGGCCCAGCCGTTAACCCGATGATCAAGATCACCAATATCGTGGCATTGCTGCTGCTCGCCGTGCTGGCGAATAACGGAATGTAATGCAGACGCAGTCTGCACTGGATGGAGCGGGCCCGGTGCGAAAGCTCCGGGCTTTTTTCTATGACCATGTCGAACAGACCGGTTACCGTTCGCTGTCATGTTGTCCAACAAGGAGAGTACAGTATGAGTAAGTCCATCACTGTTCAGGGGATCTATGCCTGCCTTGCCGTGGCCGATTTCGAACGTGGCGTCATTTTTTACACAAGGCTCATGGGCCGGGCGCCCGATGACCAGCCCATGCCCGGCATGGCGCAGTGGCGGAACATGAATGGCGCGGGCCTCCAGCTCTGGCATGAGCCGGAAAATGCGGGCCATGGTCGCACGACCATTGTTGTCCCCGTCATGGACGATGAGCGGCGCCGACTGGCCAATGCCGGTCTGGCGCTCAGTGCAGACATGGTTGGTGATTGGGGAGTGGTCGCCCAGATTGCCGATCCCGATGGCAATCAGATCACGCTAGCCGAGCCACCAAAGGGCTTTGTGGGCTAGGCGCCTGACCGCGGCGCGATCATCTCGGCCAGCCGCGCCAGTACTTTTTCCCTCTCGCGTGTCAGTCCCTTGTAATCGAGCTGTTCGGGCGTCAGCGCTGTCACCTGTTCGATGAGGGCGGTGGCGATCCGGCCTGCCTTGGGGTGGCGCTCAAGCGTATCGAGACCATGCAGCCCGATGCGGATGGTGAAAGCCATGGCTCCGGTCTCAGGCAGCTTGCGCAGGGTCTGCCGTTCGACCCGCAGGAAGACGGGACCGGGGCGGCCGCTATGTCCGAACCGTGCGGTATCGGGGCCTGACACATCGGGATGAAACAGTCTGTCGTCGCCATAGAGCGAGAAATTCCAGCGGATCATCGGCGTTTCCGGCCGCGCCGCGTCGAACATGCGGGCCATGATCTGCGCGGATCTGGTGCCCGGCCCGAAGCCTGGTACCGGCTCGTGGATGGCGTCGAGAACATGCCCCATCTTTTCGGCCAGTATCCATGAGGACGGAAAAGCCAGCGCGCCCGCCGTCAGGCGCCAGCCCTCGGCATTGCGCTCAAGCAGCAGCAGATCGTCCTGCACCAGCCGCGCGGCGGCCAGCAAAGGGCTCTCGTCGGCGCCAAGCGCCACAGTCTGGCCCGTTGGACCAACCTGCATCTCCTGACCATGGCGTTGCCAGTGGGCGGGAAAGCGCTGCGGCAGGTAGTCGGCCAGCAGCGCCAGCAATTCGGCCTGGGCGGGGCGGCTGGCCGGAATTTCGGCAAAGACGGCATCGTGATTGTCGCGCCATAGCCGGGCTTTCTCGATCAGCTGCGCCTCCATGGCGGCATCCGGTTCCAGCCAGTCGGCGGGATCGAGAGGCCTCGTTCCGATCTGGAACAGGCGCGTGGACAGGTCATAGGGCGGTTTGGTCATGACGTCATTGAGACCATGGGGCCCGGATTTGACAAGGGGCAGGGCCTTGACTTGCGACCGGCCTTGCCTGACTGGCTCACACTGTCTGTCGGGGAGAATTTCATGCGTCAGTCCATTGCACGTCTCGTTGCCACGCCGGCCTGGGAGCGGGTTATCGTCGGCATCATCATCGCCAATTCGATCATCCTCGGTCTTGAAACCGATGCCGGCATCATGGCCGCCTATGGGCCGCTACTGCACGGCCTCGATACCATCATCCTGGGGATTTTCGTCGTCGAGATCGTGCTGCGGATCATCGCCTTCGGCCCGCGCTTCTTCCGCGATCCCTGGAGCCTGTTCGACTTCGCCGTGGTGGTCATCGCGCTGATCCCGGCCAGCGGCCCCTTCCAGGTGCTGCGGGCGCTGCGCATCCTGCGCGTGTTGCGGCTGGTCTCGGCCATGCCGGCGCTGCGGCGCGTGGTGGGCGGGCTGATCGCGGCGCTGCCGGGCATGAGTTCGATCATCGTGCTCATGGCCATGCTGTTCTATGTCGCGGCGGTCATTGCCACCAATCTGTTCAGCGCCAGCTTTCCGGACTGGTTCGGCTCGCTGGGGGCGTCGCTCTATACCCTGTTCCAGGTGATGACGCTGGAGAGCTGGTCCATGGGCATCGTGCGCCCGGTCATGGAAGCCTATCCACTCGCCTGGATGTTCTTCGTGCCCTTCATCCTGCTGTCGACCTATGCAGTGCTGAACCTGTTTATCGGCGTCATTGTCTCTGCCATGCAGGAAGAGACAGAGGCCAGCGCTTCGGCCGACCGGCAGGCGCTGCATGACGATACTGCCAACGTCCTGACCGAGATCAGGGCGCTGAGGGCTGAAGTGAGCGCGCTGCGAGAAAAGCTAGACCGATAAGGGTCGCAATAGAGCCCGACCGGCTCCTCTGGCAATCCGCCCGAAGCCAGCCGGACCGGTGCTATTCAACCACCTTGAGACCGGGCAGGTTCTGGCCATTCTGGTGCAGGACCAGCGACTTCACGTCGCCCTCCGTCACGTCGAAGGTAATCTGGGCGTCGACGATCTTGTAAAAGAACTGCGTGTCGCCTTCTGGAAAGATTTCATAGGCGCCCTGTCCGGTGAGCTGAGCAAAAAGTTGCCCATCCTGCTCGGTAACGCTGAGCACCACGCCCGGGGCGAGCACATAGTCGCCGACATAGTCGTCAAAAAGGGCGGGGTCGATTTCCACCGCGGTGCGCAACTGGGGCTGTTCGTTGAGCGGAATGGCGGGATTGAGCAGGTGCATGCCGATATCGTTGACGCCCCGTTGCGCCGCCATATTGGTCAAGACAACCACGCCATTGCCGCTGGCGCGGTCGAAGCCGGCGAAACTGGTATAGCCCCCGGTCATGCCATTGTGCCAGACGATTTCGCTCTGCCCGGTGGTGGTGATGAACCAGCCCAGCCCGATGCTGGTGCCTTGCTCGACCGGCATGGTGCGCGCCAGCATGGTCTCGAAGGCAGGGGCGAGCGACGTCTGCGTCTGACCGCTGGCGGCGGCGACGAACTTGATCAGGTCGGTGCTAGAAATGATCAAGGCCCCGGCGGGCGCAAAAACCTCGAAATCCCAATTGGGTGTGGCCTCGCGGGCGGTGTTGTGCCCGGTCGCCATGGCGGGTAGCTCCTGGCCGGTCATTTCGAGGCTCGATGCATCCATGCCCAGGGGCTCGAGAACACTGGTGGTCAAAAGGGTGACGAAATCGCTCCCTTCGACAGTCTCAAGCGCCAGTCCGAGCAGGGCCGTGCCCAGATTGGAATATTCGAATTGCTCGCCAACCGGCCTGGCGAGTTCAGCGTCGGCAAACCAGACCGCAAGCGCGTCGGCGCCAAAGCCCGAATAAGGGTTGTCGATGCCACGGGAAAGGATTTCCTCAGGCAGGCCGGTCAGGCCGGCATGATGAGTGGCCAGATCGAAGGCGGTGATGGCACGATTTCCGGTCTCCGGCACGGCGAAACCGTCCGGCAGATAATCGGTAATGGGCGCGTCGAGGTCAATCTTGCCGTCGTTTACGGCTTGAGCCAGCAGGAGATTGGTGAAGACCTTGGTGATCGAACCAGCTTCGAACAGCGTCTCTTCGGTCACTGGGTCGGTGCCGTCGACTTCAAGCGTTCCGTGGGAAATGAAGCGGGTCTCGCCGTTTTCGATGATCGCGACGGCAATCCCGACATTGGCCTGGTCGCGGCCGATGCGGTCCCCCAGGATCTTGGCGATATCGGCATCGGATGGCATGGCAGCCTCCTGAGCGGTGGCAGGGAGCACCATCAGGCTTGCAGCAACGAGGGCAACGAAATGCTTCATGAAAATGGCCTCCGGCAGACGATCTGTTGACCGTACAACGCCGAAGGCCGCGATTGGATCGAAAGATCAGGCCTTTGAGGCCATTTCCATCGACTTGCGGATCACATCGCGGGCCTCGTCGATGCCGCCAATCCGGTCGATCCGGGCCCATTTGCCTGGTTCGAGATCCTTGTAATGGGTGAAGAAGTGCTTGACCCGCTCCAGCTGGATTTCCGGCATGTCGCCGATATCCTGGATATTGTCATACATGCGCGTCAGCTTTGAAACGGGCACGGCGATGATCTTTTCGTCCTGGCCGCCATCGTCTTCCATGAACAGCACGCCGACCGGCCGCGAGCGCACGACGGCACCGGGCACCAGGGGGCGCGAGTTCATCACGATGACGTCAAGCGGGTCGCCATCGCCGCACAGGGTATGCGGAACGAAGCCGTAATTGCCCGGATAACGCATCGGCGTATAGAGAAAACGGTCGACGAACAACGCGCCCGAATCCTTGTCGATTTCGTACTTGATCGGTTCGCCGCCAAGGGGAACTTCGATGATGACGTTGAGATCGTCGGGGGGGTTCTTGCCGGTGGGGATGGCGTCGATATTCATGTCTTGCCTTGTCTCGCCGTGGGGAGGGACGGAATGGGGGTGGTTCTGCCCACAATGGTCTGCAAAGGCAAGCCACAAATCAAGAGCGACCGCCCGCTGGCACGGCCCAATCTCCCGGATTAACTGCCCAGCCTCTTACTTGACGATCAGGACTGGAATGGGCGAACGGGCCAACACTTCCGCGGCCTGGCTACCCAGCAGCAAGCGTGCCAGGCCGCGCCGTCCATGCGACCCCATGACGATGGTGTCTATGCCGCGATCGACAGCGGTGGACAGGATGGCTTCGGCCGGTCTCTGGTGTGGAACGTGCAAAGTCTGCGTCGCAATTCCCGCGGTTTCCGCCCGAATGTGTGCGCTGGCCAGCAGGGTCTGGGCCGCCTGGGCATAGCTCTCGTCCAGCTTGGCCAGAATTGGTCCTGCATCGATAGTGCCGAACCCACCCGATCCATATCCGCTGCCCACAGGGTCGGTCGCGGTCACAATGAGAAGGGGGGATTTTTGGGCCTTGGCCAGACCGATTGCGGCATCAAGAGCCTTTTCAGCGAGGTCCGATCCATCGATGGCAACCAGAAGCGACGTGAACATGACGATCCTCCTTGTTCCACCCATCTTCCCATGGCCATGATGGGAGCACATTGATCTCGATCATATGCGCGACGAGGAGGAGCCGTTATGAAACCACCAAGGATCAAGGCAGTCCTGGCCGGATCGTTGCTCACGCTCGGAGCAAGCGCGGTGCCGATTCTGGCCCTATCCGGGGCAGTGAGCGCCTATACCGATCTTGATCTCGATCAGTGCCTCGTGCTGGATGCCGATGATTTCGGTGCCAGCTGGGCCTGCCCGGGCTACAAGGGATACCCGGTCATGGTGCAGGAAGGCGACCTGCGATTCTCACTGCGCTATGGTTTCAATGTCGACAAGAATGATGCTGGCTTCCAGACTCTGCCACCCTTCAACGAACTGGGGTCGACGCTGGAATGGCGCCTGTCCAATGCCTCGGGACGGTGGATGCCCATTGCCACCATCGTACGCTACCACACCGCCGACCCAGAGACCGGGGTCAACAAGGGTCAGGTTCTGGTCGTAACCCAGATCAAGGAAGGCGATACTTGTCACATTGCCTATGTGGACGCACTGGCCAACGAAGATGCCAATGAACTGGCCCGGCAAGCGGCAGACAAGGCGGGGGATTTCAGCTGCATGACCGACGAGGTCGAGGTGATCGGTGCCTTCGAGGCCTATTGACCGGGTTCGTCCTCGGCGACGCGACCCCGGATCTGGTTTCGTAGGATCGTCCGGTCTCGGCTCGAGACGCCGATCAGTTCGGCGATGCGCCAGACCATGTTGTCCTCCAGCTCATGATTGGTGCGGTCGGCAAAGACCACGGTCCACATCATGCGAATGATCTCAATGCGGTCGCTCATCTCGAGCTGGATCAGGCCGCTGGTGAATTTATAGAAATCCACCGCTTCGGCATCGTGCCGCGCCGCATCCTGGATCAGCTTGTCGACGCTGGTCGACGTCAGGTCATAGTGATCCATCAGCGCGCCGCGAATGGCCTGCCGCTCGGTTTCCTGCATCACGCCATCAACGGCAGCCAGATGCACAAGCAGCGCGGCGACGGCCAGCTTGGGGTCGGAGAGATCGGCTTTGGCTTCGGGCTTGGCAAACAAGCGGGTCAGGGCGTCGAACAGGGCGGTCTCCATCACGGCATCGGGCTCATTCCCGCAGAGGCCAGTAACGCGAAGTCTCGGGCATTCGTGCCAAGGGCTCAACGCATTAGGGTTCCCATCACGCGCTCTTGAGCAGAGCTGATGCACACCGGCCACACCAAGATCGATGAAAAGGGACTCGACTCCTGGCAGATTCGGAGTCTAGATGTTCCTGTTTTGTTCATGCAGCGGTTGCCAGATGCAGGCCCCCAATCATCAAGAGCGCCTTACCGCGCTACGGGACGTCATTGCCGATATCGAGCGCAAACCAGCCTTGCTGGAGGCGGCGCGTCGCTCCGACCTCAATGATAAGGGCGATTTTCCTGTTCTGCCCGGAGGCCTGGTGCAGGAGATCTTTGCCGATGATCTGCGCATGGGGGGCGCCAGCCTGGGTTTTGCCCTGACCCAGGCCAAGGGATTGCTGACCCCTAAACGCCCGGTCGTCTTTTATCTCTGCCTGGCCGAGGACGGGCAAAGGCAAGGCATGCCCTATGGGCCGGGTCTGTCCTGGTTCGGGCTCGATCCGGCCCGTCTGGTCATCATCCAGGCTGGCGACATGACCGAACTGCTCTGGGCGGCCGAGGAGGTGATGGCCTGCCGCGCCGTGGCGGCGCTGGTGGCCGAAATCCGCGGCGAGCCCAAGCTTCTCAATTTTACCGCCAGCCGCCGCCTCAGCCTGCGCAGCGCCAGCAGCCACGTCTCGCTGTTCCTGCTGCGCTATGGCCATGGCCGCGCCAGCAGTGCCGGCCATCTGCGCTGGCATGTCCAGCCGCAACGCAGCGGACGGCTGGCTCACGACGACAGGGCACCAGGCGCCTCACGCTGGCATGTGCAGCTCGAAAAGGGCCGTATTGCCGGCAATCGAACGCAATGGGTGCTGGAGTGGACCAAGAATGGCTTTGCAACTCTCTCTCAGCCCGCATCGGAACGGCGTCCCGCATCGCCGGTTCCTGGTTCTCTATCTGCCGTACTGGGCCACGGATTATCTCAAGCGGGCTGATGCCCGATTGCAGGATGTGCCGCTGGCGCTCTACGAACGCATCAAGGGCGGGTTGCGTCTTGTGGCGCTCGATCCGCATTTAAGGCAGGACGGTTTGCGGATCGGACAGAACCTGGCCGATGCCCGAGCCATCCGACCCGACATGGTGGTTCAGGAAATCGACCGCGCGCTGCTCGAAAGCGCCTTCGGGACCTTTGCCGACTGGCACTCCAATGCCAGCCCGCTGGTATCGGTCATGACCGACATGGCTGCCTATGGCGATCTCGTACTCGACATTACCGGGGTCAGCCATCTTTTCGGCGGGGAGGCAGCCATGTTGCGCCATGTGCTCACCCGGCTCAGGGTGCTGGGCTATACGGTTTCGGGCGCCATTGCGCCCACGATTGGTGCCGCTTGGGCTGTCAGCCATTTCGCTCGCAGCCAGGTGGTAAGTGCGGATAGTCTTGAAACGGTTCTGGATGATCTGCCGGTGGCCGGCCTGCGCCTGTCGGAAAGCCAGAATGCCACGTTTCTTCAGATGGGACTGGTCACGATCGGCCAGGTTCGGCAGCGGCCCCGCAAGCCGCTGCAGGCCCGCTTCGGCGCGCAGCTGCTCCTGCGGATCGATCAGGCCTATGGGCAGATCCAAGAGCGGATGGCGCCCCGCCTGCCGCCGATCGAGCATCATGCAGAAAGGCGTCTGGCCGAGCCGATCAGCCTGATGGACGATGTGCTGCTGATCACCCATGACCTGGCTGTCACGCTGGGTTTCAAGCTCGAAGCCGCAGGGCTGGGGGCGCAGACATTCCATCTTTTTCTCTATCGCGTCGATCACAAGGTGATGACGCTATCGCTCAACGCGGCGCGGCTAACCCGTGATCCCGGGCACGTCACCGATCTCTTCCGGCATCGCGCCCAGCGGCTGGCGGGGGAATACGACGCCGGCTTCGGGATCGACATGGTGCGGCTGGCCGCGTCCAGTCTCGAGCCTCTCGATGCGGTCCAGACGGGAGCCTTTTCCGTCGAGAACGGGCTAGAGGATATCGATCGGCTCAACGATCGGCTGTCCAGTCGGCTGGGACCCCAGGCGGTCTTGCGCAGCATGCTTGTCGCCTCACGCCTGCCCGAAAGGGCCGAGCAATTCGTGCCGGCGCTCGTGGCCGGAGAAGCAAAAATTGCCATTCCCGATCTTCGGCGACCCTTGCGTCTCCTGCCCAAGCCGGAGCGTATACAGATCATGGCCGAAGTTCCCGATGGCCTGCCCGCCTCGATGATGTGGCGGCGTCAGGCCTATCGGCTGGTCAGGGGCGAAGGTCCCGAGCGGCTGGGAGCGGAGTGGTGGCGCAAGCCGATGCGGCTCGAGCTGGTGACGCCGCCCGTTTCTAAACCGTCCGAGCCGGGTGAGGAGCCCCAAGCCTACATTCCCGATCTGGTGCGCTTCGAGCCCGATGCGGCCACGCGGGACTATTATGTGGTCGAGGATAATGAGGGGCGCCGCTTCTGGGTCTTCCGCCAGGGCTTTTACACTGGCCCGGTGGCGCCGGTCTGGTATCTGCATGGATTTTTCGCATGAGCGAGCGCCCACAGCACCAGCCCGAGGGCATCGATCCGGCAGAGCCGTCATATGCCGAATTGGTCACCACCACCAATTTCTCCTTCCTGCGCGGCGGGTCGCATCCCGAGGAGCTGGTGGCCCATGCCATGGCCATGGGCATGACCGCCTTGGGCGTATGCGACCGCAATACCTTTGCCGGAGTGGTGCGGGGCTATGTGACGGCGCGCGACAACAAGTCGGTCAATCCGCGTTTTCGCTATCTGGTCGGGGTCAGGCTGGCCTTTGCCGACGGCACGCCCGAGATCATTGCCTATCCCACAGACCGGGTGGCCTATGGCCGGCTCTGCAAACTTTTGACCCTGGGCAACAGGCGCGGCGAAAAAGGCGAGCCCGTTCTCTATTTCGAGGACCTGTTCGGCTCGGGCCATCCCGCTGATCTCTCGGTCCAGGGTCCACCGGAAGATTTCTCGCAAGGACAACTCTTCATCCTTGTGCCGGAGGAGGCCGACTGGGGCAGGACGGAAAGAACGCTCGACCATCTCAGCCGACAGGCACCCGACCGGGTCTGGGTGGCGGGCGTCCCCTATTTCGATGGACGCGATCGGGCCCGCCTCAATCGGGTTGCGGCCCTTGCCAGGCGGCATGGCGCCCGCATGCTGGCCAGCAATGACGTGCGCTATCACCGTCCCGACCGGTCCATCGTCCTCGATGTCGTGACCTGCATTCGTGAACATGTGACGCTGGAGCAGGCCGGGTTTCGTCTTGGCGCCAATGCGGAGCGCCATCTCAAGCTGCCCGAGGAAATGGCCCGGCTTTTTGCCGAACATCCCGACGCCATTGCCCAGACACAGGTTTTCTGCGCCCGGATCGGCTTTTCGCTGGACCAACTCAAATACAATTACCCCGAAGAAACCATAGGCAATGGAGAGACCGCCCAGCAGACGCTGGAGCGCCTGACCTGGGAGGGGGCGGCAAGGCGCTATCCCAATGGGGTGGTCAACGCCGTCAAGGAAAGCCTTTGGAAGGAGCTCTGCCTCATCGCCTATAAAGGCTATGCCGCCTATTTCCTCACGGTGCACGACATCGTCGACTATGCTCGATATGAGCGCAAGATCCTGTGCCAGGGACGGGGTTCGGCGGCCAATTCCAGTGTGTGTTTCTGCCTGGGCATCACCGAGGTCGATCCCACCAAGCGCACCTTGGTTTTTGGGCGGTTCATCTCCACCGAGCGGGACGAGCCACCCGATATCGACGTCGACTTCGAGCACGAACGACGCGAGGAGGTGATGCAATATGTGTACAAGAAATATGGCGGCCGGCGTACCGGGCTGACTGCCAATGTCATCACCTATCGCTCCAAGGGCGCCATTCGCGAGACAGCCAAGGTTTTCGGAGTGTCGGACGACGTGGTGGCAGCCTTCAACCAATTGCACTGGGGCTGGGGCAGCAAGCTCGACCTGCGCGATCTCAAGAGTATTCGGCTCAATCCCGACGATCCGGTCCTGGCGCAGATGTTCGAGGTGATCAAGGTGCTGCGCGGTTTTCCGCGCCATTTGTCCCAGCATGTGGGCGGCTTCGTCATCACCCGCGATTCGCTGGAAAGCCTGGTGCCGATCGGGCAATCGGCCATGGACAGCCGCGCCATCATCGAATGGAACAAGGACGATATCGATGCCCTGGGCATTCTCAAGGTCGATATCCTCGCCCTGGGCATGCTGTCCTGCCTGCGCCGAGCCTTTGAATTGCTGCGCGTTCATTACCGCAAAACCTATACCCTGACCGATCTTCTGGCCGAGGAAACCGGGGAGGGGCCCATGGACAAGTCGCGGGTCTATGCCATGACGCATCGCGCCGATACGCTGGGGGTGTTCCAGATCGAGAGCCGCGCGCAGATGACCATGCTGCCCCGGCTCAAGCCTTCAAAATTCTACGATCTGGTGATCGAGGTGGCCATTGTACGGCCAGGACCCATCCAGGGCGGCATGGTCCATCCTTATCTGCGCCGCCGCGACGGTACCGAGTCTTGGGAGCCAAAGCCCGGCGATGCCTTGGACGAGGTTCTGCGCGAAACGCTGGGTATTCCGCTTTTTCAGGAGCAGGCCATGCAGATGGCGATCAAGGGCGCCGGGTTCACCCAAGGGGAGGCCGATCAGCTGCGGCGCGCCATGGCGGCATGGCGGCGGACCGGCAAGATGGAGATTTTTGAACAGCGCTTCATCGCTGGGATGGTGGGCAATGGCTATGACACTGAATTTGCCGAACGCTGCTTCGCCCAGATCAAGGGCTTTGCCGAATACGGGTTTCCAGAGAGTCACGCGGCCAGCTTTGCCCTGCTCGTCTATGCGTCCTGCTGGTTCAAGTGCCATTATCCGGATGTGTTTGCCTGCGCCCTGCTCAATTCGCAGCCGATGGGGTTCTACGCGCCCAGCCAGATCGTGCGCGATGTGCGCGAACACGGCATCGACGTGCTTGAGGCCGACGTCAATCTTTCCGACCTCGAATGCGTGCTCGTGCCGACAACCCGCAAGGTCGGCGACCATCTCTGGGTCCGCCATGCCGACATGACCCAGGATATTCTATCCGACAGGGCCATCCGGCTGGGCCTGAGCTTTGTGGAGGGACTGGCGCAGAACGATATCAACCGCATCGTGGCGCGACGGGGATCGGGCTATGCCTCCATCCGCGACCTCTGGCTGCGCACGGGCGTGCCTGTGGCCAGCCTCGAGAAGCTGGCCCGTGCCGATGCCTTCGCGTCCATGGGTCTCAATCGTCGCGAGGCGCTCTGGGCCGTCAAGGGCCTGGTCGGCCAGCACGGCGCCGAAACACTGCCACTCTTTGCCGCCTCCGACCTGCCGGCTGATCTGCCGCAAGAACAGCAGGCGGGTTTGCCGCTGATGGCACAGGGCGAAGAGGTTATTCATGATTATTCGACGCTCTCGCTTTCGCTCAAGGGCCATCCGGTGCAGTTCCTGCGCCCCATGCTGATGCAGCGGGGCACGACCCGGTCCGAAAACCTGGCCTCGGTAGCGCCTGACATCGTCGTCGAGGTCGCGGGGCTGGTTCTGGTGCGTCAACGGCCCGGCACAGCGAGCGGGGTCATCTTCGTGACGTTGGAAGACGAGACGGGTGTGGCCAACATCGTTGTCTGGCCAAAGCTTTTTGCCGATGATCGTCTGCGTAAAATCCTGCTTTCGAGCCGTATGCTGGCGGTGCGCGGAAAAGTGCAGTCCGCCCATGGCGTCATACATGTGGTGGCCGAGGACATGGTCGACCTGACCCCCCAATTGCTCGATCTTTCCCATGGCAAGGATTTCGGCGATCGCATTCTGGCCCGCGCCGATGAAGGCAAGTCGGGGCCCGATCGGCCTGAAAGCCGCAACCGCGAAGCGTTGCGGGAAATCGAACTGGCCCGTCGGCGGGCTTATGCCGCGCTGCCGGGGGGGCGCAATTTCCACTGAACAGCGATCAGGGCATCAGCCGGTCGATCTCCAGGGCCAGCGCGATATCCTTTTCGCTCAGCCCTCCGGCATCGTGGGTGGACAACGCGATCCGCACCCGATTGTAGCTGTTGGACCAATCAGGATGGTGCCCGGCCTTTTCCGCCAGCATCGCCACCTGGGCCATGAAAGCAAAGGCCGTGGAGAAATCCTTGAACCGAAAGTCCCGCGCAATGGAGTCGACGGCCTTGTCATGGACCCAGCCCGGCAGGAGCGCCAAGGCAGCTTCGCGATCTTCGGCATTGAGCCGCTCTACCATGTCTGCACTCCCAAAAACGCCCGTGACCGTCGACAGGAATCCCACCTGAACCGGCCAGGCTGCGTTCAAAGTCGGGGGAGACATTAACCCGCCATTTAGCCTGAGGCCACCTCGACACCGGCCTCGTGGGCCGAGGCAAGGGCTTGTTAATGGCTTGAGCGCCCAATGGGACGGCAAAAGGAAATTTCCGTGCTGACGTCAGCCAGAAAAACGATGCCGCCGCTGGACTACGTGTCCATTATCCGATCGGTCTATGCCGACCGGCGCGAAATGCTGCTCGGCGCCTTTGCGAGCGCTGCCGTTGCCGCCGTGTCTGCGTTTCAGGCCCAAGCGCCAATTCTGTTCGTTGTCGCCGCAGCGATCCTCTTCGTCGGCCTCATCCGTTTTTTCAGCATGCGCGCCTTCTGGCGCGCCGGTATCGGCGACGACGATGCCGAAGGCGCCGAATACTGGGAAAACCGCGCGCTGATCGGCGGGGCGCTGGTCGCGTTCGTGCACGGCATCTGGTGTCTTGTCGCCATCCTGATCGTACGCGACCCTTTCGCCGAGCTGGCCAGTTGCACGCTGACCATCGCCGCGACCGTAGGGCTTGTGGCCCGTAATTTCGGTCTCGACCGGCTTTTGACCATCCAGATCATCTCGCTCTCGGTACCGCTGTGGATCGCCATGGTCTTCCGCGGCAATTTCTATCACCAGATGCTGGCCGCGATGATGATCCTTTTGCTGATCAGCTACCGCAAGCATGCCGCATCGATCCGCTCGCTGCTCCTCTCCGCCGTGCACGGCCGGGTCGAGGTGTCGCGGCTGGCCGCCGAATTCGACATTGCCATCACAACACTTGAGCATGGCCTGTGCATGCTCGACGAAAATGGCACCATTACCCTCGCCAATGACCGGGCCGTGCGCATCTTTGCCGCGCTCGATGTCGGCAAGCTTGCCAACCAGCCCTTCGAGAGGGTCCTGGCAGCCCTTGCCGGCGCGGGTGGCGCGCCCAAACCGGCAATCGACAGGTTGCGCGCCATTATCGAGAAACATGGCTCGGGCAAGATCCAGTTCTCTCTTGTTTCCGGTCCTACATTCGAGGTTACGGTCACGTCCGGCCAAAAGCGGACCGTTCTGCTGTTCGAGGATATCACCGAACGGGTGATGGCCGAAGAGCGCATCCATTTCATTGCGCGCCACGACGCACTGACCGGCCTGCCCAATCGCAGCCATTTCAGCACCCTTGCCGTGGAGCAGTTGCGCTGTCGGGCCGATGTCGGGGCATCGAGTACCGTACTGATCGTCGATATCGACGAATTCAAGCACGTCAACGACGGCTTCGGCCACGTCATCGGCGATGAATTGCTGCGCCAGAGCGTCAGCCGTTTGCGCGAGGCACTGCCCGCCGATGCGCTCCTCGCGCGCCTGGGCGGGGACGAATTCATCGCGCTTTTTGCCTCCGCTCAGGACGAAGGCCAGGCCATCGCCCAGGTCATCATGCAGACCTTCCAGCCATCGTTCACTCTCAACGGCATTTTGCTGCCCGTGCGCGTCAGCATTGGTGTCGTGCTGGATCCAAAGAGCCAGAGCGATCTCGAAGAGCTGATGACCAAGGCGGATCTGGCGCTCTATTCCGCCAAGGCTGAAGGCAAGGGTCGCAGCCAGATTTTCCATGCGCAGATGGATACCGAATACCACTATCGCCAGCGCCTCAAGGCCGACCTGCGACAGGCCGTGGTCGGGGGGCAGCTTCATCTCGCCTTTCAGCCACTCGTCGATCTCGAGACGCGCAAGGTCGTTACCTGTGAAGCACTGGCGCGCTGGACGCACCCCGAATTCGGGCCTGTGCCACCCGCAGTCTTCATCCCGCTGGCCGAGGAAATGGGACTGATCTCGCAGATTACCGCATGGGTCCTGCACAAGGCCGTAGAGGAATGTGCCCGCTGGAGCTGGCCTGTCGCGGTGGGCGTCAATGTATCGGCGCGCGATTTCCGCGGCATCGATCTGCCGGTTCTGGTGGACCTGGCTCTCGAGCGGTCCGGGTTGCCTCCCGACCGTCTCGAAATCGAGGTGACCGAGACGGCAGTCATCGAGGAACGGGATCGCGCGCGCAGCGTGCTCAAGGCGCTTGCCGATAGGGGCACGGCTATCGCGCTCGATGATTTTGGCACGGGCTATTCCTCGCTGAGTTACCTCAGTGCTCTGCCGTTCACCAAGCTCAAGATCGATCGATCTTTCGTCGCCGACATCTCGGTTAATCCGCGAGCACTGCGGCTGCTGTCCAATGTGGCCCGCCTCGGTCGCGATCTGGATCTCAAAGTTGTTGCCGAAGGCGTTGAAACCGAAGCGCAACTCGACGCCATCGCCACCCAGACAAGCGTCCAGCAGGTTCAGGGCTATTTCTTCAGCCGGCCACTGTCAGCCAAGGATATTGCCGAGCTGATCGAGCGTTTCAACGGCACCGGCACATCGCAGGCGACGACAAAGCGGATAAATGGTTAATCGCCATTAACCATCTGAGTTTACAAATCAATTAACGTCGTACGGGTGCTTGCAGGCACAAAGCTGGAGAATTTCCCGTTCCGCAAATCGGGCACTAGGGGTTACGCTCGCCTCCAGACTACGGGGGCGTGTCTATGACGGAATCCAAATCTGCCGAAAGTGGCGCCAGTTCGCGCTTTGCCTCGACGCTGATTGATCTGCTTGATCAGGTGCGGTATCGCCGGATCGATCCTGCCGAGCAGTTCGATCCTGTGTACAGGCTGCGCTACGAGGCCTATCGGCGCGAGGATTTCATTCCGGTCAATTCGCAGCAGGTCACGCGCGACGAGTTCGACGATCTGCCCAATTGTTATTGTTACGGCGTCTACGTATCGGGGCAATTGGCCAGTTCGCTCCGCTTCCACGTGGTAACGCCCCAGCATCCTTATTCGCCCTGCATGTCGGTCTGGCCCGACGTTCTTGCGCCGATCCTCGAGCGGGGACAATCCTTCATCGATCCAGGCCGCTTCACCGCCGATTTTGATCTCTCGCTGGCCTATCCCGCCTTGCCGTACCTGACGTTGCGCCTGGCTGCCATGGCGTGCGAATATTTCCCGGTCCGCTATTGCATGTCCGCCGTCCGGCCCGAGCACACGGCATTCTATAAGCGCATATTCGGCGCCAGCCCGCTGGGCGAGCAGCGCAGCTATGCCAACCTGGCCTTTCCCATGCAACTTTACACGGCCGATGTTCCGGTCATCCGCGATCGCGTCGCCGAGCGTTACCCCTTCTTCATGTCGCGCCCGCAAGAGCGAGAAGCGCTTTTCGGAGCGGAGAAGGCCGATCTCAATGCCATCGCTCCCACCGCGCGGATGGCACAACGCCTTGAAATGATGGACAGGGCAGGATGAGGGAAGTGGTGCCGCTTAGGTGACTCGAACACCTGACCCCATCATTACGAATGATGTGCTCTACCAACTGAGCTAAAGCGGCGCTGGAGGCCCATGGGCCTCTGCAGATGGCGGGTCTTTTACTGGGCGTTTTCCGCCGATGCAAGGGGCAAGGCGACCGGACTTGCCGGCAAGGCCACAACGTCATTGCCAGATGTCGCAGAAATGGCGGCAGGACGGGCCGCCACAGCCACCGGAACTTTCCATTCGAAGGCATCGAGCCGTCCGGTCAGGGGAGAAATGGGTTCCCATTCGTCACTGACGATGCCGTCGGCAGTCCAGGCCGGATCGCGCGGCGCATGGACGGCGCGGGCCAGCCATTCGCGTGCCTTGCCCTGGTCACCGTTCTGGCCTTCCTCGATCTCGGCCATCAGGCTGGCCACGCCCTGGGTTGCCTCGGTACCGATATGAGGCAGGAGCGCGTCACGGGCAAGCGGCCAGTCATAGGCATCGATGGCGGCCCGGGCCAGCACCATCGCAGCAGCTCGGTGGTTCGTGGGCAATTCGACGATTTCACGGATGCGCTTGAGCCGTTCGACGGCCGATGCGCCCGGCTGGGAATGGGCATAAAGCGCGGCAATGTCGGGATGGCCATTGGCGCGCCAGATGCGGCGCAAAAGGCTCTGAGCTTTGCGGGTCTCGCCGCGATTGATGTAGATGCGCGCCGCAATGAGAGCGGCAGGAACGAAGTCGGGCAGGAGCTTGAGCGCTGTCAGGGCATGGTCGAGCGCTGCATTGGGCTGGCCGGATTCGCTGTCGCGGGCGCGGGCCGTCTCTATGACGGCCTGGCGACGGCGCTTGCGCGCCTTGTCCTCGCGGGTTGATGGCGTCTCGGCATTGACCATCGCCACCGCTTCGGCCCATTGGCCTCGGCGAGCCAGATCGCCGAACACGGCCTCGGCCGCCCAGTCTGTGGACGGGGCGAGCGCAAGGGTCTTGCGGGCAAAGGTCAGCGCGGCTTCCTGGCGGTTTTGCGTACGCGCCTGGTCGTAAAGGCCGGTCAGGGCGGCAATGGCGGTCTTTTCGCTGGCGATCAGCGCACGGTAATGCTCCCGTGCCGCCGGCATGTCGCCAAGCGCCAGGTCGGCCCGCGCTTCGATGAGCTTGGCCGCGCCGCTCTCTGGCAGCCGGGCCTGGGCTTCGCGGGCCATGAGACGTGCGCGAGCCGGATCTCCAGCCTGAAGAGCGATAATGGCGTCGGACAGCGCATCGACGCCCTGTTCCCGCCGCCTGGCGGCACGGCGCCGAGCCATGGCCTTGGGCGCGCCGATAATGCGCCTGACCAGAGCCCAGAGCGCGATGATGAAAGCTGCGGCCAGAAGCAGGATCACCACTGCAGTTCCCAGGCGCGGCTGCATGCGCTGGCCGGCAATTTCGAGCGTCAGCGTGCCGGGCAGGGAAATGACCCAAGCCGCAATGCCGGCGATGATAAGGCTGCCGATAATCCAGGAGGCAAGGCGGATCATGCACCGGTCTCCGCGCGTAGCGCGGCATCGCGCAGGTCATCGAGGAAGGTTTGGGAAGTCGCCAGCAGCGCCAGGTCGCCGGCAAGGCCTTCCCCTACCGCCTGCATGCTGGCCGGCAGTGCCTGGAAGATGGCCAATGCCTGCGCATAATCGCGCCGCGCCATTGCCGCCTCCAGCTGCGAGACCTGTGCCTCGGGGCTATCGCCTTCGATGGCCCCGGACGGCCGCATGGCGATCACACCGCGAAACCAATCCATTGCGCCGTCCTGGAAGGAGGCATCCGCGTTGGCAGGACGACCCGCCAGCATGTCGGGAATGATGCCATTGAGCCGGCGCGCCACAATATCGGGCTGGGGTAGGCCGACACTGGCCGCTGCCGAAACATTTTGCGGAATGGTCACGTCCGGTAGAACCCGGCGCAGCGTATCAAGTTCGGTTTCGAAGGTTCGCCCGGACGCGAAAGCGCTTTCGAGGCTTGAAAACACCAGCGGCAGGCGGCTTGCCTGATCGCCGGCAGCGGAGAGGGCAGCGGTTGTTTCAGCAAGGCCGCTCACAGTGCTGCGGGTTTCGGCCAGGTCTGTCACGCTTGTTTCGATGGTTTGGCGCAATTGTGCCAATTCCGTTTCAAGCGCCGCGATCTGCTGGTTGAGTGCCGGGACCGGGCTTGTCTCCGTCGACGCGGCGGGGCGAGCCGCCAAGTCTTCGAGCTGGGCCTGCAATGCCGCGACCTGTTCCACCAGTGCAGCATCGGCCGTATCGCCCGCGGGCACGGACGCGGCTTGGTCTTCAAGCGTGCTCAAGCGCCCGGTCAGCGCTTCGACTTCGGAGCGGACATTGGCAAATCCGGTTTCAAGCTCGGGAATGGCTGTAGCGAACTGTGCCAGCCGGGGATCGGCCGGCGGATTAACCGGCTGCTGCGCGGGCCACAGTCCGGCAGAAGCCAGTCCATAGGCTGCGCCCAATCCCAGAACAGCGCCCAGGAGCCCGGCCAGCCAGGGAGAGCCGCCGCTTGATCGGGTCTGCTCGGTAGGCGGGGCAGAGGGAGGGCGCGCGGTTTTTGCCGGGTCCAACTTCGCCTGCTCCGGTTTCGTCTGGTCAGATTTGGGCGGTTCCGGCCGGGATGGTTGCGGCTTGCCGTCAGCCGGCTTCGCTCCCGTGGCCGGGCGCGCCGTGCCCTCGAGCACCGGAGGGCGCACCGGGCCCTTGTTGTCCTGGCTCTTGGGATCGGTCTGCGGCACGTCCTTGCCGGAATTCTCAGCCATGGGCCTTCCTTTTCTCGGGTTCGATCATGCCCCAGTTTGCTCGCGGGCAAAAGCCAGGGCCAAAGCCATCATTGCGTCTTCGCTGGGATGGTCCGCCAGAAGAATGCGGCTGAAGTGATTTTCGATCAGGGCAGCCGCGACATTTTCCGACAGGCAGAGCATTGGCAGTCGGCGCTTCTGGATTTCCGGGAGCCGAGTTGTTGCCAGTTCTGCAAAGATTTCCGCACTGCGGCGCGAATACAGCAGCACGCCGCCGAAGCGATCTTCGGTAAGGCCGGTGAGCACATCCTTTGGCAGGCTGGTCTCGGCGATCATCTCGTAGACCGGGCTCGTCACCACCATCAGGCCGTGCGGCGCCAGGGCCTGGGCGAGGTCGCCGCTGAGGTGCTTGCCTGAGGGGTAAAAGAGCGGGCCGGGCAGCCGAGCCAGAGCGATCCGGGTCACAAGCGATGCCAGTGTGCCGTCGGCGGCCTCGACCGAGGTAAAGCCGAGCAGACGCGCCTCATGTGCCGTCCGGTCGCCAACTGCGAAGGCGGGAATGGTCCGGAACGCCTCGAGCACGCCGAGATCCTCCATTGCCCGCAGCGCATTGGTGCTGGTGATGGCAATGCCGGCAAACCCTCTGGCTGGTGGCAGGTTGGGGCTAAGGGTCTGGCGGCTCATGACCGGGGCGAGCGTTGAGTCAATCCCGAGCGCGGCCAGGCGCTCGGCCGTAGCCTGGGCATCCGGTTCGGGTCGCGTCACCAGCAGATGCATCATGCGAGAAACCGGGTCTGCCAGTCGGCCCCGGCCTGGGCCAGAAGATCACGTCCGACCTGTTCGCCCAAGGCAACTGGATCGGAGCCAGTGGCCTGGGCCTGGAAACTCGTCTGTCCGTCAAGTGAGAGAATTTCGCCGCACAGTTCGTAGCCCGCGCCCGTGCGGGTGCTGAGGGCGCCTACGGGGGTACGACATGAGCCGTCGAGCACGCTGAGCATGGTGCGCTCGGCAAGAATGCCGGCATGGGTCGGGGCGTGGTCGAGCGGCGCAACAATCCCGGCAAAGCGCGCGTCGGCGTCGCGAATGGCAAGCGCGATCGCGCCTTGCGCCGGCGCGGGCATGAACGCTTTTGTGTCGAGAATGGCGGTGGCGCGATGGGCCTCATCCAGTCGGTTGAGCCCGGCCAGGGCGAGCAAGGTGGCATCGGCCACCCCATCGAGCAGTTTCTTCAGGCGCGTGTGCACATTGCCGCGGAACGGCACGATGCGCAGGTCCGGGCGCAGCCGCAGGGCCTGGGCGGCCCGGCGGATGGATGACGTGCCGAACCTGGCGCCTTCAGGCAGGGTGTCGATGTCCCGTGCCGAAACCGAAATGAAGGCATCCCGGACGTCCTCGCGTTCGAGGAAGGCGGCCAGAACCATTCCTTGGGGCATGCCCGTCGCTACGTCCTTGCTGGAATGCACGCCGATATCGATGCGTCCCGAGAGCAGCGCCTCGTCGATTTCCTTGGTGAAGACGCCCTTGCCCCCGATATCGGACAAGGTGGTGTTTTCGGCCTGGCTACGATCGCCGCCAGTGGAGAAAACCTCGATTTCGATGTCGGCCTGCCCAATTCCATGAGCTTGGCACAACAGCTCGCGCACCAGTCTGGCCTGGGCCAGTGCCAGCGGGCTGCCGCGTGTTCCGATCCGGGCGAAGGGGATGGGCGATTGCATATCCGGGCGGTCCTAGTGTAGGCGGTAGGCTCCCCTGTGGGAGTAGACCAGTTCGTTATGACCGGGCAAGCACCAGTCCTCATTCTCGGCATCGAGACAAGCTGCGACGAAACCGCCGCATCCGTCGTGCTGCGTGATCAAAGCGGTCAAGGAACCATTCGTTCCAATGTGGTGCGCAGCCAGCTCGATGAACATGCGGCATTTGGCGGCGTGGTCCCGGAACTGGCAGCGCGCGCCCATGTCGAATGGCTCGACCATATCATCGCGCAGGCCATGCGCGAGGCCGATATTGCGCTGACCGATATCGATGCGGTGGCCGCTACGGCCGGGCCAGGCCTCATCGGGGGGGTACTGGTGGGGCTGACGACCGGCAAGGCGCTGGCCGCTGCTCTCGACAAGCCGCTGATCGCGGTCAATCACCTCGAGGGGCACGCGCTGACTGCGCGCCTCACCAATGGAGTGGCTTTTCCTTATCTCATGCTCCTCGTCTCCGGCGGTCACAGTCAGTTTGTCCTGGTACGCGGCGTGGGTGATTACCAGCGCTGGGGCGGCACTATCGACGATGCATTGGGCGAGGCATTCGACAAGGTTGCCAAGCTTCTCTCGCTGGGGTCGCCGGGCGGTCCGGCCGTTGAACGGGCGGCCCGGTCGGGCGACCCCAAACGCTTCCGCTTTCCCCGACCGCTCTTGCGCGAAGACCGGCTCGATTTTTCATTTTCCGGGCTCAAGACAGCGGTGCGCCTGCAGGCTGAGGCCCTCGCGCCTCTCAGCGAGCAGGACGTGGCCGATATCGCAGCCAGCTTTCAGGACACGGTGGCCGCCATCGTCGAAACCCGCTCGCGACAGGCACTGGAGCAATTGGCGCGTGACTATCCCGGCCTTCCCCAGCGGCTGGTCGTGGCTGGAGGCGTGGCGGCCAACCGAAGGCTCGCTACAGCGCTTGAAACCATGTGCGCGGCTGCCGGCGCCGAACTCGTCGTTCCACCCATCGCACTCTGCACCGATAACGGGGCCATGATCGCCTGGGCCGGGGCCGAGCGGTTCGCCCTTGGGGCGCGAGACGGGTTTGACGTGGCGGCGCGGCCGCGCTGGCCGCTCGATACGCCGGGTATGAAGGTTGACGACGATGCCGCTTGAAACCGTTTCGGTCATTGGGGGCGGCGCCTGGGGCACGGCTTTGGCGCAGGCGGCCGCCATGGCCGGCCGCTCGGTGACCCTGGTGGTCCGGAACTCCGACCATTCTGCTGCAATCAATCAATCTCATGTCAATGCGGCTGCCCTGCCCGGGCAGGTGCTTCTGTCGCAAGTGGTCGCATCCGCTGAGTTTACCGGTGCCGACATCGTCGTGCTGGCCGTTCCCGCACAGGCGACGCGTACGCTGCTGGCCTCGATCGATCCCGCCCTGCTCGCCGGGCGACCGGTCGTGCTTTCAGCGAAGGGGCTCGAGGCGGGAACGCTGGCGCGCCAGAGTGAAATCCTCGCGGACATGGCGCCGCACGCCATTCCCTACGTGCTGTCGGGTCCCAGCTTTGCCGCCGATGTCGCGGCGGGCCGACCCACCGCCATTACTCTTGCCGGGGACGACGCTGACCAGACGTCTGCGCTGGCGACCGCCTTGGCCGGACCCAGCTTTCGCCCCTATGCCGCCGATGACCGGATTGGGGTCGAAATTGCAGGTGCCCTCAAGAATGTCTATGCCCTGGCTTGTGGCGCCGTCGAGGGTGCGCAGTTGGGCGCTTCGGCTCGGGCCGCCCTGATTGCGCGCGGCTATGCCGAAATGGCGCGCATGGTCACCGCCATGGGCGGGTCCGCTCATACGCTGACCGGCCTTGCCGGGCTGGGCGACCTGACGCTGACCTGCACTTCGGTGCAGTCGCGCAATTATCAGTTCGGCATGGCTTTGGGCGCCGGGCGCGCCGCCGCCGAAATCCTCGGCTCTGGCGCCAAGCTGGCCGAGGGAGTCACCACCGCGCCGGTCGCTGCGGCTTTGGCCCGGAGCCTGCATGTCGACGCGCCGCTGATCGATGCCGTCGATGCCGTCGTCGCCGGCACCGCCGATATTGCCACAATCGTTGCGGGGCTGATGTCCCGCCCGCTCAAGAGGGAACATTGACAATGCTCTATGCCATGATCGCCAAGGACGCGCCCGGTGCGCTGCAGACCCGGCTCGACACGCGTCCGGTGCATCTCGATCATCTGAACAGCCTAGGCAAGAAACTGGTCTTTGCCGGTGCGCTGCTCGATGCCGAGGACAAGCCGGAGGGTTCGATCGTAGTCTTCGAGGCCGAGAACCTCGCGGAGGCGCAGGCGATGGCCGATGCCGATCCCTTCGTGGCGGCTGGGGTGTTTTCGAGCTACGAGGTCAAGCGCTGGCGCGTGGCGATCAACACAACCGGGGTGGAGTTCTGAGCTCATGGCCTATTGGCTGATGAAGTCCGAGCCGGACGTCTTTTCCTTCGATGACCTCGCCGCCAAGACGGCCAAGGGGGAGGCCGAGGAATGGCATGGCGTGCGCAATTATGCGGCGCGCAACAACATGAAGGCGATGAAAGTCGGCGACGAAGCCTTCTTTTACCATTCCAATATCGGCAAGGAGATCGTGGGCATCATGAAGATCGTGGCGCCTGCCCATCCCGACAGCACCGGTGAGCTCAATGGCAAGGGCGAAGTGGTTTGGGAATGCGTCGATGTGCAATCGGTCAAGCCGTTCCCCCGTCCGGTGACCCTGGCCGAAATCAAGGCCACCGAGGCGCTGTCCGAGCTTGAGTTGGTCAAGCTGTCACGCTTGTCAGTGTCCAAGGTCTCGTCTTCCGAATGGTCACTTCTGTGCAAGATGGGCGGTCTCTGACCGGGCGAAGCGATCCGCACGAACAAAGTGAACTGTGGCTGCTTGAACGGGAAAAAATCGGGGCCATCTATTGGTCATGATGAACAGGCTCCTCCCCCGCATTTTTCTTTTCCGCAAGGAAGTCGTGCAGCTCTGGAAGGCTTTCTGGGCGCGCGAGACCCCGCTCTATCTCAAGGTGGCGACGCTGTTTGCCGCCTTCTATCTGGTCAATCCCCTCGATATCATCCCCGATATCGTGCCGTTTTTTGGCTGGGTAGATGATCTCGTGCTGATCCCGCTGATGGTGAGCTGGATCGTGAGCCGCCTGCCCATTCCGCAGCCGGCCTATGCTCGCACGGTCAATGGCCGGGCGCGTAGGCTCTAGCTTCGGCTTCTGGCCCGGCAGCTCTGCCGGGCTTTTTCTTGCGATAAGTGTCTTAGAAGCGCTGACCGGTCAGGAGCGCCACGAGCGCGAGCGAGGCGAGGCCGACCCAGGCGATCACCGGAAAAAGCAATAGGGCGGCGAGGCGCGAAGCGGGCCATAGCCGCAAGATTGCGAGCGCGGCCACAGCGATCACCACGCCATTTCCTGCCAAGGCGATCTGCGGCACGTTGAGGCTGCCGGTATAGACGGGATAGAGCACGCAAAGCGCAATCAGCAGGATAACCAGCCAGGCTTGGCGTGGCATCTGGCGCTGCTCGCGCACAATTAGCCAGAAACTTGAGCCCATGCCGGCAAAGAGAAAAAGCCACACATAGGGTACGATCGCCCCGATTATCGCTCCGATCGGCCCTGTCTGGTCAATGGGTATGCCCTCGGTCGCGCCGAATGGCCGCGCCAGGAGGATGTAGAGATTGGCCAGAACCGCTAGCGCCACGGCGCCGAGGGCACAGCTGGCCCAGCCGATTCCATCCCGACGCGACAAAAATGCGTACATTGCACAGCCTCCCGTTCGGCAGAGACTACGCCTTGATCGGCGGGCCGGTTCAGCATCTTTCCAAAGAAGGGCCCGGATCGCTCCGGGCCCTTGCGGGTCAGTCCAGCCGGACCAGCAGGTCCTTGGCGTCGATCTGGTCTCCTGGCTTGATCAAGAGCTCGGCCACCACGCCATCCACTTCGGCGTGGATGGCGGTTTCCATCTTCATGGCCTCGATGGAGCACAGAACGTCGCCGGCCGAGACCGTCTGACCCTCCTTGACCGCCAGCGTCGAGATGACGCCCGGCATTGGTGCGCCCACTTGCTTGGGATCGCCCGCTACCGCCTTGGCGCGCACCTTGATGTCGCCGGCCTTGAGCCGATCCGGCACGGTAATGGTGCGCGGCTGGCCATTGAGGTCGAAGAACACGCGCACTTCGCCCTTTTCGTTGGTTTCCGCACGCCCCTGATAGGTGACGACCAGCGTCTTGCCCTTTTCGATATCGACGAGCAGTTCGTCGCCCTCGGCCAGGCCATAGAAATAGACCGGCGTCGGCAGCACTTCGGTCGGGCCATAGCGATCCTGGGTCTTTTCGAAGTCCGAATAGACCTTGGGATACATGAGATAGGAGGCCAGACGGAAATCGTCGATCGGCTGGCCGACATCCTCGGCAATCTTGGCGCGCTCGGCCTCGATATCGACATCCTTGAGATAGGAGCCCGGCCGCTCGGTCAGCGGTGATCTGCCCTTGAGCACCTTCTTTTGCAGCTGATCGGGGAAGCCGCCCGGAGGCTGGCCCAGGTCGCCAGCAAAGAAGCCCACCACCGAATCGGGAAAGGCGATGTCCCGCTTGGGGTCTTCGACGTCAGCGCGGCTCAGTCCGGCCGACACCATAGCCAGGGCCATGTCGCCGACCACCTTGGAGGATGGCGTCACCTTGACGATATCGCCGAACATCTGGTTGACGTCGGCATAGGTCTGGGCAACCTCGTGCCAGCGCGTCTCAAGCCCGAGCGAGCGTGCCTGTTCCTTGAGATTGGTGAACTGGCCGCCCGGCATTTCGTGAAGGTAGACTTCCGAGGCGCCGCCCTTGAGATCGCTTTCGAAGGCGCGGTACTGCGTGCGCACGGCTTCCCAATAAAAGGAAATCTGCCGGATCGCCTTGGCGTCGAGTTCGGGGTCGCGCGCATCGCCGTCCAGCGCGGCGACCAGCGAGCCCAGGGTCGGCTGGCTGGTGGTGGAGCTCAGCGCATCCATGGCCGCATCGACGGCGTCCACGCCCGCCTCGACTGCCGCGAGTACGGTGGCCGCCGAGGCGCCCGAAGTGTCGTGCGTGTGCAGATGGATCGGCAGTCCGACTTCCTGCTTGAGTGTCTCGACCAGTTTTTTGGCCGCGGCGGGCTTGAGCAGTCCGGCCATGTCCTTGATGCCCAGCACATGCACGCCGGCCGCCTCGAGCTCCTTGGCCAGCCCGACATAATATTTGAGGTCGTATTTGGAGCGGTCGGGATCGAACAGATCGCCGGTATAGCAGATGGCGCCCTCGGCGATCTTGCCTTCCTCGGCCACAGCGTCGATGGAGACGCGCATGTTCTCAACCCAGTTGAGGCAGTCGAAGATGCGGAAGACATCCACCCCGCCTTTGGCGGCCTGTCGGACGAAGAACTTGACCACATTGTCGGGATAATTGGTGTAGCCGACGCCGTTCGAGCCGCGCAGCAGCATCTGCGTCAGGATATTGGGGGCGCCGTCGCGCACCTTGGCAAGACGCTCCCACGGGTCCTCGTTGAGGAAGCGCATGGAGACGTCGAAAGTGGCGCCGCCCCAGCATTCAAGGCTGAAAAGGTTGGGAAGACCACGGCTATAGGCCTGGGCAATGCGCGTGATGTCGAAGCTGCGCATGCGCGTCGCCAGCAGCGACTGATGCGCATCGCGCATGGTCGTGTCGGTGAAGAGAACGCGTTTTTGTTCCTTCATCCAGCGGGCAAGGCCCAGCGGCCCGTCGCGGTCGAGCACCTGGCGGGAGCCTTCGACCACGATCAGCGGTTCGAATTCGGGCAGGACAGGCGCCGCCGCATCGGCAGGCGGGCGCGGCCGGTCGCGCACTTCGGGATGGCCGTTCACGGTTACGTCGGCAATGTAGGACAGGAGCTTGGTGGCCCGGTCCTTGCGCGGCTTGAAGTTGAACAGATCCGGCGTCGTGTCGATGAAGCGCGTCGTGTAGCGGTTCTCGAGGAAATCGGGATGGGTGATGATGTTTTCTAGGAACGCCAGATTGGTGGCAACGCCACGAATGCGGAATTCGCGCAGGGCGCGGTGCATGCGGGCAATGGCCTCGTCGGCGCTGGGCGCCCAGCAGGTGACCTTTTCGAGCAGTGGATCGTAATAGCGGGTGATGATGGCGCCGGCATAGGCGGTGCCGCCATCGAGACGAACGCCGAACCCGGTGGCGCCGCGATAGGCGGTGATGCGGCCGTAATCGGGGATGAAGTTCTGCTCGGGGTCTTCCGTTGTTACGCGGCACTGGATGGCATTGCCGTTCAGGCGGATGTCTTCCTGTTTCGGCACGCCGGACTCAGGGGTCCCGATCACGGCACCGTCGAGCAGGTGGATCTGCGCCTTGACGATGTCGATGCCGGTGACTTCCTCGGTGACCGTGTGCTCGACCTGGATGCGCGGGTTCACTTCGATGAAGTAGAACTTGTCGTTGTCCGCATCCATGAGGAATTCGACCGTGCCGGCGCCACGATAATTGGCGGCCTTGCCCAGACGCACGGCAGCGTCGGTCAGCGCCTTGCGAACCTTGTCATCGAGATAGGGGGCGGGGGCACGCTCCACCACCTTCTGATTGCGGCGCTGCACCGAGCAGTCGCGTTCATAGAGGTGGACCAGATTGCCGTGATCGTCGCCGATCAGCTGCACCTCGACATGGCGGGCGCGCTCGATCAGCTTTTCGAGATACATCTCGTCCTTGCCGAAGGCTGCCTTGGCTTCGCGCTTGCCTTCCGAAACTTCCGAGACCAGCGATTTCTCGTCCATGATGCGCCGCATACCGCGACCGCCGCCACCCCAGGAGGCCTTGAGCATCAGCGGATAACCGATCTCGGCGGCCATCTTGCGGACCTGGTCCATGTCGTCGGGCAGGGCCTCGGTGGCCGGCACGACCGGTACATCGGAGGCAATGGCCATGTTGCGGGCGGCAACCTTGTTGCCCAGGTCGCGCATGGTCTGGGCGCGCGGGCCGATAAAGGTCAGCCCCGCTGCCTCGCAGGCGTCGACGAATTCGGGGCTTTCCGACAACAGCCCATAGCCGGGATGGATGGCATCGGCGCCGGAAATCCGGGCAATGCGGATATATTCGTCGATCTGCAGATAGGCCTCGACCGGGCCCTTGCCCTTGCCGATCAGATAGGCCTCGTCGGCCTTGAAGCGGTGCAGGGCCAGCTTGTCTTCCTCGGCATAGACCGCAACGGTCTTGAGGCCGAGTTCATTGGCGGCGCGAAACACGCGGATGGCGATTTCGCTGCGATTGGCGACGAGAATTTTCTTGATGGACATCGATCGAGGTTCCGAGCGGAAGGGGTAGGGGACCGTTTCCGGTCCGGCTCAGCAAATCGACGACAGGACGGTTGCCCGTCCAACCGTCTAAAAGTTCAGATCCTAGTTCTGGCCGAGATATCCGGCCAGATGGCTCATGTCATAGCCGGCCTCCGCCGCCTGGGCGATGATGGCCTCTGCCGGTTCCTCGCCGGCCTGGCTCAGCGCCCAGAGCGTGGTCGAGCGCGTACCCGACCGGCAATAGCAGAACACCTTGCCGTCGCTCCCCTCGAGCACGGCCTTGGTGCGGGCCACCATATCGGGATTGACCCCGTCGCGGCCCAGCGGAATGGCATGATAGGCAAGTCCGGCCGCCAGCGCAGCCGCTTCGATTTCAGCACCGCCAGGCTGGTCGGGAGCTTCCCCGTCCGGCCGGTTGTTCACGATGGTGGTAAAGCCAAGCAGCTTGAGCGTCGCCACATCTTCCGGCTGGATTTGTCCAGAGACGCTGACGTGGTCGTTGATCCGCTTCAAATCCAAGGCCTGGCTCCTCGTGCCGAATTGGCGATGGGTCCGTTATAGCCAGCGGCATCGCTCCGACGCAACTGGCAGGCGCGCAATGCCATCATCATGCCGTGTCGGGCAGGCTGGTCCGAGATCGTGAACGCTGTGTTCAATGCCGGTCAGGCGCCGATCCCACAGGCAGAAATTCCAGTATCGGCCAGTCTATTTTGCCATTTTCCGCCCTTGTCCTGATTTAACATGAATTGATCGAGAATGGAACCAAATGCCAATTTGGGCCTTTTTGCGGTTGAACTGAGGCGTAATTCTCCCTATTGTCCCAATCGAAAGCGAGACAATTGGTGATTAGACCGCGCTAGAACGGATTTCGTTTTGGCGTGGCACTCTGTTGTTCTGAACTATCGCGCCGATAGTGTGGCTTGATGTTGCTTTATTCGGCTGCGACTTACTGATGAGGACACATGACATCCAAGTTAAAGGTCAAGGACGTCTATAAGATATTCGGGAAGGAGCCCAAGAAGGCCCTGTCCCTCCTGAAATCCGGGAAAAGCAAGGAAGCCATTTTTGAGGCGACCGGCCAGACGATCGGCGTGCAAGACGCCAACTTTGAAGTCGAAGAAGGCCAAATTTTCGTGGTCATGGGGCTCTCGGGCTCGGGTAAATCCACCCTGGTGCGCATGCTCAACGGACTGATCCGTCCTACCAGTGGCCAGATATTGATCGACGGCGACGATGTCGCCAATTGTACTGCGGGCAAGCTCAGGGAAATCCGGCGTCAGAAGATCGCCATGGTGTTCCAGCATTTCGCCCTGTTCCCGCACCGCACAATTGCCGAGAACGCCGCTTATGGTCTCAAAGTGAAGGGTGTCGGCGCTGAGGAACGGCGCGCCACCGCGCTTAAGGCGCTGGAACAGGTGGGTCTTGCAGCCTGGGCCGACAGCCTGCCCTCCGCGCTCTCAGGCGGCATGCAGCAGCGCGTGGGTCTCGCCCGCGGCCTGGCCACCGATCCGCAGATCCTTTTGATGGACGAGCCGTTCGGCGCGCTCGATCCGCTGATCCGCCGCGAGATGCAGGATGAACTTCTGGCGCTGCAAAAGACGCTGAAAAAGACCATCATCTTCATTACCCACGATCTCAATGAGGCTTTGCTTCTGGGCGACAAGATCGCGATCATGAAGGACGGCAGCATCGTGCAGGTGGGAACCGCCCAGGACATCGTTTCGGCACCCGCCGACGAATATGTCGCCGCCTTCGTCGCCGACATCGATCGGGGTCGGGTCTTTACTGCGGAAACCGTCGCGAGTGAACCGTCCGTGGTGCAGCTTGAAACCGACACTGCCGGTGACGCGATGCGCACCATGGAAGATCAGAACCTCAACGCCGTCTTCGTGCTCGATGGCGAGGATATTGCCGGGGTCGTGACCTATCAGCAGGCCGCCGCCGCCGACCGCGAGAGCGGGACGGATGCGGTTCCGCTGTCCGATGTGCTGATTACCGATTTCTCCACGGCCGATCCGGACACGCAATTGGCTGACCTCTATGGCCCGGCCAGTTCCGGCCTGCCCATCGCGGTTACCGATGCCGACAACAAGCTTGTCGGCGTGGTCGAGCCCGAAGCGGTTTTCGCCCAGCTTTCGTCCGAACCCGCCGTGGCCGAGGCAGAAATCGAGTCCGATCCGGTACCCGATACCCGTCCTGCACCCGCGCTCGTCCCTGCGCCTTGAAGCCGGCGACAACGAATAAGAAACAAGGAGACGTGCGATGAGCCCGTCCGATTTTCTCGTCATTCCCTTTGACGACTGGATCAACACATTGGTGCGCGGCTGGCTGGTTCCCAATTTCCGGCCCCTCTTCCGTGCCGTGCAGGTCCCCATCACCCAGGTGCTGAATGGCCTCGACGCCTTTTTCGCCTTCGTCCCCATGCTGGTGACGACCGGCGTCCTGGCGGCGCTGGCCTATAAATATGCCGGCCGCGGCATGGCCATCTTCACCATTGTAGGCCTGGCCTTTATCGACATGATCGGTCTTTGGTCGGAAACCATGACGACGCTGGCCATGATCATCACCTCGGTGATGTTCTGTGCCGTGATCGGCATTCCGCTCGGCATCCTGGCCGCCCGCAACGATGTCACCTGGAAAGTGCTGCGCCCCACGCTCGACGTGATGCAGACCATCCCGAGCTTCGTCTATCTCGTGCCCATCGTGATGCTGTTCGGTGTCGGCATGGCGCCAGGCATCATCGCCACGATCATCTTTGCCCTGCCGCCCATCGTGCGCCTGACCAATCTGGGTATCCGCAACGTGCGCGGCGATCTCATCGAGGCGTCCGAGGCTTTCGGCTCGACGCCGCTGCAAATGCTGTTCGAAGTGCAGTTGCCGCTGGCCATGCGCACGATCATGGCCGGCCTCAACCAGACGCTGATGCTGGCTCTGTCCATGGTGGTCATCGCCGCCCTGATCGGCGCTGGCGGCTTGGGTCTGGTGGTCAATACCGGGCTCGGACGCCTCGACGTGGGCGGCGCGACCGCCGGCGGCGTGGGTATCGTGATCCTCGCCATCATTCTCGACCGCATTACCCAGGGCCTGGGCGAGCAGAAGAAGGTCGAGACCGTCTCGTTGCGCAAGACGCTGATTTCCATGTTCCGGTCCGGTGCCCCTGCGGCATCGGCCGAGACCGGAAAGGTTGCGGGTTAAGACCCGCACCATTCGCCCGGGGGAGCCTCTCTCCCCTTTCGCCTCCGCCTGCCGGCGGACAAACGAAAAGCAAAAAAAGGAGACAAAGACAGCAATGTTCCGTCTCAACACCAAGCCTGCCATTGCCGCCGCCCTGCTCATGACCACGGGCATGACCCTGCCTGCCATCGCGCAGGAACAGCCGGGCAACGGCACCGAGATCATCCTGGCCCAGCCGACCTGGGACACCGGCTGGTTCCACACCGAAATCTTCCGCCAGATGCTGACCGAGCTCGGCTATTCGGTCGGCTCGACGCTGACGCTCGACAATCCGGCCTTTTATCAGTCGGTGGCCTTTGGCGACGTGACCCTGTGGGTCGATGGCTGGTTCCCCATCCACAACCCCTACATCCCGTCCTTTGAAGGCAGCGCCGAAATCATTCCCTCGGTTGTCTCGGGCGGTGCCATGGAAGGCTACCTCGTCGACAAGAAGACCGCCGACGAACTGGGCATCACCTCGCTCGAGGATTTCAAGCGTGACGAGGTCAAGGCGGCCTTTGACCGTGACGGCGACGGCAAGGCCGACATGGTCGCCTGCCCGCCGGGCTGGGGATGCGAACTCAATATCGACCACCACCTTAATGCCTATGAGCTCAACGACCACGTCAACCTGATCAAGGCCGGCTATGCCGCCTCGATGGCCGATGCGGTTGCTGCCTACGAAACCGGCAACCCGATCTTCTTCTACACCTGGACGCCCAACTGGACCGTCAACGAGCTGGTCCCGGGTGAAGACGTGGTCTGGATCGAAGTGCCTGAGGTCAACCTGCCCGAGGACATGGCCGATCTCGCCGATGCAGCCATCCGTGAAGGCGTGGCCGGCTGCGTCAACGATCCGTGCATGCTCGGCTTCCCGGCCAACTCGATCGACGCGGTGGTCAACACCGCCTTTGCCGATGAAAACCCGGCCGTGCGCGCCCTGCTCGAGGCCGTGACGATTCCGATCGAGGACGTCTATGCCCAGAACGCGCTGATGAATGATGGCGACGACAATATCGAAGCCCATGCCGCCCAGTGGATCGAGGACAATCGTGCCGAGGTCGATGGATGGTTGGACGCGGCCCGCGCCGCTTCCTAAGCGGTTCGACGCCTTATGACTTTGGCCGGGGCTCTGCTCCGGCCATTTCTATTCGGGCAGGCCGGGTGTGACCCAGGCGCCCCAGAGATCGCGCCTTTGCGCCACGAAGCGCTCGGCCACGCTTTCGGCGGTAGCGCCGGGCTGGTTCAGCTCGGCGAGCAAGCGGTTCATTTCCGCCAGAGGCAGGGTGGCGCGCTGGATATAGGCGGCGATGACGGGGTTCGACAGGAAAACCCGGTCTGCCACGGCCATCACTACCATTTCAGGCGGGAAGGCGGAGGGCTTTGGATCGGCGCAATTGCGGCCGGCAAGGCAACGGGCCGCCACCTCGTCATAAGCGCCCATGTCGATGGCGACGAAATCAAGCTGGGCCAGGATGGCGTTGGGCTGCCAGTAATAGAACAGGAACGGCTCGCGCCTGTTGACCGCCTCACCGATCGATCGGTCCATTTCCAGCCGGTTGGCCGGCTCGATGATCTCCACCCGGTCAGAAAGGCCATGAGCCGCGATCAGGTTGCGATTGATGATCGAGCAGGCCCAGTCCGTTGGGCAAGAAATGAATCGGATTTTCTCGTCCGGGCCGGGTGCAGCCAGCGTCGTGGCCAGCGCCGAGGCGGTCGGTGCCGGGTTGAGGCCCGCCGCCATATAACCGGGCATGAACCAGCCCTCGAAACTGGTTTCGGTATAGGTGGGTGCGGCGCTGCGTACCATCTGCGCCTCGATGGCGGCATTCCAGACGTCTGCGACCCGATTGACCCAGAGTTCAGGCGCAAGGGCCGGTTGCCCGGTCGAGGCCATGGAGGAAAGGGCAGCGCCCAGATCGGCCTGGCTTTCGCGCACCTCGCAGCCGAACTCGGCTTTCAGGATGCGTTCGTGAATTTCCGACAGCAGCATGGCGGAGGGCCAGTTCATCCGGGCGATAGTGAAGGGCTGGTTGCCGCAGGGCGTCTCGGTTGATGCTGGCTGAGCAGACTGGCCCACCGTCTGGGGCCCATCCTGGGCATCGTCCAGCGTCGTGAACTGGGCCTGGGCCGGCGATACAGTCAACACGAGGGCCAGGCCGGTCAATGCCGCAAAAATCGTCCGCATGGATGGCGTTCTCCCGCAGAAAAGGAGCGCCATCTATGCGGAAAATGATCCTGTTAAGCAACTGCGCGAGGCCGATGATTTTCCGGCCGAATCCCGGTGACTTCTGCCGTTGAAATGTGCAACAGTCCTGGTCAGCGGGGCGCGCGAGGCGCCCCCTTATCCTGTTGCTGCGCCGCAAGAAGGGACCGCAAAGGTCATCCGGCGCGCAACCGAAACAGAGGGACGTCTATGCTGAAGAAAACCCTGACCCTGGCGGCTGCTGCCTCCACGCTGATCCTTGCCGCCCCGGCCCTGGCCCAGGAAGCCAAGATCGGCTTTCTCGCCGACGTGACCGGCCCGATCGCCGGCTTTGCGCCCGGCATGGTGGACGCCGGCAACCTGGCCGTCACGCATGTCAACGACCAGGGCGGCCTTCTTGACGGTCAGACCCTGACCTCCGTGCTCGCCGATTCCGCCTGTGACGGTGGTGCTGCCGGCCCGGCGGCCGACCGTCTGGTCAATGCCGAGAACGTCATTGCCATCTTCGGTGCCTATTGCTCGGGCGCCACCATTGCCGGCGCCAACGGCTCGGCTATTCCGGGCAATGTCGTGATGATCTCGCCCGCTTCGACCGCTCCGGCCGTGGCCGAGCTCGATGACAATGACCTCATCTTCCGCGACGTGGTTCCGGATTCCATCCAGGGCGTCAAGGCTGCCGAGCTGCTGCTTGGCCAAGGCGTGACCGAAGTGGGTCTGACCTATGTGAACAACGATTACGGTTCGGGCCTGGCCGGCGCCTTCGAAGAAGCCTTTGTGGCCGGCGGCGGCACCGTCCTGGCCAATGTTGCCCATGAAGACGGCAAGGCCGACTATCGTCCGGAAATTGGCCAGATCGAAGCTTCGGGTGCAACCACCCTGGTGATCTACGGCTATGAAAATGCCGGCGGTGGCGCGATCCTCAACCAGGCCGTGGAAGCCGGTACGTTCGACCTGTTCGTGGGCGGTGACGGCATGGCCGGCGAAGCCCTGCTCGCCAGCCGCAATGCTGCCGATCTCGAAGGGATGATCCTCACCCAGGCCGCTCCGGCCGAAGGCCCGGCCTTCGATGCCCTCGCCGCCCTCACCGAAGCGGCCGGCCAGGACATCAACGGCACCTATGTGACCAATTCCTACGACGCCGTGTTCCTGCTGGCCCTGGCCATCGAGAAGTCCGGTTCGGCCGATCGTGACGGGATTTCGGCGGCGCTGCGCGAAGTCGCCAATGCTCCGGGCGAAACCATCCTGCCGGGTGAATGGTCCAAGGCCAAGGAACTGATCGCTGCTGGCACCGACATCAACTACGAAGGTGCCTCGGGCTCCATCGAATTCGACGATGTCGGCGATGTGGCCGGCGCCATCAACTACTTCATGGTCGAAGGCGGCGCCGTCGTGAACAAGGGCCTGATCGAGTAGTTCGGAGCCATCCGACACCCCCCTCGCTCAACGCCCTATGGCGCGTATCAGGCAGCGGGGCCATGCGCTCCGCGTGAGGGGCGGTCATCAAACTCATTGCGGCCCGGGCTTTGCCCGGGCCGTTTTATTGAGCTTTGAACTGGAGGCGCCCATCCGCCGTTCTTTCTCCTCAACAGGAGACCGTCAATGCTCAGAACCGAACAGGACCTGCCCGATCTTTCGGGCAAGCGCGCCGTCGTCACCGGTGCAACGAGTGGACTGGGCTTTGAAGCAGCGCGCATGCTGGTCATGGCCGGGGCCGATGTCGTGCTGGTGGGCCGCAGCGCTGAAAAGGGCGACGCTGTGCTTGCCCGCCTCTCAGAGCAAAACCCGACCGGCAAGGCGCGTTTCCAACAGATTGATCTGACGAGCCTTGCGTCCGTCGCCACCGGGGCAGGTCGCCTCTTGGACGAAGACCAGCCCATCGACATTCTCATCAACAATGCAGGCATCATGGCGCCGCCGAAGCGGCTGACGACAGAAGACGGCTTCGAGGCGCAATTTGGCACCAATCATCTGGCCCATTTTGCGCTGACCTTTCACCTGCTGCCGCTGCTGCGCAAGAGCGCCGCGCAACGCGTCGTTTCCGTCGCGAGCCTTGCTGCCCTGTTCGGTCGTATTCACTTCGGTGACCTTCAGGCGCAAAAGGGATATGACGACATGCGGACCTATGCCCAGTCCAAGCTGGCCAATTTGCTGTTCACCAACGAACTGGACCGCCGCAGCGCCGCCGGACGTTGGGGCATCACGGCGCTGGCCGCGCATCCGGGCCTCTCGCGCACCAGCCTGTTCAAGAAACAGAACGAGGACAAGGGGCTCGCCGATAGGCTGGGTGATTTGTTCTCGCCGTTCTTTTCGCAATCGGCCGCAGCGGGCGCGCTGCCGCTGGTGGCAGCAGCCATCGATCCGGACGCCGAGCCGGGCGACTATTATGGGCCGGGACGCTGGTTCGGCATGAATGGCGCGCCAAGGAAGGTGCGCCAGCCGCGTGCGGCGGGCGATCCCGGCGTCAGCTTGCGGCTTTGGGACGTGTCGGAAGCCCTGACCGGCCTGCGCTACCCCGATTAACGGAGAGCCGGGCTCGATCGGCGATCCCATATGAAAAAGGCGCACCTGGTCGAGAGGTGGGCCTTTTTGCAATGGGGGACCGCGTTTGCTAGCCGCGCCGCACCACTTCGGGGATCAAGCCCTTGGGCGCGTAGCGAAGGGCAATGGTGATGACCACGCCGAGCACGAAGACACGCATCTGCAGCGCTCGCGAGTCGATTTCCGGAATGGCGCCCCAGCCGATCGCGCTCGTGAGCTGGGACAGGTTGAGGAAGATCAACTGCGCCAGCGGATCGGAAATGACCCAGACGATATAGATCAGGAAGGCGCCCAGCACGACGCCCCAATTGTTGCCCGCACCGCCCACGATTACCATCACCCAGATCATGAAGGTGTGGTTGATCGGCTGATAGCCCGAGGGATCGAAGATCTGGGTAAAGGTGGCAAGGATGGCGCCACCGATGCCCATCAGGATCGAACCGAAGATGAACAATTCGAGCTGGCGGCCGGTCACATCCTTGCCCATCGAACCGGCCGAGATGTGGTTGTCGCGGATGGCGCGCATCATGCGGCCCCAGGGTCCGCCATAGGCGCGCTGCACCAGGATGAACGCGACCACGAGGAACAGCACGGCGATGCCCAGGAACATCAGGCGCGCATACATGAAGCTGTCCGGGATCGACATGCCGGTGGCCTGCAATTGCTGCGGCAGCGGGGTCGGCCAGGGCATGGGCGACACCGTCATGGTGCCGCGTGTCAGCCAGTCCATGTTCTTGATCAGCGCCCGCAGGATTTCCGAAATACCGATCGTGGCGATGGCAAGGTAATCGGTGCGCAGGCCCAGGCTGATCTTGCCGATATAAAACGCTATGACCGCCGAGACGAGGCCACCGAACAGCCACCCGAGAACGGGATGCAGGCCGAGCCCCCCGACAAAACCGGCAGTGGATTCGATATAGGCCGCAGCCGGATCGATCTGGGTGCGATAAATGACATAGCCCGCAAACCAGGCCAGCGCGATGATCGCGGTACGCCACTTTCCGGTGATGCCGATGCGATCAACCCGCCGGGCCAGTACCACCAGCGCAACGCCAACGAGAAAGGCTGCCAGCGCGCGGCCCAGCATCATTGGTCCTTCGCTCTGCCAGAAGGCCATGTTGACCGGATAGGAGAGGAAAACCGTCGAGGCGCCGCCCACCATGAGAAAGCCCATGATGGCAAAGTTGAAGAGGCCGCCATAGCCCCACTGGATGTTGAGGCCAAGGGCAATCAGGGCAAAGGCAGTCGCCTGGGTCAGGATCAGCAGGATGGATGCCGTGCCCTGGATGATTCCGACGGCCACGACGATGACGAACATGGCGGCAAAGAGCAGCATGCCGCGGCGGAGCGGGCTCGCCCAGCCAGTGGCCGGGGGCGTGGAAGCGGCGCTCATGACGAAGCTCCCTTGAAGATACCGGTGGGTCGCACCAAGAGGGTAATGACCAGGATCACGAAGGCCACGGTCAGTTTATATTCGGTGGGCACGAGGGCGAGATTGGCCGGCAGGGCCATGCCCTCGGGCAGGATGGCGTTGAGCGGGCGCAGCACGGCCGTCCAGTTGAACACTGCCAGGGTCTCTGCAAAGGCGATGAGGAAGCCGCCCACGATGGCGCCATAGGCATGGCCCAGCCCACCCACGATGGCTGCCGCGAAGATCGGCAGCACGATGTTGAAGGCCAGGTCCGGCATCAGCGCCACGTCCAGCGCCAGCATCGTGCCGGCCACGCAGGCCAGTGAGCCGGCGATGACCCAGGTCACACGGACCACAAGGGCCGTGTTGATGCCGGAAACCTGCGCCAGATCGGCATTGTCGGCCATGGCGCGCATGGCCTTGCCGAGGCGCGAGCGGGTGAGGAAAAAATGCAGCGCCACCACGATCAGCGCGGTGACAACGAACATGATCAGTTGCGGCTCGGTGATATTGATGGGGCGCGAGCCGCCGGCCCAGCTCATGTCGAGCCGGAAGATATCCTTGCTCTCCCCCGCCACGAAGATCGATTGCGTGCCGGAGCCGAAAATCAGACGGATCAGGCCCTGAATCATCAGCGTCACGCCGATGGAGGCGATGAGCAGGGTCACCGGCTTGGCGCCGCGGGCACGCAAGGGCGCATAAAAGCCCTTGTCGATGCCCAGCGCGATAAAGGCGGTCAGTACCATGGCGACGGGCATCACCACGAAGGCCATGGGTAGCGGCAGGATGATGCCCATCGCCGCCATGGCCGTGGCCAGCACGAAGGCGATGAAGGCGCCCATGGTCATCATGTCGCCATGGGCGAAATGGGCAAAGCGCAGGATGCCGAAGATCAGCGTGACGCCAATGGCGCCCAAGGCATAGATCGAGCCCAGCACCGTGCCGGAGATCAGCACGCGATTGATGAAGAAGATCAGTTCATCCATTGGCTCAACCTCCCAGGAAGCTCTTGGCGACCTCAGGGTCGGCGATCAGTTCGGGGCCCGTGCCGGTAAAGCGGTTCTGCCCCTGTGCGAGCACGAAACCCTTGCTGGCAAAGGCCAGGGCTTGGCGGGCGTTCTGCTCTACCATGAGGATGCCGACCCCCTCCTGGTTGACGCGCTGGATGGTCTCGAAAATCTCGATGACATAGCGCGGCGACAGGCCGGCCGAAGGCTCGTCCAGCATCAGCAGGCTTGGCCGGCTCATCAGCGCACGGCCCATGGCCACCATCTGACGCTGTCCGCCGGAGAGTTCGCCGGCCGGCTGCCGGCGCTTTTCGGCCAGGACCGGGAACATTTCGTAGACCCAGGTCATGGTCTCCGAATAATCGTCGGTGCGGGTAAAGGCGCCCATTTCGAGGTTTTCCTCGACGGTCATGGACGTGAAGACGTTCTTTTCCTGCGGCACGAAGGAAAGGCCCTTGGGCACCAGCTTGTCCGGCAGGGAATTGGCGATGTTCTCGCCTCCGAAATCAATGGTGCCGCCTGTGACCTTGAGCAGCCCGAAAATGGCCTTCAGCGTCGTCGACTTGCCGGCCCCATTTGGCCCGACGATGACGCCGATATCACTCTTTTCGATGGCGATGTTGACGCCGTTGAGAATGGGCGCGCCGCCATATCCACCGACGACGTGCTTGAGTTCGATCAGAGCCATGTCACGCGACCTCGGCTGGTGAGCCGAAATAGGCTTCGACAATTGCAGGATTGGCGCGAATCTCGGCCATTGGGCCTTCCGCGATCTTTTCGCCCTGCGCCATGACGATCACCGGATCGCAAAGCCGGCCGATCAGGTCCATGTCATGCTCGATGACGAAGAAGGTATAGCCGAGCTCGGAATTCATCCGCTCGATATTGCCAGCCAGATCATTGAGGAGGGTCTTGTTGACACCCGCCGCCACCTCGTCGAGCAGCACCACCTTGGCATCGACCATCATGGTGCGGCCCAGTTCCAGAAGCTTCTTCTGCCCGCCGGAGAGATTGCCCGCCAATTCGTCGCGGACATGGCCGAGCTTGAGGAAATCGATGACATCGAGGGCCTTCTTGCGCACCTCGGTTTCGCGGCTGCGCACGAGGCCGGGTCGGAACCAGTTGTCGATCAGGTGCTCGCCAGGCTGGTCACCGGGCACCATCATCAGGTTCTCGAGCGCGGTCATCTGGGAAAATTCATGCGCGATCTGGAAGGTACGCAGCATGCCGATGCGGAACAGCTCGTGCGGCTTCATGCCGGTCACGTCCTGCCCGTTGAACATCACCTGACCGCTATCGGGCACGATATTGCCGGCGACCATGTTGAAGAGTGTGGACTTGCCCGCGCCATTGGGCCCGATCAGCCCGGTGATCGAACCGCGGCGGACCGAGAGCGAACAGTCGTTGACGGCCAAAAGGCCGCCGAAGCGTTTTGAGACGTTGCGAACGTCAATGACCAAGTCGGACGTCAAGTGCGATGGGCCCCGGGTTCCTGAATTGCCAAGCAGCCCGGTTGAATCCGGGCAAATTTGCGGCATCTGTTCACAACGGGGCCGGGCGGTCAACGCATTGACGCTGACCGTTTGGACAAATTCTCGCCAGCGACGGCATTTTCGGGCTCAGAGATAGGCGAGAACCGCGTCGGCGGTGGATTTGTTGTTGGCGCAGGGCACGTCATAGAGCGTGGCGAGGCGGGTCAGCGCCTTGACGTCGACATCGTGCGGCTGGGCCGAGAGCGGGTCGATGAAAAAGATCAGGACGTCAAGCCGACCCTCGCAGATCATGGCGCCCAATTGCTGGTCGCCGCCCAGGGGACCACTCTTGAGCAAATGAACCGATAGACCCGTGGCGGCCATGATGCGGCTACCGGTCGTGCCCGTGCCCCAGAGTTCGTGCTGGGCCAGCTTGTCGCGGTGCGCCTCTGCCCAGCGGCAAAGGTCATCCTTTTTATCGTCATGTGCCACAAGGCCGATACGCGCCATCGCCATCCCTCTCATCTGCCCCTAAGGGCGAAAAGTCTCAGAATTCATCCCAGTCGGCCAGTGCGGCATTGCCGGCGCTGCGTGGCATGGGCACAGGCCTGGCCGGCCGCGATGCTGTTGGTGTGGGGACCGGGGCCTTGCCGTTTGCTGCCTGCCTGTCGGTGCGGAACACACGGATGATGCCGTCCAGATCGCTCGCCTGCGCCTCGGTCTGTTCGATGGCGGCATTGGTCTCTTCCACCAGCGCCGCATTGTGCTGGGTCATCTCGTCCATCTGCCGCACGGCGACGGTGACCTCCTCGAGCGCTTTGGACTGGTTGCGGTTTTCCTGGGCGATGGTGTCGATCAACCTTGCGCTCTCCTCAGCGCCAGCCAAGATTGCGAGCAGCGCCTCGGCGGCCTGGGCGACAAGCCGGCTGCCAGTGCGGACTTCCCCGGCGCTGGTGTCGATCAATGCCTTGATCTCCGATGACGCGTTGGCCGCGCTCTGGGCCAGGCGGCGCACTTCCACCGCGACCACCGCGAAGCCCTTGCCGGCTTCTCCGGCGCGCGCGGCTTCCACCGAGGCGTTGAGAGCCAGAAGATTGGTCTGGAAGGCAATGTCGTCGATCATGCCAATAATGCTGGAGATGCGAGCGGAAGAAGTTTCAATGGTCTCCATCGCGGCATTGGCCTGCTTCATCGCCTCGCCGCTCGTTGTGGCGGAGCTGGCCACTATCTGCGCCTTGGTATTGGCAGTGACGGCGCGCTGGGCGTTCTCGACGACGGCCGAAGACAATTGTTCGATGGCGGCAGCGGTCTGTTCGATCGTGGCGGCCTGGCGGGTGGTCCGGTCGGCCAGGTCATTGGCTCCGGCCAGGATTTCGCCGGTGGCGGTCTTGAGCGAGCCCGAGGTGGCTTTGAGCCGCCCAACGATGTCGGCCAGCCGCTCGGCGACAGCATTGGTATCAGCCTTGATCTGGGCGAATTCGGGATCGAGCTCTTCGGTGATGCGGCTCGTCAGGTTGCCATCGGCCACATCGCGCAATACCGCGCCGGTGACGCTGACGGCGCGCTCGATCTTGGCGCGGGAGGCGTCCTCGAGCTGGCGTGCATCGGCGCTGATCTTGTCGAAATAGGCGCTGACGCCGATATCGATGTCCAGCATAATGGCCTTAAGCAGGGCCACGAGCACGTCCGCCATCTGGTCGGCATCGGCCAGCACGGCCTCGCCCGCGCGCGGCACGGGGCGGCCGAACCGTCCTTTTTGGGGCTTCGTTGCCTCGGCCATCATGTCGTGGACGAGGCCGCGAACCAGCCCCTCCATGATCAGTCCATAGCCCCCGATATGCCAGCGCGGCTCGAGCCCGATCATGGCATGGCGAAGGCCGATCCGGGTGGACGAGGCGAAATAGTCGTCGTCGAGCTGCCCGGCGGCGATGGCCTGCCAATGCTGGACCTGTTTGCCCTGGGCGCGGGTCATATGGCCCTTGTTCTCGAAGAAGCGGGCGGCTGCGGGCACATCGGCCATCAGCGCGTAGAACCGCTCGAGCGCGGGTTCGAGATGGGCGTCGACAAGCGGTCGGGCCAATGCCAGGCGTTCGCGCGCCGACTGATCCAGCCCCAGAAAGGCCAGTCGGGTCTGCAACTGGTCTTGGTTGGATGTCGCCATGATGAGCCCTCGGATCCTGTTCGGCGGGCCCGGCTTCTGCCGTCCCTGTCCAAGGGCTATCGCGTCATGGTTAAGGCTTAGTAATCCACCAGCTTCTTGTCCGGGTCATAGGGCTGGTCCGCCACGACGCGGGTCACGGCCTGGCCGCACCGCATCTTCTTGCTCACCGCGTCATAGGCATAGGTGGGGCCGCCGTGCAATTGCCAACCCTCCGAAAGAGCCTTGGTCACCTTGTGGCAGAAGGCGCTGTCGTCCTCGCCGGTCAGAAAGCGGTAGATTTGCATGTTTTTCCCCCAGCCGGTTGATGATGCCGGCAATTGATTCTATCGCGTCTTATCGCTAATCGAGAAGCCATGCACAGCTTTCCTCAGCATTTGCTCGACGGCTATTCCAATTTCATGTCCGGGCGTTACGCCCGCGAACGGGACCGCTATCGGGAACTGGCCTCAGCGGGCCAGAAACCCACCACCCTGATGATCGCCTGCTGCGACAGCCGCGCAGCACCGGAGATGATCTTCGATTCGGGACCGGGCGAACTCTTCGTCCTGCGCAACGTGGCCAATCTGGTGCCGCCCTATCAGCCCGATGGCGGCCAGCACGGCACGTCGGCGGCGATCGAATTCGCCATCAAGGGCCTGGAGATCGCCAATATCGTGGTCATGGGTCATGGCCGCTGCGGCGGCATCCATGCCGCGCTCAATCCCGACAAGACCCCGCTCGATGACGGGGACTTCATCGGCAAGTGGTTGAGCATGCTGGGCGACCTGCCGACCCAGGTTGGCCTGAACAGCCTGATGACCGCCTCCGAGAGACAGACGGTGATGGAGCGTATCTCGATCCGCAATTCCATTCGCAACCTGCGCAGCTTCCCTTATGTCGCAGCGCTCGAAAACGAAGGCAAGCTCGCGCTGCATGGCGCCTGGTTCGACATATCGGGCGGCGAGCTCTGGGTCATGGACGACGAGGGCGATTTCATCCGCCCCTGACCGCAGCAACGCCCAAGAAACGACCATTGAAAGGGCCGCCCCCAGGGCGGCCTTTTTCTTTGATCTGCGCAAATAGCCATGGCCTTGCCCCAAACTTGCACTTGCGTGGTCACGATCGTGAGCACTTGAGCCATTCCAAATTCGGCAGCCATTGGTTCCAGCGCTCTGATCACGACTTTGCGAGTGCGTATTTTCAACGCTTTGGGCTTGCCCGGAAAATGTCCCGACATGGGTCCGCCAGCGCCAAGGTCGGGGCCTTCGAGGGCCACATTGACCGAGCAATCTTTGTATCACGGGTCGCCGGAGAGCGGTCCGTCAGTATCGCCTCCCGATACTGCCCCCTCCCAAAGTCAACATGGAGATAATTCCCATGAAGAATATCATCCTGACCTCCCTTTTTGCTCTCGGTCTTTCGAGCGCAGCCATGGCGCAGGCCGCCACCGATTTTGCTTCGGTGGATACCGATGCCAGCGGCGGCGTGTCCTATGCCGAAGCCGTGGTGGCCTGGCCCGATCTGACTGAAGAGGCCTTTGCTGCTGCCGATCTCGATGGCAATGGCGAACTCTCGGCGGAAGAGTATGACGCCCTGGCTGCTTCCGCTGCCCCGGCCATGTAAGGCCGAACCTGCCCGTTAGCGGGCAGTCCAGCCGGCCACCCCGAACGTCCCCGGGGTGGCCGCGGCTTTTAAAATAAGGGGGTGTGTTCACCCCAAACCTGGAGACCTATATGCGTAAGATCGCCTTGGGCCTGGCTGCCCTCACCTTTGCCGCTTCCGCCGCCATCGCCCAGACCCCGCTCACCTTTGCCGAGGTGGATACGGACGGCAATGGCGAACTCAGCTTCGAGGAATTGAGGGCTGTCTGGCCCGATCTCACCCAGGAAGATTTCGACCGTGCCGATGTCAATATGAGTGGGGGGCTCAGCCCCGACGAGCTCAATGCGCTGCAACCTTCGACGCTGCCTGTGCCTGACGCCGCCCCGACGGCCCCCGAAGGCACCGACATGCTGGCGCCCACGCCCAGCCAATAGCCTTTTCAAAGGGTCGCCCCATCGGCGGCCCTTTCGCTGTCAGTCGAGCCGGATGGCCGGTTCGCTCTTTTTGGCCTTGCGCAGCGTCACGATCAATCCGGCAATGACCAGCAGCGCGCCGGCTATCTCGACTGTCGTGATGAGCTCTCCCAGGACCAGATAGCCCGAGGCAAGGCCGGTAATGGGCACGAGCAGGGTGAACGGCGCGACCACCGACGCGGGATGCCGTCCCAGCAGCCAGCTCCAGATACCGCCGCCCAACAGCGTCGCCGGATAGGCGAGAAAGGCGACGAGCCCGGCATCGGACCAAGAAAAGCTTTCAAAGGCAGCCGATATTGCCGGCCAGCCTTCGGTTAGCAGCGACAGCGCAAAGAGCGGCAGAGGGGCGGCCAGCGAGCCCCAGACAGTGAAAGCAATGGCATTGACGCGGCCCGCCTTCTTGGTCAGCACATTGGCAAGGCCCCAGCTCAGCGCCGCCAGAAGCGTCAGCGACAGGGGCAACAATCCCGCGCCCTCGATGCGTTCGCTGGCGATGACGGCGATCCCGGCAAAGGCCACCAGCGCTCCCAGCACCTGGAAGCGGCTCGGGCGTTCGCCCAGGAACAGGAACGCCATCATCATGGTGAAGAAGGCCTGGGTCTGCAGCACGATGGAGGAAAGCCCCGCCGGCATGCCCCAGGCGATCGACAGATTGAGAAAGGCGTATAGGGCAAAGCCAAAGCAGAGCCCGAAGCCGACGACGATCCACCACGGGGCCTTTGGCGGGCGCACGAAGAACACCGCCGGGACAGCGGCTGCGGCGAAGCGCAGGGTCGCTGAAAGAACGGGTGGCAGAGCCTCCACGCTCAGCTTGATGACGACGAAATTGAAGCCCCAGATCGAAACGACTAGGAGGGCCAGCAGCACGTGGCGAAGCGGCATGTGCTGCGCCTTTCAATGGGTCAGACGAAACGGCGGCCCATGGGGCCGCCGCGTGGTCTCTATCAGGCTGCCTTGCGGCTGACAAAACCCTTTTCGATCAGCGTTTCGGCGATCTGGATGGTGTTGAGCGCCGCGCCCTTGCGCAGATTGTCCGAGACCACCCAGAGGGCAAGGCCATTTTCGACCGTATTGTCCTCGCGGATACGGCTGACATAGGTATCGTAGTCGCCCACGGTTTCCACCGGCGTGGCGTAGCCACCGGCCTCGCGCTTGTCGAGCACGGCAATGCCGTCTGCCTCGCGCAGTGCATCGCGTGCCTCATCGGCGCTGATGGGGTTCTCGAATTCGATATTGACCGCCTCGGAATGGCCCACAAAGACCGGGACGCGTACGGCGGTGCAGGTCACCTTGATCTTGGGATCGAGGATCTTCTTGGTTTCCGCCAGCACCTTCCACTCTTCCTTGGTGTAGCCGTCCTCCATGAACACATCGATATGGGGAATGACGTTGAAGGCGATCTGCTTGGAGAACTTCTGGGGGGTCGGGCTATCGTTGACGAAGATGCCCTTGGTCTGGTTCCACAGCTCGTCGACGCCTTCCTTGCCGGCGCCGCTGACCGATTGATATGTCGAGACGACGACGCGCTTGATCTTGGCAAGGTCGTGAAGCGGCTTGAGCGCCACGACGAGCTGGGCCGTGGAGCAATTGGGATTGGCGATGATGCCCATGCGCTTGGGGTCGGCGAGCCAGCGCTCGAGCACATGCCCGTTCACCTCCGGCACAACCAGCGGCACGTCCGCGTGATAGCGCCAGTAGCTCGAATTATCGATCACGATGGCGCCGGCTGCGGCGATCCGGGGCGCCCAGTCCCTGGAGATGGAGCCGCCGGCCGACATGATGGCAAAATCGACTGTCGAAAAATCGAAATGCTGCAGGTCCCTGGCCTTGAGCACCTTGTCGCCATAGGACAATTCCTTGCCGATCGAGCGAGACGAGGCCAGTGCAAAGACCTCGTCGGCCGGAAACTTGCGTTCGGCCAGAATGTTGAGAACTTCGCGGCCCACATTGCCTGTGGCTCCGACGACAGCGACGCGATAACCCATTTTGGAACTCCAGTCCCTAACCATGTCCGCCCCCGCGCATCCGATGGATGCGGCTTTTTGCTGGCGCCTCTCCCCAGCGGGAGACGGCCCGGGGACAAGCGTCAGGCGGTTTTGGTGGTTTTAGTCATGGCTGCAGCATCCCCGGCGGCGAGCCGGGTAATGGCGGTGGCGGCGATGTGGCCGGTGCAAACCATGGCGACAATTGCATCCTATGAAAGAGCAGGACTTCTCATACGCTGATATAGGAAAGAGTCAATGCGCTTGCTCCGCTCTGGCGAGACGGATAGGCCTGCCGGGACGAAGAGGAAAGCAGATGCCCGATTTTGACGTGATCATTCTGGGAGCCGGTGCGGCAGGCATGATGGCCGGCATCGAAGCTGCGCGCCGCGGCCGCAAGGTACTGGTGGTCGACCATGCGCGCGATCCGGGCGAGAAGATCCGTATCTCCGGCGGCGGGCGCTGCAATTTTACCAATGTGAATGCTACTCATGTCACAGGCCGTGATCGCTTCCTGAGCCAGAACCCACGCTTCGCGCTGTCGGCTCTGTCACGCTACACGCCAGACATGTTCATCGAGAAGGTAAAAAAGCACGGCATTACCTTTCATGAAAAGACGCTTGGGCAATTGTTCTGCGATGGTCCGGCCACGCAGATCGTCTCCATGCTCACCAATGAGCTGCGCCAGGCCGGCGCCGCCATCTGGACGGGCCGCAATGTCGGCTCCATCGAACGCGAAGGCGACAATTTCGACGTTATGATCGGTGATGGTCGCGTCACCGCATCGAGCCTGGTGGTCGCCACGGGCGGCAAGTCCATTCCCAAGATGGGCGCTACCGGGCTTGCATATGAGATTGCCCGCCAGTTTGGCCTGGGCGTCACCGAAACCCGCCCGGCCCTCGTGCCGCTGATGTTCGAGCCCGGAGCGCTGGAAAAGCTCAAGCCGCTGGCCGGCGTTTCCACCAATGCCGTGATCAGCCATGGCAAGACCCGGTTCGAGGAGGCGCTGCTCTTTACCCATCGCGGCCTGTCGGGGCCCTCGATCCTGCAGATTTCCTCCTATTGGCGGGAGGGCGATGCCATTGCCGTCGATCTCCTACCCAATCAGGATGCCCTCGAACTGCTGCGCAACGGGCGCAAGGCCAGCCCGAAGCTCCATATCCAGACCATTCTCGGGGACAAGCTGCCCAAGCGGCTGGCGCAATTGGTGGGCGACATCATCGACCAGCCCGGCATGATCGGGGATCTTTCCGACAAAAAGCTCCAGGCCGCGGCCGACGTGGTCAAGCACTGGACGCTCAAGCCTGTCGGCTCGGAAGGCTATCGGACGGCCGAGGTCACATTGGGCGGCATCGACACCAAGGGCCTCGATGCCAAGACCATGGCGGCAAGAACCGTTCCCGGGCTCTATTTCGTGGGCGAGGCGGTGGATGTCACCGGCTGGCTGGGGGGCTACAATTTCCAGTGGGCGTGGGCGTCGGGCTGGGCTGCCGGACAGGCGGCCTAGAATTTCCAGCCCAGGCGCAGGCCGACATTGGAAAGCCCGTCATTGGCTTGGCACCAGCCATTGTTGGATGTGTGCTCATAGGTGAGCGTGGCCGTGGCATTGTCGCCCAGATTGGCGCCGACACCCCAGCGTTCGTAGAAGTTGACCCGGCAGCCAAAATTCTTGCGGCCCGCCGCTGCCCCGGTCAGGGCCCCATCATTGATGGCAGCACCCAATCCCGCTTCAAGGTAGAACGGTGTGTCAAAGACAGGCAATTGCCAGGTCAGGTTGGCGTGGACCAGGCTGTCCCGGCCACCCAGGCTCACCGTAGCGCCCAGTTCGGGGCGTGGCGCGCCGACCCAGCGGAAAGCGTCGATATCTGGTGAGGTAAAAAGCACGTCAAAGCTCACGTCCTCGATGCGGCTGGTATCCCACTCGCTGACCAGAAAGGGCAGGGCGGCATGGTGGACGTCATGGGCATGCAGGCCGATGCGCAGCTCGTCGACCACGCCGGCCAGCGGATGGGGATCGAGCAGGTTCTGCGCCAGCGCGGGGGTTATCCCGGCCAGGCACACACACGCCACAGCAGCAAGCCTCATCATCATCGCAACTCCATACTGGCGCGCATAGGGCCATCGGTGCGCGTTTGTGTCAACGCGAACCGATAAAATTGGCTGCCAACCCTTGACCTCGGCGCCAATCATCGTGATTTACCGATAAATCACGCCGCAAGAAAGTCCACCCATGTCCGCTCCCTTTGCCCTGTCGCTCCAGGATCTCGCTCCCATTGCCGAAGGCACCTCGACGCCAGAAGCCATGGCCGAAACCGTGCTGCTGGCGCAGGAGGCGGATCGGCTGGGCTATGAGCGGCTCTGGTATGCCGAGCATCACGGCATGCCCTCCATCGCTTCCTCGGTACCTGAAATTCTGATCGGCAGTGCCGCTGCCGCCACCCGGGACCTGCGCGTCGGATCAGGCGGGGTGATGCTGCTCAACCATGCCCCGCTTCGCATCGCCGAGGCCTATCGCACACTCGAGGCGCTGCATCCGGGCCGTATCGATCTGGGGATCGGCCGGGCGCCGGGCGGCGACGGCTATGCCATGCGCGCCCTGCGCAGCGGCGGGGGTGAGGATTTTTCCGCCTATCTCGCCGAGCTGATGGCGTTCGATGAGGATGGCTTTCCGCCAGATCATCCTTTTTCGCGCGTTCCGGTGTCTCCCGGTGGCATCACGCTGCCGCCTAAATGGCTCCTCGGTTCCTCCGGCGCCAGCGCCGAGGCGGCCGGCAATCTGGGGTTCGGCTATGCCTTTGCCGCCCATTTCAGCCACACGCCGGCGGCGCCGGCCTTCGCTGCCTATCGCAAGGCGTTCCAGCCGACCGAGCATTTTCCCGAGCCGCGTACCATTCTCTGCCTTTCGGTCATCTGCGCCCCCACCGAAGAAGAGGCGCGCTATCTGGGCATTTCCCAGTCAGTCAACTGGGCCCGCTTCGTGACCGGTGAGCAAAGGCAGCTGAGTGCGCCGGAAAAGGCCAGCCAGCACGTGCTGACGCCCCAGCAACAGAAGGTCATCGATCACCAGTCGAGCCTCTGGCTGGTCGGCAGCCCCGAACAGATGGCCGAGACCATCAGCCAGCGGGCGCGCGAAGCGGAGGCGGACGAGGTAATGGTAACCACCACCATCCACTCCTACGCGCTGCGTCGCCGCTCCTATGCACTTCTGGCCGAAGCGCTGGGCGTGACGCCGCGCGGGGCGCAGGCGCATTAACTTCTCCTTGGGTCATTGGCTCTAGCATAGGGAGACCGGCAACAGGACCAAGTCGTAAATGAGCGCCGCGGCTTTCGTGCTGGCCATCAATCTTTTTGTCGCCGGCCTTTTCGCCACGGCCTTCGCGATCGTTGCCGTCTATCACCGCTCCTCCCGGGGAGCAGTGTGGCTCGCCCTGGGCTATGCAACCGGCATGATGTCGCCGCTGTTCGAGTTCTTCCTGCCGTTCCAGCAGGATCATCGGCTGGTCAGCATGGCCATCTTCACCAGCTTCCTCCTCGCTTTGGTGGCCTGCGTCATCGGGCTCGCCGACCATTACGAACGGCGCCGGCCGTTGGCCGTTCTTGGCCTCGTCGTGGTCCTCTCGATCCTGGTCAATATCGCCATTCTCGACATGCCGCGCCAAAGCCTGGTGCGCGGTTTTCTCTATCAAATGCCCTATACGCTGGTGCAGGCTATCGGCGTGGCAGTGTTGCTCGGGCACCGGCGCTGGCGCCCGCTGGACATAACGCTTCTGGCGTTGCTGGCCGTGTCAGGCCTGCATTTTCTCGGCAAGCCGGCCCTTGCCGCGCTTATCGGCTCGGGCAGCGCTCCGCAGGACTACCTCACCTCGACCTATGCGGCTTTGTCGCAATCGATCGGAGCCATTCTGCTGATCAGCAATGGTCTGGTCATGCTGCTCGTCATGGTGCGCGACATGATGGCCGATATGACTGCGCGCTCGGAGACCGACCCCCTCTCGCAGGTCCTCAACCGTCGGGGCTTCGTGGAGCATGGCGATGCGGCTCTGTTGCGTGCCGCGCGCGCCGGGGTACCGGCGGTCATGATCATGGCCGACATCGATCATTTCAAAGCGATCAACGATACCTATGGCCATGCGGTGGGTGACCGGGTAATCGCCGCCTTTGCCGCGATCCTGCGCGATATAGCCGAGCCGCGCAGCGTCATCGGCCGCATAGGGGGGGAGGAATTTGCCGTCTTCATCCCCGGGGCTAACCTCATGACCGGCAAGCTCTACGCCGAGACCGCGCGCAGCGCTTTTGCGGCGCTGTCTCCTCGCGCTTTCGATCTCGTGGAGCCCATTACTGCGGCCTTCGGACTTGCGGCTCTTCGACCCGGCGATACGCTAAGCGAGGTCATGCGCCGTGCCGACACCGCGCTCTACCAGGCCAAGGCGCTCGGCCGCAATCGGGTCGCCTTGTTTCGCGACGACAGCCCGCGCCCCTTCTTTATCGGACGACGTTCCGCCTAGTTCATGGTTTGCCGGGACACGAGATCGCAGGCGCCATCGGGTTCGATCCGCAGTGCCAGCTGCTGGCGATCGAGTTCGGCCAGCCATGCCGACCAGGAGCAGGGGCTCAAGGCCTCTTCCCCCTCGCTCGCCGCCTGGCGGGCAAAGCGAAGCTTGAGTTGAGACCGTTCCTCGCCAAATCGGTTTCGGATCCGCGCGATCGCGGGGCTGCCGTTACGGTCTGAAACCCAATTGCGAATGTCCTTATGCCGGACCAGCATGTGAGCCTGGGTCATCGTTTCCTCCTCGCGCTTTAACGCGCAACGATGGCTATTCGCTTCGGTTCCGAGGCTTAACACTCACTTTTATGGCAGCCAGTCTGTGACGAGGTTAAGCGTCTCCATCTCTCCAGCATCGAAATAATAGAGCCGGTCGGGCGGAGTTTCGAGCGCGTGCAGCCAAAGGGCCGGATCGACACCGGAAAGGCTCAGATGACGGGTAATCTCCGCCGTAATCGACTGCGCGTCGGCCATGGCGACGCCGGCAACGCTCAGCGCGTCGACGCTGTTGCCCCCAAGGGCCGCCGCATAGATCTGGTGCACGCCGATGGCGGCTTGCCGGCCAGCCATGCGCTGCACGCCGGAGGCAAAAATGATCGGGCATGACGAGGCGCAGAGCCCGCCATCCTCGACGCGCGTCGACAATTGCTTTTCCCGGATCAGCCGACCGATGGCAAGGGCGTCGTCGACAGCGCCTCCTGGAGAATCAAGCTGTACGGCTTCGACATATTCTCCGCGCGCCTCGATTTCGCTGGCAAAGCGCGCCGAGGCTCCGGGATCGATCGTACCGGTCAGCCGCAATATGCCGCCCGTGCCCAGCGTGATCTCCAGCGGGGATTCGAGCAGTTCGGGGCTGCTGGTGATGGGCGGGCGGGGCCGTCCATCACCATCGGAGGTCGTGGCCGGTGGGAGGATAGGCTGCGGCACCGCCGTCAGCGTCTGGGGCGCATTGGCGTTGAGTTCGCGATAATCGACATAGAGTACGCCGATCGTGCCGGCGAGCAGCGCAAAGAAGGCAAAACGGATAATCGCGCCGTCCTCGATCCGCTCGAGCCGCGCGCGGATCGTGCCGGCAAGGCCACTTCGCCCCGGCGCCACCGGGGCATCGGATTGGCCCGTCATGCCGGGCGCGGTCCGTCGCCGCGCTTGCGTTGCGCACTGTCGATGGGGGTGACGATGCCTTCCTCGACCGGTTCGGCATCGGGCGCCGGTGCCGGCGCTGCTGTAACCGTTCGGGTTGGCGTCTCCACGGCGCCAGGCATCGCCGTCGGATCCCCAGCGGCAGCCTCGGTCTCCATGCGCTTATAAAGCGCCACGGCGCGTAGCATTTCGGCGGCGGTGATCGTCTCGGCTTCCTCGAGCGTCTGGGCATCGCGGCGCATGGCGTCGTTCACCACCATCAGTGTGAGCACCAGCACCACGGGCAGCAGGTCAATCGAGATGGCCCCGGCCCAAGAGGGGATGAAATCGCTCCAATAGCGCAGCACCGCCTCGGCATTGGACAGCGGCACGAAACGACGCTGCTCGATCGTCGGCTGGGCAAGGATTTCGTCGGCCGCCAGGGTCAGTGCGGTCGATTGCGCGGCGACCGAAGCACGCACCGTTTCCATCACCTGGTCCTGCCGGTTGGCGAGGTCGGCGGAGCGGCCATCGGCCACCGGAGCGATGAAGCCGGCAGTCAGATCGGTGGCGGCGCGCCGGACCGAGGCGGCGACATCGGTCTGCTGCAGGGCGGCGATGATGGCGGAAAGCTGCACCGCCTCGGCCTGGAAGGCATCGGCCCGCGGCTCGATCGATCCGGGGGTGGAAACCAGTTCGCGCATCGTGGCCAGCCGCGCCGAGCCCTGTTCGAACAGCCCCGCGACCTCGGTGCGCGACCCGGTAATGGTCGCGGCCAATTGCGTCATCTGCGCACTCATCTGGCTGAGCAGCTGCACCACGCTGCCGGCCCCCTGCGTGCCGGTCAGCGCGCCGCTTTCGCGCTCATCCTGGGCAAGCGCGGAAAAGCGGGCGGCCGCCCGTTCCACGTCCGGCAAAAGGCTCTGCGTCGACAGGGCACGGGCGTGGGCATTGTCGAGATCTTCCGCATAGCCCTGCAGCGTCACGGCCATGTGCTGCTCGAGCGCCGCCGATCCGGCGAGCGCTGCCGCATTGAGCCAGGAGCTCATGGCGATGATCATGCAGCAGCCGATGGCCATGGTGAAGAAGAGGCCGATGCGCTGCACTCCGCTCACCACCAGCGGAATGAACCGCATCATGTAGGTCCAGAAGGCGTAGATCGCCACCGAGACAGCGACCGAATAGATGATGGCCGCAAAGAAAACGAAGCTGGCCGAACCGTCGAGCAGCCCGCGCACGCCCAGATAGGTATAGACACCTGAGGCCAGCGCCAGCACCGCCAGCGCGAAGCGGCTCATGGTTTCCACGGAGCGCACGGTCTCGTGCAGGCGAAGGGCATTCGGCTTGAGCTGCATCTGGGGTCCCGAAAGCGTTGCGGCCCGATCGGCCTTAAGCGGACGTTAACACGGGCAAGCCGGCAGGAAGTGGGCAGAATGGGTCAGGGTTAATCGGGCGGCGATGATTTCTGCGTGAAGGCGGCGCGCATGAGGCGCAAAGTCCACCTTTGGACGATTATCCTCTATAGGGTACATTTTTGAATGGAGGCGGACATGTCGGATCGGGTTCTGCTCACGGGGATTTCGGGCTATCTGGCTGGTCACATTGCGGTGCACTTGCTCAAGGCGGGTTACGCCGTACGCGGCAGCCTGCGCAGTCTGGACAAGGCCGACGCGGTCCGCGCGACGCTGGCGCGCGCCGGCGCCGATACCACGCCGCTCGATTTCGTTGCCCTCGATCTCACCAGCGATGCCGGCTGGGCGCAGGCCATGGAGGGCGTGCGCTACCTCCAGCACACCGCTTCCCCGTTCTTTCTCCAGATGCCCAAGGATCGCGCCGACATGGTGGGACCGGCCGTGGCGGGCACGGAGCGAGCGCTTGGGGCCGCGCTTGCCGGCGGCGTCGAACGGGTAGTCGTCACCTCCTCCATGGCTGCTATCGCCTATGGCCATGCCAAGGTGGAAAGCCCGGCCTTCACCGCCCAGGACTGGACTGACCTCCATGGCCGCCCGGTCAATGCCTATATCGAATCCAAGACCCGCGCCGAGCGCCGTGCTTGGGACATCATGGGCGCGGCCGGTCGCCAAGACGATCTCGCCTGCATCAACCCTGGCGCCATTTTCGGCCCGCTACTCGATGCCGATCCGGGCACGTCCGCCCTGCTGGTCAAGCGCCTCCTCGATGGCTCGGTGCCCGCTGCCCCGCGCATTCCCATCACTGGCATCGATGTGCGCGACGTGGCTGAGGCCCATGTGGCGGCGATGACCCATCCGGAGGCCGGAGGACACCGTTTTCCCATGGGCGCGGAAGTCACTTATTTCGGGGATGTGGCGCGGCTGCTGCGCGACCATTATCCGAACCACAAAGTGCCCCGCTTCGGGCTGCCCAACTGGGCGGTCCGTCTCTATGCCCTCTTCGACAGCGATGTGCGCGGCAATGTCGACGAGCTCGATTATGCCAAGCGCCTCGATTCCAGCCCGACCAAGGCGTTGCTCGGCCGCGATTTCATCCCGCTCGAGCGCTCGATCCTCGACACGGCCGAGAGTCTTGTCGCCCAAGGCCTGGTCTAGCCGCCGCCGCGCCCTTGAAAAGCCTTATGCCGCTTGCTATTTCGAGCATAGTGGGGCTGTAGCTCAGTTGGGAGAGCGCGTCGTTCGCAATGACGAGGCCAGCGGTTCGATCCCGCTCAGCTCCACCAAATAATTCCGCTTTTGGTTTCAGGCCTGGGCAGATCGGGCGGTCGCGGATCTGGTGCGCTGGGCGGCGGTGAAGTTGAGCACCATGGCCAGGCCCAGAAGCACCAAGAGACCAGCGGCCAGGATCAGTCCGTCGAACAGCGGGTCAGGCTGGCGCGGGGTCTTGACCACCTGGAGCAATATGCTGATCACCGTGCCCGAGGCGAAGACGGCAAGGCCCTGCCGGCCCATGGCGCGCAGCGGCGCTGCCCAGCGCGAGCCCGCCAGGCTCAGCATCAGCGGCATGTGTCCCAGCACATAGAACAGCGCGAGGGCATGAAGCAGGCGGGGCAAGGCCACGAACGTCTTATCGAACCAAGTGATGTAGAAGGGCGCGCCGGCATTGGCCATGGCCGCAAGCACCGCGCGCCCCGCCGCACCCAGTTCGGGGATTTTTACCCAGAGCAGCACGAGGACGACGAAGCCGGCCGCGAGCCCGTAAAGCCAGCCCTTGTAGGGAATGAAGGTGGTGCCGCGCTTCATCGCCATGCCCGAGAGCAGGCCGATCACGAACAGGACCTGCCAGGAAAAGGGATTGAAAAACCAGCCGCCGGCATTGGGAAAATTGGGCAGGTTGAGGCGGAATTGCCCGGCCAGCACCCAAAGCGCTACTGAGAGAGCCAGGGCAAGCCAGGGCCGGCGCAGGCCCACCAGGATGAATAGTGGGGTTGCCAGCAACAGCACCGTATAGAGCGGCAGTATGTTGAGATAGCCCAGCTGATGGGTGAGCAGCGGAATGCCGATCAGCGATTGCAGCGGATAGCGAATGACCGGCTCGACATTGTTCTTGAGCAGCACCACGGGCATGTCGAACCACAGCGCCGCGGCGGCGAAGATGGCCAGGCACAGCATGGTGATGGTGATGTGCACCAGATAAAGCTGCCGCGCCCGGGCCCAGATGCGCATGATCGCGCTCCAGAGGCTGCCGCCGCGGAAGGCGCCGGAATAGGCCAGTCCGGCGGCCATGCCCGACATGAAGACGAAGGCTTCGGCCGAGTCCGAAAAGCCGAAATTGCGGTTGGTGAGCGTTTCGTAGATCGTGCCCGGCACATGGTTGATGAAGATCATCACCAGGGCTAGGCCCCGAAACATGTCGAGCCGCGGATCGCGTCCGGCGAGACCTTCGGTGGGCCTGCTCAGGTCCGGAACCAGTGCGGCGCGCACGCCGCGCCAGCTGGCATGAGACGCCGAACGCGGCGCGGTGTCATGCAACGACATGGCTGGAGGCCCTCGACATGGCCGGAGCGGGCCGGCCTTCACGGGAAGAATTGGGGCATGACCAGGCGTTGAGGATCGCTTCCTGCTCGACGATCACGGGAGAGGGCGCGCGTTCCATTTGTGTGCGGAAGAGCAGCGGCAGGGCGCGCCGGCTCGGCCGGGACGTCCACCAGATCAGGAGCGGCGCGGCCAGGGCCGGCACGGTCGCGGGCGCCAGCCAGAGGGCGGCGCTTGGTGCCGCGGCGAGCGTGAAGCCCAGCGCCAGCCCGGCTATGGCCATGATCCACCAGCTGGCGCGCCAGGCATCGCGCAGCGGCACCAGGGTTTGTCCGCGCTGGGTCGGCGGCCAGCCACCATCGAGCCGCAGGAGCACCTGGGCGACCGAGCGGCTCTGCAGCAAGAGCATGGTGGGCGCCAGCAATGTCGACAGCACGATTTCCCCCAGCACTGAGAGCAAAGCCAGGGGCGTACCGCCGAAGCGGCGATTTTGCCCGTCGAAAAGCCCGCGAACGAGGATCATCAGCTTGGGCACGATCAGGATGGCGGCGACGCCCAGGCCCAATACCCAGACAGGGATCGGCGCGGGCCCCAAACCGGGCAGGGTCGAGGGCAAATTGGGCAGCAGGGCTCCGGCAAGGCTGGCTGCAAGCAGCAGCAGCCAGAGCGGCGAGGCCAGATAGGCCATGATGCCCTGGATGAAGGTGAAGCGGCTCCAGGCCTTGAGGCCGGGCGCAGCGAGCAGCCGTCCGTGCTGGAGATTGCCCTGGCACCAGCGGCGGTCGCGCTTGGCATATTCGATCAGGTTGTCCGGTGCTTCCTCATAGGAGCCCTTGAGGCCGGGATCGACCTCGACCTTCCAGCCCGCCCGCGACAGCAGCGCCGCCTCGACATAGTCGTGGCTGAGGATATGCCCGCCAAAGGGCGGTGTCCCGGAGAGCTCGGGCAGGCCGCAGCTGGCCGCGAAGGCGCGCATGCGCACCATGGCATTGTGCCCCCAATAGGGACCTTCGCCCCCCTGCATCAATGCGGCGCCCCGTGCAAAGGTGGGGGACAGATAGGCGGCGGCGAACTGGATCGAGCGGCCGAACAGGGTGCGCGCATGGATGATGTGCGGCACGGTCTGGAGCAGCCCCAGTTCTGGATCGGCCTCCAGCCGACGGGCCATGGCCACGATGGTCTGCCCTTCCATCAGGCTGTCGGCATCCAGGATCAGCGCGAATTCATAGGCGCCGCCCGAACGGCAGACGAAATCCTCGATATTGCCGGCCTTGCGGCCCAGATTGCGTTCGCGCCGACGATAGAACATGCGCCCCTCGCTCTGCGGCTCCTGCAAGAGGCGCTGGAACTGCACGACTTCCTCGGCAGCGATGTCCACGGCCTGGGTATCGGACAGCACGGCGAAGTGGAAATGCTCGGCCTGGCCGAGATCGACGAGGCTCCGGTTCATGGCCGCGACGCGCGAAAAAGTGGCCACGGGGTCCTCATTGTAGATCGGCACGAGGATCGCGGTGCGCGCGGTGAGGGGGCGGTCAGCGTGCGCGGGACGAGGATCGGGCGCCAGAACCCCGAGCACGGCCGCGAGGCTGCCCCAGACCAGCCAGAAGCCGGTGATGGCCACGAGGGCGCAACGCAGGAGGTCGAGAAGATTGAGCCCGGTTTCGCCGGTAAAGACAAGAAACAGCCAGGTCCCCGCCAGGCTGAGGCCGAGGGCGGTGACGAGGGCAAGGCAGCGAAGGAGGGCCGGCCGGACCATCAATGGGCGCCGGTCAGCGATCCGCAAAGGGCCAGAGCGTGGCGCGGATGGCCTGCATCAGCGAACGCCTGGGTTCCAATTGCTGCTTGGGCATGTGAAGCGGGGCATAGGGCAGCCCGGCCTCGATGGGGAAATCGGCAGCATGTTTCATGCGGCGGGCCTCCATTGATAGAGCCAGGTTTCAGTAAGCTTGCGGCCCAGGCCGACCAGATAGGCCTTGAGCTCGAGGGTGGCGCCATCCTCGGTTTCGACGTCCATGACCAGTCGCCAGGCGCCATTGGCATCGACGCGCGACAGCACGCTGTTGCGCATCACGCCGCCGCCAACGGTCGCCAGAACGTCGATCGGGGTTCCGGCCGGAAGGGTTTCGAGCTCGCCGCCCTTGAAGTCCACCACGAACTTGCGCAGGCTGGCTTCATTCTCGACGCCCGAGACACCGCCGACCCCGGCCCGGGTTTCGGCCACATGGGCCATGGGCGCACTGGCGTCGGGGTCCAGATCGCCCCAGATCACCCGATAGCGATATTCACGGTCTTCGCCGGCCTTCGCCGGTTCGGCGGGTATCCAGAACGCCACGATATTGTCGTCGGCTTCCAGCCTTGCAGGAATTTCGATCAACCGCACCATGCCCTGACCCCAGGGCTCGAGCGGCTCGATGCGCACCGAGGGGCGGCGCTCATAATGGGCGCCGGCATCCTGGTAGGTCTCGAAATCGCGGCCGCGCTGATAAAGGCCAAAGGCCTTGGGATTGGTTTCGGCCAGATAGGAATTGCCCAGCCAGGCACTGTTATTGAGCGCGCGCCAGAGCACTTCCCCACTTTCTCGCTCGACCAGAAGGCCGTTGCTGTCATGCACCTGCGGGCGATAATCGTCGAAGCCGCCGCGATTGGCCTCGGCATAGAGGAACATCGAGGTCAGCGGGGCAATCCCGATTTCCTTGATGTCGGTGCGGAAAAACAGCCGGGCGGTAACGTCCATGACGCTTTCCTGCTGCGCCTCGCCGGCCGGGGTGATCACGAAGCGATAGGCGCCCGTGACGCTGGGGCTTTCGAGCGCGGCATAGACCACGAGCGGGGCGTCTGCCGCGGTCGGCTTTTCGACGTAGAATTCGGAAAAGCGTGGAAATTCCTCGGGAATGTCGATCCAGGAATTGAGCAAGAGGCCGCGGGCGCTGGCGCCGTAGATGTTGTCACGGCCCAGGGCGCGGAAATAGCTGGCGCCCAGGAAGGACACCAGTTCGTCGAGCGCATCGGCCCTGTTGAGCGGATAGTTCACCCGCAGGCCGGCAATGCCGGGGAACGGCACGGCTGCAGCCGCTTCGCCGACGGTATTGTTGTGGTAGTCAAAATCGGCGGCGGCGAAATCGAGGCTCCGGGCTGTGCCCGCCTCGATTTCGAATACCTTGACCGGCTCGGTATAGAGCCAGCCCAGGTGGAAGGCCTGCAACCGATAGGCGCCGGGATTATCGGCCCACTTGCTGGCCTCCCCGCGATACTGGATCAGCCGGTAGGCGTCGTAATCGAGGTTCTGGAACGCTTGTGGAATCTCGACCGTTAGGGGCGCGTGCGGCTCGGCCGCCAGCAGCTTGAGACGCTCGCTGAAGCTGTCGAAATCGAAGGCAAAGCCATCGGCCTGCTGGGCCAGGATTGGCCGGCTCAGGGATGTCGTGGTCGCCAGAAAGAGGGTGAATCCAAGGCCTGCCAGGACCGTACGGCGATTGGGCAGGCTGTATTGCGGACGCGTCACATTGGTACCCGTGTACTGAAGTCGACCCGTTCTTGGCCAAACGGGCAACGTCGCCTAGATCAAAAAGTTGTTGCATGACAGGCATGCGCCCCACACATGGGGCGGTGCTATGAGTGTCATGTTTGTCGGCAATGAGGCGCTGTGCGCCTCCGCTCAGCGCGGCGCTGCTTCCATCCGGCCGGCGGCGCGGTCAAAACCCTGCGAAATCGCGTCGCGCATGGCGGCACGGGCGGCCACGGGATTGCGGCTGCTTATTGCCTCCGCGATGCGCCGGTGCACGCCCACCGTCACCGCCAGGGCGGCAGGATCGTTGACCGGGGAGGAGATGGTGAAGGCGGCGGTCAGCGCCATTTCCACCAGCGCGCTGATCGAGGCCATGAACGGATTGCCGGAGGCCTCGGCCAGCACCCGGTGGAACTGCAGGTCGAAGCGCGCAAAATCGGCCGGGGTCTCGGCCTGGGCCATATGCTCGACCCAGTCGAGCAATTGCTCCACCTGGTCGGGGCTGGCGCGTTCGGCAGCGAGGGCGGCCGCCTCGATCTCGATACCGATGCGCACTTCGGCGAGGCTGCGCAGGAAGGTGATGTCCGGCCCAAGCTCGAAATGCCAGGCCAGAACGTCCGCGTCAAAGAGGTTCCAGCGTTCGCGCGGCAGCACCCTGGTGCCGATGCGCGCCCGGGCTTCGATCAGGCCCTTGGCAGCCAGCGTCTTGAGCGCTTCGCGCAGCACCGTGCGCGACACGCCGAACCGTTCGAGCAATTCGCTGTCGGGTGGCAGGATCGAGCCTTGCGGATACTGCGAGGAAACGATGGCATAGCCCAGCTCCCACAGGACGTCCGAATGCAGGTTGCGCGCCGGACTGCGGCCCGAGAGCGTGGCAATCAGGTCGCCCGAATGGCGTGCGCGTCCACCGGACCTGTCCATCTCGCCGTCTCCTTCGTGTTTGCGGACGACCTTAAGCACAGGGGGATAAGTATGACAATAAGTGCAGCCTGCAGGAAGCTGGACAGCGGCAGGCCGGGCAAGCATGGTGCGCGCCGATTATGGCGCATGCAAGAAGGATGAAGCGAGAATGAGCAGCCCCGACACCATCGACAATGTTCTGTCCCAGGTCGATACCGGGCTCGATGCCAGCCTCGAGCGACTGTTCGCGCTGTTGCGCATCAAGTCGATCTCCACCGATCCTGCCTATGCCGCCGATTGCCGGAAGGCTGCCGACTGGATCGCCACCGAGCTCCAGGGCCTCGGCTTCGACGCCGCCGCGCGCCCCACGCCGGGCCATCCGGTGGTCGTGGCCCATGGCCCGCACCAGGCCGGCCCGCATGTCCTGTTCTATGCCCATTACGACGTGCAGCCCGTCGATCCGCTCCATCTCTGGCACACCGATCCGTTCGAGCCGCAGATCGTGGAAAAGGACGGTCGCAAGATCATCGTCGCCCGTGGCGCGTCCGACGACAAAGGCCAGATGCTGACGTTCATCGAGGCCTGCCGCGCCTGGAAGGCCGCCACCGGCGCCTTGCCCATTCGCGTCTCGCTGATGCTCGAAGGCGAGGAGGAATCGGGTGGCAAGAACCTGCCGCCCTTCATGAAGGAGAATGCCGACGAGCTGAAGGCCGACATCGCCCTGGTCTGCGACACCGACATGTGGGACCGCCAGACGCCCTCCATCACCACCATGCTCCGGGGTCTCGTCGCCGACGAGATCGAGATCATCGCCGCCGACAAGGACCTTCATTCGGGCATGTTCGGCAATGCGGCGCGCAATCCCAACCAGCTGCTCGCCGAGATCATCGCCAGTCTCCGCGCGCCCGATGGCTCGGTGACGCTGCCGGGCTTCTACGACGACGTGGCCGAGATTTCGCCTGAGCTCAAAGCCCAATGGGCCGGTCTCGGCTTTGACGAAAAGGCCTTTTTGGGCGCCGTCGATCTCTCCCAGCCCGCTGGCGAACAGTCCCGCTCGGTGCTCGAACAGCTCTGGGCGCGTCCGACCTGCGAGATCAATGGCATGATCGGGGGCTATACCGGGGATGGGTTCAAGACCGTCATTCCGGCTCGCGCCAGCGCCAAGATTTCCTTCCGCCTGGTGTCGGGTCAGGACCCGGCCAAGATCCGCGCCGCCTTCCGGGCCCATGTCGAAGCCATGTTGCCGCCCGACGTCAGCGTGAAGTTCACCCCCCATGGCGGTTCGCCCGCCATCACCGTCCCGGCCGATGGCGACTTCCTGCGCCAGGCCCTCTCGGGTCTCACCGACGAATGGGGCAAGCAGGCGGTCATCACCGGCTCGGGCGGCTCGATCCCCGTGGTCGGCGAGTTCAAGTCGATCCTGGGCCTCGACACGCTCCTCATCGGGTTTGCCCATGTGGACGACCAGATCCACTCGCCCAACGAGAAATACGACCTCGAAAGCTTCCACCGCGGCATCCGCAGCTGGGTCCGGGTCTTGGGTGCGCTGGCGCAATAGCGCCAATGCCACGAGATCGATCGGTGCCACCGTTCCTGTCCCTTTGGTCCAGGCGGTGTCACCACAAATGACGGAGAGCCAGGAGACCCTGGGCTAAACCAGCCATACGGCGATGATCGCGATCACCGCCGGCACGGTCTGGATGAACAGGATCTTCCGGCTCGAGGTCACCGCGCCCACGATGCCCGCCACGGCCACGCAGGCAAGGAAGAACATCTGGATCTGCCAGGCGAAAGCCGGGTCGGGCTGCAGCAGCCCCCAGATCAGGCCTGCCGCCAGAAACCCGTTATAGACGCCCTGGTTGATCGCCAGCACCTTGGTCTGTTGCGCAAAGTCCGGCGTCAGCCCGAAGGCCTTGTGCCCGCGCGGGCTATCCCACCACAGCACTTCGAGCAGCATGATATAGATGTGCAGGGCGGCCACGAGCCCCACCAATATCAGCGCGACACTTGCCATTTACGCCTCCACGGCCACGTCGAGCGCCAGTTCCACCATATCCACCAGCGAGGTCTGCCGGTCTTCGGCGCTGATTTCCTCATGGGTGATCAGGCAATCGGTCATGGTGCAGATCGTCAGTGCCTTGACCCCGAACCGCGCCGCCAGCGTATAGAGGGCCGCCGCCTCCATTTCGACGCCGATCACGCCATGCTGGGGCAGGGTATTATAGCCCTCGAGACCCGGCTCGCGGTGATAGAAGATGTCCGATGAGAGCATGTTGCCGGCGTGGAATTTGAGGCCCTTGGCATCGGCCTTGTCGGCAGCGGAGCGCAACAGGCCGAAATCGGCGATGGGCGCATAATTATAGGGTCCGAACCGGTCCTTGACGATGGCCGAATCCGTCGTTGCGCCCTGCGCCAGGATCACGTCGCGCACCTTTACCTTGGCATTGAGGCCGCCGCAGGTGCCGACGCGGATCAGTGTCTTGGCACCGAAGGCATTGATCAGTTCATGCACATAAATGCCCAGCGATGGCTGACCCATGCCCGAGGCCTGGACCGAAACCGGCTTGCCTTTCCAGGTGCCGGTATAGCCGAGGCAATTGCGCACCGAATTGACCAGTCTGGGCGCCTCGAAAAAGGTCTCCGCAATCCACTTGGCCCGCAGCGGGTCGCCCGGCAACAGAACGGCTTCGGCGTAATCACCTGGCTTGGCGTGGTTGTGCGGGGTGGTCATGGGCTTTTCCTCGATACTTGTTTTGGTCAAATGATTGCCACCCGGGCCGGGTAAACACAAGGATCGGTGCGACAAGCGCTTGACGCGGGGCCGCCCCGGCCTCATTTACCCCCGGCCAGCCAAGGAGAAACGCTTATGGTCGCAAAGATTTTTATCGATGGCGAAGCCGGTACCACGGGTCTGCAGATCCGCGACCGTCTGGCCGGTCGGCGCGACCTCGAAGTCATCTCCATCGACCATGACAAGCGCAAGGATCTCGATGAGCGCAAGCGCCTGCTCAATGCCGCCGATGTCGCCATCCTCTGCCTGCCGGACGAGGCGGCCAGGGAGAGCGTGCGGCTGATCGAGAACGACAGCACGCGCGTCATCGATGCCTCGACCGCTCACCGGGTCGACGAGAACTGGACCTATGGTTTTGCCGAAATGGATGCCGCCCAGACCGACGAAATCGCTCAGGCGCGCTATGTCTCCAATCCTGGCTGCTGGCCGCAGGGCCTGATTGCCGGTCTTCGCCCGCTGGTCGAGGCGCGCATCGTGCCCGGCGATTATCCGCTCTCCTATCATGGCATTTCCGGCTATTCCGGCGGTGGTCGGCAGATGATGGAAGACTACGAAGCGGCCGGCGCCGGCGCGAGCCAGTTCATGCCCTATGGGCTGACCTTCCAGCACAAGCACCTGCCCGAAATGCAGCTTTACGCCCATCTCAATCGCCCGCCGCTCTTCGAACCGGTGGTCGGCAATTTCGCCCAGGGCATGAATACGTCCCTGCCGCTCCATCTCGACATGGTCGCCGATATCCCCACCGGCCAGCAGCTTCATGCCGTGCTCGCCGATTTCTATGCCTCAATCCCCAACAGCTTCGTGCGCGTTGCTCCCTATGATCCGGCGCTGGGCAAGACCGCGTCCCTCGATCCCCAGGCGCATAACGGCACCAACACGTTGACTCTGCATGTCTTTGCCAATGACCAGACCAATCAAGCGGTGATCGCGGCGGTCTACGACAATCTGGGCAAGGGCGCCTCGGGCGCGGCCGTCCAGAACCTCAACATCATGCTCGGCGTCGATCCGCGCGAGAGCCTTGGGGGCTGAGGGGCCGCGGGACGCCGATCACAGTAGAGCTTGAGGAGCACAATGTGCGCACCATTCTCACCTCGATTGCACTGTTCTTTTTCTTGGGTTCATCTGCCCATGCTCAACGTCTCGAACTGACGGTCCAGGACGCATCCCCGGTTTACGACCCTCAGACGCGGACCACGATCCTCGAGATCGACCTCGATGAGGTCAGCCAAATTGCGTTTGCCGACTTCACCAGTCAGAATGTTGGCGCAAGGATAGCGATTTATATCGACGACGAAATCATTCTCGAGCCGAAAATCAACGAGCCGATATATGGCGGGAAAATTCAGCTGGCCTATAAATCGGATGGGGCACAGGAGGTCGCAAGTTCTCTTGTGGCAGGGAAAAGAATTATTTGGGTTTCTGAAATAGAGTAGAAATTTCCGTCTATTTTTATTCTATAAATAATGTTTTTATTTCAAGAGCCTGATGGTCAATTTCACAATTTCCTCTGAGGATTATTTGAGCGCGTTACGCCTGCATATGAGGCGGTACTGGGCGCGTAGTCGAACACCTAAATTGGCATTGTCAGGGCTGTTATTGGTGTGCGTTGTGGCTATGGTCGTCACGGCCTTTGATGCGCTGGTCACCAGCGCTGCAGCTGGCGCCATGATCGCATTGGCCTGCCTGCCGCTGTTGCAGTATTTTGTCCTGCTGCCTTATCAGGCGCGTCGGATCTATCGGCATCAGAAGTCCCTGCATTATCCAGTTCAGGCCGCTTGGAGCGATCGGGGCTATTCGGCTTCAAGCGGAGAGGTGTCAGGCACTACGAGCTGGAACGACTTTTATGGCTGGAGCGCCGACGCCAGGATAATACTCTTCATGCAGTCGCCGGTCTTCTTTCAGATGCTGCCGCGGCGCGCCCTGAGTGACGAACAGGCCGAGCGACTCTTTGCTGATCTTGAGCGATCCGGCCTGAAGCGGCTTTAGCATCGCGACGCGTACGAACACTGTACCGCGTGAACATTACAGGCAGGCCCGTTTGACAACGCTGCCGGGCAATCCAGGATTTCCTTGCCCTCACGGGCCATCGGTTCGATGGTCTCCAGATGAAAGACTCCCAAATCACGACGTCGGTGCAACCGCGGTCGATCCGCAGCGTCTCGCCAACCGTACGCTTCGGTACGGTTTGGCCTTGACCGAAAGCCCGTTTTCGCGCGATGACGCATGCAACAGCGAGGTCCCCAAACCCATGGATAAGTTCACCACTCTGACCGGTGTCGCGGCGCCCCTGCCGATCATCAATATCGACACCGACATGATCATCCCCAAGCAATACCTCAAGACCATCAAGCGCACGGGCCTGGGCACTGCCCTCTTTTCGGAAATGCGCTATAACGAGGATGGCTCGGAGAACCCTGACTTCGTGCTCAACAAGCCCGCCTACCGGCAGGCGCAGGTGATCATCGCCGGTGACAATTTCGGTTGTGGGTCCAGCCGTGAACACGCTCCCTGGGCGCTGCTCGATTTCGGCGTGCGCTGCGTGATCTCCACCAGCTTTGCCGACATTTTCTACAACAATTGCTTCAAGAACGGCATCCTGCCCATCGTGGTGTCGCCCGAGCAGCTCAAGCTTTTGCTCGACGATGCCGAGCGCGGGGCCAATGCCACGCTCTCGATCGATCTCGAGGCCCAGACCATTCGCGGTCCCGATGGCGGGGAACTGCATTTCGACATCGACCCGTCCCGCAAGCAGATCCTGCTCGAGGGCCTCGACGACATTGCCGGTACGCTCAAGTCCGACCCGTCCATCTCCGCCTTCGAGGGCAAGATGGCGGCCGAACGCCCCTGGCTCTGAGGTCATTAAAAATGGTTCAGCGCGTCTCGACCGGCTCCCCGTTTGAAGCCACCTTCGGCTATTCCCGCGCCGTGCGCCACGAGGACAGTGTCTATGTCTCGGGTACGACCGGCTATGATTATGCCTCCATGACCATGCCCGAGAGCGTGGGCGAGCAGGCGCGGAACGCGCTGGCCACCATCGACAAGGCCCTGCGCGAAGCCGGCTCCTCGCTCCAGGACACCGTCCGCGTCGTCTATTATGTCGGCGATCGCAGCCTCGTCGACGAGGTCGTCGCCGCTGTCGGTCCGGTGTTCAAGGACATCCGCCCTGCCGCCTCCATGCTGATCGTGCAGATGATCGAGGAGGGTATGAAGATCGAGATCGAAGTCACCGCCCGCATCGGCGCTGCCACCAGCCATTCCTGAACCCTTCGGGCGATGAACCGAAAGCAGATCGCGCTGGTCGCGCATGCGGCGCTCCTAATCGGGGCGCTGCTCTGGCTCGTGCCGGCGCTGACCAGCTGGGATCCGCGGGCAGGCTATCTCTTTGCGCTGACGTTCTACTGGCTGTTTTTCTGCCTGCCAGTCATCGGCTGGCATGCCCTGCCCGCCAACGAAGGCGGCCTCTTCTCCGAAAAACTGCCCTGGCGCGACTGGTGGCTGGTGCCGCTTCTCCTCGCCCAGGTCGGGATCGTGGCCGTCATCGCCTTTGCCCCCAATACCAATTTCCTTACCAGCGGCGGCATGTGGCTGGCCATCCTCCTGGCCGTCATCAACGGCCCGCTCGAGGAAATGGCCTGGCGCGGCGGCTTTATCGGCACGTTCCGCAATCGACCACGCCTCGGCTTCTGGCTGGGCTGGGTTCTCTTCACCGCCTGGCACGTGCCGCTGGCGTTGAGTGTCGGCGTCACCTTCGAGGGCGACTGGCCTGCCCTTCTCGGCGGCGCCGCCGTGCTGGGGCTGTTCTGGAACTGGATCGCCTGGCGCACCGGCTCGGTCTTTTATGTCAGCATGGCCCATGCCCTGACCAATATCTTCGCCTTCTGGCTGCTGCTCGACAGGAACGGATTCGTTTGAACCCGCCTTGCCTTGGCGGGTAAAATTCCGCTATGTGCGCGGCCAGGTGTACCCACCAGTACGGCGAGGAGTTTTCCCATCATGGCCACCCATTCCCTTTTCCTTCTGCCCGGCGACGGCATCGGCACCGAGATCATGGTCGAGGTGGAAAAGCTCATTGCCTGGACCAATGCCGAGGGGCTGACCGATTTCTCGACCGATACGGGCCTTGCCGGCGGCGCGGCTTACGATGCCCATGGCGTGGCCATCACCGACGAGGACGTCGCCAAGGCCAAGGCTGCCGATGCGGTGATCTTCGGGGCCGTGGGCGGACCCAAATGGGACAACGTGCCCTATGAGCACCGCCCGGAAGCCGCCCTGCTGCGGCTCCGCAAGGAACTGGCGGTGTTTGCCAATCTGCGGCCCGCCATCTGCTATCCGGCCCTGGCCGATGCCTCCTCGCTCAAGCGCGAACTGGTCGAGGGGCTCGACATCCTCATCGTGCGCGAGCTGACCGGCGGCGTCTATTTCGGTGAACCCAAGACCATTACCGATCTCGGCGATGGCCAGAAGCGCGCCATCGACACCCAGGTCTACGAAACCTACGAGATCGACCGCATCGCCCGCGTCGCCTTCGATCTGGCCCGCACGCGTTCGGGCAAGGTGCATTCGGCCGACAAGAAGAACGTCATGAAGTCCGGCGTGCTCTGGGACGAAGTGGTCAAGACTGTCGGCAAGGATTATTCCGATGTTGAGCTGCATCACATTCTGGCCGACAATGCCGCCATGCAGCTGGTGCGCACGCCCAAGCAGTTCGACGTCATGGTCACCGACAATCTCTTCGGCGACATCCTCTCGGACGTCGCGGCGATGCTGACCGGTTCGCTGGGCATGCTCCCCTCGGCCTCGCTGGGCGCACCCGATCCGGTCACCGGCAAGCGCAAGGCCTTCTACGAGCCCGTCCATGGCTCGGCCCCGGACATTGCCGGCCAAGGCATTGCCAATCCCATCGCCATGATCGCTTCGGTTGCCATGGCCCTGCGCTATTCGTTCAACATGATCGAGCTGGCCAACAAGCTCGAAGGCGCTATTTCCGCCGTGCTGAGCGACGGCCTGCGCACCGCCGACATTGCCCAGGACAATCGCAAGACCATCGGCACCGAAGAGATGGGCGCCGCGATCCTGGCCAAGCTCAAGCAGTAAGCCAGGCCCTGGCGCCATCCTGGCCATCGGGCATGTCCCGGTGATCCAAAACAAAAAAGCCCCGGTGTTTCCACCGGGGCTTTTCTCATTCCAGCTCTGCCGGACTTATTCAGCCGAGCCTTCGGCAACGGCTGCGGCCTTGGCAGCCTTTTCTTCAGCGCGTTCCTTGGCCTTTTCGCCGGGAACGGCCTTGTTCGGGTTGTTGCGGGCTTCGCGCTTGGCCAGGCCTGCAGCGTCGAGGAAACGCAGCACGCGATCGGTCGGCTGGGCGCCAACGCCGACCCAGTGCTGGGCGCGTTCGGTGTTCAGCACGACGCGGTTCTCGGCATCCTTGGCCAGCAGCGGGTTGAAGGTGCCGATCTTCTCGATGAAGCGGCCATCGCGCGGCGAACGGGCATCGGCGATGACGATGTGGTAGAAGGGACGCTTCTTGGTGCCGGCGCGGGCGAGGCGGATCTTGAGAGCCATTTTTCAGTCCTGTCAGTAAATCGTTGTGTTCGGTTATTTCTTCTTGCCCAGGCCGGGCAGGCCAGGGAAACGGGGCGCTCCGCCCAGACCGGGTAGCACCGGTCCGCCGGAGGATTTGAGAAGCGCGTTGACATCGCTGGGCAATGCCTTCTGCGCCGAAGGCAGGTCGGCCGAGGGCAGGCCCTTGAGCTGCTCGGGATCGATCCCGGCCTGGCGCGCCATCTGCTCGAGTTGCTTGGGGTCCATTTTGCTGAGGTCGGGCATGCCACCGAGCATGCCGCCCATCTTGCCGCCAAACATGCCGCCCAGCGCGCCCATGCCACCCTTGCCGACCTTTTTCATCATGTCGGCCATCTGGCGGTGCTGCTTGGCGAGCTTGTTGATCTCGCTGACCTCCACGCCGGCACCGGCAGCGATGCGCTTGCGGCGGCTGGCATTGAGCAGGTCGGGATTGGCGCGTTCGGCCTTGGTCATGGAATTGATGATGGCGACCTGGCGATCGAACACCTTCTCGTCGATGCTGGCGCCGGCCATGGCCTTCTTGAGCTGGCCTGCACCGGGCAGCATGCCCATGAGGCCGCCCATGCCGCCCATCTTCTTCATCTGCTGCAACTGGGCGCGCAGGTCGTCGAAGTCGAAGGAGCCCTTCTTGAGCTTCTTGGCCATCTTGGCCGCGTCTTCGGCCGTGACGTGTTCGGCCGCCTTTTCGACGAGGCTGACGATGTCGCCCATGCCCAGGATGCGGTCGGCGATGCGGCTGGGATGGAAATCTTCCAGCGCATCCATCTTTTCGCCGACACCGATCAGCTTGATCGGCTTGCCGGTCGCGGCGCGCATGGAGAGGGCCGCGCCGCCCCGGCCATCGCCGTCGACGCGGGTCATGACGATGCCGGTGACGTCCAGGCGTCCGTCGAAGGATCGCGCCACGTTGATGGCGTCCTGGCCGGTCAGCGCGTCCACCACCAGCAGGATTTCGTGCGGTCTGGCGATGTCCTTGATGCTGACGGTCTCTGCCATCAGCTCGTCGTCGATATGGGTGCGGCCGGCCGTGTCGAGGATGAGCACGTCATAGCCGCCCAGGCGGCCCTCGCGCTCGGCGCGGCGCGCGATTTCGACCGGGCTTTCCGAGGTGACGATCGGCAGGGTATCGACGCCCACCTGTTCGCCCAGGACGCGCAGCTGCTCCATGGCCGCCGGGCGGCGGGTATCGAGCGAAGCGAGCAGAACCTTTTTCTTCTGGCGGTCCTTGAGGCGCTTGGCGATCTTGGCGGTGGTGGTGGTCTTGCCCGAGCCCTGCAGGCCCACCATCAGGAGGGTGACGGGTGCGGGGGCATTGAGGTCGATGCTGACGGCGTCCGAACCCAGCACCTGGACCAGCTCGTCATTGACGATCTTGACCACCTGCTGGCCCGGCGTCACCGAGCGGGTGACTTCGGCGCCGACGGCGCGCTCGCGCACCTGCTCGACAAAGGCACGCACAACTTCGAGCGAGACGTCAGCCTCGATCAGCGCCCGGCGGATTTCGCGCATGGCCGCATCGACATCGGCAGCGTTGAGCGCGCCGCGTCCGCGAAGTCCATCGAAAATCTTGCCAAGCCGGTCTGAGAGGCTCTCGAACATCTGTTTTCCTTTTCGCTCACGGGGATCAGCCCCCGGAGAGATAAGTGTCAAAAGGCCAAATGCAAAACCCACCCGCGGGCGCAACGCGCTGGCGGATGTTGGCCTCCGGGATCGTCGAACCCCTGCGGGGTCCCGGTCGGCTGGTCAGGAGCAAAAGCCTGATGAACGGGGTGGCTTTAGGTCAAACGGGGCGGGGAGTCAAGAAAAAGAGGCAATTTCCTGTGCCTTGGCCGCCGCCCCGGTCGGAGGTCAATGACCGTGGCCGAAAAGCTTCATGACCCGGCTGCGCCAATCGCTCGGCATACGCATCGCCAAGGCCTTGAGAGCGGGCCGCAGGCGCATGTCCCAAAGATGGATGATCATCCAGCCTTTCGGCGTCACCGGCAGGGCATAGTCGCGCACGGTCACCGTCTGGGTGGCGAAAGTCAGCTTATAGGGCATGGCCGGCACACCGAGGTCACAGCCGACAATGCCCATTTCAGAGCAGGCTTCGAGGATTTCGCCCAGGTGCAGCTTGCCCGGGCTCTCCTCGGAATTGGAAAAGTCGCGGCTGGCGATGAAGGCGTAATAGCGCCCGGCATGCACAAAACCCCATTGTTCGGCGATTGGCTTGCCCTCATGGGTCAGCGAGAAAGCCGCCAGGGTCACGTCATTGCGCCCCACAAGGCTGCGGCAGAATTGGGGAAAGCCGCTGTCGCGGAAGGCCCTGGAGGTGAGGCCCTGGTCGCGCAGCCTCTCGGCGCGGCCGCTCAGCGTGCGGTCCACAAGTGCAAGACGCTCGGCCGGATCGGTGACGAGGCGGTGTTCGACATGCCCTTCCCGCTCGAGGCGGTTGCGCGCATTGCGCATGTTCTTGCGCGTCTTGGTGCGGATGGTCTGGAAATAGCTGGCGAAATCGGCAAATCCGTCCAGCGCCACGAAGGGCGCGCCCTGTTCGGCGCCGGTCGTCGCCTTGGTGGGGGGCAGTCCGCGATCGAGCGCGGAGCCGTCACGCACCTTGAGCAGGCTGACGAAGTCGCATGGTCCGCTGCCGATGGCTTTGGCGAGCATGGTGTCGATAGCTGCACGGGCGTCGACGCCGGGCGCCAGAAGTGCACCGGCATATTGCCCGAAGGCATTGCCAAGCGGCACCAGCACCGTGCGCGACAGCGTGCGGATGCGTTCGAGCGGCAGGATGCCGACAAGCCGCCGGCCCTGCTCGAGGGTCACGATGACCGGGTCAAAATCCTTGTTGCCGCGACTGGCCTCGAAATCGTAGATCGCCCGCGCCCAGCCCAGGCTCTGGAACAGGCCGGTATCGGAACTGGCAATTTCCAGAGACAGCCAGCGATCGGCCAGCGCGTCCAGGGCCTCGCGATTGGCGAGGACCCCGGCGCTCAGCGCAAATCCGGCTGCGGCCGCGGCGTCGAGACGGCGGTCGGCAAACTCGAGGGTGTCGGTCAGCATCATTTTTCGAAGCTGTGGGCTGGAATGTCGCGCACGCCTTCGGGCGCGGCCGGATCGACTTCGAAATCGACCGTATAGACCTTCTTTTTCTGCGGGTTGAGCGGGCTGAACTTGACCGCGCCGGCCAGACCCAGCTTGGCCATGTAGGAGAGGCCCGTCACCTGCTGGCTGAGCGACTTGGCGCCCAGCTTGTCGCGCAGCACGCCATTGGCATAGTTGACCGCGTAATGCTTGCGCAGGTCGTCGGTCCAGTGCTCGGTGGTAAAGCTGACATTGAGCATGCCGTGATTGACGACGCGATGCGGACCGTTGAGCGGCCAGTGCAGCATCTGCCCCGCTTCGAGGTCATAGACCTGGGCGAAGTCGTCGAACCAGGGCTCGAAGGGCATGTCGGTTTCGCGCAGCTTGCCCAGGATCAGCTTTTCCAGCGCCGGCTGGGAGATGAACGGGGCCTGGGCGGGATAGACGTAGACCTTCTTGGTGCCGCGCACCTGCCAGAGGCTCTGGCCGGGCACGTCCGAATGATACTTCACCGACACGTTGGGCGAGGAGATGAGAATGGTCAGGTTGCGCTTGTAGGACGCAAAGCCCGGCACGCGCTCCTCGAACTCGGCATAAAGGCTGTCGAGCAGTTCGCCATAGGCGGGATCGGTCTTGGCCGGGGCCGTCAGGTTCACCCAGATATTGCCCTGGCGCACGGTCTCGATGACCTCGGCGCCCGACAGGTTGCGGATCTGGCCTTCGCGGCGCTTGGGTGGGTTGCCCGGCGTCTTCTGCGAATAATTGACGTGATAGGCTTCGCGCGGGCTCTTCTCGATCAGCCGCGCCAGCGCTTCGTCGGTAAAGAGAGGTGAATTGGCCAGGCTATGGCTGAGGCGCAGGGACTGGTTGCCCCACAGCTTGGGATAATGCGGCTGCCAGTCGGTGATGATCTGGTCGGTCATCATGGGCATATTCATAGGTCGGACTCCGAAAGTGGCAAACGGACGACAATTCTTCGCCTGCCACACTAGCGAAATCGTGGTCTCCCGCATCTCAAAGCTGCTGGACTGGTTAAGATCGGACCCGGCTCAAGTGGTTAAAAATAAAAGAAAATTGTCTCTTTTTCGGGAATGCGGCCTGTGCCGGCCGGGCGGTCGAAACCGGACGCGCTGGAATTTTGCCGACACATCCGCCATATAGGGCGCAAAGGCTGCAAACCCGCAGCAATCCCGGAAGACGGCAGTGAGCGACGTCCCCTTTTTGAAGATGAACGGGCTGGGCAACCAGATCATCGTGGCCGACCTGCGCGGCACGGCGGCGCGCGTCAGCCCGCAGGCCGCCATTGCCATCAATGCCCGGCCCGAAACCCGCTTCGACCAGATCATGGCCATCCATGATCCGCGCACGCCCGGCACGGCCCATCACATCGAGATCATCAATTCGGACGGCACGCTGGCCCAGGCCTGCGGCAATGGCATGCGCTGCGTGGTCCAGGCGCTCTCGGCCGAAAAGGGTCGGCAGCGCTTCACCTTCGAGACCCTGGCCGGCATCATCTTCGGGGAGGAAGCCGAGGACGGCCAGATCAGTGTCGACATGGGTACGCCCAAATTCGCCTGGTACGACATACCCCTCAACGAGGAATTCGCCGATACCCGCCAGGTCGAACTGCAGATCGGGCCGATCGATGCGCCGGTGCTTCATTCTCCGTCGGTGGCCTCGATGGGCAATCCGCACGCCACCTTCTGGGTCAAGGACGATGTCTGGTCCTATGCGCTGGACCGCTTCGGCCCGCTGCTCGAAAACCATCCGCTCTTTCCCGAGCGGTGCAATATTTCCATCGCCAATGTCGTCAATGCCGAGCGCATCATCCTGCGCACCTGGGAACGCGGGGCCGGGCTGACCCAGGCCTGCGGCACGGCGGCCTGCGCGGCCCTGGTCAACGGCGCCCGGACGCGGCGCACCGGTCGCAAGGCCGTGGTCACGGTGCCCGGCGGGGACCTCGTCGTGGACTGGCTCGACAATGACCATGTGGTCCTGACCGGGCCGGCCGAGCGCGAATGGGCCGGGCGCCTCGATCCCGCGACGGGCGCCTGGACGCGCAGCGAGGCTGCCTGATGGCCATCGAAACGCTTACGTTCGGGTGCCGCCTCAACGCCTATGAAGGCGAGGTGATGAAGGCCGAAGCCGAAAAGGCCGGGCTCGACAACGCCATCATCATCAATACCTGCGCGGTGACCCAGGAGGCCGTGCGCCAGGCCAAGCAGGCGGTGCGCAAGGCACGGCGCGACAATCCGGAGGCGCGCATCATCGTCACCGGGTGCGCGGCACAGACCGAGGCGCGCGTCTTCGGCGACATGGACGAGGTCGATCTCGTCATCGGCAATGCCGACAAGCTCAAGGCCGAAAGCTACAAGCCCATGGTCTTCGGCACCCCGCTCAACGACAAGGTGCAGGTCAACGACATCATGAGCGTGCGGGAAACCGCCGGCCATCTCATCGAGGGCATGGATGGGCGCACCCGCGCCTTCGTGCAGGTGCAGAATGGCTGCGATCACCGCTGCACCTTCTGCATCATTCCCTTCGGTCGCGGCCCCTCGCGCTCGGTCCCGATGGGCCTCGTGGTCGAACAGGTGAAAAAGCTCGTCGCCAACGGCTATTCGGAAATCGTGCTCACCGGCGTCGACATCACCTCCTATGGTCCCGACCTGCCCGGCAGCCCCAGTCTGGGAACGCTGACCCAATCCATCCTGCGCCATGTGCCGGACCTGCCGCGGCTGAGGATCTCTTCCATCGATTCCATCGAGGCCGACCCGGCGCTCTACGAAGCGGTCACCGATGCCCGGCTGATGCCGCATCTGCATCTGTCGCTGCAATCGGGCGACGATCTCATTCTCAAGCGCATGAAGCGGCGCCATCTGCGCGAGGATGCGCTGGCGGTCGTGGACAAGCTGCGCACGCTGCGCCCCGACATGGTGTTCGGGGCCGACATCATTGCCGGCTTCCCCACCGAGACCGAGGCGATGTTCGACAATTCGGTCCGCTTCATCGCCGAGGCCGGCCTCACCTATATCCATGCCTTTCCCTATTCGCCGCGTCCGGGCACGCCGGCTGCGCGCATGCCGCAGGTGGGCAAGGCCATTGCCCGCCAGCGCGCTGCAATATTGCGAGAAGTGGGCGAGGCGCGGTTCCGGGCGCTGTGCGCCACCCGGCTTGGCCGCGTCGAAACCGTGCTGGTCGAGCGCGACGGGCTGGGCCGCACCGAACAATTCGTGCCGGTTCGCGTTGCCGGTACGACGGCTGGCGAACTGGTCACGGTGCGCGTCACCGGGCTGGGCGAAGACGGGCTGATCGGGGATGCTCTCCGCGCAGCGGCCTGACGATAGTTGACCTTGGTGGTTCGAGAGGATCACCGCGAGGTTTTCAAGAGTTCTGCGAAGGCGTTGCATCATGGCGCCACAGCGATCGAAAGATAGGGTATGACCGAAAAGAAACCCGGCTTCTTCCAGCGTCTCTTCGGCGTGCCGCCCCAGCCCCAGCCCGGCCCGGCGCCATCGCCTGCGCCGCCGGAAACCCGGCCGGAAGCGCCCGCAGAGCCGATCCCGCCCGTCCCCGAAACGGTACCGCCAACGCCCGAGCCGGCCGCTCCGCCCGAAGCACCGGGCCCGGCCGATCATCCGATCCCCCCCGGCCCGCCCGAAACGACGCCCGATTATATCGAGGAGATCGAGGACAAGGCCCATGCTGGGCTCGACAGCCAGCCGATCGTGCCGGCGCCGGCGACAGCTGCCCCGGTGGCGCCCCAGGGCTGGTTCTCCCGTCTTGCCTCCGGGCTCAAGCGCTCTTCGGACACGCTCACCACCTCGATCACGTCGGTCTTCACCAAGCGCAAGCTCGATGCGGCGACGCTCGATGAACTTGAGGACGTGCTGATCCAGGCCGATCTGGGCATCGATACGGCCATGGCCATCACCGAAACGCTGCGCCGGGATCGCTTCGACAAGGATGTGTCGGGCGAAGATGTCCGCGCCGTGCTGGCCGCCGAGGTCGAAAAGGTGCTGGGGCCGGTGGCGCGTCCGCTCGTCATCGATGCGGCCAGCAAGCCCTTCGTCATCCTGATGATCGGGGTCAACGGATCGGGCAAGACCACCACGATCGGCAAGCTGGCGCAGAAGTTTGCCCGCGAGGGGCGCTCGGTCATGCTGGCCGCCGGCGACACCTTCCGCGCGGCGGCCATCGAACAGCTGCAGGTCTGGGGCCAGCGCACGGGCGCGCCGGTCCTGGTCCGGCCCACCGGGGCCGACGCCTCGGGCTTGGCCTTCGATGCCGTCACCCAGGCCCGGGCAGAAGGGCGCGACGTGCTCATCATCGATACGGCCGGACGGTTGCAGAACCGCGACGAATTGATGAACGAGCTCGAAAAAGTCATTCGCGTGATCAAGAAGGTCGATCCGCAGGCGCCCCATGCCACGCTGCTGACGCTCGACGCCACCACGGGGCAGAATGCCATGAAGCAGGTGGAGATCTTCGGCCAGCGCGCCGGGGTCACCGGTCTGGTGATGACCAAGCTCGACGGCACCGCGCGCGGCGGCATCCTCGTCGCCATTGCCCGCAAATTCGGCCTGCCGGTGCATTTCATCGGTGTCGGCGAGGGGGTCGAGGACCTCGAGCCCTTCGAGGCGCGGGACTTCGCCCGTGCCATTGCCGGGCGCGATTAGCCGTCTTTGCCAGAGCGGGCGCTGTCTTTGCGCCGTCCAAAAAACACCATTCTTGTCCGCTATCGGCTTGCATGAAAGGGCCTGCGCGGCCACATTGGCCCGCACTGCCATGGAAAAACCGATGACCGAAAAGACTGCAGAACCAGAAGTCAACTGGGACGAACTCAAGCCGCAGATCATCAAGCTGGCGCTGGAACTGGGGCCGCTGGTCCTGTTCTTCATCATCAATGCGCGGGCCGACATCTTCGTGGCAACGGCCTGGTTCATGGGCGCCATGGCAGTGTCACTGCTGCTGAGCTGGCTGATCCTCAAGAAGGTGGCGGTGATGCCTCTGGTCACCGGCGTGGTCGTGCTGGTCTTTGGCGGACTCACCCTCTGGCTGCAGGACGATACCTTCATCAAGATGAAGCCGACCATCACCAATGTGATGTTTGCCTCGGTGCTGCTCGGGGGTCTGCTCTTTGGCCAGTCACTGCTGAAATATGTCTTCGGCGACGTCTACAAGCTCAAGCCCGAGGGCTGGTGGAAGCTGACCCTCAACTGGGGTCTGTTCTTCGTGCTCCTGGCCGTCATCAACGAAGTGGTCTGGCGCAATTTCTCGACCGATTTCTGGGTCGCGTTCAAGGTCTGGGGGATCATGCCGCTGACCGTCATCTTCTCGATGACGCAATTGCCCCTGCTCAACAAATATGCTCCCGAGCCCGAGGCTGCACGACCGCCTCCGGTTGTGGTGGAAAGCTGATCTCAGGCTTTTGGCGACCGTCGTCGGGCCTTGCGCTGCGCCGTCCTGGCAATGTTCTCGGCGATACGGGCCTTAACGATGCGGATCACCAGCGCATCCGGCAAGGGCGCATCGGGGGTGAATTGCAGCGTCCCCTTGGAGGTGCGCCATGGGGCGATCTCGTCTTCCATGCCGGTAAAGACCGAATTGCCCATGGGAAAGAGCGAGCAATGGGTCTTGAAGGCGCAATAGGAAACCAGCGGTCCCTCAAGGCCAATGCCCGGCATGGCATAGGTGATGATTTCTTCGGCCTCGGGCGCTGCCGCGCGGATCACGGCGCGCAGGTGCTGCATCGCCTCCCTGAACGCGGGCGCGAGCGCCTCGATATGGGCGTCGATCTGCGCAGTGGCGGTTTCGGCATCGGGCATGGCAGGGTCCCTCCCGGGCAGCGTCACCTTATTGTTCAGTTGCGCGGGCAAAAGGGAAGGCCTATCTCACAAGCAATACTGAACGGGGTGTGAAATGGCCGGTCCAGCGCCGCGCAGGCAATCGGTGGGTGTCAATGTCGGGGGCGTCATGGTCGGCGGCGGCGCGCCCGTCGTCGTGCAATCGATGACCAATACCGATACCGCCGACATCGACGCCACGGTCAGGCAGGTCATGCAGCTGGCCCGGGCCGGCTCGGAGATCGTGCGCATCACCGTCGATCGCGACGAGAGTGCGGCCGCAGTGCCCATCATTCGCGACCGCCTGGCCGTCATGGGCTATGACGTGCCGCTGGTGGGCGATTTCCACTATATCGGCCACAAGCTCCTCACCGATCATCCCGCCTGTGCCGAGGCACTGGCCAAATACCGGATCAATCCGGGCAATGTCGGCTTCAAGGCCAAGCGCGATACCCAGTTCGCAACGCTGATCGACATCGCCAACCGCTATGACAAGCCGGTCCGCATCGGGGTCAATTGGGGCTCGCTGGACGAAGAATTGCTCACCCGGCTGATGGACGACAATGCCGTCTCACCCAACCCGATCTCCGCTGCCGCCGTGCAGCGCGAGGCCATCATCCAGTCGGCGCTGCTGTCGGCGGCCCGCGCCGAGGAGCTGGGCATGCGGCGTGACCAGATCCTGCTCTCGACCAAGGTGTCCGACGTCCAGCACCTGATCGCGGTCTATCAGGACCTCGCCGCCCGCTGCGATTATGCGCTCCATCTCGGCCTCACCGAGGCGGGCATGGGATCGAAGGGCATTGTCGCCTCCTCGGCAGCGCTCGGCATCCTGCTGCAGCAGGGCATCGGCGATACGATCCGCATCTCGCTGACGCCCGAGCCGGGCGGCGATCGCACGACCGAGGTCAAGGTCGCGCAGGAATTGCTCCAGACCATGGGCTTCCGCCAGTTCCTGCCGGTGGTCGCGGCCTGTCCGGGATGCGGACGCACCACGTCCACGACCTTCCAGACCCTGGCCAAGGACATCCAGGACCATCTCAACATTTCGATGCCGGAATGGCGCGAGCGCTATCCGGGCGTTGAGACGTTGTCGGTCGCGGTCATGGGCTGCATCGTCAACGGGCCGGGCGAGAGCAAGCATGCCAATATCGGCATTTCCCTGCCGGGTACCGGCGAAACTCCGGCCGCGCCCGTTTTCGTCGATGGCGAAAAAGTCGCCACCCTGCGCGGTGCCGATGTCGCCGACCAGTTCAAGGTCATGGTCGCCGACTATATCGAAAAGAAGTTCGGCACCGGCAAGCAGGATGCGGCCGAATAAATGAACGAGCGCAATCAACGCCGCCTGTTCTGGCTGGCCATGCTGATCATCGTTTTGGGCGGGCTCAAGCTGATGGGCCAGATTTAGTGGCAACAGCGGGTCGTCCCGACCTTGGCGACGTCCTGGCGCTCGATCTCATCTGTCTGCGCGAGCCTGATGGTGGCCCACTCGATTGCGAACTCCATCGCGAGCGGCTGGCAGTCTCCCTGCCGAAATCGGAATGGGTGTGTCTGCGCCGGGACCACAAGCTCATTGCCTATGGCTATCTGTGGCCACAGGCAGACGGATCCTGGTTTGTCGGCGGCCTTGCCATTCATCCCCGCTATCGCACTGCGCCCGTGATTTCCGAGCTCGGGGCCGGCATGCGCGATCTGGTGCGCACGCTGGGCATCGGCACGTTGCGCAGCCATGTGCTGGTCAGCAACACGGCTTCGCTGCGGCTTCATCGCAGGCTGGGTTTTGCGGTCGAAATGCAAAACGAGCGCGCCGTCGCCTTTGTGGCGAACGGCGCCGACCTGCTGGGGCGCTTGCCTCTCAAGCCTATTCCGCCGCGTTCTGGCTGACGGTGATATCGAGTTCGCCGCCGATTTCGACGGTCTTGGCCTGCTTGTCGAAGACGCAGACAATGCTGCCCGCGCCGCCGCTCGGGAAGGCACCGGAGACAATGGCGAGGCCGAAGCTCTCGCTGCCGAAGGGATCGACCACTGCCTCTGGCTCGGTGAAGACACCTTCGGTGGCATCGAGGCAGGCCGTTTCGACCTCGGCGGCAAATTCGGCCCAGGCGTCGTCGGACGACGCCAGGGCGCTCGTGACGCCGGCGAGGCTGATGGCGAGCAGGATCAGGGGCTTAACCATGGTCTTTTCCTTTGTTTCAGCCCCCGAAGGCTAGCGAGGCAATCAGGCTTTTTCTTGCCATTCGGGCAATGGAAACACCCGGTCATAGGCCCAGTTGAAGACAAAGGCATAGACCATGTAGAAGGCCGCCAGCGCGATATCCATGACCAGGGCCTGCCAGATCGAGATCTGCAGATACCAGGCGATCGCCGGCAGCATGAGGGCCAGCAGGCCCAGCTCAAAGAAGAGCGCGTGGATGACGCGGATGGGCGTGGTCTTTTCCGTCCCGCCCCGGAGCCTGACCATCAGGTGGTCGAAACCGAGATTGTAGACATAGTTCCAGACCATCGCGACGGTGGCGCTGGCCACCACGATCACCGCGCTGTCGCCACCCGGCAAATGGAAGGCGAATGCGGCGAGCGGCGTCGCCAGGATGATGCCGATGACTTCAAAGGAAATGGCGTGACGGATACGGTCGGCTGTGTTGCGCATGGCAATCCCCAGATCACCGGGCCGTCCCGAACGCGATGCCCATGATGGGGGAGGCCGTCCTCACGCGGAGCGATATAGGCGAGGGCCGTGGCTGCGGCAAGGCCGGGAATGCATGCCCGATGGTCTATGGCTGCAGGACGAAGATTCCGGCGGTGACCTCGGGCCCGCCGCCCATGTCGGGTACGTCATAGGTGGCGATCCGGGTCATTTCCGCGCGCGGCAAATGCCGGCGGAAGGGATCGCCGACCAGGACCTTGGCACCACGTCGGGCATGCGCCTTGAGAACCGGCAGGGTCCGCGCCGCCACTGCCGCATCATAGAAAACGTCGCCGGCCAGGACGATCTCGGCCTCCGCCATCGCCTCGGCGGCAATGAGCGCAACGCCATTGGCCTTCGCATTGAGCCCCAGCGCAATCTGCCCGATCGCGTCGGGCTCGAAGGCCATTACCGCCGCTGCGCCCGCCCTGGCGGCGGCAATGCCGACCAGTCCCGAACCGGCGCCGAAATCGAGTACGGTTCTGCCGCTGACCGCTTGGGGATTGTCGCGCAGATAGAGCGCCAGCGCCGCCCCGCCCGCCCAGGCATAGGCCCAATAGGGGGGCTCGTCGCGCCCCGCTTCCGCGAGGAAAGCAATCAGCCCGCTGTGCGGATGGGGCTGGTAGAGCACGATATCGGGGCGGAAGGGCAGCGCCGTCAGCACAAGGCGGGCCCGGATGAAATCCTCTGCCGCGCTCACTCGGGCAACTGGCACGCATCCACCCATTGGCGACCGCACAGTTCGGCCAGCCGGTCGACGCTGAGCCGGACCGAGGCGTGGGTATCGCCGCCGGCGGGAATGACGATGTCATAGGCCTTGAGCGAGGTGTCGAGATAGATCGGCAACGGCGCGGGCAGGCCGAAAGGGCAGACCCCGCCCACCGCATGGCTGGTCAGCCGCAGCACGTCCTCGGCGCCCAGCATGCGCGGGCGGCCGCCAAAGGCCTGCTTGGACTTCTGGTTGTCGAGCCGGGCATCGCCGCGCGTCACCAGCAGCACGTCCTCGTCCCGCACGCGGATGCAGAGCGTCTTGGCGATCTGCCCCGGCGCGACGCCATGCACCTCGGCAGCAAGCGGCACCGTGGCGGTCGAGGCCTCGGTGACGATCACCGAAAGATCGGGCGCGCGCGCGGCGAGGTCGGCGGTGACGGAAGCAAGGCTCATGGCAAACTCACAGCAATTGGCTGGCGAGGCGGTTCTCGTAATCGGCCCGCATCTTGTGGTGGAGGGGAGCGGTCAGGGCCCGCCGCAGGAAATCGGCATCGATGCTGCGGGCTCCATCGAGCGCGATCAGCGCGCTCATGGTGATCCGCGCGCCGGAAAACGGAGTGAGATCGACGGCCATGCCCGCCTCGACCGCGCCGCCGGCCAGCACCCGGCAATAGGCACCGGGCCGCCCGGCCTTGTGGAAACGCTTGGCAAATCGGGGATCGCCCATGCGGGCCGCGAACACCGCGCAGGGCGTGCGGTGCGAGGTCACCTCGAGCAGGACCGTGCCGATGCCGAAGCGGTCGCCCACCGCCACGTCGCGCCCCACGACGCCCGAGATGGTGAGGTTCTCGCCGAAAAGGCCGGGCGTCACATCCACGCCCTCCTCGCCCCAGAAGGCATAATCGTCGGCAAAATAGAGATAGACCGCCTGGTCGACCCCGCCGTGATGCTTGCGGTTGAGCACGGCATCGTCGACGAGACCCAAAGGGGCGATCTCCACCGGGCCGGTGACGGGCCTTTTGTAGATACCCGAGCGGGTGGTGCGGCCGGGAACGGGCTGGGGCGTGCCGCGATTGACGCTGTCGAGACGGACCATGCTCATTTCTGCCGCGCCGCGAAATAGCGCGCCGTGGCGCGCAGGCCGTCGGCGCGGGGCCCGAAGGTGCGCAGGGCCAGAAGCGCCTCGTTGACGATGCCGTCGAGCATCTTGCGGGCAGCCTCGATGCCCAGCCGGCCCACCAGGGTCTGCTTGCCGGCCTCTGCATCCTTGCCGGTCGCCTTGCCCATGGATTCGGGGCTGGCCGTGACGTCGAGAATGTCGTCGGCCAGCTGGAAGGCCCGACCCGCCGCTTCGGCATAGGCGGTCAGCGCCGAGAGGGCCCGCGCATCAGCGCCGCCCAGGATCGCTCCCATGCGCACCGAGGCGCGGATCAGCGCGCCGGTCTTCATGGCCTGCATGGCGGCGATGTCGGTCTCCGAAAAGCCGCCCTTTTCGCCCTCGATATCGCGCATCTGCCCGCCGGCCATGCCACCGGCGCCGGAGCCTGCGGCCAGCTCGGCCACGAGGCGCACCCGCACCTGCGGATCGGCATGGCATTGGACATCGGCCAGGATGGAGAACGCATGGGTCAGCAGCGCATCGCCCGCCAGGATGGCGCTGGCCTCGTCGAAGGCCCTGTGCACCGTGGGCCGGCCGCGCCGCATGTCGTCATCGTCCATGGCCGGCAGGTCGTCATGGATCAGCGAATAACAATGGACCATTTCCACCGCGAGCCCGGTGCGCAGCGTGTCTTGCCGGGGCACCGAAAAGATCGCCGCCGCCTGGCGGACGAGCAGCGGCCGCAGCCTCTTGCCGCCCTCGAGGCTGCCATGGCGCATGGCGGCCACCAGCCGTTCGGCAGCCGGGCCCGGGCCCGACAGGCTCGCACCGGTCAGATAATCGGAAAGCCCGGCCTCCACGGCGCGGGCGCAATCGGCGCTGTCGGCGGAAAAGTCATACATGGCCTCGTTGCTAGCGTTTTGGGCTGGGGGCGGCAAGGGGTGGCGGTAGCGGCAGCGCCGTCGCTTGCCCTCGGCTCCCAAGTGCCGGTACACAGCCCCATGGCCCGACGTAAGACATTCTGGCGCGCCCTGCGCATCCCCCTCGGCATCCTGGCCGTGCTCGTTGCCATCCCGCTGGTGCTGACGCCGGTCTATCTGGTCGTCGCCCCGATCTCGGTCCCCATGCTGGTGCGGGGCGTCACCGGGCAACCGGTGGTGCGAGTCTGGCGCGATATCGACGATATCTCCGACCGGCTGAAAGCTGCGATCATCCTCTCCGAGGACGGACAATTCTGCCGCCATTGGGGCATCGACGTTACCGCCTTGCGTATCGAGGTCGACAATTACCTGGCTGGGCGCGAGACGCGCGGGGCCTCCACCATCACCATGCAGGTGGCGCGCAATCTGTTCCTGTGGAACGGGCAGAGCGCGCTGCGCAAGGCGCTCGAAGTGCCGCTTGCCGCCTATATCGACCTCGTCATGCCCAAAAAGCGCATCATGGAAATCTATCTCAACATCGCCGAATGGGGACCGGAGGGCGAGTTCGGCATTGCCGCCGGCAGCGCCCGGGCCTTCGGCCGCGAGCCGCAGAACCTCGACTGGCGGACGGCCAGCCTTTTGGCGGTTACCCTGCCCAATCCGATCCTGCGCAATCCGGCCCGCCCCAATGCCGGGCTCAACCGGCTGGCGGGGATCGTTGAAAACCGCGCCCGGGACTTCGGCCAGCGCGCCGCCTGTGTGGGGCAGGGCGGGCGGCTGGCGCTCTAGCCCTGCGCATCCGGCGCCGGATGCCGTATATCCCAATGTGAAGGGGTGTAAATATGGCCTTCCAGATTGCGACAATGCCACCGGCGCTGCCCTGCGCAAACTGGCACGGTTCGAGGGTAATGGCTTCATCCACACCGATATCGAGCAGGGTTGGATGCAACAAAACCCCTAGCCAAGCCCCCGCACTTGCTCTATAGAGCCCCCCAATCCCATCAGAGATACGTCTCTGGGCCGCTTCTGGCGGCGCAACGATATTGAATTCGGAGTACCGACCATGGCTGTGCCAAAACGCAAGACCTCGCCGATGAAGCGCGGTTTCCGTCGCTCGGCTGACGCGATTGCCAACCCGACCTATGTCGAAGACAAGGATTCGGGCGAGCTGCGCCGTCCGCATCACGTTGACCTCAAGACCGGCATGTATCGCGGTCGCCAGATCCTGGCAGTCAAGAAGTAAGCCAAAAGGCTGTTTGGCGCGGATGCGCTAATCTGATATTCGAGCGGCCGGCCCCCAACAGGGTCGGCCGTTTTGTTTTTCCGCCGCCATGAGAAGCGGCTTATTCAGGAGCAACAGGCAGATGAGCATGCGCGTCGAATCGGACACCATGGGCAATATCGAAGTGCCCACCGACAAGTATTACGGCGCGCAGACGGCTCGAAGCCTGATGAATTTCGACATTGGCGGCGAAAAGATGCCGGTCGAGATCGTACGCGCCTTCGGCATTCTCAAGAAGGCGGCTGCCCTGGCCAATACCAAGCTCGGCCTCATGGATGAAAAGACGCGCGACCTGATCGTGGCCGCAGCCGACGAGGTGATCGAGGGCAAGCTTGCCGATCATTTCCCGCTCGTGGTCTGGCAGACCGGCTCGGGCACGCAGTCCAACATGAATGTCAACGAGGTCATTTCCAACCGCGCCATCGAAATGGCCGGCGGCACCATGGGCTCCAAGAAGCCCGTCCATCCCAATGACCACGTCAATATGAGCCAGAGCTCGAACGACACCTATCCCACCGCCATGCATATCGCGGCGGTCGAGGCGGTCGAAAACTATCTGTATGAACGCGTCCGGCTGCTGCGCGATACGCTCGCGGCCAAGTCCGAAGAATTCATGGACGTGGTCAAGATCGGCCGCACCCACCTGCAGGACGCGACACCCCTGACGCTGGGCCAGGAGATTTCCGGCTGGGTGGCGCAGATCGATTACGCACTCGATGCCATTGAAAAGACCATGCCGCAGCTCAAGGAGCTGGCGCTGGGTGGCACCGCAGTGGGTACGGGCCTCAATGCCCATCCCGACTACGCCGTGGCCGTGGCGCGCGAGATCGCGGACCTCACCGGCCATGATTTTGTCACCGGCCCCAACAAGTTCGCGCTTCTGGCCGGGCACGATGCCTTCGTGGGCACGTCCGGCGCGCTCAAGCAGCTGGCGGTGGCGTTCATGAAGATCGCCAATGACGTGCGTTGGCTCGCTTCCGGCCCTCGCTCCGGCCTGGGCGAGATCACCATTCCTGAAAATGAGCCGGGCTCCTCGATCATGCCGGGCAAGGTCAACCCGACCCAGTCCGAGGCCATGACCATGGTCGTTGCCCAGGTGATGGGCAATGATGCGGCAATCGGCTTTGCGGCCAGCCAGGGCAATTTCGAGCTCAACGTCTTCAAGCCCGTCATCGCTTATAATTTCCTGCAGAGCGTGCGTCTGCTCGCCGACGCCGCCAAGAGCTTCAACGACAATTGCGCTATCGGCATCGAGCCGGACAAGAAGCGCATCAAGCATCTGGTCGACCAGTCGCTGATGCTGGTGACCGCGCTCAATCGCCGAATTGGCTATGACAATGCCGCCAAGATCGCCAAGACTGCGCACAAGAACGGATCGACCCTGCGCGAAACCGCGATCGAGCTGGGCCTGCTGACCGGCGAGGAATTCGACGCCGAAGTGAAGCCCGAGCAGATGGTCGGCCCGCTCAAGCTTAAAAAGTAATGTACCCCCTTGTAGCCTCCCCCTGAAAAGGGGAGGCCGGGGCAGGGTGCCTGCGACCTAGCCCCGGCGCGCTGCCTCGATGGCGGCAATGTCGATCTTTTTCATCGTCATCATCGCCTCGAAGGCCCGCTTGCCTTCCTCACCGCCGGCAGCCATGGCGTCCGACAGGGCGCGCGGGGTGATCTGCCAGGATATACCCCACTTGTCCTTGCACCAGCCGCACATGCTTTCGGCGCCGCCATTGCCGACCAGGGCGTTCCAGTAGCGATCGGTCTCTTCCTGATCTTCGGTGGCGATCTGGAAGGAAAAGGCCTCGCTGTGCTTGAAGGCAGGGCCGCCATTGAGCCCGATGCAGGGAATGCCCATGACGGTGAATTCCACCGTCAATACTGCGCCCGCCTGGGTAGAGGGATTGTCGCTGGGTGCGCGGTGCACCGAATGGACCTCGGTGTCGGGAAAGGTCTGGGCATAAAAGCGCGCCGCTTCCTCGGCCTGCGTGTCGTACCAGATGCAGATGGTGTTCTTGGCATTGGCCATGGCTGTCTCCTCTATGTCGCCGCCCCCATTGTCGCATCGCGTGCAACAGGGTGCATGCTACGACGTTCAGCCTTCGACCCGACAGACAGGCTCGGGAAAAATATCGCGCCCCGGCCAGCTTCCGCCTCCGGGCAAGCTCTGGCATGGTGCGCTCAGGCAAAGAGGCCCGTCATGAGCGAAACCGTCGTCCTGCCACCCCACCATGCCCCGCGCCGCCGCGGCACCTTCATTCCGCCGCTGCTGGTCTTCCCGTTCCTGATCTATAACCTCGTCGTCTTCCTGTTCTTTGGCGGCAATCCGGTCAATTGGGGCGCGGGTCTTTTCTCCATCCCCATGCCATCGGGCATGCCATGGGCCATCACGGCCGGCGACTTCCTGCTGGTTATCGGCATCGTGCTGTTGTTCTTCGAAGTGCTCAAGTCCACCCAGACCGCCCGAGCCTCCATCGTCGAGCACATGCTCTCCATGGTGCTCTTCGTGGTGTTCCTCATCGAGTTCCTGCTGGTGGGCGCCGCCTCCAGCTCGGTCTTCTTCCTGCTCATGGTGATGAGCCTGATCGATGTCGTGGCCGGCTTTACGGTCTCGATCACCAGTGCCAGTCGTGATGTGTCGATGAACTAGGCCAGCTTGGTCTTGCGATAGCCCATCGGCATGCGACGCTCGGCCATGCGGGCGCCGCGGCCATAGGCGAAGGCTGCGCTTCCCGGATCGGATGATCGGGTGCGTTGCGGGCTGAGCCGGTCGCGGGCGGCGATAAGCTGGCTGACGAAGGCGGCATCGGGCGCGCTGCGGGCCAGTGACGGGCGCGCAGAGGCCGGCGCGACCCTTTGCGGGAGGCCGATGCGTTCCGTCTCATTGTGATCCTGTTCGGACATCGACTGTACCATTTCCGGCCGCCCTGTCTCGGATCGGGACAGGTTTCTCGTTGCCTTGCCCATAAAGGTGCAAGCGCCATGCCAGATGATAACAGTCTGTTAACCTATTCGATCCCCGGGGAAGGGTTTCGCACAGGGTTTTGATCGTGTGTCCGCGCTCAGAAAGTGTCCTTGCCTTTGCGGATCGCGGCAAAGACCGCCGCCGGATCGGAGCCGTCAAGCCCATAGTGACGCGCCAGTTCCGGGGCATCGGCCCGCAGGAACGGATTGGCCTTTTTGTCTTCGCCGAGGCTGAACGGAATGGTCGGCTTGCCCGCCTTGCGCAGGGCTTCGACCGTAGCAGCCCGGGCCTGGAGCGCTGCATTGTCGGGGTCGATGGACAGCGCGAAACGGGCATTGCTCTGGGTATATTCGTGCCCGCAATAGACCAGCGTTTCGTCCGGCAGCGCCCGCAGGCGCTTGACGCCTTCCCACATCGGCCCGGGCGTTCCCTCGAACATCCGTCCGACGCCCAGCGAAAACAGGGCATCGGCCGAGAAAAGATGCCCGTTTGCGGCATCGTGGAAGACGATGTGACCCAGCGTATGGCCGGGGGTCTTGATGACGTCGAAGCGGCTTTCGCCCAAGCTCACCACGTCGCCGTCGCGGACCAGGACATCGAGCCCTTCAATCTTGTCGGCTTCCTCGGCCGGACCGGTCACTTTTGCGCCGAATGCCTCTTTGAGTTCGGCAATGGCCTCGACATGGTCGATATGGTGATGAGTGATCAAGATATCCGAGAGCGACCAGCCGCGCCGTGACAGGGCGGCGCGGATTGCGGCCGCCTCGGGGGCATCGATGGCGGCGGTTCGGCCGCTGGCCTCGTCGTGCACCAGATAGCCGAAATTGTCCTCGCGCGCGGAAAAGACGTCGACGATGAGAGCCATGGAGCAGATTCCTCTAATGATTTGAGGTGCAAGCTAGGGAGCGCGCTGGTGAAGCGCAACCCGGCGTTGGACAAGTTCTTCCCGCTTTGGCAAGGTCGGTCCATGACCAGCGACGTCCAGCGCCTTATCGGTTTCTACAAATCGCCTTTGGGGCGGATTTCACGCGCGCTTGTGCGCGAGCGGGTCATCGAGCTGGCGGGAGCGGTCGAGGGCCGACGGGTCTTGGGGCTCGGCTTTGCCACGCCCTATCTGCGCTTTGCGCTGGGCCGCGCGGAGCGGGTGCTCGCCTTCATGCCGGGGCGGCAGGGCGCGTCGTCGTGGCCGCGCGAGGGGCCCTCCTGCACGGTGCTCTGCGATCCTATGGAAATGCCGCTCACCGACGCGGCGATCGACCTCACTATCGCCATCCACGCGCTCGAGCATATTGCCGACGCCGAGGAATTGATGCGCGAACTCTGGCGGGTTACCGCGCCCAATGGCCATCTCATCCTGGTCGTCCCGCGCCGGCGCGGCATCTGGGCGCAGCGCGACAACACGCCGTTCGGACAGGGCAATCCCTATTCCGGCGGGCAATTGGAAAAATTGCTGCGTGACCATTCCTTCGTGCCCGAAGCCTGGCGTGACGCCCTGTTCCTGCCGCCCCTGCAATCTGGCCTCGTGCTGAAATCGCCACGCGTTTTCGAGCGGTTCGGCCGGCTTTTGGGCCCAGCCATGAGCGGGGTGATCTGCGTGCGGGCGCGCAAGGAAGCCTTCCCCGCCGTGCCGCGCCGCAAGCGCGCCGAACGCTATGTGCGCGTGCCGGGCCTAGCCCCGGCGACCGCGCGCACGTCCTGACCACGTCGGGGCAAAGAATCAGCCGCGCAGGCCGATCAGGGCTTCCACCACGGCTTCGCCGTCGCGGCTGTGCCATTCGGCAGGGCCCTGAAGCACCGCCAGTTCGCAGCCATCGGGGTCGAGGAGCAAGGTCGCTGGCAGGCCTACGGCCACAGCTTCGCGCTTTAAGCGCTCAAAGGCGGCAAAGGTGCTGTCGGCATAAAGCGGGAGATTGTCGAAGGCGCCTTCGTCGAGAAAGTCCTGTGCCTTTTCCTGCCCGCCCGCGCCGATATCGAGGTTGATCGGCAGCACCATGAAGCGATCGGAATTGTATTGGGTGGCGATGGCATCCAGAGCCGGCATTTCCTCGCGACAGGGTACGCACCAGCTGGCCCAGAAGTTCACCAGCAACGCCTTGCCGGAAAAATCGGCGATGGTCATGTCCGTGCCAGCGGCATCCTTGAAGGCCATATCGGCATATCCGCGTCCCTCGCCGGTGCCGTTGAGGGCGGCCAGCTCGCCGCGGGCGGCGGCATCTACGATCTGGGCCTGGGCGATTTGGGCCGGGCAAGAGGTCGCCTGGGCGGCATTGCCGAGATAAAACCACGCCGCTATAGCTACGCCCAAACCGCCAACCCCGATCGCGACAGGAAGCTGCCAGCTTCTGCGGTGATTTGGCTGGGGTGCTGGTGTGTCCGACATGGGTTCTCCGAAAGGCTTTGAGATGAGCAACAAGATGTGGGGCGGACGGTTCGCTTCCGGCCCCGACGCCATCATGGAAGAAATCAACGCCTCGATCGGCTTCGACCAGCGTCTGTTCCGCCAGGATATTGCCGGATCGAAGGCCCATGCGACAATGCTCGAGAAGACGGGCATTTTGACGCGAGACGATCGTGACGCCATCCTGGCCGGTCTAGACGAGGTGCTGGCCGAAATCGAGGGCGGCACGTTCAAATTCTCGCGGGCGCTGGAAGACATTCATATGAATGTCGAGTCACGCCTGCGCGAAAAGATCGGCGATGCCGCCGGGCGCCTGCACACGGCCCGCTCTCGCAACGACCAGGTGGCGACCGATTTCCGCCTCTATGTCCGCGACAGCATCGATCACCTGGTGACCCAGATCCAGACCTTGCAGCTGACCCTCGTTGCCAGAGCCGAAGAGGAAGCCGAAACCATCCTGCCTGGTTTCACTCATCTGCAGAATGCCCAGCCGGTCACCTTTGGTCATCACCTGCTTGCCTATGTCGAGATGCTGGGGCGCGATGCCGGGCGCCTGGCCGACGCCCGTCGGCGCCTAAACGAGAATCCGCTGGGCTCGGCGGCCCTGGCCGGCACCCCCTATCCGATCGATCGCGACATGACGGCCGCGGCTTTGGGCTTTGACCGGCCGACGGCCAATTCGCTCGATGCCGTTTCGGACCGCGATTTCATACTCGAAACGCTCGCTGCTGCCGCGATCTGCGCCATGCACCTGTCCCGCTTTGCCGAGGAAATGGTGATCTGGTCGAGCGCACAGTTCGGCTTCATCCGGCTTTCGGACAAGTTCACAACCGGCTCATCCATCATGCCGCAGAAGCGTAATCCCGATGCGGCCGAACTGGTGCGTGCCAAGATCGGCCGCATCCTGGGCGCGCTCAATTCGCTGCTCGTCGTCATGAAGGGCCTGCCGCTCGCCTATTCAAAGGACATGCAGGAAGACAAGGAGGTCGCCTTCGACGCGCTCGACGCGCTCTCGCTGTCCTTGGCTGCCATGACCGGCATGGTGGCCGACATGCAGCCCAACCGGCAGAAGATGCATGCGTCGGCCTCTGCAGGTTTCTCTACCGCCACCGATATTGCCGACTGGCTGGTGCGCGAGCTCAACATTCCCTTCCGGGATGCCCACCACATTACCGGGCAGGTCGTGGCTTTGGCCGAGCAGAAGAATTGCGGTCTCGAGGGCCTTACCATCGAGGATTTCAAGTTTATCGACCAGCGCATCGACAGCCGCATTCATAAGGTGCTTACCGTCGAAGCCTCGGTTGCGGCGCGCCAGTCCTATGGTGGTACGGCACCGGCCAATGTGCTCGCCCAGACGGCGCGCTGGAAAAGCCTTCTTACCGGCGAAAACCACCAGCCGCGTCCCTTGACCAAGAAGAAGGGCGGCCATGGCGATGGCGGAGTTGAGTAAGCCGGCCGAATAAGACACCATTCCCTTCTCCCCGTCCCGGGGGGAGGGAAGAATGGAGAGGCGAGTGTCCAGACGTCCCCGGCAAATGCGCCTTAGCGCCCGCCATGTTGCCTATCTCCAGCCTGCGGACATCAGCGAAGACATGCCGGCTCCGCCAGAGGGCCTGTATGCGGCGACCGACGCGGACCATCGCGCCAATATTGCCGCGCTCATGGAGCAGATCGAAGATCCTGGTGAAATCTGGTTCTTTGCCTATGGCTCGTTGATCTGGAAACCGGCCTGCGAATTTGTCGAGATGCGCAACGGCCTGGTGCGGGGCTGGCACCGGTCTTTCTGCCTGGGTTGGAACAATCGCTGGCGCGGCAGCGACGAAAATCCCGGTCTGATGCTGGCGCTCGACCGCGGTGGCTCCTGCAAAGGTGTCGCCTATCGCCTGCCCTCCGACCGTGTTGAGGACAATCTCGTCCGGTTGTTCGAGCGAGAAATGGCGTGGCTTCCCTCCGCTTTTCCCCCGCGCTGGGTCAATGTGCAGAGCGGCGATCACCGGATCAAGGCGCTGACCTTCTGCATCGACCGGCATTCGGGACGCTATGTGTCGGGTCTCAGCGAGGCCGAAATCGCCGACGTGCTGTCGCGGGCCGTGGGCTCGCGGGGGTCGATGGCCGAGTATCTCTTTGCCACTGTGGATCACCTCGAGCGCATGGGCATCCACGATCCCCATCTCTGGCGTTTGCAGCATCTGGTGGCAGAACGGATCGAAGCGGCTTATGAGGCAGATCGATAAGTCTGGCTTTTGTTTTTCTGGGCTTTGGCTTAGAGCCTAGCCAACATCCCAGACGGGTCTCTGGTTCAACCTCATGGTGAGCCTGTCGAACGATCAGATCGAACGTGCCGCAGCGCCACGACTGAATTCGACATGTTCAGGGTGAGGTCCAACAAGGGCCGCAACCAGGAAAACGCGCCTTGGTCCACCATTTCCAGCATCGTGACGGCACTCTTTTTGCCGAAGACGTCAATCTCAACGATCTCGCAAGCGAAGTCGGCACGCCGTTCTATGTCTATTCCAGCGCGACGCTGCGTCGGCATGTGCGCGTCGTGAAGGCAGCCTTCGAGGGGATTCCGACGCTGGTGGCCTATGCCATGAAGGCCAATTCCAACCAGGCGGTGCTCAAGCTCATGGCGTCTGAGGGCTGCGGGGCTGACGTCGTCTCCGGCGGTGAGCTTGAACGGGCTTTATCGGCCGGTATCCCCGCGGAAAAAATCGTCTTTTCTGGCGTCGGCAAGACCATTGCCGAAATGCGGCGCGGGCTTGAAGTCGGCATCAAGTGCTTCAACGTGGAAAGCGAGCCCGAGCTTGAGCGGCTCTCCATGGTCGCCGCCGATATGGGTGTTACGGCGCGGGTGTCGGTCCGTATCAACCCCGATGTCGACGCGCGCACCCACGCAAAGATCTCGACCGGCAAGAGCGAGAACAAGTTCGGCATTTCCTACAAGCGCGCGCTTGAGGTCTATCGGCGTATCGCCGCGCTACCCAATATCGAGGCGGTGGGCGTGGACATGCATATTGGCAGCCAGATCACCGATCTCGAGCCGTTCGGCAATGCCTTTACGCTGATGGCTGAACTGGTCGCGGCGCTGCGGGCCGATGGCCACAGGATCAGCCATGTCGATGTGGGCGGGGGGCTGGGCATTCCCTATCATCATGACCAGGAGGCGCCCCCGCATCCGGATGCCTATGCCGCCGTGGTGCGCGACAAGGTGGGGCAATTGGGCTGTTCGCTGGTGATCGAACCAGGTCGGCTGCTTGTGGGCAATGCCGGCATCCTCGTAACCAAGGTCGAATATGTGAAGGAGGGGACGAGCAATTTCATCATCGTGGACGCCGCGATGAACGATCTTATCCGTCCCACGCTCTATGAAGCCCACCACGACATCGAACTGGTGAACCAGTCCAACCTGCCGCCCATCACCGGCGATATTGTCGGTCCGGTCTGCGAAACCGGCGATTACCTGGCGCAAGGCCGCACCATTCCCGGGGTCAAGGAGGGAGACCTTCTGGCGGTGATCAGTGCTGGTGCCTATGGCGCGGTGATGGCCTCGACCTATAATTCCCGTCCGCTCATCCCCGAAATACTGGTGGATGGGTCACGCTGGCACGCCATCCGGCCGCGCAAGTCGGTTGAAGACCTCATCGCACTGGACAGCGTGCCCGACTGGCTCTGATTATTGTAGGGCCTGCCGGGACAACGGCACCACTTCAACCGGCTTTCCGACGAGGGCATCTTCAACCTTGGCAAGCAGATCGGCCAAGGTGAATGGCTTTGGAATGACGTCGTAGATCAATGCGTCGAGTCCATGGGCGCGTTCGCGCTGGTCAGCAAAGCCGGTCATCAGCAGGATGGTGAGTTCGGGATAGCGTGCCCCCACGTGCAGAGCCAGCGCGATGCCGTCCATGACCGGCATCTTGATGTCGGACAAGAGCAGGTCAAATCGGCCGTCCTCGGCATCTGCCGTTTCGGCGGCAAGGCCCCCATCCTCTTCGGCAATGACGTCGTGGCCCTTCATCGTCAGCGCGCTCACGACGAAGGCACGGACCGAAGGATCATCTTCAGCGACAAGGATGCGGGCCATGGACTTTTCCTAATGGTGTTCTTGGGTCGGGGCCGGCGCGGATGTGTGCTCGCTGGCCGCTTCATGACTGGCCGGGTCGGTGCGTTCGGCGTGAACGCCGCTGCTGCCGGCAAAACTCAGCCGCACCCGCGCCGCCTCACTTGGCGGCAACGACAGGCGGGTATCAAAGGTTGCACGTTCACCGGCCATCAGGTCCCCGGCCCGGGACGCTACGCTCCATTCATAGACGGGCTCACCCTGCGCATCGAGCAGGCTGACAAGGATTGGCGGCACCGGCATCGGCTTACTGTTAAGCCCGATTATTTGCGCCGAGACCATCAGCACTTCGCTGCCGCCAGAAAGGGTGCGCACGCTTTCCAGATTGGAAAAGTCCAGCCCTATGACGTTCACCGGGAGGCCGATGGCCTCGTAGATGCCGGCAAGGTCAGGATAGCGCTCGACCAGCTGCACGCGCCCCATATAGGCGCCTGCCAGCATGAGAACGAGCATGACCAGACCTGCGGCCCGTGATGCGCGTCGCAGGCGGGCGAGAGGCAGGCGGGAGATCATGGCGCTGTGCCGGCGGGTAAAGTCGGCCTGCCGCTTGCGCAGCGTGGCGGCGTCGGGCAAAGGGCGCGCAGTGGTTGGGCTTGCAGCGGCCAGACCAGCCTCTTCCTCCGATGGAATGTCAGGCCCAATGCTCGCCTTTTCGGCCTGCACGTCGCGTTCCTCGCTCAGCAAGGCTTCGTCCAGAGCATCTTCGTTGATGGCGGCAAAGAGCCGATCGGATTCGGCATCATGAGGGGTGCCCAGTGGAGCCTTTTCAGGCATAGGCGCCTGATCCCAGGCCCGATGGCATTGGGCGCATTGCACCTTGCGACCGGCCGAGCCTATGGCATCGTAGGTCACCTGGTACTTGGTCTGGCAATGCGGGCAGGTAATGATCATCAAGCGCTTGGTGCTGTCCGGTGCATGAGGGACCCTAGTCCCGGCGGGTTAAAACTCCTCAAACCCGGGCCTGATCAAAATTGTGCCGCTTTCCACGGTGCAAAGGCTAGCCCATGCCGCAGGACGGCATCACCGCTGCTATGATGCGGCCAAGGTGATTCGCCGCTTTTATGGTGCCGGACCAAATGGGGAGCAGACTTTTTGATCGAGTTTTCCGATGTCGGGCTGCGCTATGGCAATGGTCCGGAAATCCTCAAGGATCTGACTTTTGCCATTGACCCCGGCTCGTTCCATTTCCTGACCGGTCCTTCGGGATCGGGCAAGACCAGCCTGCTGCGCTTGCTCCTGCTCGCGCTCAAGCCCAGTCGCGGCCGCGTCACGATGTTCGGCGAGGACGTCGGCAATCTCGACCATGACCGCATGCTGCAGATGCGGCGCCATATCGGCATCGTGTTCCAGGAATTTCGTCTGCTCGACCATCTGACCACATTCGAGAACGTGGCGCTGCCGCTACGTGTCCTGGGCCAACCGGAGAGCGAATACCGTCCCAATGTCACCGAGCTTCTCGAATGGGTGGGGCTGGGCGAGCGCATGCATGCGCTGCCGACTTTGCTGTCCGGGGGTGAAAAGCAGCGTGCCGCAATCGCCCGCGCCGTCATCGCCCGGCCCAAAGTGCTGCTGGCGGACGAGCCCACCGGCAATGTCGATCCCGATCTGTCCAGCCGCCTCGTACATCTTTTCGCCGAACTCAATCGGACGCTCGGGACCACAATCATCCTGGCCACGCACGAATTGCCGCTGCTGGACCGGTTCTCCTATCCGCGCATGGTGCTCAACAAAGGGGAGCTGACCATCCATGATTAGACAGGTGCTTTCCCGTCTGATCCGCCGCACGGGTGCTGCACCCATCGTGCCCGAAAAGAGCGTGGCCGGCCGCACGTTGCTCCTGCTCGTCACCATCATGGCCTTTCTCTCGGCGGTCACTTTGGGCGGGGTCATGCTGGTGCAGAAATCGGCGATCGCATGGTCGGCCGATGTGGGCCGCGAACTGACCATCCAGATCCGTCCCGTCGAGGGGGAGGTAATGGACAGCAATCTGCGCACCGCCGTTTCGCTGGCCCAGTCGACGCCCGGCGTTGCGGGGGCAAGAGCCCTGACGCTCGAGGAAAGCCAGGCCCTGCTCGAGCCATGGCTGGGGGCGGGCCTTGATCTCTCCGCCATCGCTATTCCACGGCTGGTCGTGGTTCAGCTTGCCGACCCGCTGGAAGCCGATGTGGAGCAATTGCAGCGCAATCTGCAGGCCGTGCGCGGGGCAAGCCTTGATACTCATGCCGCCTGGCGTCAGCAACTCAATACCATGGCCGGGACGGTGGTGCTGTCGGGGCTGCTGGTGCTTAGTCTCATCGGTGTGGCGACCGTGCTGGCCATCGTGTTCGCAACGCGGGGTGCTATGGCCTCGAACCGCGAAATCGTCGACGTGCTGCATTTCATCGGGGCGTCGAACCGTTTCATCGCCGGAGAATTCCAAGGCCGGTTTCTCTCAATCGGAATGCAGGGCGGGCTTTTGGGTGCGGTTCTGGCTATGCTGTTCTTCGCGCTCATCGGCGCAGCGGCGGGCAATGTCTTGCCCAGCGAAGCCACCGCTCAGGTCGGCGTGCTTTTCGGGCGCTTCCTCCTGGGCTGGGACGGCATGGTGGGTATCGCGCTGGTCGTGCCTGTGATTGCGGTGTTGACCGCCGTCACCTCGCGGGTCACGGTCCGGCGTTATCTCACCGAGGCCTCGTGACCTTATCGGTGCCGGGTCGATAGCAAAGAGCGGAGCCCGGGGGCGCCAATGCCATTCAAGACTGCAGTTCAGGCCATTCGCACGGCGATTTTCTATGTAGTCTTCATTGGCCAGACCATCATTCTGGCCGTGATGGCCGGTATCGTCGGCATCATTGCCGGCCGCACCCCCTTTGGCTGGGCTATTGCCCGCTATTGGTGCTGGTCCAACATCATCCTGCTGCGCGTCCTGACCGGGGTGCGCACGCAGGTCGAAGGAGAACACAATATCCCCCCGGGAGGCTGCATCATTGCCTCCAAGCATCAGTCGGACTGGGACATCTTCGCGATCTTTCCCCATACCGGTCGGCCCGCCTATATCGCCAAAAAGGAATTGATGCGCATCCCGTTCTTCGGCTGGGCCGCCCGATCGCTCGACTGCATCGAGATCGACCGTCGGAAGGGCGCTACCGCCATTCCCGAAATGATCTCACAGGCCCGCGCCGCCATCGAGCGCGGCTGCCGTATCGTCATCTATCCCGAGGGGACGCGCCGGGCACCGCTGGCTCCGCCCGATTACCGGCAGGGCATCGTCCGCCTCTACAGCGAACTCAAGGTCCCCGTTGTGCCGGTCGCGCTGGATTCGGGGTTTTACTGGGGTCGCAACAGCCTGATCATCTGGCCCGGTACGGCGCAAGCGCGGTTTCTCCCACCGATTGAGCCGGGTCTGGCATCAGACGCCTTTCTGGAAGAGCTGCGTGCACGGATCGAAGCCGAGTCCGATGACCTGGCGCTTCGGGCGATTGAAGGGGGGCTCGATCGTCCTATCGATCCGACGCTGGCTGAACGAATCGCCGCGCTTCGGGCACGACGCAAAAACTAGATATTGCCCTGTACGTCTCTATGCGAGATACATCTAGTGGTGTTGGCAAATGTCAGTTGACTTTAAACCAAATCTGTTCCACATTTGTTCTGCACTGACATTGGGGAGAGTGCCATGACGGTGAAGACGAGATCGCGCGGAGCGGGCAAACGAAGCGGTTGGTCGATGGACTGGCAAGGCCGTTCGGGCGCCCATTATCGGTTGTTCGCCGAAGGCCTCGACAGCTTCGCCATGACGCCGGACGATCTCTATGTCATCGCCAAGGGCTCTCATGTCCTTTGGGTTGGGTCGGCCGATGATCTGGTGGCAGATCCGTCGAGCCGGGTTCGGTTCCGTCTTGCGCTCGATTGTGCCACCCAGGTCTATCGTCTCGATGCGCCGGTCAATCACCATGCCGCCAGCTGGGATCTGGAAGAAGCTATGCCCACATCCCTTGCGACCCTGCCGGCTCAGGCTGCCTGATCGGGCCCGACAATGGCCCGCACCAAGGTCATGAGGCTGCGGTCGCGTATGCCCAATTGCTCGAGGTGCCGGGCGGTGTTGATCACGTAATCGATGTTTGGTCCGGCGCTGCCATGGGCAGTGCGTACCATTTCGACCTGCTGGTCGACGCTCAACAGCCCGGCAAACTGCTCATGCCGTTCGTCCACGAGATAGGCCAGCGCCGAAACGCGGCGGCCATCGGCCAGGCTGACCGGCCGCATAGCATCGCGATAAACCGAGGTCACCATTTCCCGCGCGTGCAGATAGGCGCGCGTTGCGGCCCAGTTCTTAGGTGCGATTTCGAACGCTATGCCTCGGCACGATCCGCCACGCACCAAACCGAAGACCAGTCCGGGTCGTTCGGGGGTGCCCCGATAATGATGCGAAATGATGGACAGCGCGCGATGGGCCCCGTGCAAGAGGCCCGGCTGGGCACCGACGAACTCAAAGCCCGGATTCCAGATCAGCGAACCGTATCCAAAAACCCAAAAACTGTCGTTTGCGTCTGATTGCATGATCCCTGCCCAAATCAGCCCAAGCCTGCCCTATTGCGCGCGATCCGCAAAGCCCCTGCTCATCCCGATTTGGTCGCATTGCCGCGCCAGATTGAAAACCCGCTTCTGACGGCGGATGCAGAGCGATATGAAGGGGCCATGAAGAAGCGAATCATCATTCTTGGCGCAATCGTGCTTGTCGTCGTTCTGGGCTGGAGTGCGGCCTGGTATTTCATCGCCGGGCAGATCCGCCAGCAAGTTGACATCATGGCCCTGGCGGATGGCGAAACCGCGCCGCGGTTGACTTGCGAAACCTTATCGACGGGCGGCTTTCCGTTTCGCTTCGAGCTGGAATGCAGGGGCGCGACCCTGGTGTCGGGCGATATGCTGATCGCGCTGCCTGCTTGGCGCGCCAGCGCCATGGCCTACAGGCCCAATCATGTCCTTGCCTCGGCCAATGGCCCAGCGCAGATTTCGGACGCGTTCACAGGCATGCGGCAGGACATTTCCTGGACTGATCTCAATGCCAGCATGCGCCTCGAAAACTGGCGCATCGCGCGTCTTTCGATCGTGGGGGACGACCTCGCCTGGTCCGACAGCCTCTTTGGCACGAGCATGATCGCGTCCAGCCCACACGTTGAAGTGCATCTGCTGGACATTGCGGAGCGCCACAATCAAGAGGCCCGTCGGTCTGCGCTAGCGCTCTTTGCTCGTTTCGACGCGGTCGTGGCCCCCGCTATTGCCATCGAAGCCGCAAATGCGGAAATCGAGGCAGAGATCGATGGGCTACCTGACGACGTTCGCAATTGGGGTTTGGTGCCCTTCCTTCCCGACTGGCAGCAAGCCGGCGGATCACTCAATCTCGTGGCCATGAGAGCCAGCGACGCAACCTCCGATCTTAGCGCCAGTGGCCGGTTGGCGTTGGACGCGCAGGGTTATCCGGAAGGCGCGATCACTATCGATTCCATCGGTGTGGCTGAACGGATCGGCCCCCTGATCGAGGAGCCCTGGCGGACTCTGGTTCTGGGCGTGCCCGGGCCAAACGGACGGCATGCCAACCAGCTCAATTTTGCCGGTGGAAGCCTTTCCTCGGGCCTGGTGCCCATTGCCCAGCTCGAGCCGCTCTTCTAGATCCCGGGTTCAGGCGTCGTCGCCGCCGCCATGGTCGCGAACGATCAAAGGCTCGACGGGGGGCGGGGTGTCGTGCGGTCGACCAAAATCGGCTGCTGCGGTTTCCTGACCGGCATTGATGATGGAGCGCCTGATGGTGCGGGTGCGGGTAAACAGGGCTTCGAGCGCGGGCCCGTCGCCGGTGCGCACGGCCCGCTGCAGGCGCGACAGGTCCTCGTTGAACCGTCCCAGCATTTCGAGCACTGCATCGCGATTGGTCAGGAAGACGTCGCGCCACATGACCGGGTCGGAGGCAGCGATGCGTGTGAAATCGCGGAAACCGGATGCGGAAAACTTGATCACTTCCGACTTGGTATCGGCTTCGAGATCGGCCACCGTACCCACGATGTTATAGGCAATCAGGTGCGGCACGTGGCTGGTGATGGCAAGGACCATGTCGTGATGCGCAGCGTCCATGCATTCGACATCGCTGCCCATTGCGCGCCAGAAGGCGGCGAGCCTTTCGGTCTGGCTTGGGGAGATCTCGGGGCCGGGGGTGAGAACACACCAACGGCCGGCAAACAGTTCTGCAAAACCCGCAGACGGGCCGGAATGCTCCGTGCCCGCAAGGGGGTGGCCGGGAATGAATTCCACCCCTTCGGGGACATGAGGTCCCACGACCTTAAGCACATGCTCCTTGACTGAGCCGACATCAGACAGGATCGCGCCCTTGGCGAGCGCCGGGCCAATAGCTTCCGCAAGAGCGCCATAGGCACCCACGGGTGCGCAAAGAATAACCAGATCGGCGTCGCGCACCGCCTCAGATGCATCGAGTGTGTAGATGTCACCCAGACCCAGGCTGCGAGCTTCTTCGAGTGTGTCGTGGCGGCGGGTGGCGATCGAAATGACATCAACCAGGCCCTGCCGTCGCGCCGCCAAGGCGATAGACGATCCGATCAGGCCGATGCCGATCAGGGCAAGCTTGCGGAAATGGACACTCATGAGCGCTGCTCCAGGGAGCTCAGGATTTCCACCACGGCGCGCATGGCCTCCTCGGTGCCGATCGAGATGCGCAGGCCGTTATGGATGCCATAGGAGGCACCGATTTCGCGTACGATATAGCCTCCGTCCGCCAGCGACGCGAAGGCCTGTGCCGCGGCCTGATCGGTTTCGAACAGCACCATGACGAAATTGGCCTGACTGGGGATGGCCCGCATGGCATTGCCCGAAAGCCGCTCGGTGAGCCAGTCGCGCCAGCGCGCATTATGCTCCTTGAGACGCTGGGTGAATTCGACGTCGCGGACCGCCGCAGCGCCGGCCAGCTGAGCAGGCAGGTTGACATTGAAGGGTCCGCGGATGCGATGGACGGCGTCGATCACGTGATCGGGTCCCACCATCCAGCCGATGCGCGCCGCGGCCAAGCCCATCTTGGAAAAGGTTCGCACCATCACGACATTGTCGTATTGGCGCACGAGATCCAGTCCTACGGAATAATCGGCAGCGGTGACATATTCGGCATAGGCGCTGTCGACCACGAGCAGGATGTCGGGCCGCAATCCAGCGTGAAGACGACGCACTTCAGCGTCGGAAAGATAGGTCCCGGTGGGATTGTTGGGATTGGCCAGCCAGACGACTTTTGTGCGCGGGGTGACAGCTGCCAGCAAGGCGTCGACATCGGCATGATAGTCGCGTTCATCGACCATAACGATGCGCGCGCCTGCGGCCCGCGTCACGATGGGATAGACCGAGAAGCCATAGCGGTTCATCACCGCTTCATCGCCTTCGCCAAGATAGATCTGCGCCAGAAGATGCAGCAGGTCGTCCGAGCCGTTGCCGCAGACGATGCTTGCCGGGTCGATGCCATGAACCTCGCCAAGCGCCTCGCGCAACAGACGGGACGAGCCTTCGGGATAGATCTCCAGCTGCTGGGCCGCGCTGGCAAAGGCTTCGACAGCCTTGGGGCTGGCGCCGAGGGGGGATTCATTGGCGGAGAGCTTGACGGCCTTGCTGCCCGGCTTACCGGACTTTCCCGGCATGTAGGCTGCAATTTCGAGAATGCCGGGTTGCGGCGTCGGGCGGGTGAAACTGGACATGGCGGACTTCAACTGGGCAGGGGAGAGCCGCGCGGACCATAGTGAATGCGCCGGTCAAAGGCAAAACTTCTATTGGGTGGGAGCACGTGGATCCCGCCTTGCCTGCGTACAGGGCTCACGCCAGCTTATCGACCTTGGTGCCTTGGCCGGGAGGGGGGGCGCTCAATGCAGTCTGCATCAGCGTCTCGAGCAGTTCGGTCTGCATCTCGTGGGATTTCTTCACGATCGCGACCTGCAGGGAATTGCTCGTCGCGGCAGTGCGCGCGGCCAGCATCTGCATGGAGAGATCGATATCCAAGATCGTGATCCTTGATCGTACGGGCGTAATCCTAAGTTTCGTCCGTAAACAAAGGCTTGCGTTTCGATCTGGTATTTATGGTCAAAGGCTCAGCGGCCGGCGAACAGGCGCACGCCGGGTCGGCGCAGGAGCGGTGCCAGAACCAGGCCGGCGATGAAGCCGCCAATATGGGCCCACCACGCCACACCATCGTCGGCACCTACCAGCACGTAGAAAAATTGCGAGGCGATCCAGAAGCCCAGCATCCAGAAAGCCGGGACGGGCAGGGGGATAAACCAGACAATGCGGGCGAGTACGAAAACGCGCGCATGTGGGTAGAGCAGGACGTAGGCACCCATGACGCCCGCCACTGCCCCTGATGCACCAATGAGCGGGCCATTGCCGGAAAGGTTGAACAGGAGATGCAGGCCCGCCGCGGCGGCGGCGCAGGTGAGGTAGAATACAAAGTATTTTATGTGCCCCAAGGCATCTTCGATGTTGTCGCCGAACACCCAGAGAAACAGCATATTGGTCAAAAGATGCAGCCAATCGGCATGAAGAAATGCATAGGTAACCAGCGTCGCCCAGTCCGGAAGCCAGGGCAGTGGCTGCGGATAAAGGTCGCGCACGACGATGGGAATCATGCCGAAATTGATCGCCGCCTGGTCGAACCCGCTGGGCGGCAGGCTCGATTGGATGAGGAAGACGAGAATGGTCAGGCCGATCAGCCCATAATTGACGATGGGAAAATCGACATGACGAATGGGATTGCTATCGTGCAGCGGCAGGAACAGGGGCCGTCTCCGGGATGGGCAGGCGATCAGTCGGGTTTGGCGACGTCTCCGAAATTGCCCGGTACCCAAAGAACATCGGAAACCCCATTGTCGTTTGCCGTTCGGCACAGGACGAAGAGCAAGTCCGACAGCCTGTTGAGATAGCGCAGGGTTTCCGCACTGGTTTCGGGCTCGGCTTCGAGAAGCGCAGAAACAAGCCTTTCGGCACGGCGCACAATCGTGCGGGCGATGTGAAGGGCGGTGGACAGCGGGGTGCCGCCGGGAAGGATAAAGCTATTGAGCGGGGCGAGGTCGGCGTTGAAGCGATCGATCTGGCTTTCGAGCCAGTCGGTCTGTACTGCCCGGATACGCAGGCTTGGGTATTCCGCGTCAGCGGCATCGCGGCCGGGCGTTGCGAGGTCCGATCCCACATCGAAGAGATCGTTCTGGATGCGCAGCAGCACCGCATCGATTTCAGGGAGCGCAGCCGCAGCCAGGCGGGCCTGGCCAACAAAGGCGTTGGCTTCCTCGACGGTGCCATAGCTTTCGATCCGCAGATCATGCTTGGTGCGACGCGGACCGCGAACGAGCCCGGTCGTGCCCTGGTCGCCGGTGCGGGTATAGATCTTGTTGAGCTTGACCATGATGCGTTCAGACCGGCCGATTGCCGCCGAAGAGGAACAGGGCGCCCAAGAGCAGTGCCAGTGCTACGGCCTGGCCGATGACGCGCAGGCGCATCAGGCGCTGGCTGGTATTGCCTGGCCCGCCCTTGAGCATGTTCCAAAGGCCCATGCCCAGCACGATGACGACGAAAAGCAGCGCCAGGGCGATGCCGATATTGAGAAGCGTTTCCATATCTGCCTCAACGGGGTGATGACGACGCGGTTGCCCCATTGATATAGGCATCGAGGCCGGCTGCCACTGCGTCATAAATGGCACGGATGCGATGGGACGTGAACAATTCCCTGTGCGTGGTCAGCCAGACCGGCAACGGCTTTATCTGCATGTCGATCGGAAGGACGACCAGGCCCTCGGTCCGGCGGGCGAGATTGAGCTGTCCAAAACCGATGCCGAGACCAGCACGGATGAGTTCCCACAGATGGGCCTGATCATCCGACCTCAGGATGAAATTATCCCGGGACAGATCGAAACCCAGAGTTTGGGCATGGCGGATCATGGCGTCCGAGCGATCAAAGCCGATAAGGTCGTGGGTCCACAGATCCGAAATGCCCTGCGGCATGCCCCGCCGCTCGAGGTAGCTCTGGTGGGCAATTGCGACAAGCGGAATATTGCCAAGAAACCGGGTCACCAGTTCCAGTTGGGTCGGCCTGAACATGCGAATGGCGATGTCGGCTTCCCGCATCAGCAGGTTTTCGGCCGAATCGGAAGGGATGATTTCGATGGCGATCTGGGGGTAAAGCCTCCGGATATCAGTAAGGATGAGTGGCAACGTATAGTTTGACATCATCACGCTTGCCGTGATGCGCACAGTCCCCACTTCCTCGTGCTGTGCGCCTTCGGCAAGAATTGTCGCCTCGGCCAGGCTTGAGCGCGCCTTCTTCACCGGCTCATAAAGCCGCAGCGCGGCAGCATTGGGCTTCAGCCCCGTCAGGCTGCGTTCGAATAGAGCGAGTCCGAGATCGGCCTCAAGGGTTTCAATATGCCGGCCGATCGTGGGCTGACTCAAACCGATTGTTCGTGCTGCGCCAGATAGTGAGCCCTGCTCGACCACTGCCGCGAAACTCCGCCAAAGGGCCCAATGTGGCTCTCTATTCATTTATGAATGTCTGGCCCCTGAAATCTGCCAATAGGTATTGAAGAGCGTATCGATCATCTTCCTCGTGAACAAGTTCAGGAGGTTTCGATGGGCGATGCCAGAGTCACAATTCTGGGGTGCAATGGTCATCTCGGGCACGCTGCCATGATTGCATTTCGCGATGCAGGCTGGGATGTCACGGGTCTGGGACGAGCCAATAGAAAACCGGTCGCGGGGACGCGCTTTGTGGCTGGCAATGCCGATGATGTCGATGTGGTCAGGGCGGCAACGGCGCACGCCGATGTCGTGGTCAATGGCCTGCACCTGCGATACGATCTTTGGGGCGATGGTCGGGCGGAAGGGCAGCTGCAAACGGTCCTCGATGCCTTGGTCGGCAGCGGCAAGACAGTGCTCTATCCTGGCACGATCTACAATTATCGCGCCAGTGACAGGATCATCCCGCCTACGCTTCGGCAAAGCGCCGAAACAGAACGTGGCGCTATCCGCATCCGCCTTGAGACGATGCTCGCGGATGCCGCTCGAGACGACATTCAGGCGATCATCCTGCGGGCGGGGGATTTCTTCGGGTCTGGGACCACGATGGGGTGGTTCGGCGAGGCCATCCTCATGAACCACGCCAAGGGGCGCCTCTATCACCTGGGTGAGCTCGGCCTGCACCATGCCTGGGCCTATCTGCCTGACCTGGCCCGGGCCATGGTTCGCCTCGCCGAGGCGCGCAGGACCTTTGCAAACTTCGAGACCTTTCATTTCGCCGGGCATTTTGTCACCCATGGCGAAATCATGACGGCCATCGCGCGGCACGTTGGTCAAAAGGGCAGGATCGGTCCGTTTCCGTGGTGGATGCTGCGGCTCATGGGTGTCGTCAACCCGGTTCTGCGCGATCTCTGCGACATGCGCTATCTCTGGACCCATGAAATGGCGCTGGTCGATCCCCGGCTGGACGCGCTCTTGGGCGACGGATTTGCCACCGATCTGGAGACGGCCGTGGCGATAACGGTGAGCGATATCATCGAGGCCCGACGGGCCGCCTAGAACCCGACGGCGCGGCGGACATCCTCGGGTGTCCAGCCCTTGGCCCTATAGTCGCGCAGGCTGACCGAGCCACGCGACTTGGAGAGTTTTTCTCCGGCGTCATCCTTTAAAAGACGGTGGAAATGATAGAGGGGCGTGGGCAGGCCGAGCAGCATTTGCAGCAGTACGTGAATGTCCGTCGCCGCCTCGAGATCCCGGCCGCGCGTCACATGACTAATCCCTTGGGCGGCATCGTCCACCACTACGCTCAGGTGATAAGATGTGGGAACATCCTTGCGCTGGACCACTACGTCGCCCCACCACTCGGGCCGGGCATAGCGGATTTGCGGCCGGTCGAGGATGCTGGGTCCAATCCGGGTATAAGTCAGCATGCCCGTGCGGCGCTGCGCCGCCTCAGTGTCGAGCCGGAACTGCACCGGATCGCCGCGTTCCAGACGTTCGATCCGCTCGGCATTGGAGAGATGGCGGCAAGTGCCCGGATAGAGCGGTGCACCGTCAGGATCGGTGGCCGTGGCTGTTTCGCTGATCTGGGTGCGGGTGCAGAAGCACGGATAGAGCAGGTCCGCCGACCGCAGGCTGTTTGCCGCGTCCGCGTAAAGCTCGAACCTGTCGGACTGGAGCAGAACCGGCTCCGGCCAAGTTAGCCCCAACCAATGCAGGTCCTCCACGATGGCCTCGGTAAAACCGGGTTTACACCGGGCCAGGTCGATGTCCTCTATGCGCAAACTGGCGGTGCCTCCAAGTTTATAGGCAGCATCCCAGGTGACCAGCGCGGATAGCGCGTGTCCCAGGTGAAGATAGCCATTGGGGCTTGGAGCGAAACGGAGACGAGGCGGGGACATGGCTGTTTCTGGGGTTGGAACTTGAGTGCACATAGCATTCTGACAGGTGAAACGACACCGCGGATCGATGATCCGGATGGCGTCGCCTGGCATCTGGATGCCTTGACCCGGCAGGCTCCTGCCCTGCAGGCGGTGTGGTCCGAAGTGGGGCAGGTGCAGCCACGGATCAATCCCAAGCATTTTGCCGGCATGGCCAAGGTGATCTGCGGGCAGCAATTGTCGGTCCAGAGCGCGGCTGCGATCTGGTCCCGCTTCGAGGCTCTGCCGGGAGCCCTGGAGCCGCAGACCTATCTGTTGCTCAGCGAAGAGCGCGTACGCGGCGCGGGTTTTTCCCGTGGTAAGTTCCTGTCCTTAAGGGCTGTTGCCGAAGCCGTGGTCGCGGGCGAGTTGAACTTTAGCGAAGTGGACGGCTTGCCCGCCGAGCAGGCCATTGCAAGGCTCGTGGCGCTCAAGGGCGTCGGACCCTGGACGGCCGAGGTCTACCTGTTGTTCTGCGCGGGGCATCCCGACATCTTCCCTGCTGGCGATTTGGCCCTGCTCAAGGCGGTTCACCAAGGGCTCGGCCTTGACGCCCGGCCCACCATCAAGGAGATGATCGGCATCGCTCAGCATTGGTCGCCGCATCGTTCGGCAGCGGCCCTGTTGTTCTGGCGATATTTCGCGGCGCTGAAGAACAGGGAATCCAGCCTCCTATGACCAAGCTTTCCGGACCCATGCTCGCCCCCGCCAATGGCGGCCAAGCCGATGCCGCGGTGGTGCTGCTGCACGGTTACGGCAGCGACGGGCATGACCTGATCGCGCTTGCGCCCCATTGGCAAGGCCTTCTCCCGGGCGCCCTCTTCGTAGCGCCGAATGCGCCCCAGAGCCTGGGCATGGGTGGATTTCAGTGGTTTGCCATCGACTGGTCCGGCGACCGGGTTGCCAGCCGTCAGACCGGTGTGGTCGAGGCGCGCTCGATCGTGGTCGACTTCCTGCATGACCTTTGGAGCCAGACCGGCATCCTGCCCAATCGCACCCTGCTGTCCGGCTTCAGCCAGGGTGCGATGATGGCGCTTCACGCCGGAGCGTCCCTGCCCAGGGCCGAGCAATTGATGGGCGTGATCGCGTTTTCCAGCGCCTTTGTACCGCCCGAGGGACTGCTGGGGCCCGATCTGGCTCGGCCGCCCATCTGCCTGGTTCATGGTGACCGCGACGATGTGGTCGATCCGAACCTCAGCGCCCAGGCCAGGGACGAACTGTCCGAGGCGGGGTTTGATGTGTCCTACTACAGTAGCCCGGGCGTGGGGCACGGGATCGCGCCAGACGGACTCGCCTTTGCGACCGACTTCATTAGCGGCCTCATCCAAAAATAAGGCTCTTCTGCCCGCTTCACACGCTCGACACAAAGGGCTTAGTATAAAGGGGCTATGGACTTACGCGATTCCCGTTTCGGGAGACTCAAGTGACCATACATGTGTCGCCTGAGACCTGTCCCGCCTTGGTGCTGAACGCCGATTTTCGGCCGCTCAGCTATTATCCGCTCTCGTTGTGGTCTTGGCAGGATGCAATAAAGGCGGTTTGCCTGGATCGCGTGAACATCGTTTCAAATTACGAGACGGTGATCCGTTCCCCCAGCTTCGAGATGCGGCTGCCCAGCGTGGTGGCGCTCAAGGATTATGTCAAACCGGCGCGACATCCTGCCTTCACCCGCTTCAACGTCTTCCTGCGGGACAAATTTCAGTGCCAGTATTGCGGGTCACCGCATGACCTGACCTTCGACCATGTCATTCCCCGCTCCAAAGGTGGTCTGACGACTTGGGAAAACGTGGTGGCGGCCTGTGCGCCCTGCAATCTGCGCAAGGCCAATCGGTTGCCCAGCGAGATCAAGATGTTCCCGCACCAGGCGCCGTATGCTCCCACCGTCTATGATCTGCACAATAATGGGCGGAGCTTCCCGCCTAACCATCTGCACCAGAGCTGGCTCGACTATCTCTATTGGGACATCGAACTGGAGCCCTAGTCGTGTCTGGGTTCAAAATCCCGCAAGGACGGTGTCCAGCTTGGCCAGAAAGCCTTTCCAGCCTGCGTGAGCGCCGCCGAAAGCCTGCTTCTGCTCGGGCTTGAAACCCGATTGCTCGACACGCAGATGCGTGCCGGTATCGGTGGGCGTCAATGTGAAAGTGACGATACTCGTCAGGGCATAGGCGGGATCGTCGCTGGCAAAGTTCCACGTATAGGAGAGCGTTCTTTCGGGTTCGATGGCGATGACCTCGCAATCGAGAACGCCGCCCCAGTCGCCGCGCAACTGGAAGGCGTGGCCGAGGCTGGGGACAAAGTCGTTCTGCATCAGCCAGTCGGCGATCAGGTGCGGCTGGGTGAGAGCGAGCCAGAGTTTTTCAGGTGCATGGGCGAAATCGCGCTCGATCTTAACACTACGCAATCGGGTATCGTTCATTTGGTTTTTCCGGCTGCATTGAGGGCGATGGCGGCGCGGATCAGGCCGATAAAGGCGGTTTCGTCGAAGCCCTCTCCTTCCCGGAAATCAATGGCGCGACGTACATTGCCTTCGAGGCTCGAATTGAAAAGGCCGGCAGGATCTTCGAGCGACGCCCCCTTGGGAAATGTGGTTTTGATTGCTGCCTTATAGGCCTCGCCCGTGCAGATGATGCCCTGAAGCGACCAGACCGGCTGGTTCCATTTGAACTCTTCGACGATGGCGGCATCGGCTGACAGGATCAGCTTCCGGATATGGGCCAGGGTTTCGCCGCGCCAGCCGCTGAGTTCGGCAATCCGCTGGTCGATCATGGCAGGAGCGCCTGACTGGTCGAGATGGGCGGTGGCCTTGGGCATCGCGCTGCCTCCTATAGCTTTTCGCCGGGCAGGACAGCGGCCTGCTGCACCCAAAGGGCAAGTTGGGTTTCGTAGGCGTCGCCTTCACGGATATTGATGTGGCGCACGGCGGGATATTTGGATTTGCCCGGTGGCACCGGATTCAGCGAAGCGCCCTGGAAGAAGGTGATCTTAACGTATTGATTGAAGCAGTGGACGTTGAGGAACCAGACGTCCTGCTGCATGCCGTAAAAGGGCGAATTCCATTTGACGGCTTTGACCACGCCCGGCACCTCGCGAGAGACGATGGCATCGATCTGCTGCCCGACGGCGCTTTTCCAGCCGGGCATGGCAGCGATGTAGGCGTTGATCGGCTCTTGTCCATAGCCCTTGGCAATCTGGGGATTGCCACCAGACAAGAGAACTGACGTCTGTACGTTCATTGGTCCATCCGTTTTAGCAGGTCGTCGAGATCGTCCATGCGCTGCTCCCAGAAATTGCTCATATCCTCGGCCCAGTTTTTAAGTGGGGCGAGAGCGGCAAGATCGGCGCGATAGCGGTTCTGCCGACCAGAGGATCGATCGATCACGAGACCGGCCTGCTTGAGAACGGCTAGATGCTTGGAGACGACGGGCTGGGACACCCCAGAGCCAAGCGTCAGCGCGCTTACGCTGTGTTCCCCCTCACGGCAAAGGCGCTCGAACAGCGCGCGGCGCGTGGGGTCGGCAAGGGCGCGAAACAAAGGATCAGGCGAAAGATGCATGTGAAACCCATAGCTGTCCGGCTATGGGTAATTAATAGCCAGGCAGCTATGGGTTAGTCAAGCTCTGGTCATTCGTTGCGAAAGCGCCAGATGCTGAAGCAGGATGATGGTCTTGGCATCGAGGATGCGGCCATCACCAATCATGCTAAGGGCTTCGGTCAGGGCCAGTTCAACAATCTCGATCTCCTCGCCTTCCTCCACAAGGCCCCCGCCGGCATCGCGGAGGGTTCCGGCATCATATCGGCCGATGAAGAGGGCAACTTTTTCCGTGAGGGAGCCTGGGCTGGCATAGCAATCGCAAACATGAAGGAGCGAATGCGGGGCATGCCCTGTTTCTTCCAGCGCTTCCCGGGCTGCCGCGACCTCAGCGCTTTCGCCATCAAGAAGGCCGGCGCAGACTTCCAACAGATCAGGATCGTCACCGTTGAGATAAACGGGCAGCCGGAATTGACGCACCAACAGGACAGTGTCCCGGTCCGGATCGAACAAAAGGAGAGCTGCCGCGCTCCCGTGGTCGTAGACCTCGCGTTCCAACCTTTGGATCTGGCCATCACGACGCCGATAATCCAGGCTGAAATTGGTGAGGTTGCCCCATTTTTTGACGAGCAGGGTGCGGGAAACAATGGTGATACGGTCGCTCATTACCATGCTTTAGCCGTGGCGACGTCCAAACGAAAGAGTCTGTCGATGCAGAGGTAAAACGCAGTCCGAACAGGCTGTTCGCTATGCGAACAAAGTGCGCAATGCGCCGAAAGTTTACCTTTGTGGCCGCTTGGGGGCTTTGATTTGGTAAGCATTGGGCGCTAGAAACCTCGAACCATTCCAAACTGGGCGTATGCCCAAGGCCCCGGAACGTCCCATGACCGTCAGAGCCCGACCCACTTCACCACATTTGCAGATCTATCGCTGGACCATCACCATGGCCATGTCGATCGTTCATCGTGCGACCGGCATTGCCAATTATGCCGGCATGGCGCTGTTCGTGATCTGGCTGGTGGCGGCCGCCGCAGGGCAGGACGCGCTGACCTCGGTCAATTACATCTACGGCAGCTGGTTTGGCCAGATCGTGCTGTTCGGCTTCACCTGGAGCCTGGTGCATCACATGCTGGGTGGCCTTCGTCACTGGGTTTGGGACTTCGCCGTCATGATGGAGCCCGGCCAGCGCGAGGCGATGGCCTGGGCCACACTCGCTGGTTCTGTGCTCATCACCATCCTCATTTGGACTGTATTCGTGTGGGTTGCCTGAAATGGGTGAGACAGGAATGAACAAAGACGCAATCGCCAATCCGCGCAGCCGCTACGGCAATGGCCCGGCCTCGACCCGGCATTTCATCACGCAGCGTGTCACCGGTCTCGTCAATATCGCGTTCCTCGGACTGCTGCTGTTTCTGGTTGTCCGTCTGGCCGGCCAGGATCGGACCGACCTCGTGTCCATTGTCGGCAATGTCTGGATCGGGGTGCCGCTCATGGTGCTGATCGCCATCGTTGCCGTGCATATGCGCAACGGCATGCGCGACACGCTCGAAGATTACGTGCACGGCCGCATGTTCAGCCTCACGATGATGCTCAACACATTGTTCTGTCTCTTCGTCGCACTGGCCGGTATCGCCGCCGTCGGCAAAATCGTTTTCTGGGGTTAAGCGTCATGAGCACTTACGAACTGATCGACCACGAATTCGACGTGGTGGTGGTGGGTGCTGGCGGCGCGGGCCTTCGCGCCACGCTGGGCATGGCCGAGCAGGGCTTCAACACGGCCTGTATCACCAAAGTGTTTCCCACCCGTTCACATACCGTGGCGGCGCAGGGCGGCATTGCGGCAAGCCTTCAGAACATGGGCCCTGACAGCTGGCAATGGCACATGTACGACACCGTCAAGGGGTCGGACTGGCTTGGCGACAACGACGCCATGGAATATCTGGCGCGTGAGGCTCCCGCTGCCATTTATGAGCTCGAGCACTACGGCGTGCCGTTCAGCCGCACGCAGGATGGCAAGATCTACCAGCGCCCTTTCGGCGGCCACATGACCGAATTCGGCGATGGTCCGCCGGTGCAGCGCACCTGTGCGGCAGCTGACCGCACTGGCCACGCGATTCTCCACACGCTTTACGGCCAGTCGGTCAAGAACGACGCCCAGTTCTTCATCGAGTATTTCGCGCTCGACCTGATTATGGGCGAGAATGGCGAATGCCAGGGCGTGATCGCCTGGAAGCTCGATGACGGCACGCTGCATCGCTTCCGCGCCAAGATGGTGGTGCTGGCGACGGGCGGCTATGGTCGCTCCTATTTCTCGGCCACCTCGGCCCACACCTGTACCGGCGACGGCAACGGCATGGTGGCGCGGGCCGGCCTGCCGCTGCAGGACATGGAATTCGTGCAGTTCCATCCCACCGGCATCTATGGCGCCGGCGTGCTCATCACTGAAGGCGCGCGCGGCGAGGGCGGGTATCTTACCAATTCGGAAGGCGAGCGCTTCATGGAGCGCTATGCACCCAATGCCAAGGATCTGGCGTCTCGCGACGTCGTCAGTCGCTGCATGACGCTTGAAATACGCGAGGGCAGGGGCGTGGGTCCGAAGAAGGACCACATCTATCTCCACCTCGATCATCTTGATCCCAAGGTGCTGCATGAGCGCCTGCCCGGCATTACCGAGAGCGCCAAGATCTTTGCCGGCGTCGACCTGACGCGCGAGCCGATCCCGGTGCTGCCGACAGTGCACTACAATATGGGCGGCATTCCTGCGAACTATCACGGCGAGGTGCTGAACCCGACTACCGAAGATCCCAACCGGATCGTGCCAGGACTGATGGCCGTGGGCGAGGCGGCCTGTGCGTCCGTGCATGGGGCGAACCGGCTCGGCTCGAATTCGCTGACCGACCTCGTCGTCTTCGGTCGCGCCGCCGCACTGCGTGCCGGCAAGGTGCTGGACAAGGCAGCCCCAGTGCCTGGCATCAATAGGGCGCAGGATGAAAAAATCCTGGCGCGCTTCGATCGCCTGCGCAATGCCAATGGCAGCCAGCCGACGGCCAAGCTGCGCGACGAGATGCAGCGCACCATGCAGGCCGACGCGGCCGTGTTCCGCACCTCCGAATCGCTCAAGAACGGCGCGGACGCCATGGGCGAAATCTACCGGCGCCTGCCGGATGTGAAGGTTTCGGACCGCTCGCTGATCTGGAATTCCGACCTGGTGGAAACGCTGGAACTCGAAAATCTCATGACCTGCGCCATCGCCACGGTCGTCTCGGCGGAAGCACGCCACGAAAGCCGCGGCGCCCATGCGCATGAAGATTTCCCCAACCGCGATGACGTCGAATGGCGCAAGCACACTCTGGCCCATGTCAATGTCGACAACGGTGACGTGCGGCTGGGCTATCGCCCGGTTATCACCGATCCGCTGACCCCCCAGGACCAGGGCGGCATCGATCTCAAGAAGATCGCGCCCAAGGCGCGCGTTTACTGATGCGTCGCGCTTTCGCCCTGCTGGCCCTTCTGACGCTTTCGGTCCCCGTCCTCGCGGGCCCTCCGAGTGCAGCGCAAAACGAAGAATTCTATCGGGTCTGCGTCGGCATTTCGCAGGATGAAGCGCTGTGCGCGTGCAAGGCCGACGCAGCGATGAGCCTGATCGACGAGCGGTTCATGGGCGTAGTGATCGCCTCGATGAAAGGTGGCTCGCCGGCCGCTGCGGACTATCAGGCCTACAATGCCTATGTGGCGAAATCGAACCAGATCTGTAAGCCGAATTATTGAGACCACCAGGTGCCTGCTTTGCGGCAATGACCTGGAGATGAGACGAAATTCCTGAGCCGGCCCCGGCTTGTTGAGAAGGAAAGAGCGAAAATGGCCGAACTGACGCTGCGCAAGGCCGATCAGCCACAAAAGGGCAAGACCTGGCCCAAGCCTGCCGGGGCGACGCGCCTGCGCGAATTCCATATCTACCGCTATGATCCCGATACCGCAGACAATCCGCGCATCGACACCTATTTCGTCGACCTGGACAATTGCGGTCCGATGATTTTGGACGCGCTGCTGTTCATCAAGAACAATATCGATCCGACGCTGACGCTGCGACGCTCCTGCCGTGAAGGCATTTGCGGATCGTGCTCGATGAACATCAACGGGCTGAATACCCTGGCCTGCACCAAGGGCATGGATGACTCCTCGGGGGCGATCAAGATTTATCCCCTGCCGCATATGCCCGTGGTCAAAGATCTTGTCCCGGACCTCTCCAACTTTTACGCGCAGCATCGCGCCATTGAGCCCTGGCTCAAGACGACATCGCCCACGCCTGAAAAGGAATGGACGCAGTCGATCGAAAACCGCGCCAAGCTCGATGGGCTCTATGAGTGCATCCTGTGCGCCTGCTGCTCGACGTCCTGCCCGTCCTATTGGTGGAACGGCGAAAAGTATCTTGGCCCGGCAGCGTTGCTGCAGGCCTATCGCTGGCTGATCGATAGTCGCGATGAAACGACGGCCGAGCGCCTGGAGAACCTGGAAGATCCGTTCAAGCTCTATCGCTGCCACACGATCATGAATTGTGCACAGGTCTGCCCGAAGGGTCTCAATCCGGCAAAGGCCATCGCCCAGATCAAGAAGATGATGGTGGAGCGCAAGGCGGCCTGACGTCAGGCCTGCCGCTCCAGCAGGTCACTTCTGCCAAGCAAAGAAAAAAACGGCGGGTCTGTCCCCGCCGTTTTTCATTTCTATCCAACTCGTTCAGCGTTCGCTGGCCCGCAGGTCGATCGTGCCAGCCTCAAAGGCAGCGCGGCAATCGGTGGCATCGGCCATGCGGTCGCCATCGAGCAAGGTATAGGCCGTGCCCGGACCTTCGAAGCGCGGATCATCGCATTGGTCATCATGCGCATAAGAAGATGAATCATCGCCGAAATCGATTCCCGACGCGTCGTAGGGGGCGCCAAGCGCATATTCTGGCATAAAGACCGGCTTGATCGAGACCAGTCCCTGCTCCTCGAGCGTACGGCAATCGGTGGCGTCGGCGGACACATCTTCATAGGAGAGCTTCTTGGCCATGGCTTCGCCGGTAAAACGCCAGTCGTCGCATTCCCCGTCATTGGCCCATGACGATGTGTCGTCGCCGTAATCGAACGCTGTAGTCGGTTGATCGGCAAGGGCGGATTTCAGGCTGACCGTGCCGGCCAGGAATGCCGCACGGCAATCGCTGGCATCGGCCATCCGATTGTCGTCGCTGGGCTTGGGATTGGCGCCCGGGCCAACAAAGTCTGGATCATCGCATTCGCCATCATTTGGCCAGGCACCGCTATCGTCGCCGAAGTCGATGCGGCTTGCGATCATATCTAGCCAGGCGGCTGCAGGTCCGTTTTCCGTCGGCGAGGTCGTTTCCTCGCCGCCTGCCACGTCGCCGGCATCGTCAGCCAGCCAGATTTCGCCGTCGGCAAAGGCATTTCGGCAATCCGTTGCGTCGCGCAGGACATTTTCCTCGTCGAGCGGTGTCGCCATTCCCGGTCCCGCGAAACGAGGATCGTCGCATTCCTGGTCATTGGCCCATTCGGAGCTGTCGTCGCCGAAGTCGATTTCAGCGGCTGGATCTGCGGCGGGGTCGACGAGGGTGATATCGCCGGCCTCGAATGCCGCTCGGCAATCGGTCGCGTCACGCCCGATATCGACGTCTTCGAGTTCGACGGCCATGGCGCTGCCCTCGAAGCGGGGATCGTCGCATTCGCCATCATTGGCCCATTCGGAACTATCGTCGCCGAAATCGATCTCGCTCTGGTCCTGCGCCAGGCTGGGAAAGGCCAGTCCGGTCATGAGGGTCAATGCCAGCGCAGCGCAGCTCAGACGCTTGTTCTTGATGATCATGGATTGTCCCTCCGACTGTCGGCTGCAGGTTCGTCCGGGTCGAGCCGTGCTTTACTTAATATGCGAGGACTCGACCACGATTGCCTGCCAAAGCTTTATAGCCTGATTGGGGCACGCTGGCATCAGCCAGACGCAATCATGCTTTCCGGGTACGATTTTCGATGCGGGCAAAGAGCGAGGAGCCCAGAAGGACGAGGCCCGTGCCGATGGCGTGGAAGAAGGTAAAGTCCTCGCCCAGTACAAAGACTGCCAGGATGATGGTGACAATCGGTCCGAATGAAGCCGTGGACGAGGTGGCCCGGGCGCCGATGCGGGCAATGCCGGCATTGAGCAGGAAGGAGGGTAGCACGGTGCCAAAAATGCCCAGCATCAGTCCCAGGAACCAGACGTAGGGACTGAACTCGATATAGGTGTCCACACCATCCACAAATAGGCTCTGGCCGATCGCCAGAACGGCGGCCGTGGACATGCCGACACAGGTGAACAGACCGGCGCCGATAATGAGCATCTGGCGACGAGCCAGGTGCTGGTAGAACGCAAAAGTCACGGCCGAGCCCAGGACAAGGCTCGTGCCGATCAGCAGTCCCTCTGGTTGGACGGCGAGGTTCCAGGCGAAGATTACCAGCAGGCCCGAATAGGTAATGCCCATGGGCGGAACGAGGCGCCAGTTCATGGCGTCGCCAAAGAACCAGACGCCAAAGAGCAAAACGAAGAAGGGATAGGTAAAAAGGACCAACCGCTCATATTGCGCCGAGACGAAGGCCAGTCCGGCGAAGTCGAGATAGCTGGAAAGGTAGTAGCCAAGGATACCGACGGCCATGGAGGCCAGGAGCCGCGTCGGCGTCAGCAGGCTGCGCGCTTGCGGATTACGGCGCAGCAGGCTGAGCAGGATCACCAGGTAGACCGGCAGCGCTACCAGCATGCGCAGGGCAAGCGTCGCCTCGGTGGACACGCCCTCGGCGAAAGCCAGTTTAATGAAGATGCCCTTGGTCGAAAATAATGCGGCCCCACCGACGGCGAGGCCATAACCGACCATGTCGATGGCCGAGGCGGAGTCTGAACTTTGGGGCGGGTGCATGAACCGAGATCCTTCGGCTCAGCAATAGACGCTCGATCCCGCCGGCAAAAGCCGGAATGGCGCCGATCCGTCCAGCCCTATCCGCGGGGATGGGCCTTGGCGTAGGAATCGAGCAGGCGTTCGGTATCAACGGCGGTGTAGATCTGGGTCGTGGAAAGGCTGGCATGCCCCAGCAATTCCTGGATGGAACGCAGATCGCCGCCCTGCCCCAAAAGATGGGTCGCGAAGGAGTGTCGCAGGGCATGAGGCGTTGCGGAGGGCGGCAGCCCGAGCGCTGAGCGCAGCTGCGCCATGCGCAACTGGATGAGCCGGGGAGACAGGACCCCGCCGCGAACGCCGCGAAACAAGGGTTCTTCCGGCCAAAGTTTGAACGGCGCAAGGCCAAGATAAGTCTCGATCGCGGCGCGCACGGGAGCAATCAGCGGCACCATGCGCGTCCGTCCACCCTTGCCCGTCACCCGCAGGATGTCGGTTTCGAGGTCGGAGCGGGTGAGGGCCAGGGCTTCGGATATACGCAGCCCGGCGCCATAGCAGAGCGAAATGACGGCCATGTCCCGAGCTGCGACCCATGGCCTCTCCTCCATTTCCTGCGTCGTGGCGATCGTCTGGCGCGCCTCGAGAACGGTCAGGGCCTTGGGCAGGGATCGTGGGATTTTCGGGGTGCGAATGACATTGAGCGCCTCGGTGCTCAACGTGCCTTCGCGTTCGAGAAAGCCGAAGAAACTCTTCATGGCAGAGAGCACGCGGGCCAGCGAGCGGGACCCCAGGCTCTCGCTGCGTCTTTGGGCCATGAAGGCGCGGATATCTGCACCACGCAATTCCCGAAGCGACTTCAAGGTGACCGGCCCACCCATATGTCCCGCCAGAAAACTCATGAACTGGCTGATGTCGCGGCTATAGGCCTCGATCGTCCGGGGCGCGAGCCGCTTTACAGCCCCCATCTCCCGCGACCAGGCGGAAAGGCGTTCACGCACGAAGTCATCGGTGGCAAATGCACTGTCGGTCATGCCGCCATCCTGATCCAGCATGGTAAAATTCGGCGTAAGAGGCATGGTAAACCCCACCTTAACCCCTGCCGTTGGACAAGTTGTTCACTGGAGGTGTTTGTCATGCGTATTGCTGTCCGGGGACTTGCCCTTATTGCCCTCATGTCAGTCCCTACATCTGCAGCGGACTGGACCTGGTCGGGCGATTTCGCGCAAAGCGTCACCTTTGACCAACCTGACACCTATAGCTACAGCACCGAAAGCGTGAAACTGCGCGCGGGCCTCGGGGCGATATTCATCCAGGGCGATGAATATGTGTTCAATGGCGACCGCACGCTCAGCCAGCTCATCTGGCAGAGCAAGGCGCCGGTGATGCGGGGCAGCATCGACATCGCGCTCGGCAATGGCCTTAGTATCAGTGCGGGTGGCAGTGTTGCCGGCCATGGCATGAGCTATATGGAAGACTACGACTGGCTGGTCTCAACGAACAATTTCGACGATTGGACGGATCGCTCGCAACATCCCGATACGCGGCTCGACCATTACCTGTCCGGCGAATTTGCCCTTGGATATGATCTCGCGCGACTGCCCGATGCCAATGTCCGGCTGCATGGTGGCTTCAAATATACCGACGTGTCCTGGTCCTCGTTCGGGGGATCCTACATCTACAGTCAAAACGGGTTTCGTAACGATATCGGCAGTTTCCCCGATGGTGAGCCGGCCATTGCCTATCGCCAGCGCCTGCCGGAGGTGTTTGTCGGGGTCGATGGCGAGGAGCGCTATGGCGATTTCCGGGTCGGCGGGCTTTTGCGAGGGGGCCTGACCGTCAACGGGACATCGACGGACAATCACTGGATGCGTAACCTGCGGGTGGAGGATCGGTTCAATCTTTCGCCCACCGTCACCCTCGGGGTGGATGCCGGCATGAAACTGGGACGAATGGCCGAGTTGTTCGTAGCAGCCCGCTACGATCATCATTTCCAGATGCGCGGTCAGGCTGACTATATCAACACCAATACCGGCCTCGCTTATCTCAGCGGAAGCGACCTGGCCGGCGCCGCCCTTCGGTCGCTGGATCTCACCGTTGGGCTGAAGGGGCAGTTCTAGGCCCCATCCATACAGGAATCACTTGCGCCGGTTCGCATCCGATGCGAACAGAACAAGCACAAATGTTCGAATCCGGCGACATCGTTGCAGTGATGGTCGGGGTAGCCGTCGAGGGCCCCTATTCCTATCGTGTGCCCGAGGGCATGGCCCTGGCACGCGGCTCGATCGTCGCAGTGCCCCTGGGGCCGCGCCTTGTCCTTGGCGTGGTCTGGGGGGAGCCTCGGGACAATGTGGCCCACAATAGGCTGCGTGATGTGGCTCATGCCTATGACGTGCCACCACTTTCTGAAGAATTGCTCCGACTCGTGGATTGGGTTGGGCGCTATACGCTCGCCGCGCCAGGACAAGTTTTGCGCGGCGTGTTGCGTTCGCCCGAGGCGCTGGAGCCGCCCAAACCGGTGATTGCCTATCGGCGCACCCGCCATGAGCCCGAAAAGCTCACGCCCGCCCGCCTGCGCGTGCTCGATTGCCTGATGGACGACATGGCCTGGCCAAAGCCTGCCTTGCTGGGCGCCTCGGGAGTGTCGAGCTCGGTTCTGGATGGGCTGGAGAAAACCGGGGCCGTGGAAAAAGTCGAGATGCCGGCGCCGCCAGTCGTGCTGCCGCCCGACCCCGATGCTAATCCGTCCAGTCTTAATCCCGAGCAGCAAACTGCGCTCGACCAGATCCTGGCATTGAGCGCCCATGATTTCGGGGTGGCCCTCCTGGACGGGGTCACCGGAGGCGGCAAGACCGAAGTGTTCTTCGAGGCCGTAGCCGACACCCTGCGTGCCGGTCGGCAGGCTCTGGTGCTTCTGCCCGAAATTGCTCTCACCAGTACGTTCATCGACCGCTTCACCAAACGATTTGGAGGCCGGCCGGCGGAATGGCACTCGGACATGACCCCGGTGCAGCGCGCCAAGGTCTGGCGTGGCGTGCTGGACGGCACGGTGCGGGCTGTCGTCGGTGCGCGCTCGGCACTGTTCCTGCCCTTCCGCGAACTGGGCCTGCTGGTGCTCGATGAAGAGCATGACGGTGCCTATAAGCAATCCGAGGGTTTTACCTATCATGCTCGCGACATGGCTATCGTGCGGGCGCATCTCAGCACGGCGCGGGTGGTGCTCTCCTCGGCCACGCCCTCGGTCGAATCGCGCAACAATGCGAATGTCGGGCGCTATGTCCATGTTCGGCTCGAAAGCCGATTTGCCGAGGCAGCAATGCCCGACATCTCCGCTATCGACATGCGGACAGATGGGCCGGAAAAAGGCGAATGGATCGCGCCCGTCCTGGCGCGTGAAGTCTTTGCAGCGCTTGACCGGGGCGAGCAGGCTCTGCTGTTCCTCAATCGTCGTGGCTATGCGCCGCTGACGCTGTGCCGATCTTGCGGGCACCAATATCAGTGCCCCGATTGCTCGGCCTGGATGGTCGAGCACCGGTTTCGCGGCGTGCTCATGTGTCATCATTGCGGCCATGAAGTGCGCACCCCCAAGGTCTGCGGCGAATGCGGCGAGGCCGATGCGCTGGTAGCGGTCGGTCCGGGAATCGAACGGGTGGCCGAGGAGGCCGCTGCCCGCTTTCCCGATGCGCGGCGGGTCCTTCTTTCCACCGACATGGGCAGCCACAGCCAGTTACGAGACCGTTTTGCCGAGGTGGAGCGCGGCGAATACGATCTCATCATCGGCACGCAATTGGTGTCCAAGGGGCACCACTTCGAAAAGCTCTCGGTGGTCGGCGTGCTCGATGCCGATCTGGGGCTGGCTCATGGAGACCCCAGGGCCGCCGAAAAGACCTTCCAGATCCTGACGCAGGTTGCCGGGCGGGCGGGTCGGGCCTCGCGACATGGCAAGGCGTTCCTCCAGACCTATCATCCCGACCATCCAGTGATGAAGGCGATGGTGGGAGGAGACAGGGAGGCATTCTATGCGCAGGAATTGCTGGCGCGCGAGGCCGGTGGCATGCCGCCTTTCGGGCGGTTGGCAGCGCTGATCGTCTCGGCCAATGCGCAGCAAGACGCCATGGGCTTTGCCCGCAAACTGCTCGCCGCGGCGCCGATGGCCGACGGCGTTCGACTTTACGGCCCGGCTGATGCGCCGGTGGCGATGATCCGCGGCCGTCACCGGGTGCGGCTGCTGGCGCAATCGGGCAAGGATTTCGATCTGTCGGGTTATGTCCGGTTCTGGCTATCGAGCGCCGAAAAGCCCCGAGGTGATCTCAAGGTGCAGATCGACATCGATCCGGTCAGTTTCATGTGAAAGCTGCGAGGTCTCGCGCTGCGTGCAAGACATCCTTTACCTTTGATAACCAGTTTGGGGTCAGCCACGGAGTGATGACCGAGGTTAGCGGCGGGCGGTGTGCTTACCAGCCATCCCAGCCGCCCGCTGCGCCCCAAACGGTCAGAAGACCGGTCGCGATCAGAAAGATCACCCGCAATAATGTGAACACACACCTTAAGCCTTCGTAACGACGCGGGCTGGTTTGGCGCGTCTGTATGTTCGCGGGGGCGTGGGGGCAAAAACGTTGGCGCATATGCTGCTGTGCACCGCCATTCGAGCTCAGCTCTCATGGCCTCCCCGCCTCAAATCATGCCACCGGCATGATTTGCCCCGAAGGGGCGGCGGGGAGTGCGACAAATTCGCCGCATTTGAATCGCGTCGCCAAGCCTTGCATGGCTGAGTTTTCATGTGTTAGAGCACCCCCAACTTTGAGGGGTCCGGCTCGAGCCCCGTTTCCGAGCACGTCCAAGCATGTAAAACCCGCCCGGGTTCCGGTAACGGAGCCAAGAGAGGGACGGATAAATAGAGGGTGAAGCGGCATTGGCAGCGCAGAATTCAGTGCTTACCCAAATCGCGCGGCCATATGCGTCGGCGCTGTTCGATCTCGCCAGGAGCGAGAACCAGCTGGCTCAGGTGGAAACCGGGCTTTCCGACATTTCGCGGCTGATCGGTGAGAGCGAGGACTTCTCGCGGTATCTCCGCTCGCCCGTCATTCCAGGCGACGTCAAGGCCTCGGCCCTCGATGCCGTGCTGGGCAAGGCAAAGGTCAATCCGCTGGTGGGCAATTTCCTGCGCATCGTGGCCCGCAATGGGCGCCTTTTCGCGCTGGACCAGATCATCGTAGTGTTCCGCGAGCTGGCTGCAGCCGATCGCGGTGAGACCACTGCCGACGTGACATCGGCCGCACCGTTGACCGGTGAGCAGGCTCAGGCTCTGGCCGAGGCGCTCAAGGCCAAGCTCGGCAAGGCGGTCACGCTCAACCAATTCGTCGATCCCTCGCTGATCGGTGGCCTTCAGGTGAAGGTCGGCAGTCAGATGATCGATTCTTCTCTCAAGACAAAACTCGCCGCGATGAAAATCGCCATGAAAGAGGTCGGATAAATGGACATCAAAGCCGCGGAAATCTCTGCGATCCTCAAGGACCAGATCAAGAATTTCGGCCAGGAAGCCCAGGTTTCCGAAGTGGGTCAGGTGCTGTCCGTCGGTGACGGTATCGCCCGCGTTTTCGGCCTCGACAATGTGCAGGCCGGCGAGCTCGTCGAGTTCCCCGGCGGCATCAAAGGCATGGCGCTGAACCTCGAAGCCGACAATGTCGGTGTCGTGATCTTCGGCAATGACCGTGCGATCAAGGAAGGCGACGTCGTCAAGCGTACCGGTGCCATCGTGGATACTCCGGTCGGCCCCGGCCTGCTCGGTCGCGTTGTCGACGGCCTCGGCAACCCGATCGACGGCAAGGGTCCCATCGAGCACACCGAGCGTCGCCGCGTCGACGTCAAGGCGCCCGGCATCCTGCCGCGCAAGTCCGTGCACGAGCCGATGTCCACCGGCCTCAAGGCCATCGACGCGCTGATCCCGATCGGCCGCGGCCAGCGCGAGCTGGTCATCGGTGATCGCCAGACCGGCAAGTCCGCCATCATCCTGGACACCTTCCTCAACCAGAAGCCGGCACACGACGCCAATGCGTCCGACACCGACAAGCTGTTCTGCATCTACGTCGCCGTGGGTCAGAAGCGCTCGACCGTGGCGCAGTTCGTCAAGCAGCTCGAAGAATCGGGCGCGCTGCCCTATTCCATCGTCATCGCTGCGACTGCCTCCGATCCCGCTCCTCTCCAGTACATCGCGCCGTTCACCGGCTGCGCCATCGGCGAATGGTTCCGCGACAATGGCAAGCATGCCGTGATCGCCTATGACGATCTGACCAAGCAGGCCGTTGCCTATCGCCAGATGTCGCTGCTGCTGCGTCGCCCGCCGGGCCGCGAAGCCTATCCGGGCGACGTGTTCTACCTGCATTCCCGTCTGCTCGAGCGCGCTGCGAAGATGAACGAGGCCCATGGTCTTGGCTCGCTGACCGCGCTGCCGGTTATCGAAACCCAGGCGAACGACGTGTCGGCCTATATCCCGACCAACGTGATCTCCATCACCGACGGCCAGATCTTCCTGGAAACCAACCTGTTCTTCCAGGGTATCCGCCCGGCCGTGAACGTTGGTCTTTCGGTTTCCCGCGTTGGTGGGTCGGCCCAGATCAAGGCGATGAAGCAAGTTGCCGGTTCGCTCAAGGGTGAGCTTTCCCAGTATCGCGAAATGGCGGCCTTCGCCCAGTTCGGCTCCGACCTCGACGCCTCGACACAGCGCCTGCTCAATCGTGGCGCGCGCCTGACCGAGCTGCTCAAGCAGCCCCAGTTCAGCCCGCTCAAGACCGAAGAGCAGGTCGCCGTGATCTTCGCAGGCGCCAATGGCTATCTGGACAGCGTTGCTGTGAACAAGGTGCAGGACTTTGAAAAGCACGTGCTTTCGAACCTGCGCGGCAAGTACGCCGATCTGCTGTCGACCATCGCAAAAGAGAAAGCTCTGAGCGACGACACCCGTGCCAAGCTGAAGTCGGCTCTGGACGAGATCAAGAAGACCTACGCGGCTTAAAGCCTGAAGGAGACGACAGGCCATGCCGTCGCTAAAGGATCTTAAGAACCGGATCGACTCGGTCAAATCGACCCAGAAGATCACCAAGGCCATGCAGATGGTGGCGGCGGCCAAGCTCCGTCGTGCCCAGGATGCGGCCGAAGCTGCGCGTCCCTATGCCGAGCGCATGGGCAAGGTGCTGGCAAGCCTGGCCGCCGTCTATGACGGTCAGACCGACGCGCCCGTTCTCCTGGCCGGTAACGGCAAGGACCAGGTCCATCTGCTGGTCGTTGCGACCGGCGAGCGTGGTCTGGCCGGCGGCTTCAATTCCTCGATCGCGCGTCTGGCGCGCGATCATGCCAACAAGCTTCTGGCGCAGGGCAAGACGGTCAAGTTCCTGACCGTCGGCCGCAAGGGACACGATATTCTCAAGCGGCAGTTCGCCGATAAGATCGTCGAGACGATCAGCTATCGCGACGTCAAGAATATCGGCTTTGCCCAGGCCAGCGACGTGAGCCAGAAGGTGCAGGCCATGTTTGCGGCGGGCGAATTCGACGTCGCAACGCTGTTTTTCGCCAAGTTCAATTCGGTCGTCAGCCAGGTGCCCCAGGCGCTGCAGATCATCCCCGCCAAGATCGAGAAGGTCGAAGGCGAGGGCGCGGTCGTCAGCAACTCGGCCGTGATCTACGAATATGAGCCAAACGAAGAAGCGATCGTGGAAGACCTCTTGCCGCGCAATGTGAGCGTGCAGATTTTCCGCGCCATGCTCGAGAACTCCGCCTCGTTCTACGGTGCGCAGATGTCCGCAATGGACAATGCGACCCGCAATGCCGGGGAAATGATCGGAAAGCTGCAGCTGAGCTATAACCGCCAGCGCCAGGCCCAGATCACCAAAGAACTCATTGAAATCATCTCGGGCGCCGAAGCGCTCTAACCGCACAGCGAGGACGAACAAATGGCAGACAAAAAGGCCGGTCGCGTATCGCAGGTCATCGGTGCCGTCGTTGACGTCGTGTTCGACGATCACCTGCCCGCCATCCTGAACGCGCTTGAAACCACCAATAACGGCCAGCGCCTGGTGCTCGAAGTTGCTCAGCACCTGGGTGAAAACGCCGTGCGCGCCATCGCCATGGACACGACCGAAGGTCTGGTTCGCGGCGCGGAAGTGATCGATCTGGGCGCCGCGATCTCGGTTCCGGTCGGTGAAGCGACCCTGGGCCGCATCATGAACGTCATCGGCGAGCCGATCGACGATGCCGGCCCAATCGTCGGTGAGACGATCCGCGAAATCCATCAGGAGGCTCCCGCCTTCGCCGAACAGAACCCCGAATCCCAGGTTCTTGTTACCGGCATCAAGGTTGTCGACCTGATCGCTCCCTATGCCCGTGGTGGCAAGATCGGCCTGATGGGCGGCGCCGGCGTCGGCAAGACCGTTCTCATCCAGGAACTGATCAACAACGTCGCCAAGGCCCATGGTGGTTATTCGGTGTTTGCCGGCGTGGGTGAACGCACCCGCGAGGGCAACGACCTCTATTACGAAATGATCGAATCGGGCGTGAACAAGAACCCGGTCGAGCACAATGGCTCGGCTGCCGGTTCCAAGTGTGCGCTGGTGTTCGGCCAGATGAACGAGCCCCCCGGTGCCCGTGCCCGCGTGGCGCTGACCGGCCTGACCATCGCCGAGGATTTCCGCGACAAGGGACAGGATGTGCTGTTCTTCGTGGACAACATCTTCCGCTTCACCCAGGCCGGTGCCGAAATGTCGGCTCTCTTGGGCCGTATCCCCTCGGCCGTGGGTTACCAGCCGACGCTGGCTACCGACATGGGCGCGATGCAGGAACGCATCACCACGACCAACAAGGGCTCGATCACGTCCGTGCAGGCCGTGTACGTTCCGGCCGACGACTTGACCGATCCGGCGCCAGCGACCTCGTTCGCCCACTTCGACGCCGTGACGGTTCTCAACCGCGCGATTTCGGAAAAGGGCATCTACCCCGCCGTTGACCCGCTGGCTTCGAACTCGCGCATTCTTGACGCCAACATCGTTGGCCAGGAGCATTACGAAGTCGCCCGTCGCGTTCAGGAAGTGCTGCAGAAGTACAAGGCCCTGCAGGACATCATTGCCATCCTGGGCATGGACGAGCTTTCCGAAGAGGACAAGCTGACCGTGGCCCGCGCCCGCAAGGTCGAGCGCTTCATGAGCCAGCCCTTCGACGTGGCCGAAGTCTTCACCGGCTCGCCGGGCGTGTTCGTGCAGCTTGCCGACACCATCAAGGGCTTCAAGGGCCTCGTCGCCGGCGAGTACGACCACCTGCCGGAAGCTGCCTTCTACATGGTCGGCACGATCGAAGACGCTGTCGCCAAGGCGCAGAAGCTGGCTGCACAGGCCGCCTAATCCGGTCGGGTCGCAACAGCGGCCCGTCCTTCGCGATCGGGGTCCGGATGAGCGTTCGGACCCTTTTTTGGACGACAAAAGCCGCGCGGTCACCCAAGAAAGTGAAACCACTTTGGCTGACCACGCTCTAGAGGACCAAGACAATGGCTGAAGGCCTCAAGATCGAGATCGTGTCACCCGAGCGGCTGGTGCTGTCGGAAGTGGTGCAATCGGTGACCGTGCCCGGCACGGAAGGCTATTTCACGGTGATGGCTGATCATGCCCCGTTCATGACGACGCTGCGTTCCGGCTTCATTACCGTGACCACGAGCACGGGCACGGCCAATATCTATTTCGTCAAGGGTGGCTTCGCCGATGTGTCCCCGGAAGGGCTCACCATTCTGGCCGAGCAGTCCGTGCCCTTCTCCGAATTCGACCATGCCGACCTGCAGACGCAGATCAAGGCAGCCCAGGACGAACTGGGTAGAGCCGAAACCCCTGAAGACAAGTCCTATGCCCAGGAGTTCGTCAGCGGCCTGCTCAACCTTGCCATCGAAGCACAGCAGCTCAACGGCACGCATATCCATTAAAAATCTGCACACGCCCGAGATATCAAGGCCGCCCTATCGGGCGGCCTTTTTGCATGGAAAACGGGCAAATAGCCCATCTTTTATGCAAGATATTGATATTGCTTGATTTTCGCTCTATCTCAACGTCTGATTAAGACTTGGCGTTCAGTCTGTGACTGGGGAAGAGGTGTGATCCGGTCGGGGCGACCGGAAACAGGGGGCTTCAACATGTCCGCATTTCTGGGCAATCTGCGCCTGACATTTGCCATTTCGGCTCTAACGATCGGTGCCATCGCGATATCGATCGTCGCGGTTCTCGTGGGGCTGTTCGTCAGCCTGAGCGGCTCCGTCGAACGAGACAGCCAACTGGCCATAACGAGTGGTACGCGCATTGCGGCGCAGATCCTGCAGGTCAACCTTCCCAGTCTCGAAGTCGGGTTTGACGATACTGGCGGCGTCGCAACATTGCAGGCGCGTTCCATGCCACGCTTTCGCAACCACGATGTCATCGACACGGTCGCCAATGTCTCGGGCACTGAGGTCAGCGTCTACCTCTACGACCCTGAAACCAGCGCTGATTTCACCGTGGGCAGTACCAGCCTGATCAATATTTCCGACGAGCGTCTCATGGACCAGCCTCTGGTTTCCGGTGATGCAGCGTTCGAGCACTTGGTCGCCAATCAGCCCTATATCGGTGAGGCCACTTTTGCCGATACGCGCTATCTGTTGCGCTATCAGCCGATTGCCACAGCCGATGGCAATGTGATCGGCGCGCTGATGGTCGCCGTCGACCGAGCGCCGATCGAGGCTGTACTTTATCAGTCCATGGCGGTCTTGGCCGCTGTCAGTGCGCTTGTTCTGGTTTTGATGGCGCTGGCTGCGCTGATGATCTCGCGCCTGCTTGCGCGCCCGATCCCCAGCTTGGCTCGGACGATGGACGAGATCGCTGCGGGAGCGCTCGATCTGGACGTGCCCTATACTGGTCGCCGCAATGAAATCGGCGCTATGGCCCGCGCTGTTGAAGTGTTCCGGGCCAATTCCGCCGAAAAGCTTGCCCTCGACGTCCAGGCTCGCCAGCATATGGCGGAGGCTGCGGACCATACCGGCCAGTTGCAGGCGATTTCCCGCGCGCAGATCGTTGCCGAGTTCCATCTCGATGGTACCCTGATCACGGCCAATGACAACTTCCTCAGCCTGCTTGGCTATCGTCTTGAAGACGTGCTGGGCCGGCCGAACGCAGACTTCCTCTTCGACGCCGATCCCGGGAGCCAGAGCTATCGCCAGTTCTGGACGGATCTTGCGGCCGGAGCGTTCAAGAGCGGGGAATATCGCCGTCGCACCCGAAATGGCCAGGAAGTGTGGATCCAGAGCACGTTCACGCCCATATTCGATACCTCGGGTACACCCTATAAGGTGGTTCAGTTCGCCTTGGACGTCACCGCGCGCAAACAATCGGTCGCTGCTATCGGCGCCGGGCTCAAGCAATTGGCCGCTGGGGATCTGACAGGGCGCATCGACGAAAATTTTCCGCCCGAGTTCGAGGACCTTCGTCTGGCCCTCAACAGCACCGTAGACCGCTTTGCCGATGTCGTGGGCCAATTGCGCTCGACCACACGCTCCTTGCGTACCGCCAGCGGTGAATTGCTTTCTGGCGCCAATGATCTTTCAGACCGCACGACGCGCCAGGCAGCCACGATCGAAGAAACTTCGGCCGCCATGGATCAATTGGCGGGCACGGTGTCGGGAAATGCCGGCATGGCCGAACAGGCTGCACGCAAGGCGGAAAGCGTCTCGGTGGTCGCTGCGGACAGTAGCGCTGTAATGGTTCAAGCCACGGGCGCCATGGAGCGCATTACCCAGTCTTCTGCCAAGATCTCCAACATTATCGGTCTCATTGACGATATCGCCTTCCAGACCAATCTCCTGGCACTCAATGCTTCCGTCGAGGCCGCGCGCGCTGGCGATGCGGGCAAGGGTTTTGCCGTTGTGGCGGTTGAGGTGCGGCGGCTGGCTCAGAGCGCAGCCAGCGCTTCAGCCGATGTCAAAGCCCTGGTACATGACAGTGGTCTCGAAGTTCATAACGGCGCCCAGCTTGTCGAGGCAGCAGGCGAAAAGCTCAGGGCCATGCAGGCCGAGGTCGACGAGAACTCGGCGCTGGTGCGTACTATCGCCCGGGCCAGCCGCGAACAGGCCGCTTCCATCGAGGAAATCACTGCGGCGGTCCGTCAGCTCGATCAGATGACCCAGCACAATGCATCGCTGGTCGAAGAAACCAACGCGGTCATAGAACAGACTGAAGGGCAGACCCAGGCGCTCGATCGGCTGGTCGACATTTTTCAGGTCGAGCGCAAAAGCCTGGACGGTCAAGGGCGACGCGAGGCGGCCTAACGCAGGGCTGCGTCGACAAGAGCGGATGAATGTAATTCGGTGGTGTCGTAGCAGGGCAGGGGACTGACGCTGTCGTCGATCAGCATGCCGATCTCGGTGCAACCCAGGATGACTGCCTGGGCACCCCGCGCCGCCAGGCGCTCGATTGCGGCGATGTAGATGCGGCGGGAATCGTCACAGACGATCCCCTTGCACAATTGCTCGTAGATGATGCCGTTCAGATTGGTCCGGTCGACGTCGGGAACCAATACGGTGAGGCCGCTTGCGGCCAGACGGTCGCGGTAGAACCCCATTTCCATCGTGAAACTGGTGCCCAGCAGGCCCACACACTCGTAGCCGTCGCCCAACAAGGCGGCGGCGGTCGGATCGGCGATGTGAATGAACGGGATTGATATCTGGGCCGTCAGCTGTTCGGCGACCATATGCATCGTGTTCGTGGCCAACCCCAATATGTCCGCACCAGCCTGTTCGAGGCCCTTGGCCGCTTGCCCCAAAAGGGCGCCTGCCTCATCCCACCGACCCGCTTTCTGCATTTCGGCGATCGGCGCAAAATCCACCGAGTGAATGATGAGCTCGGCCGAATGCAGGCCACCCAGGCGCGCTGCCACGCCCTGATTGATGGCGCGGTAATAATGCGCGGTTGATTCCCAGCTCATGCCGCCCAGAAGGCCGATTGTCCTCAGGCGTGTTTCAGACATGAGTAAAGCGCCTCGGAATGTCGGCGAAGGCGGCTACGACCTTTTCATAGGCCTCGCGCTTGAACGGCACGATCAGGGATGGCGCACGGGACAGGCGCTCCCAGCGCCAGGTGTCGAACTCGGGCGGAAACTTTCCGCCGCCCGGGGAGAGCACGTTGATCTCGCTGTCGCGGCCAGTGAACGCAAAGGCGAACCAGCGCTGCCGCTGCCCGCGGTACTTGCCTTTGAGCGCGATCCCAAGAGCATCGTCGGGGAGATCGTAGTGGATCCATTCGGGTGCCTCTGCGAGCAAGCTCACCGAGCTGATATTGGTTTCCTCGTGCAATTCCCGGAGAGCCGCACGCAGCGGATCTTCTCCCTTGTCGATGCCGCCTTGCGGCATCTGCCAAGGCGCCTGCAACGCGCTTTCGTTTTCCCACTGCACGTCCTGCTTGCGACGCCCCAGAAAGACGTTGCCTTCGGCATTAAAGACGGCCACCCCCACGCAGTCGCGATAGGGCAAGGCTTCACGGTCGGGCCGGCTGGTCATCAGGCTGGTATCTCTATTTCATCAGGGCGCTGGCGGGCACCAACGCTATTCCCTTGGCATCGAGTTCGCGGGCCCAGTCGGACACGGTTTGAACCGATATCGGCAAGGCACTCACAATACCAATAGCACTTCCCGATTCCATGGCCTGCGCTTCAAGGCTGGCAAGCGCTGCGAGAATGGATGCGCGCGCTGGATTGACGTCGACCATCAGGTTGGCCCGGGCGAAGGGGACATTGTTGGTGCCGGCAAACTGGGCGGCCACGGATCGATTGGACCCGCCGTCGTCCATATAGCCCAATCCGCGCGCACCGATTTCTTCCATCACAGGCGCCATGTCCGTGCCCGATGCGGTGAACCGGGCGCCCATATTGTTGATCACGCCGAAATAGCCGCCGAAACGGGCCATCAGCCAGAAAAGTTTGTCGAGATTGGCACGCGGGGATTCGCCGGTGAGGATCGTGTGCGGGCCGGGATCGTTCTGCGGATAGTCAAACGGCTCCATCGGCAATTCCAGCATAACCTCGTGGCCGGCCAAGCGGGCGGCGGCCACGGTGGTCTCGAGGGAGCGACCATAGGGGGCAAATGCCAGCGTCACGTCGTCGGGCAGCGTGCCGATGGCGTCGAGCGATCCCTGCTCGTTGATGCCGAGGCCGGTGAAGACCAAGGCAACGCGCGGTGTCGATTCCGAAACTGTCGAGGCTGGACGGCGATAGGCGACGAACGGGGTCAGTCCCGTGCTCGACATGCGTGGGATGGTGCCGTTGGCCGTCTCTTCGCTGAGATCGGCAAGGACGCCGTCGCGCAATGGAGAGGCGCTGGCGGGCGTGTCTGATGAAGCCGCTGCGTCCACGGCATGAACGCCATCTACAGGGCTTTGATGGGGGTCGGCGGTGATGGTGGCGGGGCCGGATGCAACATCGTGAGCCACCGCATTGCTGTCCCTGGTGGTCGAAATTGCGGTTTCGAGGGCGGGCCTGCCACCTTCGGGATCATCCACGAGCACGATGCGCAGGACGACCCCGCCAACGATCAGGGCAATGACAAGGAACAGCAGTCGACCGAGTGGAAAATGGAACTGGCCCTTGCGCTCCCCCGCCTTGCGTCGACGTCCGTTCAGCGGGGTGGAAAGGTCATTGGCCATGAAAGTTCCGCTCGTGCCCCAGGGGCCTGTGTGGCTGGACCGCGGGCCGAATCAAACGGCCTGCGGTCCAGCGTATCATGCTTGCGCCGGCCTATTCCGCCTGGGGCGGATAGGCAGGGTCTGTCTCCTCGCCGTTGATGAGACGGATGGCGTATTGCAGTTGCGCATCTTCTTCCTTCTCCTGCGGCACATAGACCGAGGAGCCGACGGTGGATTCTTCCTGACCCTCGATAGTGATGTGTCCTTCGAGACCGGCTTCGCCGATGATCTCGTCACGACCCTGGAACTCCTCGGGCACGACCTGGCGGACTTCGATGTCCGGAGTGATGCCAAGCGCCTGGATCGACCGATTGTTCGGCGTGTAGTAACGCGCGGTCGTCAAGCGCATAGCGCCATCCGGGCCGAGAGAGATGATGGATTGCACCGAGCCCTTGCCGAAGGAGCGGGTGCCGACCACGGTGGCCCGCTTGTGGTCCTGAAGCGCCCCGGCGACGATTTCGGAGGCCGAGGCAGACCCGCCATTGATCAGAACGACCATGGGGATCTCGGATAGCTTTTCGTCGAGCTCGTCGGGCATGGCGTCGTAGCGGGCGCTTTCGCCCTGCGTCCGGCCACGGGTGAGAACCACCGCGCCGCGATTGAGGAAGGCATCGGCGACATAGACCGACTGGTCGACCAAGCCACCAGGATTGTTGCGCAGATCGAGAATGATGCCCTTGGGCGGGACGTCGTCCCGCTCGGCATAGATGTCCTCGATGGCGCGCTCGATGCCCACAAAGGCCTGCTCGGAGAAGCGTGAGAGGCGCAGCAGCGCGACATCGCCCTCCATGGACCAGCGCACGGCGCGCATGGAGATAACCCCGCGCGTCAGCTCGAACTCGAGCGGATCGGCCACGCCCTCGCGGATGACGGTAATGGTCACCTGCGTGCCCACGGGCCCGCGCATCTTGTCCACGGCCTCGTCCTGGGTCATGCCCTGAACCTGCTGGCCGTCGATCTGCACGATCAGGTCATTGGCAAGAATACCTGCCCGAGCCGCAGGGGTATCGTCGATCGGGGAGACCACCTTGATCAGCTGGTCTTCCATCATGATTTCCACGCCCAGGCCGCCGAACTGGCCGGAAATGTCCTCCCGCGTCTCGGTGTAATCGGTGGGCGGCAGATAGCCGGAATGGGGGTCGAGCGAGGTCAGCATGCCCTGGATGGCGGCGCGGATGAGCTCCTTTTCATCGGGCGGATCGACATATTCGGAGCGGATGCGGTCGAAGATTTCGCCGAACAGATTGAGATCGGCATAGATTTCCAGCGGGTCGCGCGATGCTGCGGCCTTCTCCGCCTCGGTGGGCTCGGGCTCCTCGCCCGAGGGGCTGGGAGCCACAGGCGTTTCGTCGGTAGGCGCCTGGTCCAGGGGTGTTTCCTCGACGGGGACAGGTGCCGGGGCCTGGTCCTGGGCGATAAGCACCGAAGCCGGCACCAAGAGGGCCGCACCCAAAGCGGCGGCACCAAGAATTGGGAAACGCATGGAGTGATTATCCCGTCTGTTCGTTGTCTGCCCACCATCCGGAAGGATCGATAGGCTCGTTGTTTTGTCGAAGCTCAATATAAAGGGTTGGCTGGGTGTTTCCAGCGCTCGTGGTCACGGTCCGTCCACTTGTGCGTGATCCCATTGTGCCGATCGGTGTGCCCATCTGCACGAATTGACCGATATCGGCGGTTATGGTCTCTAGCCCTGCCAGCAGTGCGGTATAGCCGTCCCCGGTATTGAGAATGACGATCTGGCCATAATTGAGGTAAGGGCCCCTGTAGAGCACCCAGCCATCGGCCGGCGCCAGCACCTGTGCCTCGGCGCGGGTGAGGATGGACTGTCCCTGCGAGATACCGCCCCGCCCGTCATTGGCACCATAGGCCATGGCGATATTGCCATTGGCCGGTTGGGTGAGATAGCCGCGGGCCAGGGAGAAAGGGATTGCCGGCTGGTTGCGGGCCGTGTCGGCAAAGGCCATCTGGATGGCTTCGGGCGACAATTGGGGCACGTCCGGATCTGCGGCCGGAGCGGTTTCGGCGCCGGCTGCGGCCCGTTCCGACAGGGCGGTCACCAGTTCGCGCAAGGTGGCCGCACGCTCGGCCAGGGCCAGGGCCTCGGCTTCTTCAGTGGTGAGGTCGGTGTTCAGTTGCGCAATGCCCTGCCGGCGGGCGGCGATCAGGGTCGCGATGCGCAATTGCTCTTCTTCGAGCACCTGATGGTTGGCCTTGAGGGTCTCTTCCTCGGCGAGGGCGGCAGCCTTGATGTCGGTGAGAGCCTTGAGATCGAGTGCCACGGCATCGGCGCGCTCGCGCAGTTGCGGGACGATTGAGGCGATGAGCATGGCGCCACGCGCCGAGCCCAGGGCGTCGTCCGGATCGACCACCAAAGCAGGCGGCGGGTTGAGGGAAATGCGCTGCAAGGCCGCGAGAACATTGGCGATTTCGGCGTCGGCGCCATCGAGCCGGCCTCGCACTTCGAGCTCCCGTACGATGAGGTCGGAAAGCCTGTCCTCGATATCGGTGATCTCGATTTCGGCCAGCTTCACCCGCTGTCCGGCGGCGATAAGGGCGGCATTCTGCTGGGCGGCATCGCCTTCCATGGCAGCGATCTCGGCCCGCATCTCCTCGATGCGCTCCCGGCTGAGCGTCAGGGTTGCCTCAAGCTGTTCGAGCTCTGCGGCGCTGGTTTGCGTCTCGGGTTCGGCCGGGGAAGCCGAAGGATCGAGGGGCAGGCCGGGGCGCAATTCGGTCTCGGCCGGCGCTTCCTCTACAGGCTCGGTCTGGGCATGAGTCATGGGGCTGGCGAGGCCCAGCAGCAGCAGGCTCGTCAGCGCTAGTCTGGTCATGCTTGCCGCTGGCAAGGGCATGGGCTCTCCCCGAATCAGTGGGCGCACATTAGCAAGCCGCAGGCAAAGAGCCGGTTAACATTGCTTAACCATGATGGGTCTGCGGGTAACAGACTGTTGACGTTGAGCCTGGCATCGGGGGCTAATCGCCACGATGGTAGGGATGACCGGCTAAAATCGTGGTGGCGCGGTATAATTGCTCGGCCAGCATGATGCGCACGAGCTGGTGCGGCCAGACCATGGGCGAGAAACTGACGACGAGATCGGCGTCCTTCACCAGATCGGGATCAATGCCGTCGGCGCCACCGATGACGAAGCCGACTGCGGAACGACCATCGTCGCGCCAGCGGCCGAGCTGGTTGGCAAAGCTCTCCGACGTCACGGCCTTGCCGCGCTCGTCGAGGGCGACAACCATGCCATCGGGCAGGGCGGCACGAATGGCCCGGGCCTCCTCCGCCCTGCGCGCGGCGGCCGAGCTGGCGCGAGATTCAGAGAGCTCGACGACATCGAACCCGGTCAGCGCGAGAGGCTTGCCCGAAAAGCTGGCCCGCTCAAGATAACGGGCCACAAGCTCGCGCTCTGGCCCGTTCTTCATTCGGCCGACGGCCGCGATGGATAGACGCATCTTCTAGTGCTGATCGGCGGCGAAGTCGGCCTGCCACATCTTTTCGATATTGTAGAATTCGCGCACTTCGGGGCGGAAGACATGCAGGATCACGTCGCCGGCATCGACCAGGACCCAATCGGCATGGGGAAGACCTTCGACCCGCGGCTTGCCATGGCCGTGATCGCGCAGGGCGGTGATGACCTGATCGGCAACGGCGGCGACATGGCGATGCGAACGACCCGAGGTCACGACCATGTGGTCGGCCAGCGAGGACTTGCCGGTGATGTCGACGGCCACGGTTTCCTCGGCCTTGGCATCTTCAAGGGTGTCGAGAATGAGCTCGATGAGCGGCTTCTGAGCAGCGCCGGTGGCAGCGGGGGAAGCGGGCGTGGTGTTTTCGGGCAGCGCGGCCATCAGAAACGGCCTTCCGCCCATGCGCGGGCATGGGTCATGCGTAAGTCAAGCATCCTTGGTTGTTGATCGGAATATAGCGGCGTCGTGAAAACGGCAAGCCGTCTGTTCCTGTTCCGGTGACAATGATCACACTTGGCGCTGAATATGCGCTTTATGGACCCATTTCGCAAGATCAGGCGGCGATCACGCTTAATTTGGGTCCTTCGCCGCCCGGATGGCTGAAGAGGAAAGGCTCGATTGCCGGCCCTGCAGATAGATCCAGGCCGGGGGGGCGCAGAGCGGAAGAATGGCAGCATCAGCCTCATCGATCTGGGCATAGTCGAGCATGGTGGCGGCGCGGGACGCGAGAGCGCGCCGGGCCGCGCCAGGACGGACATAAACCGCGATGGGGACGCGGGCGGCGATGTCGCGCCAGCGCTGCCAGCGGTGGAAATTGGCCAGGCTATCGGCCCCCATGATCCAGACGAACCGCCGGCCGGGCAGGGTGCTGGTCAGAAAATCGATGGTTTGCCAGGAATAGGTGAAGCCCTTCGCCGCCTCGAACCCGGTGACGCGGATACGTGGATGGGCAATGCGGGCGCGGGCGGCTTGGACGCGGGTGTCGAGCGGAGGCAGGCCGGCATTGTTCTTGAGCGGATTGCCCGGGGTGACGAGCACCCAGAGCGCGTCGAGCTCGAGGCGGCGCAGGGTTTCCTCCATGACGAGCAAATGCCCGTCATGAATGGGATTGAAGGACCCGCCGAAGAGCCCGATGCGCATGCCGGGGGCAGATGGGGGAATTTCGGTGATGCCGGGTATGCGGAGAGGCGGGCGCAGGGTCATGAGCGCCTCTCCCTCAGCGAGAGGGGCCGGCGCGCAGCGCCAGGCAATGGGGCCTTTGCAGCCGGGGGTGGAAGCCGGAAGGCCCCCTCACCCCGGCCCTCTCCACCCAGGGAGAGGGGGCGATGAAGCGCAGGGTTTGGCAGTGGCGTCAGGAGAACCCTCACCCATCTTCCGGGCGAGGTTGGGTGGGGGCCGGCCGAGGACGGTAAACCCATCAAGGCCTTGTCTGCCCGTTGCCGCGGACGCGGTATTTGAAGCTGGTGAGCTGTTCGACGCCGACGGGGCCGCGGGCGTGCATCTTACCGGTGGCAATGCCGATTTCGCCGCCGAAGCCGAATTCGCCGCCATCGGCGAACTGGGTGGAGGCGTTGTGGACGAGGATGGCGCTGTCGATGCCGTTGAAGAATTTTTCGACGGCTTCGGCATCCTCGGCGATGATGGCTTCTGTGTGGTGGGAGGAATAGTGCTCGATATGGGCAATGGCCTGTTCGAGACTGTCGACGATCTTCACCGAGATGATGGCGTCTTCATATTCGGTCTTCCAATCTTCCTCATTGGCCGCGACGGCTCCGGGGATCATGGAGAGGACGGTTTCGTCGCCCCGGATTTCGCAACCCTTGGCCACGAGTGCGGCGATGATGGGCTGGAGATGAGTGCCGACCACATCCTTGTGGACGAGCAGGGTTTCGGCGGCGCCGCAAATGCCGGTGCGGCGCATCTTGGCGTTGAGGGTGACCGAGACGGCTTTGTCGAGATCGGCGGATTTGTCGATATAGACATGCACGAGCCCTTCGAGATGGGCAAAGACCGGCACACGGGCTTCGGACTGGACGCGGGAGACCAGCGACTTGCCGCCGCGCGGGACGATGACGTCGATATTGCCGTCGAGACCCTTGAGCATCTCGCCCACTGCCTCGCGGTCGGTAGTGGGGACGAGCTGGACGCATTCGACCGGCAGGCCGGCCAGATGCAGGCCATCGAGCAGGCAATCGACCAGAGCGGTCGAGGAATGGAAGCTGTCCGATCCGCCGCGCAGGACGACGGCATTGCCCGACTTGATGCAGAGCGCGCCGGCATCGGCAGTGACATTGGGGCGGGATTCGAAAATGACGCCGATGACGCCGAGCGGGGTGCGGACACGCTCGATATGGAGACCATTGGGCCGGTCCCATTCTGAGATGATCGTGCCGACCGGATCGGGCAGTTCGGCAATGGTCTTCACCGCCTCGATAATGCCGTCGATGCGGGCGTCGTTGAGCAGGAGACGGTCCAGAAAAGCGCCGGAAATACCTTTTTCCTTCGCCGCAGCCATGTCGAGTTCGTTGGCGGCGAGGATTTTCTTGCGATGCGCATTGATGGCGCCGGCGGCAGTGAGGAGGGCCGTGCGCTTCTGTTCCGCCGTGGCGATCTTGAGGGCGCTGGCGCCGATGCGGGCATTGCGGCCGATCCCGGCCATGATCTCCGCGATAGAAGGCGTGGATTGAACGGCGCTCATGCGGTGGTTTCCTCTATACTGCCCGTCAGGACCATATTGTCACGATGCACCATTTCGGCGCGGTTCCCGGCGCCGAGCAATTCGACGATGGCATGGCTGCGCTTGCCCATGACGAGGCGCGCGTCCTCGCTGTCGAGACCGCTGAGGCCGCGCGCGATTTCCCGGCCTTCGGGATCGAGCACGGCAATGGTGTCGCCGCGCTCGAAAGCGCCGGTGATGCGGGTGACGCCGATGGGCAGGAGCGAGCGGCCTTTCTTCAGCGCCCCGGCAGCGCCGGCATCGACCTGAACCGAACCCGAGACCTGCAAGGTGCCCATGATCCAGCGCTTGCGCGATTGGGCGCGGCTGGTGGCTGCGTGGAACAATGTGTGGAGCCCGCCTGCGCCGAGCCTTTGCAGCGGATGGCCTTCGGTGCCCTTGGCGATGATCATGGCGGTGCCGGCCAGCGTTGCGATCTTGCCGGCTTCGACCTTGGTGGTCATGCCGCCACGCGAAAGGTGGCTGGCCGCGCCGCCGGCCATGGCCTCGATGGCCGGCGTGATGCGCTCGACCACGGGAATATGGGCGGCGTCGGGGTCCCGGGCCGGTGGCGCGGTATAGAGCCCGTCGATGTCGGAAAGCAGGACAAGCAGGTCCGCCTCGATCATGGTGGCGACGCGGGCCGAGAGGCGGTCATTGTCGCCATAGCGGATCTCGGCGGTGGCGACGCTGTCATTCTCGTTGATGATGGGAATGGCACCCAGCCCCAGAAGCGTCTGGATGGTGGTGCGGGCATTGAGGAAATAGCGGCGTTCCTCGGTGATATTGGGGGTAATGAGGATCTGCCCGGTGACGATATCGTGCTGGCCCAGCGCCTCGGCCCAGGCCTGGCTGAGCGCGATCTGCCCGGCGCTGGCGGCGGCCTGGCTTTGCTCGAGCGTCAGAACGGGAGCGGACAGGCCCAGCAGCCCCCGGCCCAGCGCAATGGCGCCGGAGGATACGATGACGATCTCGCGGCCTTCGGCCTTGAGCGCGGCGATGTCGGCGGCCAGCTCGGCCAACCAGGCGGCCCGCAGCTTGCCGGCCTTGTCGACGAGCAGGGCCGAGCCGATCTTGATGGTAATGCGCCGATAGGGGGCGAGGGGGTTCATCTATCCAGTTCCGCCGAGAAACACGGGGACATTCGCGCGAAAGCGGGAACCTGCAGTCGCAATCGGGCGATCGCCAAACAGGGGTCGCGGCTTTCGCCTCTATAAGCGTCTTGCTCGACCCGGTAGCGCGCCGCCAGAGGACAGCGGATCACGGCGTCCATTTTTCTTCCGTGGGCTTGGCGTCGAGGGCGGCGGCTTCGGCCTTGTCGGCGTCGAGGATGTGCAGCACGTCCCATAGAACCTGCTCGACGCCCTGGCCGGTGGCGCCCGAGATCAGGCGAACCTCGGCCTTGCTGGCTTTCTTCAGTGCCTTGACCTTGTCCTTGATCTCCTCCTCGGTGAGGGCATCGATCTTGTTGAGGACGACGATTTCCTGCTTTTCGGCCAGCACATCGGCATAGGCAGCCAGTTCGTGGCGGACCGCCTTATAGACATGGACCACGTCTTCATTGGTGCCGTCGATCAGGTGGATGAGCACGTTGCAGCGCTCGATATGGCCCAGGAACCGGTCGCCGATGCCCACGCCTTCGCTGGCGCCCTCGATGAGGCCGGGAATGTCGGCCAGCACGAATTCCCGCTCGCCGATGCGCACCACGCCCAGATTGGGGTGGAGCGTGGTGAAGGGGTAATCGGCGATCTTGGGCTTGGCGGCGGTGACGGCGGCGAGAAAGGTCGACTTGCCGGCATTGGGCTGACCGACGAGGCCGGCATCGGCGATGAGCTTGAGGCGCAGCCAGATGCCCTTTTCGACGCCCTCCTGGCCGGGATTGGCGCGGCGGGGGGCCTGGTTGGACGAGGTCTTGAAATAGGCATTGCCGAAGCCGCCATTGCCGCCCTTGAGCAGCACGACGCGCTGGCCGATCTCGGTGAAATCGGCGATCAGGGTTTCCTGGTCTTCCTCGAAGATCTGGGTGCCCTTGGGCACGCGCAGGATGACATCCTCGGCATTGGCGCCATGGCGGTTCTTGCCCATGCCATGGGTGCCCGTATCGGCGCGGAAATGCTGCTGGTAGCGGAAATCGATCAGCGTATTGAGGCCTTCGGCGCAGACGGCGACGATGTCGCCGCCGCGTCCGCCATTGCCGCCGTCAGGGCCGCCGAACTCGATGAATTTTTCCCGGTGGAAGCTGACGGCACCGCCGCCGCCCGAACCGGACTTGATATAGACCTTGGCCTGGTCGAGAAATTTCATTGGTGTCGAGCCTTCCAGCGTCTAATGCGTCGCATCTTGGGGTCGCGCGGCTTCTCCGGCATGGTCCCGGAAGCGTTCGCGCGTCAGTTTGGTGTCGATATGCTCCACCTCGGCGTTGCGCGCAAGGCAGAGCAGGCTGGAACGGCCCGTCACGGTAAAGCCCAGCCGGTTCTGGATCGCCAGAGAGGCGGCGTTGAAGTGGAATACGCCGGAGCGCACCACGTCCACATCGGTGCCGGCAAAGAGCCAGTCGAGACTGGCGCGGACCGCCTCGCTCATGATGCCCTGTCCCCAGAACGGCCGACCCAGCCAATAGCCGATGATGGGACCGTCCGGGCCGGGATGAAAGCCCACCTGGCCGGTATAGACCCCTGCATGTTCGATGGCGAAATTGACCTCGTCGGGCGGCGTGGACGCCCGCCGCGTGCCCAGCCAGGTCCGGGCATCGTCGAGCGTATAGGGATGGGGCACGCGGGCCAGGTTTCCCGCCACGCCGAAATCGTTGAGATAGAGCGCGATGGCCTCGGCGTCGCCCAGCTGGGGCGGGCGCAGGATGAGACGGGGCGTGCGGATCGTTTGGGTCAGGCGCATTTGAGGCTCCCACGCGCCAGCCAGTCGCTGCGCGTCAACTGCGTAACCACGTGGGGCACATTGTGTTGCAGCGCCTGGGAAAAACGCATGTCGCGACCGCATTCGACAAAGCCCAGCTTGGCCTGGACGCGCAGCGAGGGCTTGTTGTCGGCCTGGGCGGAGCAGCGGATCTGCTGTTGCGGGCCGCGGGCAAAATGCCAGTTGATCATGGCCGAGGCCGCTTCGGTCAGATAGCCGCGGCCCCAATGCGGACGGGCGATCCAGAAGCCGAGTTCGTCGGCGAGCGAGAGGCAGCCGATCAGCCCCTTGCCCGGCACCTCGATGATGAAAAGGGCCTGTTCGGAATGACCCACCGGGGCCTGGCGCAGCCAGTCGCTGGCCATGGACAGCGTATAGGGCCAGGGCAGGTGCGTCAGCCAGCGGGCGACGGCGAATTCGCTGACCCCCAGGGCATAGCAGGGGGCGTCGTCGGGCCGGGCCGGACGCAGGAGGAGGCGGGCAGTGCGCAGCTCGGTCATCTGGTTAAATCCAGCGACATGAGGACCATGTCCTGGCCCTCGAGATTGCCGTCGGTCTCGATGATCTTGCCGGTCTCGACAAAGCCGAGTTTCCTGAGCACATTGCGCGATGCCATATTGGTCGTGCGGGCGCGGGAGCCCAGCGCAGTCGCGCCGGCGGATCGGGCCGCCGCGATCAGGGCCTGGGCGGCTTCGGTGGCATAGCCATGGCCCCAATAGGGTTCGCCCAGCCAATAGCCCAGTTCGGCGGGCTCGTCGCCCAGGAGATGCAGGCCGACGACACCGATCAGCGCGCCATCAAGGATCAGCCCGTAGCAGGCCTCCTCGTCGCTGGGCACGATCTGTTCGATGAAGAAGCGCGCATCCTCCAGGCCGTAGGGGAAGGGGAGGCGGGCTATCCATTTGTGCACATTGGCATTGTTGCAGAGTTCGGCGATGGCGGCAGCATGCGCCATTTTGGGCGCGGTCAGGACCAGACGCGCAGTGGACAGCGTGGCGGGCAGACGATGCTTGAAGGCGGTCATGGCTCAAAGCTCTACAAAGACGAAAAGGGGAACCGGTCGGACCGGTTCCCCTTTGCTTTGCTTGTGTCTCTTGCCAAACAGCGCCGGGGAACGAGGTCTCCGGCGGGTTGGTCAGGCCTGCCGGATTATTCGGCGGCCTCTGCCGGGATGACAGACACGTGTACTTTGGAGTTCGCGCGGGTGCGGAACGCCACATTGCCGTCGATCAGGGCATAGATGGTGTGGTCCTTGCCCAGGCCGACGCCGGTGCCCACAGCCCACTTGGTGCCGCGCTGACGAATGATGATGTTGCCGGCGACGACGGTTTCGCCACCGAACTTCTTCACGCCAAGACGACGGCCAGCAGTATCACGACCGTTGCGGGATGAACCGCCTGCTTTCTTATGTGCCAATTGTCTAGCTCCTTATTCCTTATCGGCCTTGTCGGCCTTCTTGGCCGGGGCCTTCTTTGCCGGCTTTTCAGCGGCATTGTCTTCGGTGGCGGCGGCCTTCTTGGCGGCCGGCTTCTTGGCCGGTGCCTCGGCAGCTGCGTCAGCCTCGGTCTTCTTGGTCGCCTTCTTGGCCGGAGCCTTTTCGGTGACGGCCTCGGTGGTTTCGGCCTTGGCCGCAGCCTTGATGGTCGGCTTGGCGCCGCCCGTCAGGATCTCGGTGATGCGGACCGTGGACAAAAGCTGACGGTGACCGTTGCGGCGACGCGAATTGTGGCGGCGACGCTTCTTGAAGATGATGACGGTCTTCTGCTTGCGGGTCTCGACCAGCTCGGCGGCAACCAGAGCGCCTTCCACCAGCGGAGCGCCGATGGTGTCGCCAACCATGAGGACTTCGTCAAAGGTGACGATGTCGCCGGCTTCAGCGTCGAGCTTTTCGATCTTGATGACGTCGTTGGCAGCAACCTTGTACTGCTTCCCGCCCGTCTTGATAACGGCAAAAGTCATGTTTCAGCCCACTGGTTCTGCCAGCAGGTCCCTATCTGTCGCGCTCTGCGGCGCCGCGGCCTCATGCCAATTCCGCGGGCTTTACGAAGGATGCCGGACACAAGTCCGGCGGCAGCCTCGAGCAGCGTTTTCAAACAAAACCAGCGCACCGGACGGACCGGTGCGCATGGATCGGGCGCTTATCGGCAAAAAGCCTCTTTGAGTCAAGCGCCGTCGCGGGAAACGACGGCGCTCGACAGTGCTCAGCCCTGGCCGTTCGGATACCAGTTGCGCAGCCGAAGCTCGACGCCGTCCTCGATTGCGGCGTCGAGAACGGACAGGTCGCTGTCACCGTAATGGTAGGGATAGACGATGGCGGGCTTGAAGGTGTTGATCGCCTCGGCGGCCTGCTCGGGCGTCATTGTATAGGGCAGGTTCATGGGCAGGAAGGCCACGTCGATGTCGGTCAGGGCCAGCATGTCCTCGGTGGGCTCGGTATCGCCGGCAACATAGACCTGGGTGTCGCCGAAGGTGAGGATATAGCCATTGCCGACGCCTTCGGGATGGTATTGCATCCGGTCAGGCGTGGTGTTGTGGGCGGCTATGGCGCGAACGGGAATGTCGATGAGAACCGCATCCTCGCCGTTGGCGACGGCGCTGGCATTGGCCTTGAGGGCCTCGGGCAATTGGTCGAACACTTCCTGATTGGTCAGAAAGGGCAGGTCGGCGCCGATGGCTTCGAGCGTGGGCAGATCGAAATGGTCGCCATGGCCATGGGTAATCAGGATGGCGGTGGGCGCGGGCAGGCCGGCATAAAGTTCGGCGCCGCCCACCGGGTCGACATAGATGACCTTGTCGCCCCATTCGAGCACGAGGCTGGCATGGTCGACAGGATGGATGACGAGATCGCCGGCACTGGTCGGGATCGTGTCGGGCATGGCGGCGTCTCCGGCGGCTTGCTGGGCATTGGCAATCGAGGTGCCGGCAATGCCGACAAGCGGCAGAGCGGCCATTCCGGCCAGTATGGTGCGGCGGTGGACCATGTTCAATCTCCCTGGAAAATTGCTGCAAACACGGCTTGAACGCGCGGGACCTTCTCTCCGATCAATGTGCACGGCTTTGTGAAGAGGGTCAGCCCAGCGCGCCCTGCGCTTCCTTGAGCAAGGCATCTCGATGATGAAGGCGCCAATGGGTGAGGCTCCAACCCGGCGCATCGGGCAGAATAATGCATATGGGCAGGTAGACCCGGGCGACGATCTTAGCTGTTGCTGCGCAGACAGTGCATGTCCCGCTTCTATATTCATTGCCCTCGAAGGCATCGAGGGCAATGTAGTCGTCATCCGCGAGCCCGCTGATAAGCGTGCCGGAAGCATGGGCGCCAGCATCAGGGATCAGCGCTGGATAGGGACGACCGGGATAGGTGACGACGCGATGGTGGGGGAGCGAGGCAGGGGAGAAAGCCAGCGGCGCAACGGGGCGGCCAAGCACGGCCTCGAGAATTCCTTGGTCCTGCAAAGTGCCATAGGCAAAGAGCGGATCGGCCATTGTGAGAATTCCTTGCCGGGAGGCGCACGGGGGAGTTGCAGAGGTGTGCATGCTATGCCATAAGCCGCCCCGTATCGACCAGCCGCGTCCGGTCCGGACGCTTTCGATCTCGCGGAGAGATGGCAGAGCGGTTGAATGCACCGCACTCGAAATGCGGCATAGGGGCAACTCTATCGGGGGTTCGAATCCCTCTCTCTCCGCCACTTCATCCTGCTCTTGGCGCCAATCCCGTTCACACCAGGCTCTGACTTGAAGGGCCCGTCGATGACGGCTCGGCCATTATCGTTGCTTTGTTCGTGGCGGGCCGGATGTCGCTGATCGATGGCCCGAGATCGGACCGGGCGCCATTGCTTCCCACGATCGCGATCCTGCGATGAGAACAGGACGCCGGCTCGAGGCCGCTTCTTGCGCGGTGGGTGCATGTCGTGACGGGTCTGCCGGCAGGGATATGTGGTCAGGATAAGCGCGCCCTGCGGGCGGCACCAATACGGCGGCTGCAAGATGTCGATCATCGGGGGTGCGGCGCAGACAAGGTGTCCGGGATAGTGCATGGACCATGCAGTCGCCGTGGCCTGCATAAGGGGCGCTCTATAGAATGGCCTCTATTTACTAAGGGTGCGCCTTCAGGCGCCGCATCGCCGGAGC